>NZ_JBVIZC010000014.1:93079-154742 GCF_055591945.1 Streptomyces sp. NPDC041191 | reverse complement strand
AACACCAACCCCCAACTGCCCTGGTCCTTCCTCACCCACACCGGCCTCACCCTCCACCCGCCAACCCCACCCAACTAACGAAAAGATCAGTAGGACCGCTGCGGGGTTGCGCCGTCCGGGCCCGGCGTCACGTCAGCACCAGCGCGTACGCGGGCAGTTCCATCCCCCGCCTCCGCCGCCACTGCCGCCACCACTGCTCGACGAGCCGCCCGACCCGCCCGGCAGGCCGTGCGGGAAGGCGCTGTTGCGGTGCCGGTCGCGGGGGAAGGGGTCGTGGTAGTCGGGGTCGCCGTCGTCGTCCCGGTCCGGCAGGCTCGGCCGGTCGCCGTCCGTCCGGCCGGGTTCGGGGCAGCCGTTGTCCGGGTGGGTCAGTTCGAGCGTCACCCCCGCGTCGGCGGTGACGTTCCCGCCCTTCGCCGGGTCGCTCGCGCACACCCGCCAGTCGTCGTACTCCCCCGTGTCGGGGAGCTGGTCGTTGACGTACGCCGCGGACGCCCTGACGCGGTCGGCCGGGACGGTCCCGAGGGCGGCGACCTCCTTGTGCGCCGTCCTCCAGGTCTTCCAGACCAGGTCCGGCATGGTCGGCCAGGGGATCGCGCCGCCGTCCTCCCGGGGGCAGGGGGCGCCCTTCTTCACCGCGCCGAAGTCGATCACCTTCGTGCCGGACGAGATCCAGCCGGTGCGCTGGAAACAGACGGTCCAGTTGAGCCGCATCCAGATGCTCTTGTCCTCGTCGGACGCGTCGTGCTCGTCCACCCCGAACCCGGCGGCCTCCGCGGCCTTCCGCGCGTCGTCCAGGGACATGCCCCGGTAGTCCTTCGCGGTGGGGCGGGGCCTGGGGGTCGGCGACGGCGAGGGCGGCGTCGTCCGGACCGGGACGCGCACCGTGTCCGCGCCCACCGCGGTCTTCCCGTCCGTCCGCGCCGCGGTGGGCGGCGTCCCGTCCTCGGGCGGGTCCGGGGCGACCGAGCCGAGCAGCGCGAGCGCCACCACGGTGGCGGCCACCTTCACGCCCCTGCTCCAGGAATGGTCCTTCCAGACCAGGACGATCGCGACGACCATCATCACGCATCCCAGGTACGGGCTGATCAGCCCCAGTACGGGGACGGCGAGGAAGAAGCCGACGCGGGCGCGGACGGTCAGCCACCAACGGGGGCCGGGGGCCGCCGGGTCCGGCGACGGAGGGGAGGGAACGGGCGGGCGGCTCATGGGCGGTGTCTTTTCCGGGACTGGGGCGTGACGGCCCGTGAGGTTCCCCGGGACATCTGTCGAGCGACCGCATCGTACTGAACCCGTGAGGGACGTCCTCCCACGGGCCCGGCGCCCGCCGCCCGCCCGTTCGCGCAGGCCACGCCGGGTGCGGGCCCCGGGGCGCGGGCGAGCCGGTCCCGGCCCCGCGCGGGGCGCCCGTACCAGGACCGCCGCCGTGACGGAGGCGGTCCTGGTGCGGGCGCCGGTGTCCCCGCCCGGGGCGACGGGGCCGGGCGGGGGCAGGGGTCAGACCGGGGACAGGACCGTCAGGAGGCGGGCGACCTCCCCGGCCACGGCCGCGCGGGCCGGGGCCAGGTAGTGACGGGGGTCGACCGTGTCGGGGTGGTCCGCGAGATGGGCGCGGACGGCCCCGGTGAACGCCTTGTTGAGGTGCGTGGAGACGTTCACCTTGGTCATGCCGGCCTGGACGGCGGCGGTGAGGTCCGCGTCCGAGACGCCCGAGGAGCCGTGCAGGACCAGCGGGACGTCGACCGCGGCGCGCAGGCGGGCGATGAGGTCGAAGTCGAGGACCGCGTCCCGCGTCAGCATCCGGTGGGAGCTGCCGACGGCGACCGCGAGGGCGTCGGCCCCGGTGGCGGCGACGAAGGCGCGGGCCTCCTCCGGGTCCGTGCGCACGCCCGGGGCGTGGGCGCCGCCCTTGCCGCCGACCTCGCCGAGTTCGGCCTCGACCCGGACGCCGTGGCGGTGGCACTCCTCCACGACCTCGCGGGTCGCGGCGACGTTCTCGTCGTAGGGGAGCTTCGAGGCGTCGAACATGACGGAGCTCAGGCCGAGTCCGATCGCCTCGCGGACGAGGTCGGGGTTCTCGGCGTGGTCGAGGTGGACGGCGACCGGGACCTTGGCGGCGCGGGCGACGGCCAGGGAGGCGAGGGCCACCGGTTCCAGGGCGCCGTGGTAGCGGACGGTGTTCTCGCTGATCTGGAGGACGACCGGCCGGTCGGCGCTCTCCGCGCCGGCGACGATGGCCTGGGCGTGTTCGAGCTGGAGGACGTTGAACGCCCCCACTCCGGTGCCCGCCGCGCGGGCGCGGCGGGTGATCTCGTCGGTGGGCGTCAGCGGCATGGTTCCTCTTCTCCCGGGCTGCGTTCGGCGGTGGGGCGGGGCTCAGGCATGGACGCCGGAGAGGACCACGGAGCGGGTCAGGTTGCGGGGGGTGTCCGGGTTCAGGCCGCGCGCCTCGGCGACGGCGACGGCGAGCCGCTGGGCCCGGACGAGGTCCGCGAGCGGGTCGAGGTCGCTCTCGGAGAGGACGCCGCCGACCTTCCGCACGTCTTCCGCGAGCCCGGCGGGAAGGGTGCCGAAGCCCCAGGCGACCCGGCCGGGGCCGGTGATGCTGATCGGGCCGTGGCGGTACTCCATCGCCGGGTACGCCTCCGTCCACGCGCCCGCCGCCTCGCGCATCTTCAGGCCGGCCTCCAGGGCGAGTCCGTAGGTCCAGCCGGAGCCGAGGAAGGTGAACTGCTCGGCCGTGCGGACGTTCTCGTCCAGCGGGGCGGCGAGCGCCCGCTCGGCGTCGCGGGCGGCCTCCTCGACGGTGGCCACCCCCTCGGGGAGGGCGTCCTCGGCCTCCAGGTGGGCGCGGAAGAGGGCGAGCGCGGTGGTGGCGAACCGGGTCTGGACGACCGACTCCTCGTCCGCGAAGTCCAGGACGGCGACCTCGTCGGCGAGGTCCATCACCGGGGTGGCGGGGTCCGCCGTGATCGCGCCCGTGGGCACGGTGCCGCGCAGCCGGGAGAGGACGGCGAGCACCTCGCTGGTGGTGCCGGACCGGGTGATCGCCACGACCCGGTCGTAGTGACGGCCGTGGGGGAACTCGGAGGCCGCGAAGGCGTCGGTCTCGCCGTGGCCGCCGGTCTCGCGCAGTTCGGCGTAGGCCAGGGCCATGAACCAGGAGGTGCCGCAGCCGATCACCGCGACCCGTTCGCCCCGCCGGGGAAGGGCGGCGGTGTGCTGGGGCAGGGTGCGGGCCGCCTGTCGCCAGGTCGCCGGCTGGGAGTCGATCTCCAGGGCGGTGCGGGTGGTGCTCATGCCGGTCTCCTTGCAGAAGTGCTGCGAGTTTTTGAAAGAAGATGCGCGAAGCTCTCATCATTCAAGCAGAAGCGAGCACATTTCTTCCAGAACTTTCACGCCCCGGCGGCTAGAATCGGACGCTCGCACGACCGGGAGGGAGGGACCCATGTCCAAGCACGAGCGGTGGAACGCGCTCCTCGAACTACTGGCGGTCTCGGGGAAGGTCGAGGTGGAGGAGGCCGCGGCCGCCCTCGACGTCTCGGCGGCCACGATCCGCCGGGACCTCGACGAGCTGGCCGGGCAGCGACTCCTGGCACGGACGCGGGGCGGCGCGGTCGCGCACGGCGTGTCGTACGAACTTCCCCTGCGGTACAAGTCGGCGCGCCGCGCACCGGAGAAGAAGCGGATCGCGGAGGCGGCGGCCGGCCTGGTCGCCCCCGGCGAGGTGGTCGGGCTCAACGGCGGCACGACGACGACGGAGGTGGCGCGGGCGCTGGCACTGCGATGCGCGGGCGGACGCGACGAGGCCCCGGGATCGGCGGGGTCCGCCGGACCGGCCCTGACCGTGGTCACCAACGCGCTCAACATCGCGGGCGAGCTGGCGGTGCGCCCCCAGATCAAGATCGTCGCCACGGGCGGTGTCGCGCGCCCGCAGACCTACGAGCTGGTCGGCCCGCTGGCGGCCGGGGTGCTCGACGAGGTCGTGCTCGACGTGGTGGTCCTCGGCGTCGACGGGATCGGTGCCGAACTGGGCGCGATGGCGCACCACGAGGACGAGGCGAGCATCAGCAGGCTCTTCGTGGAGCGGGCCAGCCGGGTCGTCGTGGTCACCGACTCCTCGAAGCTGGGACGCCGGGCGTTCGCGCGGATCTGCGGTCTGGAGCGGATCGACGTGCTGGTGACGGACACCGACATCGCCCCGGAGGCGGTCTCCCGGCTCACCGAGGCCGGGGTGAAGGTCCTCACCGCCTGATCCCGCCGCACCCGTCGGCGCGCGGCGGGACCGGCACCCGGCCCGGAACCCCCGGGCTCCGGGGGCCGACCCGGCGGTCGCCGCACGTCCGCACGTCAGCACGTCAGCACGTCCGGGGTGCCCCTCCCCCGCCCTGCCGCTCCGGCGTCCGGACGGCGGCGTCAGCGGCCGGCGTGCGCGGCCCGCCGGATCGTGGCGTCGAGGAGGGCCACGGCGTCGGCGGCCGTACGGCCGGGGGCGCGGTTCCACGGGCCGATGAGGTCCCGCCATCCCCGCGACCGGAGTTCGGTCATGATCCAGGCGGCGGCCTCGTTCATGGTGTCCGCACCGCCGTAGCCGAGGCGGTGGGCGGCGAGGAGGGCCCCGCAGACGCACCGGGCCCCGCGCCTGTTCCGCAGTTTGTACGGGGCGTTCTGCCAGCCCCACTCCGTCAGGACGAGGCGCGCGTAGCCGAGGTGGACCGAGGGGCGCAGCTCGGCCCGGCCGATGCGGCGCCAGGCGTGCAGGCGGTCCGGCAGCACGGCCCCGAGCCGTCCGGGGAGGCGGCGCTCGGCGGGGAGGGGCGCGGGCAACGCGTCGAGCGCGTCGGCCACGAGCCGGTCCACCGGCACGCTGAGCAGGTCCCGCCAGCTCCGCTCCCGCGACGGAGCCGACGCGGGCGGTTCCCCCGTCGTCCAGTCGGTGACGATCCGCTGCCAGACGGCGGTCTCGTAAAGGGCGGCCGCCTCGCGGTCGAGGGCGTCGGGGCAGGTCAGGGGGGCAGGGCCGGGCGAGGGGGCGGAGGGGGACATCGGGGCGGCTCCTGGGTCGGGCCTTCCATCCTCCAGGAGAAATGTCCGCTTTGCCAGCTATGGCAGCACGTGTCATGGAATGCAGATAAAGCAGTCATTCGATGAATGAATACCCCCTCGGGAACTTTCATCCCCTTTACGCCGAACAAGGGAAACACGGCGCATATAGGACATAGTCGTTCGGGTGACGCGACTCACTCCCCGGGTCCCACGATCTGCCGCGCCCCTCCCCGGACCCTTGCCGCACAAGGAGATTCGGCGCCCCCGCCATCCGGTCGATCTTGACCGGAACGAATGCGGAGATCCTTTACCGAAGAGCGCCGCATTGATCCTCTTGTTATTCGTCGCATTGCTGGCCTACGGTCACCTCCATTCGAGCGGAACGCCTAATCCTGCCGCCGCTCGGGAACCTTCCCTTTTCACCCGACGGCAGGAGCGGGGGACCCACGAATACGCCGGTCCGGAATCCGGAACGGCTCGGGGTGAAGCCGCGTGCTCGCGGCCGGACATCTCCCGTCCGAACCCGACAGCTCACCCCGCAGGCGCCGGAGAGGAATCCGTCATGCCCGCACACGGCAAGCACCGCCGCCCCCGCCGCATCCACATCTCCCGTGGTATGGCCCTGATCGGTACAGGTGGGGCCGCTCTGACCCTGCCGCTGATCGTGCCCGCCACGGCCGGCGCCACGCCCGCCACCGGAACGCCGGACATCGCGGCCACGGTGTTCACCGCCCCCGCCGCACCGGCGACCGCCACCACTCCGGCCGCCCCGGCCGCCACGCGCACCTACACCGTCACGAGCGGTGACTCGCTTTCCCTGATCGCCCGCAAGAAGGGAATTCAGGGGGGCTGGAAGAGCCTTTACCGCGCCAACCGGAGCGTCGTGGGTGACAATCCGTCACTCATTCACCCCGGCCTGGAACTGACGATTCATCGGAATTCCGCGAAGATCGCCCCCGGGCAGGCGGAGACCGGGAGCGGGACCGGGACGAAGGCCGCCCCGAAGGCGAAGAATTCCTCTTCGGCCGAACGGGCGAAGCCTTCCGAGCGCCGCACGGCCACCCCGGCCGTCGCCACCGGCACGGGCGCCTCCGGCGCCGCGGCCACCCCCGCCGTCGCCCGCGCCGTCCCCGCCCGGGTTCAGGCGGCTGCTGCCACCGGCTACGCCGACAACCTCGACGGCTGGATCCGCGAGTCGCTGGACGTCATGGCCCGGCACGGCATCCCCGGCTCCTACGAGGGAATCCACCGCAACGTCATGCGGGAGTCCTCCGGAAACCCGCTGGCCATCAACAACTGGGACATCAACGCCGTCAACGGCACCCCCTCGAAGGGCCTCCTCCAGGTCATCGAGCCGACCTTCCTCGCCTACCACGTGCCGGGCACGGCCATGGACCTGTACGACCCGGTCGCCAACATCACCGCCGCCTGCAACTACGCGGCCGACCGCTACGGCTCCATCGACAACGTCAACGGGGCGTACTGACCTCCCGTGCGCGGAAGTGCCCGGTGAACCAGGAGGCGGCGAGCTCCGCCACCTCCTCCAGGGCACCGGGCTCCTCGAAGAGGTGGGTGGCGCCCTCCACGACGGCCAGCCGGTTCTCGCAGCGCAGCAGGGACCGGGCCCGCCGGTTGAGGTCCAGGACCAGCGGGTCCTCGCCGCCCACCACCAGGAGGGTCGGGGCCCGCACCCGGCCCAGGTGGTCGGCGGCCAGGTCCGGCCGGCCACCGCGCGAGACGACGGCGCCGACGGTCGACCCGGGGGCCGCCGCCGCCCGCAACGCGGCCGCCGCTCCCGTACTCGCGCCGAAGTAGCCGAGCGGGAACTCCGCGCCGAGCCGTCCGGCCAGCCAGTCCGTGGCCCCGGTGAGCCGGCCGGCGAGGAGCGCGGTGTCGAAGACCCGTGCCCGGTCGGCCGACTCCTCCTCGGTCAGCAGGTCGAACAGGAGGGTCCCCAGACCGGCCCCGCCGAGCGCCTCGGCGACGGCCCCGTTCCGCGGGCTGTGGCGACCGCTGCCGCTGCCGTGGGCGAACAGGACGACGCCGACGGCCCCTTCGGGTACGGCGAGACGACCGGCGAGAGCGGTTCCCCCGACCGGTATCCGCACCTCCGCCTGTCCCGGGGCGGGGGCGCGGACCTCCGCGCCCCGGACGCCGTGCCCGTGCGCGGTCCGGCTCCGGTCCAGGCAGGCGAGCACCTCGGCGTCCGGCGTCTGCGGGAAGTCCCGGTAGAACTGGCCGACCGCCCGGAACCCCTCCGGCGCGTGGAGGCAGACGGTCTCGTCGGCCTCGCCGGCGAGGCGAGCCGTCCAGCCGGCCGGTGCGACCGGGACCGCGAGGACGATCCGGGCCGCGCCCCGCGCGCGGACCACCCGGCAGGCGGCCACGGCCGTGGCTCCGGTGGCCAGCCCGTCGTCGACGACCAGCACCGTCCGGCCGTCCAGCGGCACGGAGGGACGGCTGCCCCGGTAGCGGCGGGCCCGCTGCTCCAGTTCGGCGAGTTCGCGCTCCTCCACGACGACGAGGCCGCGGCCGTCCACGCCGGCCTCGCGGAGCACCCGTTCGTTGAGCACCCGTACACCGCCCTCGCCGAGCGCGCCCATCGCCACCTCGGGCCGCCGCGGCACGCCCAGCTTCCGGACGAGGCAGATGTCGAGCGGCGCGTCGAGGGCGGCGGCGACCTCGACCGCCACCGGCACGCCCCCGCGCGGGAGGCCGAGGACCACGACGTCGTCGCCCTCGAAACGGTCCAGCCGGGCGGCGAGCCGCCGTCCCGCGTCGCCGCGATCGACGAAGAACATGGGGCACCGCCCTTCCGCCCGGGCGGAAGGGCCCCCACGGGGATCCGGAAGGAATCCGTTCCGCGCCGCTCGCCCGGACCGGGAAGGGACGGCGGGCCCGTCCCCTTCCGCCCTTCCAGGGTAGGACGCGCGGCCCGCCGGGGCCGGGGCACCTCCTTTCGCGGGACGGGGAGGCGGCGCCGCGACGGTGAGGGACCGGGGGTCGGCGCCCGGGGCGAGGACGCCCGGTGCGAAGCCCCGCAGGGCGGGCGTGACCTCGCCCGGTCCGATCGGGTTGCCCACCTCGCTCCTCGTACCGGAGGACGGGTACGCGCCGGGGCGGCGGCCCGGCACGCGACGGGCGCGGGCGGACGGTCACTCGTGCGCGGGCGCCGCCTGGGGGATTCGGACGGCGGGCGGCACCTTCTGGGGGCGTCCGCCGCTCCCCGGCGGCCCGGTCCCGCGCACGGGGCCGGGAGAACCGTTTCCGTACGGCTGGGAGGGAAGGCGTCCGTCACCCGGTCGGGCCCGTGGCGCTGGTCGGAGGGCGTGCCGCCGGGGAGGCTGGGGGCTGCCGTGCCGATCAGGCCGGACCAGTCAGGGCGGCAGCCCGAGGAGGACACGTGCAGCAGGACAAGCAGCCCGAGTACGGCCCCGTGGTCTTCCGCGACCGCTCGGCCGGGTACGCGTTTCTCACCCGTTCCACCGCGACCAGCGACCGGACCATCGAGTGGGACGACGGCAACACGTATCCCGTGATCGACGTCGAGATCTCCTCCGAGAGCCACCCGTTCTACACGGGCAAGGCCCGGACGGTGGACACGGAGGGCAGGATCGCCAGGTTCGAGCGGCGTTTCGGGGAGCGGGGTCCCTCCGGGGACTGAGCCCTCCGGGCACTGCCGCCCACACGCGCGGCGGGGCGGGGACGCGTGTCCGCGTTCCCGCCCCGGCCGGATGGGCGAGCGGGGGCACGGGGCCCTCCGCTCGGCTCCGGAAGGCGATCAGACCTTCACGACGCCGGATTCCGAGACCTTGATGGTGGCGCTGGTGGCACCGGAACGGGAGCCGAGACCCTCGATCTTCTTGACCAGGTCCTGGCCCTCGACGACCTCGCCGAAGACGACGTGCTTGCCGTCGAGCCAGTCGGTGACGATCGTGGTGATGAAGAACTGCGAGCCGTTGCTGTCCGGGCCGGCGTTGGCCATCGAGAGCAGGAACGGGCGGTCGTGCTTCAGCTGGAAGTTCTCGTCCGCGAACTTCTCGCCGTAGATGCTCTTGCCGCCGGTGCCGTTGCCCCGGGTGAAGTCGCCGCCCTGGAGCATGAACTGCGGGATGACGCGGTGGAACGGGGAGCCGGCGTAACCGAAGCCGTGCTCACCGGTGGCGAGCTCGCGGAAGTTCCGCGCCGTCTTCGGGACGACGTCGTCGAACAGCTTGAAGACGATGCGTCCCGCGGGCTCGTCGTTGATGGAGATGTCGAAGTACACGTTGTCGCTCATGGGGTCCATCCTGTCATTACTCGCGCGCCGGGCGCGCACGGGCCGCCCCTCCCGTGTCACGGCACGCCGGTGCCCCGCCGCCCGTGGGGCGCGGGGCACCGTTCGCGTCGTCGGACGCCGGGCGGACGGGGCGGGGTCAGAGCAGTCCGCCGGCCTCCGGGGCCGGGAGGGTGCCTTCGGCCCCCTGGACGGTGTCGTGGAGGACGCTCTCGACGCCCCGGTCCTCCTGGAGGAGGCCGGTGGCGCCCCCGAGCGGGCTCTCGACGGCGGCGTTCGCCTGCGGCGGGGGCGTGACGAGGGCGGTGACGACGCCCGCGGCGAGGGAGGCGATGGCGAGCATGCTGCGCTTCTTCATGGCCTGGTCAACTGTGGAGCGGCCGGGAGGGTTACGGGCGTGACCGGATCGGACGCGTGCCGGGGCCGGCCCGGCGCCGTGTCCAGGTGAGCAGCAGCAGGGAGGCCACCGCGGCGAGGGCGCACCAGGTGGAGACAAACTCGGTGGTCCAGAGGAGGGCGCAGACGGCCGCCCCGGCCCCGGTCAGGAGTCCGAGGAGCCGCAGGAGCCGGTCGCGGGCGAGGAGCAGGGCGCCGACGGTGGCGAGGAGGTACGCGGCGAGGACCGGGGGCGCGTACGGCAGGTCGACGGCGTAGCCGAGGGTGTGGCCGCGGATCTCGGCGGTGACGGGGCGGGTGGCGAGCCGGTGGGCGAGGTACCCCGAGGTCGCGAGGCCGAGGACGAGTGGCGCCAGGAGGCGCGGCCGGTCGGCGGGGCGGGCCGCGGCCAGGACGCCGGCCGGCACCCAGAGGGGCAGCAGGGGCAGGGCGACGACGGCCCAGGCGAGGGTGGCGGGCCCGGCCCCGCCGCCGCCGTGCCAGACGGCGGCCTCCAGGAGCTGGTGGGCGCCGAGGAGCAGGGGCAGGGCGGCGAGCGGCGCGTCCCCGGGACGGCGTACGGAGGCGAGGGAGGCCACGCCCGCGGCGCCGATCCCGAGGCCCGCCCAGAGGTCGGCCGTCGCGCTCCAGCACATGGCGCACTTCTACCGCACGCCGGGCGGCTCCGTACGGCCGCGGCCGGTGCCGTCCGGCGTGCGGTGCGGGGCGCGGCCGGGCCGCGCGGGCGGCCGGGCCGCCGTACCACCGGGGGTCAGCCCTGCTCGGGGCCGTCCTCCAGGTACACGGACGTGCCGGTCGCGCGGGCGCGGTCGACCGCCGCCAGGCGGGTGAATTCGACCGGCTCCATCTCCCGCTCCCACTCGTCGAGGGTGCGCAGGCGGTACTCGCTGTGCTCGTGCGGGTCGAGGACGACGGCGGCGATCTGCTCGTCCGTCAGCCCGCCGCCGTCGAAGACGAAGCCGATGTGGTTGGCGGGCCACTCGTCGCCCCGGTCGGTCGTGAAGTGGGTGACGAGGAGGCGGGGTTCTCCGGTGAAGGTGATCCCGGTCTCCTCGTGGCACTCGCGCACCGCCGTCTCCCAGGGGGTCTCCCCCGGGTCCATGTTGCCGCCGGGCCACTGCCACAGCCCGGAGTCGTAGGTGGAGCGCAGCTGGAAGGGGCGGCCCCGGGTATCGGTGAAGTAGAGGCAGGCGTACGCCGTCGCTCTCGGCAGGGTCGCGACGTACTCGGCGGGCGGCAGCCAGGTGTGCGTCATGGGCGGCTCTCTCTCGGCGGAGCGGTGGACGTCCCCATCCAAGCGGCCCGGAAGGGTCCGGCCGGCCGCTCGCGGGCGGATCACCGGATCGTGTGAGCGTGCTCCCGCGCGACCGGGCGGTGCCGGGGCCGGGTCACGCGCCGTTCGGCCGGCGGCGGCGCAGGCGGCGCCCGACGAGGTGTTCGTGGACGAGACGGCCGACGAGGGCGCTCCCGTACACGACGAAGCCGACGCCGACGAGCCAGGACTGGAGGACGAGGACGGTGCCGAACTCGCCGTACGTCACCGTGTTCGAGGCGATGAGGGGGGAGAAGACGATCTGGGAGAAGAGCCGCAGGCCGAGCAGGCCGAGCGCGGTGAGGACGGCCCCGGGGGCGAGCGCGCGCCAGCTGATGCGGCCGCAGAGGAGGAGGCGCTGGGACCACCAGAAGAAGACGAAGGTGCCGGCGAGGTCCCCGAGGGCGACGGCGGCGGTGACGGCGGCGGAGGCGTTCTCGGGAGCGGGGAAGGCGACGAAGAGGAGGAGGGCCGCGACGAGGACGGCGAGCCAGACGACGTGCCGCCACATGGTGTGCCAGCGGGCGGTGGGGAGGTCCCAGACCCGTTCGTACCCGGTCTGCACGGCGGAGCCGAAGGTGACGCCGAAGGCGGCGAGGGCGGCGAGGCCGAAGGCGGTGGTGCGCTGGAGGGCCTGTCCCGGCTGCCCGAAGAGCCGTTCGACCTCTTCCTGGGAGACCTCGGAGACGCCGAGGCCTTGGATGAGCCAGCGGGCGAAGCCCTGGCCGCTGGCGAGGTCGGCCGCCGCGACGACGATGAGGAGGGGGACGAGGGTGAGCAGGCTGAGCGCCGCGAAGCCCATGGCGCGGTGCATGAGCTCCATGGCGCGGCCCCGGTTCCACGCGACGGCGGCGGAGGAGGAGGCGACACGGGCGTGGAGCCGCGGGAACCAGTGGCCGTGTTCGGTGGGGGCACCGTCGTGCGGCGGACCGGGTGTGGGGGGCATGCCACGTGAGGTACCCGGCCGGGCGGCACGGCATCGCGGGATGCGGCCGAACGGGTGGGGCGGGGGTGACGGGCGCCGGGGGGGGGCGGGGGCGGTCCGGGCCGCCGGGAGGAACGACCCGGCCGGTTGTACGACGGGCGGTCCTTCGAACTAGCGTGGCACCCATGGAACTCTTGGGAGAGATCGCGGCCGACCGCCCCCTGCTGGTCCTCGCCGTCAAGGAGGAGGCGCAGTTCCTCGACACGGAGCTGCCGGTCCTGCTCACCGGCATGGGCAAGGTGAACGCCGCGACCGCCCTCGCGACCGTGCTCGGCCGGGGGCCCCGGCCGTCCGGGATCGTCAACCTGGGGACGGCCGGGGCCCTGCGTCCCGGTCTGACCGGGACGCACGTCGTCGGCACCGTGGTGCAGCACGACTTCGACGGCCGGCTGCTCGCGATGCTCACGGGCGAGTCGTACGGGGCGCCGCTGACGCTGCCGGACGGCGGCGACACGGTCCTGGCGACCGGGGACACGTTCATCTCGGACGAGGCCGCCCGTGCCCGGCTCGCGGAGCGGGCGGCCCTCGTCGACATGGAGGGGTACGCCCTCGCGCACGTCGCCGCGACGGCCGGGGTGCCGCTGCGCCTGGTGAAGCACGTCAGCGACGAGGCCGGGGAGGGCGCCGCGCGCACCTGGCGCGATTCGGTCGCCGGGTGCGCGCGGGTGCTGGCCGACTGGGCACGGGCGAACGTCCCGTACCGCCCCTGAGGTTCTCCTCCGCTCCCGGGGCCCCGGGGCGCCGGCCGGGGGCTTCGTGTACGGACCCGGTGGCGCGGCACGGGGCCCGTCCGTCAGGCCCCGGCCGGTGGGCACCGTGTCCCCGCCCGCGCCCGGCCCGGTCCCGGTCACGGCTCCTCGCCCTCGACGGCCGGACGGCGGAAAACGGCCGGACCGGCGGGGCGCAGCCCGGCCGGGGTCTCGGGGGAGATCGCGGGCCGCCAGGTTGCCGGGTCGATGCGGCCGTTGTAGAGGGGCAGCTCCAGGGGGGTGTCGCCGGGGGCGAAGTGGTCCCAGGGCCAGGAGTCGCCGCCGGTGCCGTGCTTCCTCGCGGCGGGGACGCGGTCGAGGTCGACGACGGCGAGCAGAGTGGTGTCCTCCGTGCCGACGGCGGCGGCCTGGACGTGTCCCTCGGGGTCGATCAGAAGGCTCCGGCCCTCGGCGGTCGGGGCGGCCCCGTTCACGCTGGCCACCCAGATCTGGTTGACGATGGCGTTCGCCAGGTTGACCGGGATCTCCTGCGCGCGGCCGGTCGTGGTGGTCTGCACGAGGTTGAGGACGAGTTCGGCGCCCATCCAGGCGAGGTGCCGGGTGACCTCCGGGTACCAGCTGTCGTAACAGATCGACAGGCCGATCCTGCCGGTGCCGGGCATGTCGAAGACGACGAACTCCCGGCCCGCGCACATCGGCTCGTAGGGGCGCCAGGTGAAGATCTTCCGGTAGGTCGCGACGAGTTCGCCCCGCGGGTCGTAGACCACGGCCGTGTTGTAGACGTTCCCGTCCTCGTCCCGTTCCAGGACGGTGCCGGGGACGAGCCAGATCCCCAGCTCGCGGGCGAGGCCGGAGAGGGCCTTTCCGCGCGGGCCGTCGAGGGGCTGGGCGTGGGCCGCGTAGTACTCCTCGACGTCCGCGGCGGCTCCCGCCGGGCACAGGTGCAGCTCGGGGTAGACGACCAGCTCCGCCGCGTTGGGCGACTTCATGCGGGCCCGCAGCCCGTCGGCGAACTGGTCGAGGTTCTCCTCGGACGTCTGGACGAGGGCGACACGGAGGTACCTGCTCACGGGGTTCCTGATTCGTCGGGCGGAAGGAAACCGGACCGGAAGAGAGGGATCCGGGTCGGGCGCGGACCACGGAACCCGATGCGAAACAGTGTTGTCAATACTGTTGCCAACTTCTGGTGGTCATCCGTTGTAGGGTCGTGGACCGGCAGCCCGGAGCGGCCCCGACCGAGGAGAGCGATGGCGAAGAGGACCGCGACCGGGGACTCCCGGAGCGCCGGGGAGGAGACCGGCGGGCCGCGCCGGCGGCGGGCGCGCAGGAGTCTGCGTCCGGAGGAGGCCGTGGAGGCCGCGTTCCGGGTCGCCGAGCGGGACGGCCCCACCGGCCTCACCATGCGTCGGCTCGCACAGGAACTCGACGTCGACGTGACCGCGCTCTACCGGCTGTTCCGCGACAAGGACGAACTCCTGATCGCCCTGTGCGAGCGCACCATCGAGCTGGCGCTCGACGAGATCGGCGAGACGCCCGGGACGGAGTCCTGGCAGGATGCGCTGCGCCGCGTCGCCGAGGTCACGTGGCGGGTCCAGACCCGCTACCCGGCGATCACCACCCTGACCTTCGCCCGTACCACCGGAGGGCCCGCCGAACACCGGATGGTGGAGCTGCTCCTCTCCGGCTTCGCCCGCTCGGGACTCGCTCCCGACCGGGTGGCGCTGTTCTACCGGACCTTCGTCGAGACGGTCCTCGGGCTCTGCGCCGGCTCCGCCGCGCTCCTCTCGCTCCCCCCCCGAGGACCGCGCCAAGGACGCCGCCACCTGGACCCGGTTCTACACCCGGCTGCCGGCCGCGGACTGTCCGGCGACCCGGGCACACGCCGAAGCGCTGGCCCTGGTCGACGAGAAGGCGGTCTACGACACGGCCGTCGAAGCCGTTCTGACCGCCGCCGAACAGGCGGCCCGCCACCGGGCGGGACCCGGCGGGCACCCGGGGAGCGCCGGGGTCCCGGAGGCGTAGGGCCGGCGGGCCCCGGTCTCCTCGCGGCCGTACGCCGGACCGCCGGGCGGGGCCCTCGCCGCCGTCGTGACCCTCGCGCCCCTCGCCGTCCTCGTCCACGGGCCCCGTCCACCGGGACCGGGCAGACGGTGCCCGCTCCCTGCCGTGCCGCGGTCCGTTAGACTGGCGGCAGCGAAGGGGAGTAGCCCCGCGAACCGGTCGTCGACACACTGGAACCCCCGGGTTCCCGGTGGCCGGGTCCACGGACGACGTGGACGGGCGAGACCTTCGGCCAGGCATCAACCACGCCCGCGCTTCCGTGGGCGTGGTCCGTCATGCCGGGCCGAGTGGTCCTCCCGTCGCCCGCCGAGGCGTCGTACGGGCCCGGGGCCCGGACCGAGCAGAGAGCCCCGGTATGCACCTCGACCCCTTGGCGATCCTCACCGCCTTCGGGCTGATCTTCCTCGCCGAACTTCCCGACAAGACGATGTTCGCGTCCCTCGCCATGGGAACGCGCATGCGTCCCCTGTACGTGTGGATCGGCACCTCCACCGCCTTCCTGGCCCACGTCGCCATCGCCGTCGGCGCCGGCAGCCTGCTCGGGCTGCTCCCGGGGTGGATCGTCAAACTCGTCTCGGCGCTGCTGTTCGGCTTCGGCGCCTTCATGCTGCTGCGCGGCGGGGACGACGACGAGGACGACGACACCGGCGGCCGGACGGTCACCGGCTTCTGGCCCGTCTTCTCGACCGCGTTCACCGCCGTCTTCATCAGCGAGTGGGGCGACCTGACCCAGATCACCACCGCCAACCTGGCCGCCACCAACGGCACCTGGTCCACGGCGATCGGTTCGCTCGCCGCCCTGATGAGCGTCTCCGCCCTCGCCCTGGTCGCGGGGCGCTTCATCGCGAAGCGCGTCCCCCTCAAGACCGTCCAGCGCGTCGGCGGCGTGTGCATGGCGGGGCTCGCGATCTGGTCCCTGGTCGAGGTCTTCACCGGCTGACGCCTTCCGCCCGGAACGGGCCCGTACGGACTCCGGCCGGGGTCCGTACGGGCCCGTTCGGCGTCCCCGGGCCGGGAGGGGGCGGGGCCCGGCCCCCGGGGAATCCGCCTGCCGCCCGGCCGGGTGCGTCCCGCCGGGCGCGCCGGGTCCGGCGGACGCACCCGGCGGCGAGCGCTCCGGAAACGGCGCCGTCCGGACCCTTGAGGAAGAACTGAATCACTGCTTCACTCCTTCCGTGCCCTACCGACGCACCCCCGCCGTCCAGGCCCGGCTCGACGCCCAGCGCGCCTCCGTCGTGGAGTCGGCGCTCGGACTGCTCGCCGAGCGGGGATACGCGGGCTGCACCGTGGCGGCCGTCGCCGCCCGGGCCGGGATCGCCACCGGCAGCGTGTACCGCCACTTCGACGGCAAGGCCGAACTCGCTGTCGAACTCTTCAGGACCGTGGTCCGCCGGGAGGTCGCGGCCGTCTCCGAGGCGGCCGGGCACCCCGCGCACCGCACGGCGGCCGAGCGGGTGGTCGCCGTGGTCGAGACCTTCGCCCGGCGCGCCCTGAAATCGCCGCGCCTCGCCTACGCGCTGCTCGCCGAGCCCGTCGACCCGGCCGTGGACGCGGAACGGCTCGTCTTCCGGCGCGCCTTCCGGGACGTGTTCGCCGCCCGGATCGCGGAGGGCGTCCGCGCGGGCGAGCTGCCGCCCCAGGACCCCGTCCTGACGGCCTCGGCGCTGGTCGGAGCGGGCGCCGAGGCGCTCGTCGGTCCGCTGGCGGAGGGGTCCGTCGGCCCCGGCACCGTACCCGCACTCGTCACCTTCACCCTGCGAGCACTGGGAGCCCCCGATGCCGACCACGCATGAGGTCACCAACCAGGTCCCCCCGCTGACCGGCCACGACGTCTCCGCCGACCCCGCGCTCCTGGAGTCGCTGCGCCGGGAGGGCGCCGGCTGGGCCGAGGCGGAGGTCCGCGCGCTGGGGGCGCGGGCCGGCGGCGCGGAGGCCCAGGAGTGGGGGCGGCTCGCCGAGCGCCACTCCCCCGTCCTCCACACCCACGACCGGTACGGCCACCGGATCGACGAGGTCGAGTTCCACCCGTACTGGCACTCCCTGATGGACGTGGCCGTACGGCACGGCCTGGGCGCCGCGCCCTGGCGCAACGAGCGGCCCGGCGCCCACGTGGCGCGCGCGGCCAAGGTGTTCGTGTGGGGGCAGGCCGACGCCGGTCACCTGTGCCCGGTCTCGATGACGTACGCCGCCGTGCCCGCGCTGCGCGTCCAGCCGGACCTCGCCGAGGTGTACGAGCCGCTGCTCACCTCCCCGTCGTACGACTTCGGGCTGCGGGTGCCGACGGAGAAGCGCGGGATCGTCGCCGGGATGTCGATGACCGAGAAGCAGGGCGGCTCGGACGTCCGGGCGAACACGACCCGAGCCGTTCCGGCGGGCGAGCCCGGTCTGTACGCGCTGACCGGCCACAAGTGGTTCACCTCGGCCCCCATGTCCGACGTCTTCCTCACCCTCGCACAGGCGCCCGGCGGTCTCTCCTGCTTCCTGGTGCCGCGCGTCCTGCCGGACGGCACCCGCAACGCGATCCGCCTCCAGCGCCTCAAGGACAAGCTGGGGAACCGGTCGAACGCCTCGTCCGAGATCGAGTACGAGGGCGCCCTCGGCCGACTGGTCGGTGAGGAGGGGCGCGGTGTGGCCACCATCATCCGGATGGTCAACATGACGCGGCTCGACTGCGCGATCAGCTCGGCCTCCGGGATGCGCCTCGGGCTCGTGCACGCGGTCCACCACGCCACGCACCGCCGGGCGTTCGGGGCCCGGCTCGTCGACCAGCCGCTGATGCGGAACGTCCTGGCCGACCTGGCCGTGGAGGCGGAGGCGGCCACGCTCGCGGCGCTGCGGCTCGCCGGGGCGGTGGACCGGGCGGCGCGCGGCGACGCGGAGGAGGAGCAGCTGCGGCGGCTCGGCCTCGCGGTCACCAAGTACTGGGTGTGCAAGCGGGCGCCCGCGCACGCGGCCGAGGCCCTGGAGTGCCTGGGCGGCA
Source organism: Streptomyces sp. NPDC041191 (assembly GCF_055591945.1). Taxonomy (NCBI): domain Bacteria; kingdom Bacillati; phylum Actinomycetota; class Actinomycetes; order Kitasatosporales; family Streptomycetaceae; genus Streptomyces; species Streptomyces sp. NPDC041191. The sequence continues at coordinate 136,976 of NZ_JBVIZC010000014.1, read as the reverse complement.
ACGGCTACGTCGAGGACTCCGGGCTGCCGAGGCTCTACCGGGAGTCGCCGCTGCCCTCCGTCTGGGAGGGGTCGGGGAACGTGGCCGCGCTCGACGTGCTGAGGGCGATGACCCGTCAGCCGCAGGCGGTGGAGGCGTTCTTCGCGGAGGTCGACCGGGGCGCGGGCGCCGACCGGCGCCTGGACGCGGCGGTCGCCGGGCTCCGCAAGGACCTCGCGGCGCTCGGCGACCCCGACGCGGCGGCGTACGGCGCGCGACGGCTCGTGGAGCGTCTCGCCCTCGTGTTCCAGGGTTCGCTGCTCGTGCGGCACGGGAACCCGGCGGTGGCGGACGCGTTCTGCGCCTCGCGGCTCGACGGCGACCGGGGCCTGGCCTTCGGCACGCTTCCGGCGGGCCCGGACACGGCGGCGATCATCGCGCGGAGCGGCCCGGGGGCGGACGCCTGAGGGACCGCCCCGTGGGGGACGGCGCCCGACGTGCGTCACTCCTGCCGTCGTCGCGGCGGGCGGGCGCACCGTCGCGCCGGTGGCCGGCAGCGCCTTCGGACCGCGCGGCGGACGCGTCGGGTAGCCCTTCGGGAGCATCCGCCGGGTGGGGAGTCGCGCCGAGGGCGCTTCCCGGGTCGGCCGGCCCCGGCCCGGGGCCGGCCGGGGGTCCCGACTTGCGTCCCCGTCGTCGCGCGGGAGGCTGGGAACACCCGCCCGCGCCCCGCAGGGAGAGACACGATGCCGGACCTCGCCGCCCTCGCCGACGAACACCTGACCGCGGCCCACGCCGCCCCGCACGGGCGGAGCGCCCGTCTGGTGGTGCACGACGGGGTGCTCCGCCAGACCGTCATCGCCCTGACGGCGGGCACGTCCCTGGACGAGCACAACGCGCCCCCCGCAGCGAGCCTCCAGGTGCTGCGGGGACGGGTGGACCTCACGGCGGCCGGCCGGGCGGAGGAGCTGAGGACGGGCACGCTCCGCATGATCCCCAAGGAACGGCACGGGCTGACCGCCCTGGAGGACGCGGTGGTCCTCCTGACCGCCGTCAACGACTGACGCGCGCCTCCCGTACCGGCCCTCCCCGCCGCCCGGAGGACCGGACGCCCTCCCCGCCCCGCGCGTCGCGGGACGGGGAGCGGCCCGCGGGTACCCACCGCCCCGGGTCACCCGGACGGACCAGCGGCCCCGGGGGCGGCGGGGGTCAGCGGGGCGGTTCCGGAAGCTCCTCGCCGGTCTCCAGGAGCGACTTGAGGCTGGAGACCAGCGCGGGCCATCCCTCGGCGACCAGGCGTCCGACGGTCCCGCCGGGTTCCAGGTCGCCGTGGGTGACCGTCAGCCGGACCGTGTCGCCGGACGGTTCGATCGCGAAGGCCACCCGGGACCGGCGCTCCCGGGCGAGGCGTTCGTACGCGTCGGGCCCGAGGCCGACGGCCTCCGCCCAGGCCGGGGTGAAGGCGTGCCAGGTGTACGAGAGGCGGCGGCCGGGCTCGGCCTCCAGGACCACCTGGCCGGGGTCGGCGGTCCTGCGGCCGCCCTCGTCCCAGACCATGGGCGCCCCGGGGGTCCACTCCGTCTCGAAGGCCACGCCCCAGTAGCGGCGGGTCAGATCCGGTTCGGTGAGCGCCTTCCAGAGCTCGTCGGGAGTGGTCCGGATGTAGGTGGTGTAGACGAACGTGTCGTTGTCCATCGCGCTGCCCTCGGATCTGCCCCCACGGCTGCCCCCTCCAGCCTAGGCAGGGGCCGGACGGACGTGCCAGTGAAGGGCCCGTCCGGCCCGCGGGACCTCCGCCGGTCCGATGATCCTTCTTCCGTTGAATAGGTGCGGAGGAAACTATTCAACGGACTGCTAGCGTGTCCGGATGTCCCTCAAGCACGCCGTCCTCGCCGCCCTCCTGGAGGGCGAGGCATCCGGATACGACCTGGCCAAGATCTTCGACGTGTCCGTCGCCAACTTCTGGGCCGCCACCCCGCAGCAGCTCTACCGCGAGCTCGAACGGCTCGCCGGGGCCGGTCTGATCACGGCCCGGGTGGTGGAGCAGGAACGGCGCCCCAACAAGAGGATGTTCAGCCTGACGGAGTCCGGCAGGCGGGACCTGGCCCTCTACACGTCGGCGCCCCCGCGCCTGAGCGCCGTCCGCGACGAGCTGATGGTCCAGGTCCAGGCGTGCGACGGGGGAGACACCGGGGCCGTCCGCGAGTCCGTGGCCCGGCGGATGGAGGTGGCCCGGGAGAAGCTGGGCCGCTACGACCGGCTGCGGGAGCGGATGCTCGACGGCCGGGACGAGGAGGCGTACCTGGGCGGGGCGGAGCGGATCGGGCCGTACCTCACGCTGATGCGCGGACGGGCCTTCGAGGAGGAGAACCTGCGCTGGTGCGCCCGCGTCCTCGCCGTGCTGGACCGGCGCGCCGCCGCGGGAACCGGAACGGCGGGCAAGACGGCGACCGGGGACGCGCGCCGGTCCCCCGAAAGGGTGACCGACGCCCTTACCCTGCGGTAACGTCACCGACCGGCCACCGGAGGCACCGGTGACGCATCGGGACGGATCGGGGACGGACCTCCATGAACGTCGGTGACCTCGTCGAGGACTTCAGCCTTCCGGACGAGACGGGCACTCCGCGCTCCCTGAGGGGACTGCTGGCCGAGGGCCCCGTCGTCCTCTTCTTCTACCCGGCGGCGCTCACCCCCGGCTGCACCGCCGAGGCATGTCACTTCCGCGACCTGGCGGCCGAGTTCCGGGCCGCCGGCGCGCTGCCCGTCGGTATCAGCTCCGACGGGGTGGAGCGGCAGCGGGAGTTCGCCGGGCGCCACTCCCTCGGCTACCCCCTGCTGTCCGATCCGGACGGCGCCGTACGGGAACGGTTCGGCGTCCGGCGCGGGTTCTCGCTCGCGCCGACCAAGCGGGTCACGTTCGTGATCGGGCAGGACCGGCGGGTGCGGGAGGTCGTACGCAGCGAGCTGCGGATGAGCGCGCACGCGGACCGCGCCCTGGCCGCCCTGCGTCGCGGCTGAACCGCGCCGCCCCCCTAATACGTACATGAAATACCACTTTGATACGGTCGGGCCGTGAGGCTGACGAAGTTCACCGACCTGGCGCTCCGTGCCGTGATGCGCCTGGCGGTCACCCCCCGGGAGGAGTCCGTCACCACCCGCGAGGTGGCGGAGTCGATGGACGTGCCGCACGCCCACATGGCCAAGGTGGTCACCCGGCTCCAGCACCTCGGCGTGATCGAGGCGCGTCGCGGGCGCGGGGGCGGGCTCGTCCTGACGGAGCTGGGCCGGCGCTCGTCGGTCGGGTGGCTGGCCCGGACCCTGGAGGGCGAGGAGGAGGTCGTCGCCTGCGAGGGCGATCCGCCGTGCCCGCTCCGGACCGCGTGCCGGCTGCGGGGGAAGCTCCGCGAGGCCCAGGAGGCGTTCTACCGCGTGCTCGACCCGCTGACCGTGGCGGAACTCGTGTCCTCGCCGACCGGCCCACTGCTCCTCTCCCTCACTCCACGCCCTCCGTCCTGACCGCGCCCCTCGGGGGACGCCCTCTCCTCCCCCCTTGAACAGGTAGATGATCTACCAGATTGCGAGTTCTCATGCTGTCCGAGCAGGCCGTGCCGGTCGTCCGCGCCACCCTTCCCGCCGTCGGCGGCGCCCTGGACGAGATCACCGAGCGTTTCTACGGACGCCTCTTCGCCGCCCACCCCGAGCTCCTGCGCGACCTGTTCAACCGGGGCAACCAGGCGAACGGCGAGCAGCGCAAGGCGCTCGCCGGCTCCATAGCCGCCTTCGCCGTCGCCCTGCTCGAACACCCGGACCGGCGGCCCGACGCGATGCTGTCCCGGATCGCCCACAAGCACGCCTCGCTCGGGGTCACCTCCGGGCAGTACAAGATCGTGCACGAGCACCTCTTCGCCGCGATCGTGGAGGTCCTCGGCGCCGCGGTGACGCCCGACGTCGCCCGCGCCTGGGACGAGGTGTACTGGCTGATGGCCAACGCGCTCGTCGCCGTGGAGGCCCGGCTGTACCAGGAGTCCGGTGTCGCCGAGGGCCGGGTCTGGCGGACGATGGAGATCGCCGAACGGCGGGAGGAGACGGCCGACACCGTCTCGTTCACGCTGCGCCACGCCGACGGAAGCCCCGCGACCGCGTTCCGGCCGGGCCAGTACGTGAGCGTCCGGGTCGCCCTGCCCGACGGCGCCCGGCAGATCCGCCAGTACAGCCTCTCCTCCGCCCCCGGGCGTCCGCAGTGGCGGATCACCGTGAAGCGGGCCGACGGCGACCCGGCGGGCGAGGTCTCGTCCTGGCTGCACGCCCACGCGCGCGCGGGGGACGCCGTGGAGGTCTCGGCACCGTTCGGCGACCTGGTCCTGCCCGGGGGCGACGGCCCGCTGCTGCTCGCCTCCGCCGGAATCGGCAGCACCCCGATGCTGGCGATGCTCGACCACCTCGTGAGCACCGGGTCGACCCGCCCCGTCACGGTCGTGCACGCCGACCGCGCCCCCGGGCACCACGCGCACGCCGCCGAACTGCGACGCCTCGTGGACACCCTGCCGCAGGGGACGCTGCACCTCTGGTACGAGGAGCCGGGCGACTCCGGGGCCCGGCCGGGGCGCGCGGACGTCACGACGCTCGACCTGCCGGAGGGCGTGACCGCCTACCTCTGCGGGCCGCTGCCCTTCCTCCGCGCGGTGCGCGGCGATCTCCTCGGCCTGGGCGTCCCCGCCGCCGGCATCCACTACGAGGTGTTCGGGCCCGACCTGTGGCTGGGCGCCGAGGGCTGACCCGCACCGACGGCTTCCCTTCGATCCAAAGCAGCATGGCGCTGTTGTTGCGAATACTGCATAGTGATGTGCCATGTCGGCCTCGCATTCAGCGGGTCCGCGACGAGCAGACGGAAGCGACGGAGACGATGGGTGCGTTCGGGTCAGCAGGGGGCGTCCGGAGTGCCGGGCAGCCGGTGCGCAGGATCGCGCTCGACATCGGCAGCTCCCGGACCCGCGCCTGGACGCCCGGAGCCGGGGTCTACGCGGACGTGCCGAGCGGACCGGTGCGGCGCGGTCGCGTGACCGACACGGACGCGCAGCTCCGCCTGCTGCGGCGCCTGACGGCCGCGGCCCCGGGCCACGGGCACGACACCGTGGTGATGCTGACCCACCCGGTGCTCGTCGGCCGGGAGGAGCGGGAGGCCGTGAAGCGGGTGGTGGACGGTCTCGGCGCGGTCCGGGGCTTCGCCGTGGACAGCGCCCGCGCCGCGGCGGCCTACGCGGCCCCGGCCGGCGAGGGACCGCTGCTGGTGGTCGATCTCGGCGCGCAGCTGACCGAGGTCACGCTCGTGGTGGACGGCCTCGTCCAGGACGCGCGGCTCGCCGAGATAGGCGTCGACGACCTCCCGGAGACGGGAAGCGCCCCGGACGCGGTCGCCGGAACGGCCACCGACATGGTGAGCGACCTGTGGCGGCACGACCGCACCGGTGCCGTCCGCGGGGCGTTGCGCCGGGGGGTCCTGGTGACCGGCGGCGGAGCCTTCCGCCTCGACGTGACCGCCCGGCTGGCCCACCTCCTGCGGGCCCGCCTCCGTCTGGCGAACGATCCGTCGACCAGCGTCGTCCGGGGGGCGGGGCTGATGCTCGCCTCCGCCCTCCGCCACCCGACCGCCGCCCCCGCCCGGGTCTGACGCCGGGCGGGTCCGACGCCGGGTGGAAAACGGGCCGGGAACGACAGAGCCCCGGTTGGACGGGGGGTTCCAACCGGGGCCGTTCGCCGTGACGGACGAAGGGCGGTCGCCTCCGGCGGGGGGACCTGGGGGACCGGGCCCCTTCGCCGTCACACAGAGGAGAACGACGGGTCCCTCCCGAATGTTCCGAGAGTTCCCCCATGGGGCATGTGAGGCACCTCACCCGTTTTCGGCGGACCCTGTCAGTCCTTCTCGGGACGGTAGACGGTGCCCGGCTCGGCCTTCCCCGGAGCGAGGAGTTCCGGCACCGTCACGAAGGTGAAGCCCCGCCGCTTGAGCTCGTCGACGATCGGGGGGACCGCCGGGACCGTGCCGTCGTAGATGTCGTGGAGCAGGATGATCCCGTCGCCGTGCGCCTGTTCGAGCACGCGCTTCTCTATGAGGGCCGAGTCGGTGGTGGAGTAGTCCTTGGCCGTGATGCTCCACAGGATCTGGGCGAGGCCGAGTTCCCGGCTGACGTCGGACACCGTGTCGTCGGTGCGGCCCTGGGGCGGGCGCATCAGGGTGGGCTTCCGGCCGGTGATCTTCTCGACGGCGTCCTGGGTGCGCGACAACTCCTCGCGGACCTCGGCGGCGTCGAGATCCGTCAGGATCCGGTGCGTCCAGGTGTGGTTGGCCACCTCGTGGCCCTCGTCGGCGATGCGCTTGACCACCTGGGGGTAGCGGTCGACGTGCTTGCTGCCGAGCAGGAAGAAGGTGGCGGGAACCCCCTTCTCCTTGAGGACGTCGAGGAGCCTGGGGGTGTCCTTGCCCGGCCCCGCGTCGAAGGTCAGCGCGATGCACTTGGCCCTGGCGCAGTCGGTGCGGCGGGCCGGGCCGCCCGCCTTGCCGTCCGTTCCGGCCTCCTCCCGCGCCTCCTGCGGGGTGAGGGGATCGACTCCGCAGCCGCTCAGCGTCACCATCAGTGACGCGACGGCGAGCAGGGCGACGACCGCTCCCCCACGTCGGCGCGGCCTGGATCGGAACATGCTGGAACCCGCTTTCCCCGGTGACGTCTTCGACAGGGCCGCCATCGCCTGGTCAGGGCGGGACGCGCGGCCGAACACGCACTCTACACAGGGTGTATAGCGGGACGGGGCGCGGGGTCACCGGCCGCGCGCGGGCGCACGGGCGCACTCCGAGCGGTTGTGAGAGCGGTTCGAAGGGCTGCGGGAGTACTTCGAGGGGCTGCGGGAGCGGTTCGAAGGACTGCGGGGTTCGAGGGGCCGCCGGCCGGGGGCCGCTCGCCGGGTGCGGGCACGCGAGGGCCCGGGGCGTCCGGCCGCGCCCCCGGGCGGCCCCCGGCGCCCGCCCGCCGGCCTCAGCGGGAGGCGAGCAGCAGGCGCGCCTCGGTCTCCTGGTCGCCGGAGACGGCGCGCAGGGACCGGACTTCGAAACCTGTGGCCAGCGTCTTCTCCACCTCGCCGACGGCGCGGTAGCCGCCGGTGAGCGTGACGCCGACCGGGGCGGACAGACGGGCGGGGCGCACGTCCCGGTGCGGCCCTCCGGCCGTGTCGAAGGTGGCCGTCCAGACCGTGGGGGCCGGGGCCGTCTCCGCCGACGAGTCCGGTGCCGCCATGTCCTCCAGCCGGTAGACCCCGTCGAGGACCCCGAAGACGGCCCGGGCGTCCTCCCGGTCGCAGTCGCTCAGCTGGACGGTGACGTCGGTGTCGATGTGCAGGTCGTACACGTCGCTCATCTCCTCGTGGTCCGCCGGTCGCGCGTGGCGCCGCCCGCTCCTCGCGCCGGGCACCCGTGATGCCACTCCTCCAGCATCCCTCCCGGGACGCCGCACCGCGAGGGCCGCCGCCACGTCCTCGGCGGCGGCCGGTCGCCCCTCCTCTCCGGCCCCGCCGTCCTCGCACGCCGGTGGCCCAGCGCCCCGTCCCGCACGGGAGCGGGACCGCCCTCAGGGCCACTCCGCCGGACGCCTCCGCCGCCGGGTGCGTGCCGCGCGCCCCGGCCTCCCCCGCCGGAACCGGTCGAGGAGTCGGGTGCGGACCGGACGGGAGGGCGGACGGCCGGGCATCGCCCTCGGCCGCCCGGACGGCTCCGGAACCGAGGCTTCCGGGCCCGGGGCTTCCGGGGCCGTCCGGACGGAGGCGTCCGGGAACGGGAACACCGGGGCCGCCGGGGCGACAGCCGTCGGGAATTCCGGCAACGGACCCGGGGGCCGCTGCGGTACCGGACCCACGGGCGGCGCCGACAGCGCTCGCGGCCCGCCCCGCACCGCCACCGGCAGGGCCCACGGGTCCGCCGCCCCGGGCCGCGCGGCAGGCCCCGCCCCCGGCGGGACGGCGGGCGGGGCGCCGGTCCAGACGGAGGCTACCGGGCCGGTCCCCCCTCCGGCCGGGAACGGCGGCGCGGCCACGTCCTCCCCCGGATACGGGGCCGGACACGCGGCCCGCGCCTCGTCGAGGGCGAGCGCCAGGTTCAACCGGTGCCAGAGGATCTCGTCCGGATCGTCCGCCCGCATCAGCCGCTCGGCGATCTCGCGCGCCGCCGCGGACACCGGCAGCCCGGCCGGCGGGGGCGGGCGCAGCCGGTCGAGGTGGGCGCGCTCGTACGGATCGTCCACGATCTCGGCCACCTGGACCGGGTCGAGCAGGGAGGCGACGGCGGAGGCCCGCGTCCACGGCTCGCCGGTGGCGCGCAGCAGCAGGGCGAGCCGTCGCGCACGCCAGTTTCTCGGCCGCAGGTCCTCGTGCGCGGCCAGGCGCTCCTCCAGGTCCGGCGGCAGCCGTCCCGCGAGGAGCGCCGGACACCTCCGGCCGAACTCGGCCACTTCTTCCGCCGGATACGTCCACACCACCGCCCGACAGCGGTTCAGCGAGAACCGCACCGGGCTGAGGTGCCCCGTCCGGGCCAGTCCGGTGAACCGGCCCGGGGCGATCCCGAGCAGCGCCGCGGCCTCTCCCGTACCGACCGTGCGCACCCGGTCGCGCAGCCCCGCGGGGAAGTCCGGCGCGGCCCTGAGACGGTCGAGTTCGCGCCGCTCGACACGCCACCGGCCGCTCCCGCCGGCCGGCACCGTCCTCACCAGTCCGAGCTGGACGCCGAGCCCGAGTTCGTCGCGCCCCAGCTCCAGCTCCCGCGCGGCCCGCGCCGGCGTCACCGTGTGCGCCCGCTCGTCCACCGCCCCGTCGTCCACCGTCCCGTCGCCCGTCGCCCCGCCGTGACCGTCCGCCGTCATCCCGCGGCCCTCCCCGTACGTCCGTACTCTCTCCGTGTCGCGAACCCGCACGTCCCGCGTGGCCCGCCGAACAGAAAGTAACGCAGAGTGACGAATCGTGGGTGCCCTGTGGACAACCGCCTGTGGACAACCGGGGCGGAGGTCAGAACAGGCCGTCGCCCGGGTACCCGGACTGACGCGCCGCCACGGCAAGGTGTTCGCCGACACGGTTGACCAGGAGCGTCATCTCGTACGCCACCTGACCGACGTCGGCCTCCGCCGCGCTCAGGACGCACAGGCAGCTGCCCTCGCCCGCCGCCGTCACGAAGAGCAGGGCCTCGTCGAACTCCACCATCGTCTGCCGCGCCCGGCCCGCGCCGAAGTGCCGGCCCGAGCCCCGGGCGAGACTGTGCAGGCCCGAGGAGACGGCGGCCAGGTGCTCGGCGTCCTCGCGCGCCAGCCCGCTGCTCGCGCCCGTCACCAGACCGTCGTTCGAGAGCACCAGCGCGTGCCGTATGTGCCCGACCCGCCGGGTCAGGTCGTCCAGGAGCCAGTCCAGTCCCTTGTCCAACGCCATCGGTGGTCCTCCCCCTAGGTGGTGCGCCCCCGCCGACCGGGTTCCCGTGCTCCCCGTGTCACCGAGGCCCGCGTGTCGCCGCAAGCCTTACGCACTGTCGTGGACAGGGCAAGCACTGCATCACATCCGTGCGTGCCGCAGGATGGGGAACATGACGAAGATGACCGAGGAACAGTGGCGGGCCTTCGTGTCCGCGGGGACCCGCACCGGCAAGCTCGCGACCGTGCGCGACGACGGCAGTCCCCATGTCGTGCCGGTCTGGTTCGTGCTCGACGGCGACGACTTCGTGTTCAACACCGGCAGGGGCACGGTGAAGGGCCGCAACCTCGCCCGTGACGGACGGGTGGCCCTGTGCGTCGACGACGACACCCCGCCCTTCTCCTTCGTCTCCCTGTTCGGGCGCGCCGAACTCAGCGAGGAAACCGAGGAGTTGCGTCACTGGGCCACTCGCATCGGCGCCCGCTACATGGGGGAGGACCGGGCGGAGGAGTTCGGCGAGCGCAACGCCGTCCCCGGTGAACTCGTGGTCCGGGTGCGGATCGAGAAGGTGGTCGCCGAGGCCGGCCTCGCCGACTGAGCCCCGGCCGGTCCCCGCCCTCGCGGACGACGAGCACGCGCTCCCCCACCCCCCACCCCCCGGATGCGGAACCATGGACGCATGAGCGACGACCCCACACGCGTCCGGGAGTTCTTCGGCGTCCGCGCCGCCGACTGGGACGGCAGGTTCCCCGACGACGGTCCCGCGTACGCCGCCGCCGTGGCCGAACTGGGGCTGCGTCCGGGCGACGCGGTCCTCGACGCGGGCTGCGGAACCGGACGCGCGCTCCCGGCGCTCCGGGCCGCCGTGGGTCCCTCCGGCACCGTCGTCGGGGTGGACCTCACTCCCGAGATGCTGGAACAGGCCCTGGGAGCCGGGCGCGGCGGCGAAGGCGGTGGAGCGCTGCTGCTCGCGGACGTGGGCCGGCTGCCCCTGCGCGGGGGCGCGCTCGACGCCGTCTTCGCCGCGGGGCTCGTCTCGCACCTCGCGGACGCCGCCGCCGGCCTGCGGGAACTCGCCCGCGTCGTGCGGCCCGGCGGCCGGCTCGCGCTGTTCCACCCGGTCGGACGAGCCGCCCTCGCGGCACGGCACGGTCGCCGGCCGACGTCCGACGACGTGCGCGCCGAACCCCGGCTGCGGGCCCTGCTCACCGGGTCCGGCTGGCGTCCGGCCGGCTACACCGACGAGGACACGCGTTTCCTGGCCCTGGCCGTCCGCGAGGACCGGACCGGCGGCGTCGTCCGGACGGCTCCCGCGTGACGGACCGGCTCCGAAGCGGGCGGCGGGCCCGGAGACGGTGCCGGGTCCCGGCGCGTACGAGGACCCCGATGCGCGTCGGACCCTCGACGCGCGGGTTACTCACTGGTTAAGGTGCGCCGACGACCGGATGGGGAGGCTGCCGTGGCCGGGACGGACCCGATCGCCGAGACCGACGCCGACGCGCTGTTCGTGCTGACCGCCGCGCTGCTGACGCCCGCGAGTTTCCCCTGCGTGCTCGGCGACGACTACCCGGCGGCCTGCGCGGCCCTGGGGCTGGGGCCCCGCCCGGAGGGGTACGGCCTCGTCTTCGGCCAGGACGGCCGCGGGGCGCGGTGGACGGTGGTCGTCGACGACGTGGCGCTGGTCGCCGTGGCCATCTCCTCCTGGGACTGCGGCATGGCCTACGACCTGTCCCCGGACGAGCGTTCGGTGGTCACCGGGCTCCCGGGCTGGCCGCTGGCCCTGGCGACCTCCGTCCCGGGCATCCCGGCGCCGCACGACCCGGAGCCGGAGGAGGGCGATCCCGCTCCCCTGGTCCCGCCGTCGGGCGACGTGTGGGGCCCGGCCCAGCGCCGTCTGGGCGCCGACGAGGTGGCGCTCCACTGGGCCGCCTGGCGGTCCCGGATGAACGACGACGGCACGTACGCGGAGGACAGCCCCTCGGACGTGGGGGACGCCGGGGACACGGCGGACGCGGCGACCGGGGGCGACCCCTACGACGGGGTGCGCAAGGCCCTGGACGAGCTGCGCGGCTATCTGGAGGAGCCGCCGTCGGCGGGACGGGTGCGGACGGTCTCCGGCACGACGGGCGGCGGGCGGTTGCTGCGCGCGGACGGTCCCGGCTGGTCGCTCGTGGCCGGGGTCGGCGACATGGCGTTCGTCCTCCTCGACGAGGCGCCGCGCGCGGTGCTGCCGGTGGCGCGGGGGCCGAGGCTCCCCGCGCTCCTCGAAGCCCTCGACGCGATGGCCGTACGCCCGTCCTGAGGACGGCCGTGGGCCCGCCACCGGGATCGCCGTACGCCCGCCCCGGAGGCGCCCCGGGGCTCCGCCCGGCCGCCGGGACGGTGTCCCTCACGTCAGGGCGTGTCCGTACGCGGCGACCGGACCGTCGAGCTCCGGATCGCCGAACTCCGCGCGCAGCGCGCCGAACGCCGCCACCTTGTCCGGACCGAACCGGCTCACGGACACCGCGTAGGTGTCCGGGGTCAGGAACCTCGGCGGCGTGCTCTTGCTGTGGAACTTGTCCGCGTACATGACCAGGCGTTCCTCCGGGGTGACCGCCACGTAGTCGGCGGGCGGCAGCGGCAGCCCTTGGGTCAGGACGTCCTCCCGGGTGAGCCCGACCCCCGTGTGGTGCGAACAGAACCGGCACACCGCCTCCGGCAGTCCTTCGGCCGCCAGGATCTCGTGCCCCAGGAGCCCGTGCCGGATGTAGTTCCGGCCGTCGAGGCGTCCTTCGGTGTCGTAGAGGCGGTAGACCCCGATGTCGTGCAGCAGGCACCCCGCGCGCACGAGTTCGGGGTCCACGCCGCCGTCCAGGCGCGGCATCAGGCTCTCGGCGATCCGCCACACGATCTCGCAGTGCGTGAAGACGCGGTGGAACGCCTCCTCGTGGGGAGCGTGCTTCCTGTGCAACGCACGTATCTCGTCGACCGAGGGAATGTCCATCCCCGCAGCGTAGTGAGTCGGGGACCCGCATCCGGGGCGCGCCCCACAGGACGGGGGCCCGTGGTGTGGTCCCGGACCATGGTCCGGCGGGGGGCGCGCGCCGCAGGATGTGCCGCCGCACTCCTTTCCGCCGTCCCACCGGAGGTCCGTCATGCGCCTGTTCCCGGGCGTCTCCCTGCTCACCGCGCTCCTGGCCGGGGCCACCCTCCTCGCCCCCGCGAGCCCCGCCGGGGCGGAGGCCGCCGCGCACTGCGCCCGCCAGGACCGGGTCCGCGTGCCGGGCGCCGCGCACCAGCGGTCCGCCTGTCTGGGCGACCTGACGACGGCGGGGCTCGCCGGCACGCCGTACACCGACATGGCGGACCAGGCCGGGCTCGCCGCGAAGGGGACCCGCAACCCCTCGGGGGTGCCGGGCGTCCAGATCGACGGCTACTTCCCCGACGACTCCCGGCTCAACGCCACGCACGGCTGGGCCCACGACGCGCAGTTCGTCGTCCGGCTGCCCGACCGCTGGAACGGCGGGCTCGTCGTCACCGGCGCCCCCGGCACCCGTCGCCAGTACTCCACGGACGCCCTCGTCTCGGACCGGGTGCTCGCCCGGGGCTTCGCCTACGCCGCCACCGACAAGGGCAACACCGGCCCGGACTTCTTCACCGACGGGCGGGAGCCGGGCGACGCGGTGGCCGAGTGGAACCGCCGGGTGACCGAGCTGACGGTCGCCGCCCAACAGGCCGTACGGCAGCGGTACGGCCGCCGTCCGGCGCGCACGTACATGACCGGCATCTCGAACGCCGGCTACCTGACGCGCTGGCAACTGGAGAACCGGCCCGAGCTGTACGACGGCGGAGTCGACTGGGAGGGCGTGCTGTGGACCGCGCGCGGCCCCAACCTCCTGACGAGCCTGCCCGTCACCGTGGCCCGCTCCCTGGGCCGGGCCACGGACGAGGACCTGATCGGGGCCGGTTTCGCACCGGACTCGCGCTTCCTCTGGCCGTACCACGAGCAGGTGTACTGGGGGCTGACGCAGAAGATCTTCCGCGCCGAGTTCGACCCCTCGTACGATCCGGCCTGCCCCGGCTCCACCGCGGGCGGGACCGCGCGGGAGATCTTCGCGCCGTGCGCCTCAGACGCCTCGTACGACTACGCCTCCCGGCCCGCGTCCGTCCACCGCGCCGTCGCGAGGGTCGCGCTCACCGGGCGGATCGGCAAGCCCCTGATCACCCTCCACGGCGACCTGGACGCCCTGCTGCCCCTCGCGACGGATTCCGACGTCTACGCGCGGATGGTCGACGCGCGGGGCCGGGGCCGGCTGCACCGCTTCTACACGGTGCGGGGCGGGACGCACGCCGACGGCCTGTACGACACCCACCCGGACCGGCTGCGGCCGATCCTGCCGTGCTACCGGTCGGCGTTCGACGCGCTGACGCGCTGGGTCGAGGAGGGCGCGGCCCCGCCGCCGGACCGTACGATCGCACGGCCGGCGGACGGTGACGTGGTCAACTCCTGCGCCCTGGAGCGCTGACGCCGCCCGGCGTCAGACCCGGTCCAGCGGGCGGTGCGGCCCCTCCGGCGGCTCGACCCCGATCGGGTCGCCGGGCCGCACCTCCCCGCCGGTCAGCACGATGCCCATGATCCCCGCCCTGCGCACGATCCCGCCGTTCTCGTCGCGGCCGACGAGCCGCTTGAGCAGGCCGGGCCGGAAGGCGTCGATCTGGGCGCAGGGGTTGCGCAGGCCGGTGACCTCGACCACGGCCTCGGCGCCGAGGCGCAGGAGGGTGCCGGTGGGCAGGCCCAGGAGGTCGATCCCCCGGGTCGTGACGTTCTCGCCGAGGGCGCCGGGGGCGACCTCGAAACCGGCCTCCGCGACCTCGTCGAGGAGTTCGGCGTGGATGAGGTGGACCTGGCGCAGATTGGGCCGGGTCGGGTCCTGCGCGATACGGGACCGGTGCTTCACCGTCACGCCCGCGTGGACGTCGCCCGCCACGCCGAGTCCGGCGAGGAGGGTGATCTCGTCCCTGTTGGGCTTGGTGAACGCGTACGTGCCGTTGCTGCTGACCGCGGTGACGATACCGCTGCTCATCACGGGGACTCCCCTTCCCTGCGACCCGGGAACCGGCGGACCGGCCCCGCGAGTCGGTGATCACCTCACGTGTGGACGCGTCCGACCCTACTCGGCGGCCCCGGAGCGCAGGGGTGCGCCCACCTCGCGCAGATGACCGAGGGCCTGGCGGTACGAGTCCACGAAGCCGGTCTCCGTGTACGGCACGCCCAGGGCGGCGCAGTGGGCCCGGACGGCGGGCCGGGCGAGCCGGAGGTTCGGCCGCGGCATGCTCGGGAAGAGGTGGTGCTCGACCTGGTGGTTGAGCCCGCCGAGGAACCAGTCGGTCAGGGCGCCGCCGCGGATGTTGCGCGAGGTGAGCACCTGGCGGCGCAGATGGCCCCAGCTGTCGCCGTCCGCGTGCTCGTCCGGCCGCTCCATGCCCTTGTGGTTGGGGGCGAAGGCCATGCCGAGGTGGACGCCGAGGAGCATCTGGTGGAGCAGCGCGAAGACCAGGGCCTGGAGCGGGGTGAGGAGGGCGAGGAGGAGGGTCGCGTATCCGGCGAAGTGGGCGAGGAGCAGTCCGCCCTCGACGAGCCGTTCGCGCCGGGTGCGGCAGGGGCCGTCCTGCGCGAGGAGCGCCCGGACCCCGTACACCTTGAGCGCGATGCCCTCCAGGCTCGTCAGCGGGAAGAAGAGCGCGGCCTGGTGGCGGGTGAGGAAGCCGCGCAGGCCCGTCCGGCCCGCCGCCTGGTGCTCGGCGAAGACGAGGACGTCGGCCGCGACGTCCGGGTCCTTGTCGAGGTGGTTGGGGTGCGCGTGGTGACGGTTGTGCTTGTCGTTCCACCACTCCCTGCTCATGCCGAGGAGGAGGTTGGCGTGGACGAGCTGGATGATCCGGCTCGTCCTGCGGTCGGCGGTGATCTGGGCGTGCCCGGCGTCGTGGCCGACGAAGGCGGCGCGGGCGGAGAGCAGGGCGAGGGGGACGGCGAGCGGAAGGGCCCACCAGGAGGGGCCGACGAGGGCGAGCCCGGCCACCACGGCGGCCAGGGCGAGGAGGTTGAGGGCGATGCGGCGGGCGTACCAGCCGGGGCGGTGTTCGAGGAGGCCCTGCTCCCTGACCGACCGCAGGAGCGGCGCGAAGTCGCTGCCGCCCCTGTGGCGGGCGGGCGCGGCGGCCGGCGGGAGGACGGTGGCCTGGGACATGGCGGCTCCGGTTTCTTCGGGGCGGTGTGCGGGCGGAAGGCGGAAGGGGGCCGGGGACCGGCCGGTGGGCGCCTGTCAGGAGGGAGGGGCCGGGTGGCCCGGCCGGGTGGGGCCCTGTCAGGAGGGAGGGGGGCCGGAGACCGGCCCGTGGGTGCCTGTGAAGAACGTACGGACCCGCTCCCGTCCGGGGCCATGGCGGCACCACCCGCCCGCGGCGGGGGGCGCGCCGGGGGGCCGGGGTGGGGAGGACCCCCCTTCCGGGCGGGATCGCGGGTGTGGCGCGGAACACTGCGGAGCGGTGCGCCACGGCGGGGTTCGTGGAGTATCCTCGGCCGTTCGAACCCCCAGTAGTCAAATTTGAGGAATGCGTTGTCGCCGTCGCACGGACCCGATGATTCGGCTCGCGAACCCGTCCAGGAACCCGCCCCCGCGACCTCACCCGAAGCCCTTCGCCGCCTCCCCCGGCACTCCGCCGTCTTCCTCCCCGCCGACCCGCCCCGCGCCGGGCGGATCGCCTTCTGGTCGCCCGGCGGCGACCCGTTGCCCGACCCCTCCGGCACCCCGGCGTCCGGTACCGGGATCACGGTCGTGGACGGCGACACCCTCCGGCCCGTGACCGTTCCCGCCCTCACCCTCTCCGTGGGGGACGCCCTGCCGCTGCTCGCCCGCGCCCGGTTCGCGGACGCCGCCTCCCCCGCCACCGCCTTCTGGGGCGCCGCCGCGCTGCTCGCCCTCGACCTGGTGGCGCGCGGCCTGCTCCTGCCCGGCCTCACGCCCGGCGACCACGACGCGTGGCGGGCGGGGCCGCTCGGCCCCGGAGAGCTGGCGGACCTGCGCACGCTCGCCGCGTCGATGCCGCCCGCGGCCCACGCCGTGCCCCTTCCCTCCCCTTCCGTCCGCCCCGGCGCCCCGGCCCCTTCCGGCGAGCCGCTGCTGCCCGAACCCGAGGCGCTGCTCCGGGCCTTCGCCGACGCCGTGGCGGACACCCTGCCCCGCTCCCCGGCGGCACCGCTCGCGGCCGGCGGCTCCGCCTTCGCGGCCCGCGAGCCCCGGCCCGCCCCCGAGCAACGGGCGTGGACGGCCGACGTGGCGGCCGTCCACGACGCGGGCGTACGGCTGTCGCTCCGGATCGAACTGCCCGGCTTCACCGCCGCGTCGCGGGAGGCGCCCGCCTTCCGGGCGGTGCTCCAGCTGCGCGGCGCCGCCGATCCGGACCTGGTCGCGGACGCGGCCGAGGTGTGGTCGGGCTCCGGACCGGCCGGAGCGGCGTTCGGCCCGCGGGCCCCCATGGACGCCCTGCTCGCCCTGCGGCGCGCCGCCCGCGTCTGGCCCCCGCTCTCCCCGCTCCTGTCGGCCGCCGTGCCGGACGCCGTCGAACTCGCCGACGAGGAGGTCGCGGAGCTCCTGGGCCCGGCGGCCGACGCCCTCGCGGCGCTGGGCGTCCGGATCCACTGGCCGCGCGAACTCACCGACCGGCTGACCGCCCGGGCCGTGATCGGACCGGCGGACGGGGACGCGCCCGGAACGGCGGGCGCGGCGCGGGACCCCCACGCGCACGACCCGCACGACCCGCACGGCCCCGACGCCGCCACCGGCGGCTCCACGGGGTCCTCCGCCGGGCCCTCCCTCCTCGGTGCCGACTCCCTGCTCGCCTTCAACTGGCGCTTCGCCGTCGGCGACCACGAACTGACCCGGGCCGAACTCGACCGGCTCGCCGAGGCGGGTCGCCCCCTCGTACGGCTGCGCGACCGGTGGGTCCTGGTCGATCCCGCCGAGGTCCGCCGCGCGAGGACCCACCAGGACCGCGAGGTCACGCCCGTGGAGGCGCTCTCGGCCGTCCTCACCGGCACGACCGAGGTCGACGGACGGCCCGTCGAGGTGGCGGCGACGGGGTGGCTGGAGCGGCTGCGGGAACGGCTCGCCGAGCCCGAGGGCGGCCGGCCCGAAGTGCCGCAGCCCGCCGCGCTCGCCGCGACCCTGCGCGACTACCAGCTGCGCGGGCTCGACTGGCTGCACCGGATGACCTCGCTCGGTCTCGGCGGCTGCCTCGCCGACGACATGGGACTCGGCAAGACGATCACGGTCATCGCCCTGCACCTGCACCGGCAGACCGATCCGGCCTCGGCGGGCCCCACCCTCGTGGTCTGTCCGGCCTCGCTCCTGGGCAACTGGCAGCGGGAGGTCGAGAAGTTCGCGCCCGGCACGCCGGTGCGCCGCTTCCACGGCGCGGCCCGCGACCTGGAGGGGCTCGCCGACGGCGGTTTCGTCCTGACCACGTACGGCACCATGCGGCTCGACGCCGAGCGGCTCGCCGCGCGGGACTGGGGGCTCGTCGTCGCGGACGAGGCGCAGCACGTCAAGAACCCGTACTCGGCGACGGCGCGCCGGCTGCGGACCATCGGGGCACGCGCGCGCGTGGCGCTGTCCGGCACCCCGGTGGAGAACAACCTCTCCGAGCTGTGGGCGATCCTCGACTGGACCACCCCGGGGCTCCTGGGCGGTCTGGGCGCCTTCCGCACCCGGTTCGCCGCCGCCGTCGAGGGAGGCAGGGACCCCGCCGCCGCCGAGCGGCTGGCCGCGCTCGTCCGGCCGTTCCTGCTGCGCCGCCGCAAGTCGGACCCCGGCATCGCGCCCGAACTTCCGCCGAAGACGGAGACCGACCGGTCCGTCCCGCTGACGCCCGAACAGACCGGGCTGTACGAGGCGGTGGTGCGGGAGACGCTGGCGGCGATCTCCGAGGCGGACGGCATGGCGCGCCGGGGGCTCGTCGTGAAGCTCCTGACGGCGCTCAAGCAGATCTGCAACCACCCCGCGCAGTACCTCAAGGAGAAGGACCCGAGGATCGCGGGCCGTTCGGGCAAGCTGGAACTGCTCGACGAACTCCTCGACACGATCCTCGCGGAGGGTGCCCGCACCCTGGTCTTCACCCAGTACGTGGGAATGGCCCGGCTCCTGGAGAGCCATCTCGCGGCGCGGGGCGTGCGGACGCAGTTCCTGCACGGCGGCACACCGGTCGCGGAGCGGGAGGCGATGGTCGCCCGCTTCCAGGACGGCGGGGTCCCGGTCTTCCTGCTCTCCCTGAAGGCCGCCGGCACGGGGCTCAACCTCACCCGCGCCGAACACGTCGTGCACTACGACCGCTGGTGGAACCCGGCGGTGGAGGCCCAGGCCACCGACCGCGCGTACCGGATCGGGCAGGACCGTCCGGTCCAGGTCCACCGGCTGATCGCCGAGGGCACGATCGAGGACCGGATCGCCGTGATGCTCGACCGCAAGCGGGAGCTGGCGGACTCCGTCCTCGGCACCGGCGGGGACATGCCGCCGGAGCTGACCGAACTGACCGATGCCGAACTGGCGGAGCTGGTGCGACTGCGAGGAGACGGACGATGAGCGGGTACGGACACCGGGACGACGAGCGGACGTTCGCGGCGCTGCCGCCGGCGCGGGGCGCGGGCTTCACCCGGACCTGGTGGGGCCGGGCGTGGCTCAAGGCCCTGGAGGACACCGCGCTCGACAACGCCCAGCTCAAGGCGGGGCGCCGCCACGCGCGCGCGGGCGCGGTGGGCGCCGTGTCGGTGCGGCCCGGCCGGATCACGGCGGTGGTCAAGGATCGCGACGGCACGGCCTGCCGGAGCGACGTGCTGGTGCGGGAGTTCTCCGAGGAGGAGTGGGAACGGCTCCTCGGCCTCGCCGCGGACAGCGCGGGGCACATCGCGGCGCTCCTCGACCGCGAGATGCCGCCGCACCTGGTGGAGGACGCGGCGGCGGCCGGGCTCGATCTGCTGCCGGGCATCGGGGACCTCGTCCCGGAGTGCGACTGCGACGCCTGGGACCACTGCTCGCACACGACGGCCCTCTGCTACCAGGTGGCCCGCCTGCTCGACGAGGACCCCTTCGTCCTGCTCCTGATGCGGGGACGCGGCGAACGGACCCTGCTGGGCCAGTTGCAGGCGCGCAGCGCCTCGCGCGCCGCCCTCCCGGCGGGCGACGGGGACGGCGCGGGGAGCGGCACGTCCGGGGGCACCGACGGGATGCCCGGCGTGCCGGCCGGGGAGGCGTACGGGTCGGCCTTCCTGCTGCCGCCGCTGCCGGACCCTCCGGCCGTCCCCGCCGCGCCCGGCCGGCCGCCGTCCCTGGACACCGACACGGAACCGGGGCCCGGGGTGGACCCGGCGGCCCTCGAGTTCCTGGCGGCGGACGCGGCGGCCCGCGCCCACCGGCTGCTGGCCGGGGTGTCGGAGGCGGAGGCGGACGGCCCGGCGGCCGGGGACGCGCCGCCGACGGTCGCCCAGGACGCGGTACGGCTCGCCGCCGCTTCTCCCGCTCCCCGGATCGCGGCGCGGCTCGCCTCCGGTTCGGGGCGGACGCGGACCGACATGGACCTCGCCGCGCGCGCGTGGCGGTTCGGGGGCGCCGCCGCCCTCGCCGTCCTGGAGGAGGAGTGGGCTCCGGACGCCGGTGCGCTGGACCGCGCCGGGGCACGGCTCTCGGCGGCCTGGGAGGACGACGAGCGGCCGGCCCTCCGCCGGGCGGGCGGCGCGCGGTGGACGGCGGCGGGCACGCAGGCGCAGCTGCGGCTCGGCGAGGACGGCCGCTGGTGGCCGTACCTCAGGTCCGGCGGGCGCTGGTCCCCGGCGGGGCCGCCGGACCGGGACCCGGCGACGGCCCTGGCGACGGCCCTCGCGGCGGACGCTACCTGAGGCGGTGGCCGATCCTTCCGCCGCCGGCGGCGGGGGCGGCCAGGCTGCAGGCCACGGTGTCCGAGCCGAGGAGGTAGCTCGTCCGGTAGGGGTACTGGACGAAGGTCGTCCAGCGCGTGCCGAGCGGCTGCCGGGCCGCCTTGACGCGCAGGGGCCCCCGGCAGAGGACCGCGGCCGCCTCCCGCACCGCCCGGTCCGTGGCGTAACGACCGGTCAGGCGGGGCCGGGCGACGAGTTCGGCGGAGTGCGGCGTGTCGCAGGGGCGCCGGACGGCGGTGCCGGGCGCGGCGCGGTCGATGTCGAAGCAGTCGCCCACGCGCAGCGCCTCGAAGGAGACGGGCCGGGCGGGCGGCGGAGTACTCGCCGGTCTCCCGGAAGGGGACCGTCCGGTCGCGGGGGCGGTCGCCGGGGAGGCGGTCCTCGCGCGCCGGGGCGGTTCCGGCGCCGCGCTCGTGAGGAGGGACCTTCCTCCGGGCGTCGTACGCGTCGGCGTGCCGCCCGGTGTGGCGCCGGGCGTCGGCGTGCCGGTGGTCCCGGCGTGCGCCGTGCCGGACGTCCGGGCGCCGGTCGTGGGAGGGGGGACGGCCGGGCCGGGGTCCCCGGTGACGACGGGGGACGGCGGAGCGGCCGCGTCCCGGCCGGCGGTCCCGCCGTCCCCGGCGCCGGCTCCGACGAGCAGGAAGGCGGTCACCACGAGGGCCGCCGTGAGCAGCGGGACGAGGGGGGTGCCGAACCAGCGCGCGGGGCGCGCCGTCCGGCCCGGCCGGGACACGCCGGACCGGAAGGGCCTCGGGAATCCCGGCCCGGCCGCGAGGAGTTCGGCGGGGCGGCGGAAGGAGGGGCGCGTCTCCGACGGGCCGGACGGGCCGACCGCGCCGGGCTCTTCGCGCGGACCGGCCGTGCGGGGCGTCGCGGGTGGACCGGCCGTACGGGGCGTCGCGGGCGCGTCGCGGGGAGCGGCGGGCGCGCGGGGCGCTTCGGACGCGCGCGGCTCTTCGCGGGAACCGGGTTCGCCCGGTCGGCGGTCCGGCGGCGGGGCGGGGAGGGACGGGTGGGGCACGTGGTCCAGGTTCGCCGGTCGGCAGCCGTGGGGCCAGTCTTCCGTGCCCGCCGGGGACCGTGCGTACAGAATCGTGACCATTCCCGGGCGCACGGCCCTCCCCCGCGCCGCCGCGCTTCCCGGCGGTGAGTCGCCCCCGGCGCCGGTCACGGTCCGGGCGCCACTCCACGTGAGGAACCGGGTCCGGTTCCGGACAGGGGGCGCGTCGGGTTCCCGGGGGCCGGTCGGTCGTCGGCAGCGGGGCGCGGGGAGGGTCGGACCGCAGGTCCGGCCGGTGTTCACGGACGGGCATATGCCCAAGTCACCCTACCCGGCCTTCAATTCCCGACAGTCCGAAAGTAAACCTCCTTGCGTTTCTGGCAGTTAGTGATCGATTCAAGTACTCTTCGATCGCGCCGCGGGGCGTTGGGGGCACCCGGGCTCAGCGCCTGGAGGGTGCCAGTGTTCAAGGCCGCAGTACTCGATCTGCCGTTCCCGCCCCGGGCCCACCCGGACCGGGAGTCCGCCGCACGGCTCCACCGGTCGTGGCTGGACCGTCACGAAGGGCTCGCCGGGGCCGTGGCCCCGAAGGCGTACGACCAGTGGGACGTGCCCCGGCTCGCCGCGCTGACCAGCCCCGACTGCGCCGCCGACGACCTCGCGCTCGCCTCGGACCTGCTCGGCTTCTACTTCCTCTTCGACGACGGTTTCGACACCACCCTCGGCCGTTCCCCGGCGCAGGTGGCGGAGATCTGCGCCCGGCTGACGGCCCTCCTGCACGGGGACGGTCCGGCGCCCGCCGCCCGCACCCCCGTCGAGCGGGCCTTCGCCGACCTCTGGGAGCGCAGCGCGGAGGGCATGTCCGCCCGGTGGCGGGCCAGGAGCGCCTACAACTGGGAGTGGTACTTCGCCTGTCATCCCGCCGAGGCCGCCGGCCGCGTGTCCGGCCGCTTCCCCGACCGGGAGGGGTACCTGGCGCTCCGCCGGGGCACGGCCGCCATGGAGACCCTCTTCGACATGGTCGAACGGCTCAACCGGTTCGAGCTGCCCCAGGAGGTGCTGCACCACCCGACCCTCCGCAGGATGCGCCAGCTGGCGGCCGACATACCGTCGTTCACCAATGACGTGCACTCCTACGCCCAGGAACTCGCGCGGGGGGACGTCGCCAACCTGGTGATGATCGCCCGCGAGGAGCGCGGCGGCACCGTCGAGGAGGCGGCAGCCGAGGTGATGCGCGAGGCCCAGGAGATGGTCGACCGCTTCGTGGAGCTGTCCGACGAGGTCCCCGGGATCTGCGACCTCCTCGGTCTGGATCCGGCCGGACGCGAGGCCGCCCGCCGGTACGTCGACGGCCTCGCCTCCTGGATCGCGGGGTACCACCGCTGGGAGATCGGCACCGGCCGCTACGGCGGCTGAGGGAACGTCACGCCTTCACCCACGGGTGCGGCCCGGCGCGGGAGACGGTGTCCGGCACCGCGCCCCGCGCCGGGCCGGGGTTCCGTCCCCTCCGCCCGCCGCCGACACCCGCGTACGACGGATCAAACGTCGCGCCACTTGGCCTGGCCGAAGGAGAAGATCCCGAAGAGCACGAGCCCGAGCGCCACGGCGACCAGGAGCCACGGTCCCGCCGGGGTCTGCGCGAACGAGCGGATCGTGTCGTCCATGCCCTTGGCCTCGTTCGGGTCGAAGGCGATCGCCGCCTTCAGGCCGAAGAAACCGGCGGCGGCGAAGACGAGGCCGCGCCCGACGCCGCCGACGATGCCCGTCACGTCCATGAAGCGCTGTTCCTTCTTCGACATCCGGTCCCACTTCAGGCGCTTGCGGTACTTCCGCGCCACGGCCCGGCCGCCGATCCACAGCCCCGCGGCCAGGAAACCCGCGGCCACCGCGCCGACCCACCACTGGCCGCCCGGCAGACCCAGCAGCCGCCCGGTGAGGTCGTGGCTCTGCCGGTCGGTCGAGCCCGCTCCGCTGCCCCGGTTCCCCGTCGCGAAGGACAGGACGAAGAAGGACGAGACGGCGTAGAAGACGAACCTGGCCCCGGACAGCGCTCGCTTGCGCGCCTTGTCGCCCTTCGGGCCCGCGGAGCCGAAGAGGGCCTCCGACAGCCGCCACAGCGCCATGCCGACGAGGCCGATGCCGAGGGCCCAGAGGATCACCGCCCCGAAGGGCGTCGCGGCGACCTGCCCGAGGGCCCCGCCCTTGTCGGCCTGCTCGTTCGTCCCCGTCAGGCCGATGCGTGCGGCCAGGACGCCGATGAGCAGGTACAGCACCCCGCGTGCGACGAAGCCCGCCCGGGCTCCCGCCCGCACCACGTCCCCGCGGGCCGTTCTTCTCGCCGCGGCCGCGGTCGTCCCCCCTGCGCTCATGTCCATGCACCCCTCTCGGATCGGAACTTCCGGGTGCCCCGTCCTCCCCGTTCGAACCCTCCCGGGTGTTCGAACGGAGACCGGCGGTCCGGCCGCCCTCCCGGTGCGGCGGGCCGTCGTTTGCGTCCCCCCGGCGCCCGGCGGAGACTGGGCCGAGGTGCGGGCGGTCGCGGAGAGGGAGCTGGACCATGGGCGAGTACGCCGATCTTCCCGGGGTCAGGACCTGGTACGAGACGGAGGGGAGCGGCGATCCGCTGCTCCTGCTGCACGGCGGTTTCTGCACCAACGAGACGTGGGGCTCCCAGCGGGCCGACCTCGCGGGCGCGTACCGCCTGTTCCTGCCCGAGCGGCGCGCGCACGGGCACACTCCCGACGTGGCGGGTCCGCTGACGTACCGGGACATGGCGGACGACACGGTGGCGTTCCTGGAACGGGTGGTCGCGGGCCCGGCGCACCTGGTCGGCTGGAGCGACGGGGGCGTCGTCGCCCTGCTCGTCGCCGCGGCCCGGCCCGACCTGGTCCGCAAGGTCGTGGTGATCGGGGCGAACTTCCGCCCGGCGCCGGAGTGCTTCGCCGAACCGTCGATGCTCGACGCGATGACGCCCGACGGCCCGGACCTGGAGTTCTTCCGGAAGATGTACGAGGCCGTCTCACCGGACGGCCCGGACCACTGGCCGGTGGTGGCGGCCAGGATGATCGACATGTGGCGGACCCAGCCGACGCTCACCGCCGGGGACCTGGCGCGCGTCCGGGCGTCCACCCTGGTCATGACCGGCGACGACGACATGATGACCCTCGAACACACCGCCGCCCTCTACCGCGCGCTCCCGGACGCCCGGCTCGCCGTGGTGCCCGGGGCGTCCCACCTGGTCCCGCTGGAGCAGCCCGCGCGGGTCAACCGCATGATCCTCGACCACCTGGCGCGGGACGCCGTCGAGACGATGCTGCCGATCCGGCGGCGCACGGGCGCCGCCGGGTCGCCGGACGGCCCTCCCCGGCCGGCCGGGGGCCCCGCGCCCCGCGACAAGGAAGCCGCCGGCCCGGCGGACACGCACACGGAAGGCCGGACGCGGAACCATGGCTGACGACGGCGCGTACGAGCGGGACCAGAACTACCTCACGACGCGGATCACGGCCGACGGCCGGGACGGCTACCCGGTGGAGCCCGGACGCTACCGGCTGGTCATCGCCCGGGCCTGCCCGTGGGCGAACCGGGCCGCGATCGTGCGGCGGCTCATGGGCCTGGAGGACGTGCTGTCGATGGGCATCGCCGGGCCCGTGCACGACGAGCGCAGCTGGTCCTTCGACCTGGACCCGGACGGCCGGGACCCCGTCCTCGGCATCGAACGGCTCCAGGAGGCGTTCTTCCGCCGCGACCCCGGCTACGCGCGCGGCATCACCGTGCCCGCGATCGTCGACGTCCCCACCGGCGCGGTGGTCACCAACGACTTCGCGCGCATCACGCTCGACCTGGGGAGCGAGTGGACGGCGTACCAGCGGGACGGCGCCCCGGACCTCTACCCGGAGAAGTGGCGCGACGAGATCGACGACGTGGCCGAGAAGGTGTTCCGGGACGTCAACAACGGCGTCTACCAGTGCGGTTTCGCGAACAGCCAGGAAGCGTACGACAAGGCGTACCGAAGGCTGTGGGAGCGGCTGGACCAGCTGGAGGAACGGCTCCGCGGCCGGCGCTACCTGGTCGGCGACACCCTCACCGAGGCCGATGTCCGGCTCTTCACGACCCTCGTGCGCTTCGACGCCGTCTACCACGGCCACTTCAAGTGCAACCGGCAGAAGCTGACGGAGCTTCCGGCCCTGTGGGGTTACGCGCGGGACCTGTTCCAGACGCCCGGCTTCGGTGACACGATCGACTTCGACCAGATCAAGGCCCACTACTACCGCGTCCACCGCGACATCAACCCGACCGGGATCGTCCCCCTGGGCCCGGACACCCGGAACTGGCTCTCGCCCCACGGGCGGGAGGAACTCGGCGGGCGGCCGTTCGGCGACGGCACGCCGCCCGGTCCCCCGCCCCCGTCCGAGCGGGTCCCGCCGCTCGGCTGACACCGGACACGCGCGCGGCCCCCGCCCGGGAAGGACGGGGGCCGCGCGCGGGGCGCTCAGGTCACCGGTTCGGGGCCGGGCCCCGGCGAGGGCGGCGGACCCGGCTGCGGGAACGGCTCCGGCGCCGGCACCGGGGCCGGCGGGTCCGGGTCCGGCCGGGGCGGTACCGGCGGGACGGGGTCCGGTCCGCCCGGTCCGGGGACCGGTCCCGGCAGCGGGCCGGGCGTCGGGCCGGGTCCCGGCGGGGGCGTGGGACTCGGCGGGACGGGGTCGTTCGGGGGCGTGCTCATGAACCCTCCTGACGGTTCGCCGTGATCTCTCTGTCGGACCGGCGCCTACCCGCGTCCGGAACGGTCACTCGCCTCCGTGGTCCGGCCGCGCGCCGCCGCCCTCCGGCCGCTCGGGTGCCACTCGACGAGCAGGATGGTGGCGTCGTCGCGGAAGTTGTGCTCCTGGTGCTGCCGCAGCCCCTGGACCAGGCGCCGGAGGGCTTCGGGGGCGGGCGCGCCCGCCGCGGTGGCGCGGATGACGGTGTCGGCCAGCCGTTCCTCGCCGTAGAGGTCGCCTTCGGGCGAGCGGGCCTCGGTGACGCCGTCGCTGTAGAGGAGGACCCGGTCGCCCGGCTGGAGGCGCTCGGTGTGTTCGGTGGGCGGCGATCCGGCGAGGAACCCCCATCCGAGCGGCAGATCGGGCTCCCGGGCCAGCACGTGCGGGAGCACCCTGCCGCCGCGGATCAGCAGGGGCGGGGGGTGTCCGCAGTTGATCCAGGTCAGCCGGCCGTCGGAGGTGTCCAGGTGGGCGACGACGGCGGTCATCAGCCGGTCGGTGAACCACTGGTCGAGGATGCGGTCGATCGAGGTGACGATGTCGGTCAGCGAACCGCCGGAGCGCCGGGTCGCGCGGCAGGCGGCGAGCCCGGCCGCGCTGGCGCCGCCCGAGGCCAGGTCGTGGCCCATGGAGTCGATGACGGTCAGGTGCAGACCGCGGTCGTCCAGGATGTGGTCGAAGGTGTCGCCCCCGATGTCGTACGCGGGTTCCAGGACCGCCGAGGAGGTCACGTCCGCCGTGCCGATGGTCCGGGGCGGCAGGAAGGCCCACAGCAGCTCGGCCTGCACCGTCATCGGCCGCGAGCGTTCCGCCTCGACCACCAGGTCGCTGTGGGAGGACTTCGACCTCACGAGCAGGGCGGCCAGCCCGGCGAGCGCCTCGCCGCGCACGAGGAGGGTGTCGTCGAGGGCGGGCGCGGTCACCATCAGGACGCCGAGGCGTTCGACCCCGTCGATCATCGGGAGCCAGGCGGTGCCGCCGTCGCGCGACCGCTGCGCCTGCTGTATGCGGTAGGCCAGGCCGGCGAGGGACGCGTCGACGTCGAGCGCCGACCGCCCCGGGGCGTCGGACTGGGGCAGGGCGATCAGCCGGATCTGCTGAAGGTCCGTCACGTACAGGGCCGTCCCCCGGAACCCCAGGCGCCGGCCCGCCTCCTGGACGAGGTCCGCGAGGTCCCGTCCCACCCGCAGGCGGGAGCGGACCAGCAGATCGGTCAGGGCATCCTCGTACATCGACACGCGGCCTCCGCGGCTCTCCTCCGGCGTCCTGCGGCGGCGTGGAGCGGCCGTCCTCCCCCGGGCGGCCCCGGGGTGGCTCCCAGGCTACGCAGGCCCCCCGGTGATCGCACTCCTCACCGGCGGGACCACGGGCGTGTCGCCCCCGCCGCCGTACCCGTTCTTCCCGGACGCTCGTGCCCGCCTCCCGGCAGGCGTCCGCCAGGGGCCGGAGCCGGACCCGGCGGCGGGACGGCCCTCCTCGTGGAACGTCTTCCCGCCGAGCCGGAACGGAGAACGGCGCGCACCCTGGAAAAGGCAACTCGGAGCGGATGGGATGCCGACCTGCGGGAAAGAGGTCGCCATGACTGAGGACGTGAGACCCGACCAGGATCGGCGGACACGGAGGAACGAGACGCCCGAGGAGCGCGCCGACCGGCGCTGGACCGAACTGATCCAGGAGATCAGGGTCGCCCAGACCGGCGTGCAGATCCTCCTGGGTTTCCTGCTCACGGTGGTGTTCACACCGCACTTCCAGGAGCTGGAGCAGACCGACAGGACGATCTACATCATCACCGTCGTGCTCGGCTCGCTGGCCACCGGCGCCCTCATCGGCCCCGTGGCCTTCCACCGCATCGTGTCGGGACGGCGCATCAAACCGCAGGCGGTCGTCTGGGCGTCCCGGCTCACGTTCCTCGGCCTCGTCCTGCTCCTGGCGACCCTGACCTTCGCGCTCTTCCTGATCCTGCGCGTGGCCACGCACGACGGCTACGTCCCGTGGCTGGTGTCCGGGGTCCTCGCCTGGTACCTGATCTGCTGGTTCGGCCTGCCGCTGTGGGCACGGATCCGCTACACGAACGGGAACGACGACCCGGCCGACGGAACGTCCTGAGGAAACGTTCCTTCGTGGGCGTGCGCGCCGGGCGGCCGGCCGGCCGCCCGGCGTTTCCCCCGTCCGGACCGGAGGAGGACCGCGATCGGGTGGTTGTGCGGACCACCGTGTCATGGAGCGGGAAGCCCGGGTCAGGGATACGCGCATGAGTACTTCTCCGCGACATCGACTGCGCGGCACGGCCGTCGCCGGCCTCGCCGCTTCCTGTGCCCTCCTCCTCGCCGCCTGCGGTTCCGGGCAGGAGGAGACCACGACCACCTCCGGCCGCGTCGCGCCGTCCCCGACCACCACCACCGGTGCGAGCGCGTCGGCGTCGGCGTCCGCCTCCCCCTCCGCGTCCGCCTCGCCGCGGCTCACCGACGACCAGGCGGAGCGCCGGCGGATCGTACCGGCCACGAAGATCACCTGGGACAAGGCGACGCAGACCGCCGTGGCCGCCGTCACCCGGGGGAAGCTGGTCGAGAACGAGCTCGACTGGGCGCCGCCGAACGCCGGTGCTTCGGCGAGCGCGAGCATGTCGGCCGGGGCGAGCGCCTCCCCGAGCACGAGCACGTCGGCCGGTGCGAGCCCCTCGCAGAGCGCGGGCGCGCGGACCCCGGCGTGGCACGCCAGTGTCGCCGCGCCGGACGGCACCCTCCACGACATCTGGGTCGACGGCGTCAACGGCAGGATCATCAGCGACAAGCCGGACAAGGACCAGGACGCCGAGGACAAGAGCAAGCTGGTCGCCCTGCTGAAGAAGACCACCGTCACGCCGCAGCAGGCCGTCCAGACGGCCACCAAGGACAAGAAGGGCACCGTCACGGCCGTGGAGCTGGACGACGACGCCTGGTCGGTGGACGTCGTCGACACCAAGACGTGGTACAAGACCACGTACGAGGTGTCCTTGACCGAGCAGAAGGTCCTCCGTCAGGAAGTCGACCGCGACTGACCGCCTTCCGTTCCTCCCGCCCGTTCCCGCCCGTTCCGTCCCGCCCGGCCGGAACGGGCGGTCCCGTCCGCCCCTCCGCACGGATCCCGCACGGAGGGGCTTCCGCCGGTACGGCTCCCCCGGGCGTGGTGGACGGCCCCGGGCCGGAGGGGCCCCGACGCGTACGGCCCGGTCCGCCGGCGGTTCCCGAACGGGCGTCCGCTCCTCCAGACTGCGGGCATGGAATTCTTCTGTCACCACCGTGACCGCCCCGGCTCCGAGGAGCTGCGCTTCGAACTGCTGGAGCGGCACTGGTCCTTCATGGACGCGTACGCGGCGGAGATGATCGCCCGGGGCCCGACCCTCACCGACGACCGCGGGACGCCCACGGGCAGCGTGCACATCGTGGACCTGCCCGACGCCGCCGCCGCCCGCGCGTTCGCCTTCGAGGAGCCCGGCTACCAGGCCGGCGTCTACCGGGACGTCATGGTGCGCCGGTGGCGCGACCTGCTGGGCCGGACCATGTGGGACTTCCCCGGAGGCCGTGACGGCGACGACCGCTACCTGGTGCTCGGCCTCGGAGCGGGAGAGCCGGTCGACCTCTCCGTGCCGCGCGACAAGGACGAGTTGATCGCGTACGGGCCGCTGCTGTCCGACGACGGCGCCGCGTGGCTGGGCACGGCGGCGCTGCTCCGGGCGCCGGACCCGGATGCGGCGGGCAGCGTTCTCACCCGGGACCGGTACGCCGATGTGGAGGTGCACGCCTGGCAGTTCGGTGGCCGGCCGTCCTGATCCCGCAGCGGGCGGTCGCCCCGCGAGAGGCGGTCGCCCCGGACCGTTCCGGCTCCGCGCACGCGCCTGGCCCCTTCCCGTGGGGAGCCGGGAAGGGGGGCGCGGGTCCGCCGGTTCGGGGGGACGGACGGACCCGGGGGACGGTCCCTTCGGAGGCGGGCGCGGGGACCGCGTGCCGTCACCCTGCCACCGGCACCCGGGTGCGCGCCAGAGGTGTGCACGGAAGAGCCCCGGGCATATGCCGCCCCGAACGGGCGGGTCCGGTCCCTAGGGAGTGGGGGGTCCGTCCCGGTCCTCACTCCTCCCGTGGCAGCAGGGGTCCGAGAGGGCCGAGGTCGAGGTTGAGGTCCTGGAGGGTGTAGCCGTGTTCGGCGCAGAGGTCGGACAGGGCGTCGTGCAGGGCCATGAGGGTCGCGCCCAGCTCCTCCTCCTGCTCCTCGGTGAGGTCGCCGGCGTCGACGCGCCGCAGCGCCTGCCGCTCGATGAGCTGGCGCAGGAGCTCCACGAGGGTGAGGACCAGTTTGAGCAGGTCCTCCTCCACCGTCTCGCGGTCGGCCCGGAGCCTGCGGGCGGGGCGCGCCGGACCGTCTGCCGGGGCGGGCGGCGCCCGCAGGAGGCGGAAGGCGTCTCCCAGGGTGTCCCCGACCTCGCGCAGCGGCGGGACGGCCTCCCGCGCGGGGCGGGCCTCCCGTTCGCCGGGGGGCGGGGCCTCCTCGCTCACGTCCGCTCCCGGTCGAACGGTCCCAGGGGGTCCGACGCGGAGTCGACGGAGACGACCAGGGCGCGGAGCGAGACGCGGACGAGGTCGATGCCGGCGATCGACAGCACGATGTCGCCGGAGAGGACCACTCCCCCGGCGAGCAGCCGGTCCAGCAGGTCGACCAGGGCCACCTGGCGGGCGGGCAGCGGCCCGGTGGGCCGGGCGACGGTCACGGGGGCCTCCCGCCCGGGGCCGGGCCCGGCTCCGCCGGCCCGGGGGACTCGGGGAGGCCGGACGGACCGGGAGGTTCGGCAGGACCGGACGGATCGGGGGGCTCGGCAGGACCGGACGGACCGGGAGGTTCGGCAGGACCGGACGGACCGGGGAGCCCTGACGGTTCGGGGAGCCCGCCCGGATCGGACGGCATGGCGAAGGAGTAGGGGGCCCACGGCCCGGTCACCTCGACGCGTACGCCGTCGAGGTCCCCCGCCACCGCCGTGAGGGCGGTGCGGAACTCTTCGGCCCGGTCGTGCGGGACGAGGTAGGCGTCGTTGAGGACGTTCTCCTCGGGGCCCGCCAGGGCTCCCCGCTGAGCGGGGTGGCGCACCCGGTGCGTGCTCAGCCGGGAGGCCAGGGCCTCGATCCGGCCGGCCGCCTCCTGGGCGTGCCGGTAACGGTCCTCCCGGGCGCCGTGCTGGGCCCGGCGGCGGCTCAGATAGGCCCTGCCGGGGCCGGGCGGGGCCGTTCCGTCCGCACCGGCGGCGTCGTGGTCCTCCGGGGGGCCGTCGGGGCCGACGTACAGCTTGACGCCGAACTCGGCGCGGTCGCGGAGCAGGGCGATCCGCCGGGCGAGGACGTGGTGCTGGGCCCCGAGGGCCCTGCGGGCCCTTTCGTCGTTCTGGTAGACGGTCGCCAGGCGCAGCGGGAGGACGGTGCCGTGGCGGCCGACGGTCTGGACGACCTCGTGGTGGGCGCGGGCGACGCCCTCCAGCCACTCCAGGTCCTCGAAGCGGTCCTTCAGCGTCCGCTCGTCGAACTCGTGCGGCGCGACCCGGCTGACGACGAACGCGAGGGCGTCCGGTCCGCCGGGAGCGGCGACGGCCGACGCGTCCGTTCCGTGCTCGCCGAGGAGGAACACGGGGGCCCCCGAGACCCCGTGGACGTCCCGGAGGGCCGCGCGCAGCCGCCGTGTGTCGGGGGTCGCGGCGTAGACGTAGGTGAGACCTCCACCGCCGTTCATGTCCCGCGCCTTCCGGGCGCTCCGCGGCCGGGCGGCGTCCCGTCGCGCGGCGCCCCCTCCTCCGCGACGGGCTCGCTCCGGGCCTCCCCCGCCGTGCCGAGGGTGTCCCGCCGCAGCGCCTCCAGCTCCGCGCGGAGGCGTCGGTTCTCCTCCGCCAGCGGACCGCCGGTGTGCTTCGACGAGAGGGAGGGGTCGTGCTCCCACCAGTCGATGCCCATCTCCTTCGCCTTGTCCACGGAGGCGACCAGGATGCGCAGTTTGATCGTCAGCAGTTCGATGTCGAGCAGGTTGATGCGGATGTCCCCGGCGATGACGATGCCCTTGTCGAGCACCCGCTCCAGGATGTCCGCGAGGCTGGCGGAGGAGCTCGGCCCGTACGGCACCGGCGCCGCCCGGGAGGGAACGGACCCGAACCGGTCGGGCAGGGGATCAGACACGACGGCGGCCTCGCTTTCCGGCCGTGTTCCCGGTCATGGCGCCCCCCGCCGGTGGGCCTCGATCTCCTCCAGCCGGTCGAGCAGCTCGTCCTCGCGCCGGTCGAAGGTCTCGGGGTCGATCTCGCCCCGCACGAGCCCGCCCTCCAGCTCCCGGAGCTCCCGCCGTACGGGGGCCGGGTCGTAGTACTCCGCCTCCGCCTCCTCCGCGACTTTCCGGGCGACCCAGACGGCGCCGCGCACCGGGGCGACGGGCAGTGTCAGCAGCTGTGTCAGCAGTCCCATCCTCTTCGCTCTCCTTCCGGGGTCCGCGCTCCGGGGAAATCCGTCACCGGACGAAGCTGTACGGCGGCAGGGGGCCGGTCAGCCGGAAATCCACCCCTTCTCCGAGCCACCGGGCGAGATCCGACCGTGCGGCGAGGAACTCCTCCTTCCGGTCGTCGGGGACCAGGAGCGAGAGGTTGAGGAAGTCGTCGCCGGACGCCGGCCGGAGGCTGTGCTCCCGGGCGTACGGGACGAGCGCGTCGACCAGCCCGGCCGCGAGCGCGTCCTGCCGCTCCCGCACCCGCGCGGCGACCAGTTGTCCGAGGGCCGGCGGGAGCTGGGGGTCCGGGTCCCCGGCGCGGATCCGCTCGTCGAGTTCCCGGGCCTCGGGGGTGTCCCGCAGGATCTCCCGCAGCAGCCCCTCCTCGCTCCGGGTCGCCCTCACGTGGTACTCGGCGCAGCCTTCGAGCCGGTCCAGGTCGGCGAGGTAGCCGTCGGCGTTCTCGCGGAGGACCCGTCCGACCGTCTCCTCGTCGGGGGCGGTGTAGCCGAACTGCAGGGGCAGGACGGGGCCGTCCGCCATGAGGCGTTCCTGCACCTCCTGGTGGATCAGCAGGTCGCGCCGTTTGGGCCGGATCTCCTCGGAGACATCGCTGACCACGGCGCACAGCGGCCCGGCCGCCACGGCGCGCACGGGGGACGGTTCGGCGCCGACGCCGGAGAGGTCCGTGACGGGGAGGGGGCGGTCCTTCGCCGTGACGGCGTAGACGTAGAGGGCCATCTCGGTCACTCCTTCTCACGGCGCGCCGGGCGCCGGGCGGGGGGCTTCCGGCGGCGGGGGGCGGGTTCCTCCTCGTACGCCTCCTCCTCGTACGGCTCCTCACCGGCCTCCTCGTCCCGGCGGGACCTCCCGGTCAGGGACTCGGTCACCGCGTCGACCGCCCCGCTGAGGGCGCCCTTGGACTTGCCGTGGGCCCCGCCCTCCATCATGTCCCCGACGACCTCGGGGAGCTGGGCCGGAGCCTTGCGGCCGGATTCGAGGTCGAGCCTGTTGCAGGCTTCGGCGAAGCGCAGATAGGTGTCCACGCTGGCCACCACGATCCGGGCGTCGATCTTGAGGATCTCGATCCCCACCAGCGAGACGCGGACGAAGACGTCGATCACCAGGCCCCGGTCCAGTATGAGTTCCAGGACGTCGTAGAGACTGCCCGTGGAGCCCCTGCCCCCGGCTGCGCTGCCGCCCTGCGGCACCATGGTCATGGTGCCTCCCTTCGCGGCCGAACCGGTTTCAGAACGGCCGATCGATCATTCCGCGGTTGTAGCGACGGGTCCGTTCGAAGGAGATCAAGGCGCCTTCCTCGTCGAGCGAGACCTTGTAACTGGCCAGCACGCTGGTCGTGTCGGGGATGCGTTCCAGCTCCACCACCTCCACCTGCGCCTCCCATCCCGAGTCGGTGGGCCTGAGCGAGGAGACGGATTCGGGCGGTCTGCCGAGCAGCTTCGCCAGCTGGGCGGCGGCCGAACTCATCGCCGAGCCCGCGTCGACGGGTTTCGCCCGGTCCGGCGCGGGCCGGCGGCGGGCGGGAGCCCGTCCCCGCCGCTCGGCGTCGGCGTGGGGGGCGGCTCGTCGGGGGCGGTCCGGGTCTGCTGAGGCCATGGGGCACTCCCAGAGAACGTCCAGCCGGTTGTGGCTAGAATTTCATGGTATAGGGACATATGCCATGCCCGGGAGAGCAGGCTCGTTCCCCACCGCCCGCGCGGGGCGTTCTTCACCGGCGTGCGTGCCGATGTGCGACCCGATACGGAAGGTTCCGTACGGGCGACGGCGAGGCCACGGGCGCCCGATGAAGGGACGGAGACCATGGAGGACACGTCCAAGATCACTCTGGCCGCCGCGGTGGTCGGGGGTTACGTATTGGGGCGTACGAAGAAGGGCCGTCTCGCGTTCACCGCGGCGACCTACCTGGCGGGCCGGCGCTTCGGCCTCGAACCCCGGCAGCTCCTGACGGAGGGTCTGACCAGGCTCAAGGACGTACCGCAGGTCGCGGAGATGGGTGACCAGCTCAGGGGCGAGGCCCTGACCGCAGGCCGCCGGGCTCTCAGGGCGGCGGCCGACCGCAAGCTCGCCGATCTCGCGGACACGCTCCACGAGCGAACCCTGGCGCTCGGTGACCGCGACGATGGGGAGGAGGAACCGTACGAGGACGAGGACGAGTACGAGGACAAGGACGGGGAGGAGGACGAGGACGGCACGTACGAGCCCGAGGAGCCCGACGAGGACGAGGAGAACGACGAGGACGAGGAGGACGAGGAGGACCCGGACGCCCGGGAGGAGGAGCCCGGGGAACCCGAAGAGCCCGGACCGGGGAACGGAACCCCGGAGCCGCGCAGGTCCTCGCGCGCCCCGGGCCGCGCCCGGGACGGAGGAGCCCCGGGGACCCGTCCGCGCGGGGCGCCCGCGGCACGAGGGAGGAAGGCCCCGTCAAGGAGCCCGGCCGCCTCCGCCGGGAAGGCGTCCGCGAAGGGCACCGGGGCGGAGAAGGGGCCCGCGACGGGCCGGGCGCCCGCGAAGAAGGCCGCTCCCGTCAAGAAGGCCGCTCCCGTCAAGAAGGCCGCTCCCGCGAAGAAGACCGCCGGTGCCCCGCCGGCGAAGAAGACGGCCGCGAAGAAGACCGCGGCGAAGAAGACGGCGGCACGCGGGACGGCGGCCGCCAGGACCGGCGCGGGGAAGCCCGCGGCGAAGAAGAGCACGGCCCGCGAGCCGGCGGCCGGGAAGACCGCCGCGAAGAAGACGGCCGCGCGCAGGCCGTCGGCGCGGAGGTAGGCCATGGCACGCGACGACCGCACCCGGCCCACGGAGGCCGGTTCCGGACTGGACAAGCTGCTCGGGGAGGTGGGCGGCTACGTCTCCGCCCGGACCGGGCAGCTGGCGGAGAAGGCCACGGACAGGCTCGGGGACCTCACCGGACAGCTGCAGGACGTGGCCGACAACGGTGGCAGCCTCGCGGACATCGGCGGGCGCATGCTCCAGGGGGACTCGCCCGTCAAGGCGATGGTGGGCCACTCGCTCGGCGGTCTGAAGGACAAGGTCGCCGACACCGCGTCCGGCCTGTTCGGCAAGGACGGGGGCAAGGGCAAACGCAAGAGCGGAACGCAGAAGATCACCAGCATCGTCGAGACGGTGGACGTGGGTGCTCCGCTCCGCAGGGTCTACGACCACTGGTGCCAGTACGAGGACTTCAGCGGTTTCACGAAGGGCGTCCGCGACGTGTCGCGGGGCGACGAGACGACCAGCGACTGGAAGGTCAAGGTGGGTCCCTCCACCCGCGGCTGGAAGGCGACGGTCCAGGAACAGGTCCCCGACGAGCACATCGTCTGGACCTCCGAGGGCGCCAAGGGTTCGACCCGGGGCTGCGTCAGCTTCCACGCGCTGGGACCGTCCCTCACCCGGGTCCTGGTCACCGTGGAGTACTACCCCTCCGGGTTCTTCGAGAAGACGGGCAACCTCTGGCGCGCCCAGGGTCGCCGCCTCCGGCTCGACCTGAAGCACTTCCGCCGGCACGTCACCCTCACCGACGACGAGCCGGAGGGCTGGCGCGGCGAGATCCGCGACGGCGAAGTGGTCCGTACGCACGAGGAGGCCCTGGAGGAGGAGCAGGAGGCGGACGGAGCCGGCCGGGAGGAGGACGACGGGGAAGAGGGGCGGGACCCCGACGAGGAGACCGAGGAGACCGAGGAGGGCGAGGAGGCCGAGGAGTACGGGGACGAGCCCGAGGAGGACGAGGACGAGGCGTACGAGTACGAGTACGACGACGAGGACGAGCCCGCCGAGGAGGACGCGTACGACGACGAGGAGGACGGCTACGAGGAGGAGGACGAGGACGAGCCCGCCGGGCGGAGGCGGGGCGGGCGCTGAGCCCCGTACGGGCTCCGCGCGTCCCCGGCCCGTCCGGCGCCGGAGAAACCGGAGAAACCGGAGAAACCGGAGAAACCGGAGCGCCGCGCCCTGGCTGGAAGGGCGCGGCGGGTCGTGGCCGGATGTCGGCGTGCTCCGTGAGCCGGTGGGGAGAGCCGTTCCGGGCCGCCGTCCCGTACGGGCGGGGCCGCCGTACGGGACGGCGGCCCCGCCCGTGACGCGGAGGGGTCAGACCGTGGTGGGGAAGCGGTCCCAGACGCGGTGCTTGGCCAGGAGCGGGGTCAGTCCCGACAGGACCGCCTCACCGCCGTCCGCGAGCACCACACCGGGGGCGCCGGTGGGCACCGAGGCCGCTTCGAGGACGGCCTCCGCGCCCGCCCAGCCGCCGATGGCCTTGGCGTGCCGGAACGCCTCGGAGACGAGGAGCGCCAGGCGCGGGTCCACGGACGCCCCGCCCTGTCCGGGCTCGCCGGCCTTGGCGTCCCGGGCTCCCAGGGAGTCGGCGCCGGGGGCGGGGGTGCCCACGACGACGACGGCGTCGAACTCGACCGAGCGCGCGGTGGCGAAGGTGCGCTGGACGGTGATCGGGTCG
This sequence comes from Streptomyces sp. NPDC041191, assembly GCF_055591945.1. Lineage (NCBI taxonomy): Bacteria > Bacillati > Actinomycetota > Actinomycetes > Kitasatosporales > Streptomycetaceae > Streptomyces > Streptomyces sp. NPDC041191. Next base: position 99,879 of record NZ_JBVIZC010000014.1, on the reverse strand, counting down.
GCGTCGCCGCCGATCTCCCCGCCGGCGGGCGCGATGACCAGCGGGACCATGCCCGCGTCCAGCACCGCCCGGCGCAGGGCGCGCACGCCGTCGGCGTCGGTGGAACCGTCGGAGACGATGCCGATGATCCGTCCGTCGGTCGGCCACTCCCCGCCGACCTGCGAGAGGGCGGGGCTGGGCCGGACGTCCGGAGCCGGTTCGGTGGCCGCGGGGACGGACATGCCGAGGCCGGCGGCGACCTGGGCGCACAGCTCGGAGTCGATGTTGGCGAGGGCCTGGAGCTGGCGCTCCTTGATGGCGTTGTCCCAGCACTTGCCAAGTTCGAAGGTGTAGGCGGCGATGATGTGCTCGCGCTCCACCGGGCTCATGCTCAGCCAGAACAGCCGGGCCTGGCTGAAGTGGTCCCCGAAGGAGGCGGGCGCCTCGCGGACCTTGCGCCCGGCCGGGACCTCGACCGGCACCTCGACGAAGGCGCCGGTGTCCGCGCCCGCGAAGAACGGGCAGCCGCCGTCCAGGGAGTTCGGCTTGTAGGGCGCGACGCCGGTGTGCACGGCCTGCTGGTGGAAGCCGTCGCGGAGCATGTCGTTGACCGGGGCGTGCGGCCGGTTGATCGGGATCTGGTTGAAGTTGGGGCCGGCCAGCCGGGTGATCTGGGTGTCCAGGTACGAGAAGAGGCGCCCGGCCAGCAGCGGGTCGTCGGTGACGTCGATGCCGGGCACCAGGTGGCCGACGTGGAAGGCCACCTGCTCGGTCTCGGCGAAGAAGTTGGAGGGGTTGCGGTTGAGGGTGAGCAGGCCGATCGGCTGGACCGGGGCGAGTTCCTCGGGGACGATCTTCGTCGCGTCGAGCAGGTCGATGCCCTCGAAGGTCTGGTCGGGGGTGTCGGGGAAGGTCTGGATGCCCAGCTCCCACTGCGGGTACGCGCCCGCCTCGATGGCGTCGGCGAGGTCACGGCGGTGGAAGTCGGGGTCCACGCCGCCCGCGATCTGCGCCTCCTCCCAGACCTGGGAGTGCACGCCCAGCTTGGGCTTCCAGTGGAACTTCACCAGCGTCGTGGCGCCCTCGGCGTTGACGAGGCGGAAGGTGTGGACGCCGAAGCCCTCCATCATCCGGTAGGAGCGGGGGATGCCCCGGTCGGACATGTTCCACAGCGCGTGGTGCTGGGCCTCGGTGTGGAGCGACACGAAGTCCCAGAAGGTGTCGTGGGCGCTCTGGGCCTGCGGGATCTCCCGGTCGGGGTGGGGCTTGCCCGCGTGGATGACGTCGGGGAACTTGACGGCGTCCTGGATGAAGAAGACCGGGATGTTGTTCCCGACGAGGTCGAAGACGCCTTCCTCGGTGTAGAACTTCGTCGCGAACCCGCGGGTGTCCCGGACCGTGTCGGCCGAGCCGCGCGAACCGAGCACGGTCGAGAACCGGACGAACACGGGGGTCTCGGCCTCGGGAGCGAGGAACGCCGCCTTCGTCACGCCCGTCGCCGTGCCGTACGACTGGAAGACGCCGTGCGCCCCGGCGCCGCGGGCGTGGACCACGCGCTCCGGAATGCGCTCGTGGTCGAAGTGCATGATCTTCTCGCGCAGGTGGTGGTCCTGGAGGAGGACCGGCCCGCGCGGGCCCGCCTTGAGCGAGTGGTCGGTGTCGTACAGACGGGTGCCCTGCGCGGTGGTCAGATAGGCCCCGCTCTGCGCCACCCGCGCCTGCTCCGCACCGGTGGGCTGGCCGGTGGGGCTCACCGTCTCCGGACCGGTCTGGTCGGGCTTGGGCGGCAGGGGCTCCTGCGGAGTGGTGGGCTCCTCCAGGGACGCCGACGCCGGGGAGGGAGCACCGGGGACGCCCTCCGGGGGCCCGTCCTGCCTGAGCGGTTCGGTCAGCTTCTTCACGGCTGCTTTGAGGGGGTTCTCGTGGGACATCGTTCCTCCGTGGTCGGGCGGGGACTCCGTAGCCATGACCGGTCGCGGGAGCGCCGTAACGCATGCGCCCCCGATCTCCGTCCAACGGCACAGCGTCGGCGTGTCGGCGTTCCGTCCGGTCGTGGCGGCGCGGACGCGCCCGCGGGCCGGACGGTCGGCGGGACCGGCGGGTGCGGGCGTCCGGGACGTTTCCGTCGCCCGCGGCGGGGGCCGCGGGCGACGGAGCGGTACGTACGGGCCGCTCGCTCCACCCGCCTGCCCCTTCGTCCGCGCCCCACACCTGCCGAGTCGATCTCGGAGGCGAACGGGCGACACCCACGGGTGCGGGAACCGGAGGGTGGCGGTCCGCCCGTGCCCGCCCCGTGGACCGCCGTCGCCCGAGCCTTTCCGGCGGCCCGTGCTTCCGTCCCCGGCCGCTGCCTGTTTCCGGTGGGCCCGGCGGCTCCGTCGCGTCCGCCACGCCCCCGGGGCCGGCCGGGAGCCGCACGCCCCCACCGGCGCGAGCCGGCCGGCGGGCGCCGCTCCCGGGTCGCGTCCCGGACAGGGCCGTCGGGCCGCACACCGGATTCACCGCGCCACGGACCCTTCCCCGGTCACCGCGTCCGTGGCGAGCCGTTCGGGCCGACGGGCGGCGGCCCTCCTCCCCTTATGCTTCTACATGGATGTAGACAAGGGGTGGCGCGGCCCGAAGCGCCGTTCCCCGCACGTGACATGAAGGAGTGAACGCCCGATGGTGTTCAAGCGTCTGCTCGGCTCGCTCGGCGTAGGAGGCCCCTCGGTGGACACCGTGCTCGACCCGGGCGCGGTAACCCCGGGCGGCACCCTCGGCGGGCAGGTCCACCTCCGGGGCGGCGAGGCCGACTTCACGGTCGAGCACCTCACCCTGGAGCTGGTGGCCCGCGTCGAGGCGGAACACGACGACGGCGAGTCGGAGGGCACGGTCGTCTTCCACCGGCACGTCGTCGGCGGGAACTTCCGCCTGACGGAGCACGAACGGCTCAGCGTGCCCTTCTCCTTCGCGCTGCCGTGGGAGACGCCGGTCACCGAGCTGTACGGGCAGGGCCTGGGCATCACCCTGGGGGTGCGGACCGAACTCGGGGTCGCCGGGGCGCGGGACAAGGGCGACCTGGACCCGCTCGCGGTCCGCCCCCTGCCCGCGCAGGAGGCGGTCCTGGAGGCGTTCGGCCAACTGGGCTTCGGTTTCAAGTCGGCGGACCTGGAGCTGGGCCGCATCGACGGGACCGGCCAGCGGCTTCCGTTCTACCAGGAGATCGAGATCGTCCCGGCCCCCGGGTACGCGCACCGGGTCGGCGAGATCGAGCTGACGTTCCTGGCCGGTCCGGCCGGCCTGGAGGTCGTCCTGGAGGCCGACAAGCGCGGAGGCGCCTTCTCCGGGAGCCACGACGTGCTCACCCGTTTCACCGTGAGCCATCACGACGTCGAACGGACCGACTGGAACGCCCGGGTGGAGGAGTGGATCGACCGGCTCCTCGACCACCACGCCGCATACCGCCACCAGGACGCGTACGGAGAGGGCGGGGCGTTCTTCGGCCGGGGCCCGCACGACGACCACGCCCACAAGGGCGGGCACGGCGGCCACCGCCGCACGGGTCCCGGCGCGGGCACCGCGATCGCGGCCGGCGCGGCCGGACTCGCCGTCGGCGTGGCCGGCGGCATGATCGCCGCCGAAGTCGTGGACGAGGTGGGCGACTTCTTCGAGGACGAAGACGAGGACGAGGGCGAGGGCGAGAACGAGGGCGGGAGCGACGAAGGGGCCGACGAGGAGTGATCCCCCCCTCCCGGCCGGGAGCGGCGCCGGGAGCGCCGGGGCCCTCCCCCGGCGCTCCCACCCGCGTCGCGGCCGGCCCCGGCGTACGCGTCCGACCCGCACCCGCCCCGTACGGCGAACCCCCCGGCTCCGGGGCGCCTGCCCGCCCCCCGCATCACAGAAGAGGACACGCCCTCATGTTCGGCATCAGTGAAATCGCCATCCTTCTCATCGTCGTCATTCTTCTCCTCGGCGCCAAGAAGCTTCCCGGGCTCGCCCGCTCCCTGGGCACGTCGGCACGGATCCTCAAGAGCGAGGCGGCCGCGATGAAGTCCGAACCGGCGCGGCCGTCCACGGCCGACGGTCCCCGCGTCGTCACGGGTGTCGTGGTCCGGCCCGCGCCGGGCGACACCACCCGCCCCCCGGCGGGGGATCCCGGCACCGGTACCGGCACCGCCTCCCGGACCTGAGCGGGCCGGCGTCCGGCTCCGGTGCCGCGCGGGGCGCCGACCGGTCGTGCGGGCGGGGGGACGAGAAGGGGAAACGGCGACCTGTTTCTGGTATGGACCTGACAAAACAATGCCGCTAGCGTGGCGCCGACGCTCCCTGAGAGCGCTCTCACGCGTTCGACTCCCCCTCACCAGGAGGCTTCGTGAAACGCACCACCTCCCTGGGCGCCGCCTTCGCGGCCCTGTTGCTGACACTCGGTCTCGGCGCCGCCCACGCCGGGACCGCGAACGCCGCCCCGCTCCCCGAACCGGCCCCGGCCTCCCCCTCGGCCTCGGCCGGCCTTCTCGACGCCCTGCGGCGGGACCTCGGCCTGACTCCCTCGCGGGCCGAGGAGCGGTTGCGCGCCGAGAAGACCGCCACGGCCGTGGAGAAGGCCGCCCGGCGGGCCGCGGGGGACGCGTACGGAGGGTCGTGGTTCGAGCCCGCGACGGGACGCCTCGTCGTCGCCCTCACCGACCGCGCCCGGGAGGCCGGGGTGCGCGCCCTCGGCGCCGACACCCGGGTCGTCCGCCACGGCGCCGCCGCCCTCGACCGCGCCAAGTCCCGCCTGGACGCGCTCCCCGCCCCGGCGGGCGTGGCCGGCTGGCACGTCGACCCGAGGAGCAACAGCGTCGTCGTCACGGTCGTGCGCGCCGAGAAGGACGCGCCCGCCGTGCGCGCCTTCGTCGCGCGGGCCCGCGCCGGCGGACCGGTCACCGTCGCCGAGGCGCCCGCCGCGCCCCGTACGTACGCGGCGGGCACCGTCGGCGGCGACCCGTACTACACCGGCAACGTGCGCTGTTCGATCGGCTTCTCCGTGCACGGCGGATTCGTGACGGCCGGACACTGCGGTCAGGCCGGAGCGGCGGTGCGCGGCTGGGACGGCTCCGCCATGGGCACCTTCCAGGGCTCCTCGTTCCCGGGCAACGACTACGCGTACGTGAGCATCCACAGCGGATGGTGGACCGTCCCGGTCGTCCTCGGCTGGGGCACCGTCCCGGACCGGCTGGTGCGCGGCTCCGCCGAGGCGCCCGTCGGTTCGTCCGTCTGCCGCTCGGGCTCCACGACCAAGTGGCACTGCGGCACGGTCCTGGCCAAGAACGAGACGGTCAACTACAGCCAGGGCGCCGTCCAGCAGATGACGAAGACCAGCGTCTGCGCGGAGGGCGGCGACTCCGGCGGCGCGTTCATCAGCGGCGACCAGGCCCAGGGCGTCACCTCCGGCGGCTGGGGCAACTGCTCCGGCGGCGGCGAGACCTGGTTCCAGCCGGTCAACGAGATCCTGGGCCGTTACGGGCTGACCCTGCACACCGCCTGATCCCGGGCACCGTCCTGCGCGCGGCTTCCGGTCGCGCGCGCCGTCCGGCGGGGTGCCGGCGCGCGACCGCTCGCGGCGGCCGCGCGTCGGCGCCCCGCGCCCGGCGGTGGGGTCCCGGTGCCGCCCGGTATCCTGGAGGCGCGACCGTCCCCGGGCCGCCGCGCGGCGGTGGGGCCCGCCGTACCCGAACCGCGAGGCACGCCGTCGCCGACGGTCCCCGCGCGTGACCCGTCCCGTCCGCGCCCGCGTGCGGGAGACCACGCGTAGGGAGAGACATGCGTTCCGACGAACCCCCGCGGGCCGCGGCGTCCGGGCCGGCCCGCCCCGGCGACGGGCCGGAGGACGTCCGCCGGCCCCGGGAGCCGCGCCGATCGCGCCACGGCGTCCTCGCGGCCGTCGCGGCGGGCGGCGCGCTCGGTTCCCTGGCCCGTTTCGAGGCGTCCCGGCTGTGGCCCACGGCCCCCGACGCCTTCCCCTGGACGACCCTGACGGTGAACGCCGTCGGCTGCCTCCTGCTCGGCGTCCTCCTCGTCGCCGTCACGGAGGTCTTCGCCGCCCACCCCCTGCTGCGCCCGTTCCTCGGAACCGGGGTGCTGGGCGGGTTCACCACCTTCTCCACGTACTGCGCGGACATCGGCCGCCTCCTGGGCGACGGCCGCGCCCCCGTCGCGCTCGCCTACCTCGTGGCGACCGTCGTCGCCGCGGCGGCGGCGGTCGGCGCCGGCGTGTTCGGCGCGCGCCGCCTCCTGGCGGACCGGAGCGCGTCATGACCCTCCGTACGCACGCGCCGGTGCGCCCGGCCTCCGGCACCGGCTCCCCGGCGGGCCCCCGGTGAACGACCTCCTCCTCGTGGCCGCCGGCGGCGCCGCCGGCGCGTCCCTGCGCCACCTGACCGACCGCGCCGTCCAGGCCCGCCTCGGCACCGCCTTCCCCTGGGGCACCCTCACCGTCAACGTCGTGGGGTCCCTGCTCCTCGGCCTCCTCACGGGCGCCGTCCTGTCCGGCGCGGCCGGGCACACCGCGCGGCTCCTCCTGGGAACCGGGCTGTGCGGCGCGCTGACGACGTACTCGACGTTCTCCTACGAGACGCTGCGGCTGGCCGAGACCGGGGCGAAGCTCCTCGCCGCGGCCAACGTCGTCGCCTCCGTGGTCGCCGGGGTCGGCGCCGTGCTCGCCGGGCTCGCCGCCGCCCGGGTCCTGTTCCCCTGAACCGGGAGCGACCCGCTCGCCCCCCCGGGCCCTGATCGTGATCCCCTGCCCCACCACGCACCTCCGCACAGCGCCGCGGCTTGACCTGTTTTGCGACGTCTCCTCC
>NZ_JBVIZC010000014.1:0-93069 GCF_055591945.1 Streptomyces sp. NPDC041191 | reverse complement strand
GATACGCCGCCGGGCGGTTCGGCGCCGCTGCGTCCGCTTGCCGAACGAATGGAGGCGAGGTCCAGCACACCCGGCAGGTGGTGGACCCCATCCGCTCCCGGGCACGTCCTAACGACCCTGGAGGGCCTTGACGTTGTCGCCGAACGTCCAGCCCTTCGAGCCGTCCCAGTTCGCCGACCAGGTCATCAGGCCCTTGAGCGCCCCGCCGTAGTGGTTCCACGCCTGGGCCACGGCCGAGGGCGCCATGTGGCCGCCGCCCGCGCCCGGCTGTGCGGGGAGCCCGGGGACCTGCTTGTCGTACGGGACCCTGATCGTGGTCCCCTGGATCACCAGGCCCCGGTTCAGGCAGTCGGTCTGCGCGACGAACCCGGCGACGGTGCCGGCGGAGTAGGAGTCGCCCGCGCAGCCGTACATGCTGCCGTTGTAGTACTGCATGTTGAGCCACCACAGGCGCCCGTTGTCCGCGTACTTCTTGATGATCGGCAGGTACGCGCCCCAGATCGACCCGTAGACCACGCTGCCGCCGGTGACGTACGCCGTCTCCGGTGCCATCGTCAGGCCGAAACCGGCGGGCATGCGGGCGAGGACGCCGTCGATGATGCGGATCAGGTTGGCCTGGGACGTGGACAGGGTCCCCATGGAGCCGCTGCCGACCAGGCCGGTCTCGATGTCGATGTCGATCCCGTCGAAGTTGTACTTCTTCAGGAGGGGCACGACGGTGTCGACGAAGCGGTCGGCGACGGCGCGGGAGTTCAGGTCGATGCCGGCCGTGGCTCCGCCGATCGACATCAGGAGGGTCGCCCCGGCCGCCTTGGCGCGGCACATCTCGGCGGGGGTGGCGACGCGGACGGTGCTGTCCATGCCGTCCTCCCACAGCACCGTTCCGTCCGAACGGATCACGGGGAAGGCGGCGTTGAGGACGTTGTAGCCGTGGGCGGCGAAGCGCGGGTCGTCGATGGGGGCCCAGCCGAAGGGCGGGTGGACGCCGTTGGACGCGCCGTCCCAGTTCTCCCAGTACCCCTGCAACACCTTTCCGGCGGGCTTCGGTTTGAGGGCGCAGGTGTCCGGGTCGGCGGCGGATGTGGTGGGGGCGGCGGGGAGGGACGGGGCCGTCCGTACGGCCTTCGCGCCCTCGGCGGCGGCGGGCGCGGTGAGGGCGGTGGCCGCGAGCAGGGCGCCGAGTCCCGCTCCGAGGACACGGGTGATCCGATGGCCTGGCATGCGTGCTCCTTGGGACGTGGGGGGTGGAGTCCTGGGCATGGCGCGCGCTCTCCCGACCGTAGGTTGGTCCAGACCATTCGTCAACCGACCCGACCGACAAGCGAGTTGACCCACCGGTACGGGCGCGGCCGGGTGCGCCCGCCCGGAAGCGCCCCCGAGCACCGTCGCGCCGTCCGTGTTCACCCGCACGGATGAGCGCCCGCCGGTTCCGGCTCCGCCTGCGCCCTTCGGGAGCGGGAGCGTCGGAGAGTGGTCGGACGATCCGCCGGGCTCTTCCGAGCAGGGAACCAAGGACAGGGAACCAGATGGGCCGTCACCCGATCCTCCGATGTCGTCACGTCCTCGCCGTCGTGCTGCTCGTCGCCGCGGCGGCGGTCCTGCCCGGCGCGCCGCCCCGGTGGGGCGACCGCGCCGCCGCCGCGCCGCCCGTCTTCGACACGGCGCCCGCGCGGGCGGGTCTGGAGCGGCTGCTCGCCACCCGGGCCCGGCAGTTCACCCTGGTCTCCGTCGAGCGGCCGGACGCGGGCGACTACTTCACGCTCTCCGGGAAGGCGGGCCGGATCGAGATCCGGGGCACCTCCCCGGCCACGCTGCTCGCCGGGGCGGGCTGGTACCTGGAGCGGGTCGCCGGGGTCGACGTCGGATGGCCCGGCGACAGCCTCGGGCGGCTGCCCGCCACGCTCCCGGGAGTCACCGGGACCCTCACCCGGTCGGCGAACGTGCCCCACCGCTACGCCCTGAACGACACGGACGAGGGCTACTCGGGCGCGTACCGGGACTTCGACGCGTACCGCCGCGACATCGACCTGATGGCGCTGCACGGCGTGAACGAGGTGTTCGTCCCGACCGGCACCGACCACGTGTACCACCGGGCCCTCCAGGAGTTCGGCTACAGCGCCGCCGAGCTGCGGAACTGGCTCCCCGGCCCCGCCCACCAGCCCTGGTGGATGCTGCAGAACATGTCCGGCTTCGCCGGGCCGGTGTCCGAGCGGCTGGTCGAGGCCCGCGCGGCGCTGGGCGCCCGGATCGCGGACCACCTGCGCTCCCTCGGGATGACCCCCGTCCTCCCGGGCTTCTTCGGCACGGTGCCGCCGGGGTTCGCCGCGCGGAACCCGGGTGCGGTCACCGTCCCGCAGGGCAGGTGGGTGGGGTTCGACCGGCCCGACTGGCTGGACCCGACCGGCCCGGTCTTCGACCGGCTGGCCGCCGTCTTCTACCGCGTCCAGCGGGAGCGGTTCGGCGACAGCGGCATGTACAAGATGGACCTGCTGCACGAGGGCGGCACCCCGGGCCCGGTCGACGTCGCCTCGGCCGCCCGGGCCGTCCAGCGGGCCCTGGACACCGCGCACCCCGGCGCCACCTGGGCCATGCTCGGCTGGCAGCGCAACCCGACCGCCGCGTTCCTGAGCGGGGTGGACCGCAGCCGGGTGCTGATCCTCGACGGACTCTCCGACCGCTACGACGGCCTCGACCGCGAGACGGAGTGGGGCGGCACGCCCTACGCCTTCGGCTCCATCGCCAACTTCGGCGGCCACACCAGCCTGGGCGCCAACACCGGCGCCTGGGTGAGCCGCTTCCACGCGTGGCTGGCCGAGCCCGGTTCCGCGCTGCGCGGGATCGCCTACCTGCCGGAGGGCACCGGCGGCAACCCCGCCGGATTCGACCTGTTCACCGAACTCGCCTGGCAGCCGGGCCGGATCGACCAGCGGGCCTGGTTCGCCGACTACGCGGCCCGCCGCTACGGCGGCGCCGACCCGCACGCCGCCGCCGCCTGGGAGCAGCTGCGGCTCGGCCCGTACAGCATGGCCCCGGGGACGTGGAGCGAGCCGCAGGACAGCCTCTTCGCCGCGCGCCCGAGCCTGACGGCGAACACGGCGGCGCGCTGGAGCCCGACCGCCCTGCGGTACGACGCCGCCACGGTGGAGCGGGCCCTGTCGGAACTGCTCCGGGTCGCTCCCGGCCTGCGGACCACGGACGCGTACCGCTACGACCTCGTGGACGTGGCGCGCCAGGCGCTCACCAACCGCGGCCGTGTGCTGCTGCCGCGCGTCAGGGCCGCGTACGAGGCCAAGGACCTGGGACGCTTCCGGGCGCTGGTGCGGGAGTGGAACGCCGACATGGAACTGCTCGGGCGGCTCGTCGGCTCCGACCGGCGGTTCCTGCTCGGCCCGTGGCTGGAGGACGCCCGCTCCTGGGGCGCCGACCCCGCCGAGCGCGACCGCCTGGAGTACGACGCCCGCTCGATCCTGACTACGTGGGGCGGCCGGGTCCCGAGCGAGACGGGCGGGCTGCGCGACTACGCGAACCGGGAGTGGGACGGACTCGTCCGGGAGGTCTACGCGCCGCGCTGGGCCGCCTACTTCGCGACCCTCGACGACGCCCTGGTGACCGGCGGGGCCCCGGCCGCCGTCGACTGGTTCGCGCGGGACGACGCCTGGGCCCGCGACCACCGGCCCCACCCGACCGTTCCGGCCGGTGACCCCCACGCCCTGGCGGAGGAGGTGCGGGCGGCCCTGGAGGCGGCGGCCTGACGGTTTCCCGGCACACGGGAGCCGGCGCGCGGGCGTCCCGTCGTAGGCTTCGCTCCACACGGAGACGCGGGGGGGGCGGGGCGCATGGCGGACGGAACGGGAACGACCCGGAGGTGGGACTCGGTCCTCGATTCGGTCGTGGTGTACGCGCGGGGCGCGCTCTGCCGCCGCCTGGCCCGGGGCCGGGTGCCGCGGGACGGCCGGGTACGGGTGACGGGCCTGCCGCGCACGCTGGACCCGGGCTCGCTGCGGGCCCGGGTCCTGGACACCGCCGGGGTCCGGGTCACCGGGGCCCGGGTGGAGGTCGAGGCCGCGCCGCACGACGGTTCCGCCCCCGACGCGCTGCGGCGCGAGGTGGAGCGGTTGCGCGACGCGTACGCGGCGGCCGGGGCGCGCCGGGACCGGCAGCGGGGCCTGATCGAGGAGGTGCGGGGGCTGCGCCCCGTGCCGCCGCCCCGCAAGCGCGACGACCCGCACCGCCGGACCCCGGTCGACGCCTGGCTCGGACTCGCCGACTTCGTGGACGAGCGGCTGACCGGACTGCACGCGCGCCTCGCCGAGCTGGAGGAGGAGGTCCTCCGCGTCGAGCACGAGCTCGGCGTCGCCTCGGACCGTCTCGACCGGGCCTCCACCGACGCCCCTCCGGCCCACGTCGAGACCGGCGTCCACGCCGTCCTCTCCCTGACCGGGGCCGCCGAAGAGGAGGTCGAGGTGGAGGTGGAGTACGGCGTGCCGGGCGCCGTCTGGGTACCGGCCTACCGCCTCTCCCACCGCACGGGGGAGGACAGCGGCAGGCTGCTGCTGCGCGCCTCGGTCGCCCAGCGCACCGGCGAGGACTGGAACGGGGTGCGCGTCGCCCTGGCCACGGCGGACCTGGGGCGCCGCACCGATCTGCCCAGGCTGCGCTCCGTCCGGATCGGGCGCCGCCAGGAGGCCCCCGCACCGTCCGGCTGGCGCGAGCCCCCGGCGGGTCTCGCCGGCCTCTTCGCCGGGTACGAGGCGGCCGGGCCCCGTCCCGTCGGCGGTTTCGGCGGGGCGGTGGGCGGTTCCGGGGAGGCCGTGGGAGGCTTCGCGGCCGTGCCCGTCGCGGCCGCCCCCGTTCCGCCACCGCCGCCACCGCCGCCCCCGGCGCCCGCGCCGCCGGGCTTCGCCGGGCCGGCGCCCGCCACCGGTCTGCCGCCGGCCCCCGGCGGCGCGTACGGCTTCGCCGCCGGGGCCCGGGACGCGGCGCCGGACCCCGTGTCCCCGGCCGTCCCGCGACGCGCGGGCAAGAGGTCCGGCGGGGACGGCGCGGCGGCGCCCCCGGCGGTTCCGTCCCCGGCCGGTCCGCCCCGGCCGAGCGGTGCCGAACTCGACTACGCCTCCCTGGTGCTGTGCGGCCCCGACGAGCCGGAACCGCGCCGGGGCCGGCTGTTCCCCGCCTCCTCCCCCGACGCGGTGGCGGCCGAGTACCGACGCCGTGCCGAAGGGGTGGCCGCGCTGCCGCTGCCCGAACACGCCGTGCGTCCTCGCGAGTCGGCGGGTTCGTTCGACCACCGCTTCGACGCCGCCGCCCGCGCCGACGTCCCCTCGGACGGCACCTGGCACACCGTCACCGTCGGCGAGATCGCGGTCGGCCTGCGCACGGAGTACCTCTGCGTGCCGTCCGTGGAGCAGACCGTGTACGCGACGCTCGTGGTCTCCAACGCCACCGACCGGGCCCTGCTGGCCGGTCCGGTGGAGGTCACCGTCGACGACGCGTTCCTGCTGACGGCCGCGCTCCCCACGCTCGCCCCCGGCGGTGTCCGGCGGCTGGGCCTGGGGGCGGCCGAGGCCCTTCGCGTGACGCGCCGCGTACACCTCCTCGAATCGACGGCGGGACTGCGCAACAACGTCACCGTGCTCGACCACCGCGTCCACGTGGAACTGGCCAACCGCCTGGCGGCGCCCGCCACCGTCGAGGTCCACGAGCGGGTTCCGGTCACCTCAGAGCCGGACGTGCGGATCGAGGAACGGGCCGACTGGTCCGTGCCGGAGGACGGCACGGACCCGGGGGAACACGCCGAGGGAACCCGCGTCTGGCGGGTCGTCCTCCCCGCCGGCGGCACCGCCGTCCTCGAAGGCGGCTACGAGATCCGCGTCCCGGCCGGCAAGTCCCTGGCCGACGGCAACCGCAGGAGCTGACCACCATGTCCACGCACCCCCGGCCGATCCCCCTGCCCGTCACCGCCGTCACCTGCCTGGAGGACCGCGCCCACGTCGAGCGCACCGCCGTCCTCGACCTGGCGGCCGGCGTCCAGCGGCTGCGTCTCGGCCCGGTCGGCGCGCTCGCCGTCGACCGCACCCTCCACGCCGAGCTGGTGTCCGACCGCCCGGCCACCGTGCTCGACGTACGGATCGTCCGCACCTGGACGCCGCGCGGTCCCGCCCCCTCCCCCGACGACTCCGGCCTGCGCCGGCACGTGCGCGCCCTGGAGGAGGAGCGGCGCGCGGTGGAGCAGCGGCGGGACCGTCTGCGGACCCGTCTGGACCTGCTCGGCCGGCTCGCCGCCGACCTGCTGCGGGAGATCTCCGAGGGCGCCGGCTCCGGGGAGAGCGAGGAGGAGCGCTGGGCCCGTGAGCTGGACCGCGTGGACGCCGAGCGCGACGCGCACGCCGAGCGGCTCCGTGCCGCCGAGGCGCGGCTGTCCGCCCTCGCCGACGAGACCGGCGAGGCGTGGCGGGCCCTGCACGCCGCCGAGGAGGAGCCCGCCGAGCTGGCCGGTCACGTGGAGCTGACCGTGGAGGCCGGGGCCGCCGGGCCCGCGCGGCTGCGTCTGAGCCACCTCACGCCGTGCGCGCTGTGGCGGCCCGCCTACCGGGCCGTGCTCGACGGGGACTCCCTGACCCTGGAGACCGGGGCCGTGGTCTGGCAGCGCACCGGCGAGGACTGGTCGGACGTGCGGCTGACGCTGTCGACGGCCCGCTCGGCCCTGGCCACCGATCCGCCGCGCCTGGTCGAGGACCGGCTGACGCTCAGGGACCGGACGGCCGCCGAGCGCCGCACGCTCGACGTCGAGGTGCGCGAGGAGGAGACCGGCGACCTCGGCCCGGCGCCGGTGACCGGCCTGCCGGGCGTGGACGACGGTGGCGAGGTCCGCGTCCTGCACGCTCCCGCGACGGTCTCCGTGCCCGGCGACGGCCGCGCCCACCACGTGCCGCTCTCCTCCTTCACGACGGGCGCGAGCAGTGAGTACGCCTGCTCCCCCGAACTGTCGCCGCTGGTCACCCAGGTGGTGCGGTTCGACAACGCGGCCGGGCACGCGCTGCTCGCCGGGCCGGTGGACCTGGTGCGCGGCGGCGGTTTCACCGGACGCGGCACGCTGGACTTCACCGCGCCCGGGGCCCCGGCGGAGCTGGCCTTCGGCAGCCGTGACGACCTGCGGGTCGTGCGGCACGCCGAGGAGTCCCGCGACACCGCCGGCCTCTCGCAGCGGACCGTGGTCACCCGCACGGTCCGGCTGCGCCTGTCCCGGTTCTCCGCCCCGGGCGAGGACGGCGACCGGGTGGTCGTCCTGCGGGAGCGGCTTCCCGTCTCCGAGGTCTCGGCGGTGGAGGTGCGTCTGCGCGAGGAGTCCTGCTCCCCGGTGCCGGACGCGGTGGACGCCGAGGGCATCGCCCGCTGGAACGTCCCCGTGCCGCCCGGCGGCCGCCGCACGGTCACCCTCGTGTACGAGCTGTCGGCGGCCTCCAGGGCCACGGGGATCTGAGGGCGGGACGGGCGGGGAGGGCGCGGGGCCGGGGGGCTTTCCCGTACGCCCTCCCGGCGTCACGGACGGTCGCCCCGGGTGACCCTTCGTGGCCGTGGACATCCTTGCGCGAACCGGTTCCGCATGCCTGATGCACACGGGCCGCTTCCGGTGCAGACTGTGCGGCAGATGGCGTCACATCCTGTCGGGAGGCCGGAAGAGTGAACGGCGACAGCGACGGACGGCGCCTGACCGGCCGCGCCCCGAACGGAGGCGGGCCGTCGGCGCACCGCCCGGCCGGCGCGAGGGCGCGCTTCCGCAGGAGCAGGGGTCTGCTGCCCCCGGACCGGTTCACCACCCGCGGTCAGCTGGCGTGGCTGAATTCCGCCACCTCCAGAATCGGTACGACGCTGGACCTGGAGCGCACCGCGCAGGAGCTGGCCGAGTTCACCGTGCCCCGGTTCGCCGACGGCGCCGCCGTCGACGTCCTGGAGAGCGTGCTGCGCGGCGAGGAGGGCGCGCGGTGGACGGGAGAGGGCATCCCGGCCCTGCGGGCCACGGCCCTGTGCGCCATCGAGGAGCTGTCCTCCCTGGAGCCGACCCCGGTGGGCGAGACCTTCGTCCGGTCCGAGGAGCAGCACGAGACGCTGCTCCACCGGTACTGCCTCCGGCAGGGCAAGCCGGTCCTGCTGAGCCGGATGCGGGACGACGACTTCGCCCGGGTCGCGCCGACGGAGAGCGCGGCGGCGCAGATGCGCGCCGCCGGCGTGCACAGCTATCTGGCCGTGCCCCTGATCGCACGCGGCCTGCTGCTCGGGAGCGCCGACTTCGTGCGCGGCCCCGGGACACCGCCGTTCTCCCCCACCGACCTGGCCCTGGCGGAACAGCTCGCCTCCAAGGCGGCCGTCTTCATCGACAACGCCCGGCTGTACGGGCGCGAGCGCGAGCACGTGGTCTCGTTGCAGCGCAGCCTGCTGCCGCGCGCGACCCCGGTGACGCCGGGCCTGCGGGTGCGCTCCGAGTACGCGCCCTCGGCGGCCGGCCACGGGGTGGGCGGGGACTGGTACGACGTGGTGGCGCTGCCCGGGGGGCGCACGGCCCTGGTGGTGGGCGACGTGATGGGGCACGGGCTGCCCGCCGCCGCCACGATGGGCCGGCTGCGGGCGGTCGCCCGCACCCTGATGACCCTGGACATGGCTCCGGAACGGGTCCTGGCACGGCTCGACCTGGCCACCCGCGACCTGGAGGACGAGCAGGTCGCCACGTGTCTGTGCGCGGTCTACGACCCGGCGGACTCCAGTTACACGCTGGCCAGCGCCGGTCACCTGCCGCCCCTGCTCCTGGACGGGAGGGGGGCCGCCGACTTCGTGGACGTGCCGGCCGGCGCGCCCCTGGGCGCGGGGGTGATCCCGTACGACCCGCTGCGGCTGAAGATCCCGGACGGCGGTCGTCTGGTGATGTACACGGACGGGTTGATCAAGACCCGGACCGAGGACCTGGACGTCCAGCTGGCGCGGCTCCGGTCGGCCGCGCTCGGACTCACCCCCGAGTCGCTCGAAGCGGGGGGCCTGCTGGACCGCGCCCCGGCCGGCGCCACGCGGTTCGACGAGGCCGTGCTCCTCGTCACGACGGACTCCCCGTCCCCGGGCGTCGATCTGCGGGTGTGGGAGCTGCCGAAGGACGGGCGGGCGGCCTCGGTGGCGCGGGGCCTGGTCACCGGCCAGCTCGCCGAGTGGGAGCTGGCGGAGCTCGCGGACGTCTGCGAACTGGTCGTCTCCGAACTCGTGGGCAACGCGCTGCGTTACGGCAACGGCCCCGGCGAGCTGCGGCTCTGGCGGGGCGAGCGTCTGGTCGTGGAGGTCTCGGACACGGGACCCGACCTGCCACAGATCCAGCACGCGGACCTCAGCGACGAGGGCGGCCGGGGGCTCCAGCTCATCAACATGCTCTGTCGCCGCTGGGGTTCCTGCCGCACCGACACCGGCAAGGTGGTCTGGGCGGAGCAGAACATGCCGGGCGGCCAGGAGGCGTGACGGGGCGGGCACGGCACCGGCGCGGTGCCGCGCACCCGGCGGAACCGGCCGCCCCGCCGTCGCCGCCGTCGGGGTCCGGCCGTGGCCGGCGCGGCCGTCACCTGGACCGGGACTCCGCCGGCCTGCGGACCGGCACCGAGGGGCACGGCGGGTCGGCGTGGCACAGGAGCAGGCAGGTGTCGTCGTCCCCGGGGCTGTCGCGCAGGAGGTCGGCAAGGAGTTTCTCGGCGTCCTGCTCGACGGTGTCGCCGGCCTGCGGGGCGAGGCCGGCCAGTGCGGCGGCGAGCCGCCGGATGCCCGGATCGACGCCCCGGGCACGGCGTTCGACGAGCCCGTCGGTGTAGAGCAGCAGGCTGGAGCCGGGGGCGAGGGTGAGGTGGTGGTCGCGGACGGTCTGGTCGACGGGCAGGCCGAGGAGGAAACCTCCTCGGTCGTGGAGGACGTGGACGGTGCCGTCGGGGGTGCGCAGGAGCGGGGGCAGGTGACCGGCGGTCGCCCAGACGACCTCGGGGCTCGCCGGGCGGAGCTGGGCAACCAGGGCGGTGGCGGAGAGACCGGGCTGCAGGCTGCGCATGAGGTCGTGCAGGAGGGTCAGCAGGACGCCCGGGGAGTGGCCCTGGAGGGCGTAGGCGCGCAGGGCGTGGCGGAGTTGGCTCATCAGGACGGCCGCGTCCAGTCCGTGGCCGGTGACGTCGCCGATGACCGTGGTCAGGGTGCCGTCGGGGTGGAGGAAGGCGTCGTACCAGTCGCCGCCGACGTTCATGCCCTTGCCGGCGGGCAGATAGCGTGCCGCCATGCGCAGGCCGGGGACCGCGGGCAGGTCGGTGAGCATGGCGCGTTGCAGGATCTCCGCGGTGTCGCGTTCGTGTTCGTAGCGCTGGGCGTTGTCCAGCGCGGTGGCGGCACGACGGGCCAGTTCGGTGAGCATCACGACGTCGTCGGGGGTGAACCGGTCCGCGGGGGGCGTCAGGACCAGCACGCCCAGTGTGGTCCGGCCCGTGGTCAGGGGGAGGGAGAGCAGGGGAGGACCGGTCACGGTGCCGGGGGCGGCTCCGGGGCGGCCGGTTCCGGCGCGGTGGTGGACCCGTCCGGTGCGGGCGGTGAGGACGGCGGGGTGGTCGGCCGGCAGCTCCGCGCCGTCCGGGGTGTCCCCGGACGGCGCGATGAGCTTCTGCCGGTTGTCGAGGAGCCGGATGTGGGCGGTGGCGGCGTACTCGGGGACGAGCATCCCGGCCAGGTCGCGCAGGACCCTTTCGTGGTCCAGGGTGCGGGTGAGCGTGGCGCTGGCGGCGGAGAGGAACGACAGCCGCTTGCGGGCGGTCTCCGCCTGCTCGCGCGCGGCCTGTTCGGCGGTCAGCAGTTCGGTCTGGGCCCGGTGGGCGGCGTCGAGTTCGGCGTGCAGGGCGAGTACGCCCTGGTTGGTGGATTCCAGCTCGCCGCGGTGCCAGTCCAGCAGTTCCACCAGGGTGCGGACGTCGCCGTCGCCGTCCGCGAGCGCGCGGACGAGCCGGGAGCAGGGCTCCTCGCCGCCGTCCCGGGACGCGGCCGGGGCGGCCGGGGCGGCCGGGGCGGCCGGGGCGCGCGCGGGCCGGGAAAGGGTCGGCTCCGTGTGCACGTCGTTTCCGTCGTTTCCGTCGCTCCCGTCGCTTCCGTCGTTCCCGTCGCCGGGGGTGTGCAGGACGGCGTGGACGGCGGGGGCCCCGGTGGCGGGGTCGGGGTGGACCTCGACCCGCAGACGGGCCGTGGTGCCTTCGTCGAGCGCCGTCCCGATCTTTCCGAAGAGGTCCGTGACCAGACGGACGCGTGCTTCGGCGGGGACCGCGGAGGCGAGGGCGAGGACGTCCTGACGCGCTCGCAGGGCGTCGGCCGGCGTTCTGATCGTCAGGTTGATCTGCGGCGCGTTCATCACGCTCCTCGCGGGGGTGGGGAGAGGGCTGCGGCGGTGGGCACGACGGACGTGGTGTCGCCGGGGGCGGGACCGGGCGCGCCGGGCACCGTCCGGAAGCGCGGCGGTTCCGTCCGCCGCGCGACCCGCTCCCGGCGGCCGGCCGGGAACGCGGTCGCGCTCCCGGCCAGCCGTGTGCGGCGTCTGAACCGCCATGCCCGCTCGCTTTCTTCCCGGGTCTTCGAGCATCCGGGCACCGACAGGGACCGGCGGATGAGGAACGACCAGCGATAGTTGCCGCACGACAACAATAGGCGAGTCCCGCGCGATCGGCACGGCCCGCCCGGCACGGCCCCGGCTCCGGACGCCCGGCGCGTACGGGGTCCGGAGCGGGGCAGGAGGATCACGGGGCCGGTCACCGCGCACGTCCCCGGAAGGGACGGGAGGAGGTCACCGTGGAAGGAGAAGCGGGCACCCCGGGCCTCCGGACCGCCGGGGCGGCCGCCACAGCGGCGGCGGGAGGGCGGGAGGAGACGAAGACGCGGCGGGAGTCCGCGGGCCTCACCCGCCGGGCGCCGGGCCCGCCGGACCGCCCCGGTCCGTCAGGCGGCGGCTCCGGTCCGCCCGCCGCCGCGCGGCGTCGACGGCCATCGGCACGGAGGGGCCTTCCGGCCCGCGGAGGCATTCCCCTCCCCCGCGCGGCGCCCCGGGGACTCCCGCCGCGAAACACCCCTCACCCACAGTTGCCCCGGACCAATACTTGCCATTTGACAAGTATCCGCCGGAGGCAGGAATCTGTCGCAGCAGCATGAGCCGGAGAGCCGGCCTCGGGAAGGTGGAATCGTGAACCCATCGGCGCAGCCGCCGGCCTCAGGCCGACCCCGACGCGACGGCTTCCGGCTCGCCGCGTCCGGACGCGGCGTCGCCGGTGACGGCCCGGATCCCGACCAGGCCCCGCGCCAGCATGGCCCGCTCCGTGGCGCTCATCCTGCCCAGCAGTTCTCCCAGGACCTCCTCGCGCCGGGCCCGAAGCGCTTCGAGGTAGCTCGCGCCCCGGCGTGACAGGCGCAGTTCCAGTTCCCGGCGGTCCGAAGAACTGTGGTTGCGTTCGATGAATCCCACCGCGTGCAGCCGGTCGCACATCCGGCTGACCGACGGCGGCATGGAGTCGAGCTTCTCGGCCAGGGTGCGCAGGTTCACCACTCCCTCGCGCTCGAGGACGTACAGCACACGCACCTGGGACGACGACACCGGCGCAGTCGAGACCCTCTCTCCCTGGGACCACAAGACCTCGACCAGCTCCAGGACCTCGCGCGCCATACTGGCGACGTATGCCCCCGCGCCGTCCTGCCGCAGCGCTTCCTCCGGTCGCCGAGACATGAGAGAAGCTCCCTTTCGCATGCGTTCCACAACTAGGCGGTAACCGAACGATGGACAGATTCACCGTGGTCGAGCGCGCCCTGCGCTCCACCACTCCCGACGCTCTCCTCCAGGCCCTGGAGGAAGCGCTGGCCGCACAGTACGGCGCCGCGGACGTCACCCTGCTCATGGCCGACTACGCGATGACCATACTGCAACCGGTCTCCGCCCTCCCCTACACGATGGAACCCGTTCCCGTCCACACGAGCGCCCCCGGCAAGGCGTTCAACTGGCAGCGGCCCCACACCGAGGCCCCCGGGAAGGACGGCTCCGTCGTCGCGCACCTGCCGGTGAGCGTACGCGGCGACCGCATCGGGGTCCTGAGCCTGCGCCTGGCCGCCTGGGACGAGGACTCGGACACCGCGCGGGAGCTGACGGAGATCGCCGAGGTCCTGGGCCACGAGATCATCGTCGGCGAGCGCGACACCGACCTCTACCTCCAGGCCCGGCGGGCCACCCGCCTCACCCTCGCCGCCGAGATGCAGTGGCAGCTCCTTCCCGGGCGCTCCTGCACCCGGCCCGAGTACGAGATCGGCGCGCAGCTCGAACCCGCCTACGCGATCTACGGGGACAACTTCGACTGGTCGACGTCGGCCGACGCCCTCACCCTGACCGTGACCAACGGAATGGGCGAGGGCATCGAGGCGGCCCTGCTGACCAGCCTCGCGGTCAACGCCCTGCGCAACGCCCGGCGGGCCGGCCTGTCCCTGGTCGACCAGGCGTACCTCGCCGACCAGGCCGTCTACGGGCAGCACCGGGGGGCGCAGCACCTGTCGGTCCTCCTGCTCCGCTTCGACCTGGCCACCGGGGCCACGGAGATCGTGGACGCCGGCTCACCGAAGATGTGGCGCGTACGGCGGGGAAGGGCCGAACAGATCGAGCTGAACGCCCAGCTCCCCCTCGGCATGTTCGAGGACACCTCCTACACAGCCGAGCACTTCCGGACCGAACCGGGAGACCGCCTCGTCTTCGTCAGCGACGGCGTCTACAACGTCGCCTCGCCGGCCGGCGAACGGTACAGCGACCGGGCTCTGGCCCGGGCGCTGACCAGCACCCAGCTCCTGCCCGCCGCCCAGGTCCCCCGGGCCGTCCTGCAGGAACTGGCCGGTCACCGCGGTGTGATCGACCCCGAGGACGACGCCATGGTGGTCTGCCTCGACTGGCACGGACGGCCCGGCGCCTGAGGAGCCGCCCCCGGCGCGGCCTCACGCGCCGCCCGCCGGAGGGGCGGCCGGGCTCCGGGACGGAAACCGGATGCGGGCGCCGCACGGCCGCCCTAGGCTGCGCACGCCGGGGCGCCGCGCCGGCCGTCGAGGGACAGGAGACTCACCGAGCCATGACCAGTCAGCTTTCCGCGATCTGCTTCCACACGCCCCGGCCGTCCGGCCTGGCACGGTTCTGGGCGGGGGTCCTGGGCTGGGACCCGCTCGGGGGTGCGGACGGCGACGTCGCGATCCGGCCTCCCGGGGCCGCCGGGTTCCACATCCGTTTCCTGCCGTGCCGGGAGCCGAGGAGCGGGCGGAACCGGGTGCACTTCGACCTGACGAGCACCTCACCCGAGGACCAGCGGCGAACGGTGGCCAGGGCGCTGGAACTGGGCGGCAGCCACCTCGACGTGGGGCAGCGTCCCGAAGAGGGCCACGTCGTCCTCGCCGACCCGGACGGCAACGAGTTCTGCGTCATCGGGCCGGGCAACGCGTTCCTCGCCGGTACCGGCACCATCGGGGCCCTGGCCTGCGACGGCACGCGGGAGGTCGGTCTCTTCTGGAGCGAGGCGCTGCGGTGGCCGCTGGTCTGGGACCAGGACCAGGAGACCGCGATCCAGGCACCGGACGGCGGCACGAAGATCACCTGGGGCGGCCCTCCGGTGGCGCCGAAGACGGGCACGAACAGGTTGTCCTTCGAACTGGCGCTCCCGGTCGGCGCCGACCGGGACGCGGAGACCGACCGTCTGGTCTCGCTCGGCGCGACCCGCGTCGGCACGGACGGGGACGACGGCGGTCCGGTACCGATGCTCGACCCCGACGGCAACGAGTTCTCCGTGCGCGGGCCCCGGTAGCGGGCACGTCGCCGGGCGAGCCGTGCCGCAAGGGCGTCCGCCACCGCCCCGCCACCCGCGCGCCCCCCTCCGTCCCCCAGAAGTTAACGAAAATCGCCACGCACTGTGCCCTTTTAAACCTTGACTGGCGCAAGTTCAACCAACAGTGTTCCTAACTGATCAAGAACACATCTATAGTGCCGTCGTTACGACTCCCTTCCCCGTGTGCCCGTTCCTGAGAGTCTGGTTGATGTCGGCGCCGTCCACCCCCTTCCGTCCCGCCCTGCTCGCCTCGTCGTTGACAGCCGCCGCAGGTGGTGCGCTCGCCGCGGCGGCGACCGCCGCGGCACCGGCCGAGGTCCGTCCCGCGCTGGGCTGGTTCGCCGTCTGCGGCGTCCTGTTGCTCGCCGCCTCGGCCTTCGCCGTCACCTGGTACGGACGCACCTCGCGTGCGCTCGGCAGACGGGTCGACGCCCTCACCGCCGAACTGGCCTCCCGGGACGCGTACATCGCCCGGTACGCGGCCTCCGCCGAGCGGGAGGCCGCGGCCCTGAGGGAGCGGTACGCCGCGGAGGCCGCCGCCGCCGAGGCGGCCCGCACGGCGCGGGCCGAGGAGCTCGTCCGCGCCCACGCGGCGGAGACGGCCGAGCTGAAGCGGGCGCGAGCCGCCGACCTGGCGCGCCTCGAAGAGCGGCTGCGCCGTGCCGAGTCCGGCCGGTCCGCCGCCATGGCCGCCGCCGCCAACGCGGCCGGCCGCATGCAGGCCCTGGCCACGAGCATGCTGGCCGACCTGCGGGACATGGAGCACCGGCACGCCGACGAGGACGTCCTGACCGACCTCCTCCACCTCGACCACCGCACCGCCCAGGCGGGCCGGCTGGCGGACTCCATCGCCGTGCTGACCGGGGCGCGTTCCGGCCGCCGCTGGGCCCGCCCGATCGGCATGGAGTCGATCCTGCGCGGCGCCATGGGCCGGATCAGCGGCTACCAGCGGGTGCGGCTGCACTCCAGCAGCGAAGCGGCCGTCGCCGGCCACGCCGCCGAGGGCGTCATGCACGCCCTGGCCGAACTCATGGACAACGCCGCCAACTTCTCCCCGCCCACCGCCGAGGTGCACGTCTACGTGGAGGAGGTCCCCGCCGGCGTCATCATCGCGGTGGAGGACAGCGGCCTGGTGATGAGCGACGTCCAACTGCGCCGTGCCGAGGCCGCCGTGAGCGCGGAGACGCAGGACCTGGCCGGACTCTCCGGCACCCGGCTCGGTCTGGCCGTCGTCGGCCGGCTGGCGCGCAAGCACGGTCTGACCGTGTCGTTCCGCCCGTCGGCGCGCGGAGGCACCGGCGCCCTCCTCATGCTGCCGCAGGACCTGATCAGCCACACGGCCCCGGCCTCGCCGGCCGCGCCCGCCGCCACAGCCGTACCGGCCGCCCCCGGCCGCGCTCCCGCCCTGCCCGGACCGGACCGGGTGCCCGCCGGAGCGCGGGTTCCCGAACCGGAGGCCGTGCACGAGCCCGACGCGGCGTCCGGCACCGGCGCCGAGGGCACCGGCGAGCACCCGCAGTTCGGCGAGAGCGGTCTCCCGCGCCGCCGTCGCGGCCGGGCCCTGGCCGCCGCCCACCCGGAGGGCCCCGACGCCGCCGCGAAGCCCCGCCCGGCGGGTCCGCGCAGCGGCGCGGCGGCCGGGGCGGCGACCCGCTTCGGCAGCTTCCGCCGGGCGGTCCGCTCCGCCCAGCCGGACGCCGGGACCGAAGCCGACCAGACCCCGGCGGGCGGTCCCCCGGCCGCCCCGTCCGACCGGGACGGCCGGACGTCCACCCCCAGGACGTCGTCGCCGTCCTCGAACTCCCCGCACCCGGAAGGCACCCCGTAATGACCGGCACCACCACCGACGAGAAGCTCAGCTGGCTCCTGGAGGGCCTGCTGGAACGCACCCCGGGCACCCGGCACGCCCTGGTGCTCTCCCGCGACGGCCTCAAGCTCTGCCGTACCCCCGAGCTCTCCGTCGACCAGGCCGACCAGCTCGCCGCGATCGCCGCCGGCATCCAGAGCCTGTCGCACGGTGCCTCCGTGGAGTTCGGCGACGGCACGGGCGGCGTCCGTTCCGCGATGGCCGAGTTCTACGGCGGCATCCTGTTCATCGTGGAGGCCGGCGAGGGCGCCCACCTCGCCCTGGTCGCCGACGAGGACGCCGACGCCGGGCTCATCGGCCACAACATGTCCGAACTGGTCGAGCAGCTCGGCGAGCACCTGGTCGCGAGGCCCCGGGGATGAGCCGTTCCAGGCCGGGCAGGGACGATTCCCCGGACCGGCTCTACACCCTGACCGGCGGCCGCAGCCGCGCCGGGTCCGACGCCTTCGACCTGGTGACCCTCGTGGTCGCCGAGAGCGATCCGTCCCCCGGCATGCAGTCCGAGCACGCCGCGATCCTGCGCCTGTGCCGTTTCCCCACCGCCGTGGTGGAGGTGGCGGCCGGTCTCGGTCTGCCCGTGTCGATCACGCGGATCCTGCTGGCCGACCTCCACGACACCGGCCGTATCAGCGCACGGCACCCGCGTGCGTCGTACAGCCTTCCCGATCACGACATCCTGGAGCAGGTGCTCGTTGGACTCCGTAATCTCTGAACAGCGCCAGACCCTGCACAGCACCGCCGACAACGGACTGAAGATCGTCGTCGTCGGCGGTTTCGGCGTGGGCAAGACCACTCTGGTGCGCTCGGTCAGCGAGATCCGTCCGCTGAACACCGAGGAGACCATGACCCAGGCGGGCGAGGGCGTCGACGACACCGTCGGCGTCGCCGCGAAGACGGCCACCACCGTGGCCTTCGACTTCGGCAGGATCTCGCTGGACGCCCACAACATCCTCTACCTGTTCGGGGCGCCCGGCCAGGAGCGGTTCTGGTTCCTGTGGGACCGGCTGTTCTCCGGGACGCTCGGCGCGGTCGTCCTCGTCGACACGCGCCGGCTCGCCGACTCCTGGTACGCGATCGACCGCCTGGAGCACCACGGCACGCCGTTCGTCGTCGCCTGCAACGACTTCGGCGGACCCGCCCACACCACCGAGCAGATCCGCGAGGCCCTCGACCTCGCCGCCGAGGTGCCGCTGGTCTTCTGTGACGCCCGGTCGCGCGAGTCCAGCAAGCAGGTCCTGATCTCGCTCGTCGAACACCTGCAGTCCGTCCTCGTCCAGGACCCGATCTCGCAGCCGATACCGGAGCCCGCCCCGTGACCTGCCCCGTGTCCCGTCCCGTTCCGCTGAGCGGGCCCCGGTTCCAGACCGAACCCACCGAGCTGTACCGGCAGATGCGCCGTGACCACGGGGCGGTCGCCCCCGTCGTCCTGGACGGGGACGTGCCCGCCTGGCTGGTCCTCGGCTACCGCGAGCTGCACCAGGTCACCAGCGACCCGGTGCTCTTCTCCCGCGACTCCGACCTGTGGAACCAGTGGGAGCACATCCCGGCGGACTGGCCCCTGCTGCCCATGATCGGCCGCAAGCAGCCGTCCATCCTCTACACCGTCGGCGAGCGGCACCGCGAGCGCGCGAACGTCATCTCCGGGGCCCTGGAGGCGATCGACCCGTTCGTCCTGAGGCAGCGGGCCGAGCGGTTCGCCGACGAGCTCATCGACGCGCTGTGCGGCAAGGGTTCGTGCGACATCATCGCCGAGTACGCGATGCTGCTGCCGGTCCGGGTCCTCGCCAGCGTCTACGGCTTCGCCGACGAGCAGGGTCCCGGGCTCGTCAAGGCCCTGAACGACATGATCAACGGCCAGGAGGGCGCCCTGGAGGGCCAGCGCCATCTGGGCGAGTCCATGTTCGCCCTGCTCACCGCCAAGTCGGAGACGCCGGGCGACGACGTGGCCTCGCGGATGGTCGCCAACACCTCCGGCTTCACACTGGAGGAGGTCGGTCAGGACCTCATGGTGATGCTGGCGGCCGGCCACCAGCCCACCGCCGACTGGATCGGCAACTCGCTGCGCCTGATGCTCACCGACGACCGGTTCGCGGCCTCCCTGTCCGGCGGCCGGCACAGCGTCGGCGAGGCGATGAACGAGGTGCTGTGGGAGGACACCCCCACCCAGAACGTCGCCGGGCGGTGGGCCTCGCGCGACACGCACCTCGGCGGACGCCGGATCGGCCGCGGCGACCTGCTGCTGCTCGGTCTGGCCGCCGCCAACTCCGACCCGCACGTACGGACCGACTCCGGCGCGCTCACCGGCGGCAACAACGCCTACCTCTCCTTCGGGCACGGCGAGCACCGCTGCCCCTTCCCGGCGCAGGAAGTCGCCGAGACCATCGCCCGTACGGGCATCGAGGTGCTCCTCGACCGGTTGCCGGACGTGGACCTGGCGGTGGCTCCGGAGGCGCTCACCCGCCGCCCCTCCCCCTGGCTGCGCGGCCTCACCGCGCTTCCCGTGACCTACACCCCGACCCCCGCACTTGGAGCCCTCGGATGAGCTGCCCGTACGACCACACCGCCGCCTCCGGCACCGACGTCATCGAGCTGGACCCGTTCGTGACCGACCTCGACGGCGAGAGCGCCCGGCTGCGCGCCGCCGGTCCGCTGGTCCGCGTCGTCCTGCCGGGCGGGGTGCCCTGCTGGGCGGTCACCCGTCACGCGGAGGCCCGGAAGCTGCTCACCGACGCGCGGCTGGTCAAGGACATCGGGGTCTGGGGGGCCTGGCAGCGCGGTGAGATCCCCCTGGACTGGCCGCTGATCGGCCTGGCCAACCCGGGCAGGTCGATGCTGACCGTGGACGGCGAGGAGCACCGGCGGCTGCGCACCCTGGTCGCGCAGGCGCTGACCGCGCGCCGGGTGGAGCGGCTGCGCGCCGGCATCGAGGCCCTGACCACGGAGATGCTGGACCGGCTCGCCGAGCGTCCGGCGGGCGCGGTCGTGGACCTGAAGGCGGAGTTCGCGTACCCGCTGCCGATGAACGTGGTCTGCGAGCTGATGGGCGTCGAAAGGGCCGACCAGCCGCGGATGAAGGAGCTGTTCGACAAGTTCTTCTCGACGCAGACCCCGCCCGAGGAGGTGCCGCGGATGATGGCGGACCTGGGCGCCCTGTTCGCGGGAATCGTGGCGGCCAAGAAGGAGGCGCCAGGCGACGACCTCACCAGCGCGCTGATCGAGGCGTCGGAGAACGGCGACCGGCTCACCACGGAGGAGATCACCAACACCCTCCAGCTGATGGTGGCCGCCGGCCACGAGACGACCATCAGCCTGATCGTGAACGCCGTGGTCGCCCTGGAGACCCACCCCGAGCAGCGCGCCCTCGTGCTCGGGGGCGAGGTGCCGTGGGAGAACGTGATCGAGGAGACCCTGCGCTGGTCGACGCCCACCTCGCACGTCCTGTTCCGGTTCGCCACCGAGGACATCGAGGTCGGCGACAAGGTCCTGCCCGAGGGCGAGGGGCTGATCGTGTCGTTCGGCGCGATCGGCCGGGACGAGGAGCAGTTCGGCCCGACGGCGGGCGACTTCGACGTGACCCGCACGCCGAACCGTCACATCTCCTTCGGCCACGGACCGCACGTCTGCCCGGGTGCGGCGCTGTCCCGCCTGGAGGCGTCGGTGGCGCTGCCCGCGCTGTACGCACGCTTCCCGGAGCTGCGCCTCGCCGTGCCGCGCGAGGAGCTGCGCAACAAGCCGGTCGTCACCCAGAACGACCTCTTCGACCTGCCGGTCGTCCTGGCCTGACGGTCGGCCTGGCTTGGCGATCGGCCTGGCCTGACGGTCGTCCGCGCCGACGGACATCCGTACGAGGCTGTACGGTGGGCGCATGCGTCTTTCGTCCTGCCCGAGCTGGTGGCCCTCCCCTTAGGAGCGGCCACCTCTCGCGCATGACCGAAGGGCCGTTCGGACGAACGGCCCTTTTCGCGTTTCCTGGATCACGGGTCCTGTCGTTCCGGCGGCTCGTACCGACGGCGTCCTCGACCCACCAGGAGACCTCGTGAACACCACCACCGCCCCCGCCCCCTCCTCCCCCGACGTGCTCGGGACGTCCGCCGCCCGGGCCCGGAGCGCGGTCCTGGAGGAGGAGATCCTCCGGTCCCCCGGGCGCTTCCGCGTGCTGACGGGCGACCGTCCCACGGGACGGCTGCACCTGGGGCACTACTTCGGCACGCTCCGCAACCGGGTCCGGCTCCAGGAGCGGGGGGTGGAGCTGTTCGTGATCGTCGCGGACTACCAGGTCCTGACCGACCGCGACGTGGCGGACGACCTGCCCGGGCACGTCGAGGAGCTGGTCCTGGACCACCTCGCGATCGGTGTGGACCCGGCGCGGAGCACGATCTTCGCCCACAGCGCCGTCCCCGCCCTCAACCAGCTGATGCTGCCCTTCCTCAGCCTGGTGTCCGTGGCCGAGCTGAACCGCAATCCCACGGTGAAGGACGAGATCGCCCACTCCCGGCAGTCCGCCGTCAGCGGCCTGATGTTCACCTATCCGGTCCACCAGGCGGCCGACATCCTCTTCTGCAAGGCGAACCTGGTCCCGGTGGGCCAGGACCAGCTGCCGCATCTGGAGGTCACCCGGACGATCGCCCGTCGCTTCAACGCCCGCTACGGGGAAGGGGTGTTCCCCGAACCCGAGGCGCTCCTCTCCGACGCGCCGCTGCTGCTCGGCACCGACGGCACCAAGATGAGCAAGAGCCGGGGCAACGCCGTGCCCCTGGCCGCCGACGCGGACGAGACGGCGCGGCTGATCAGAGACGCGAAGACCGATTCCGAGCGGCACGTCGCGTACGACCCGGTGCGCCGCCCCGAGGTGTCCTCCCTGCTGCTCCTCGCGGCCCTCTGCCAGGGCCGTACGCCCGAGGAGGTGGCGGAGGACATCGGCTCGGCGGGGTCCGCCGCCCTGAAGCGGACCGTGACGGAGGCGGTCAACGAGCACCTGGCGCCGGTCCGGGCCCGTCGCGCCGCGTACGCGCGGGACCGGGGCCGTCTGCGCGAGGTCCTGCGGGAGGGCAACGAGCGCGCCCGGGCGGCGGCCGACGCCACCCTCGCGGAGGTCCGCGCGGTGATGCGGAGCGAGTACTGAGCGGTCGCCGGGCCCGGCCCCCACCCGGGCCCCGGCCTCTCGCGCTCCGTGTCCCCCGCACCGCCCTCGGCCCGCCGCGCCCCGTCTTCCCTCGCCGTCCTCGGCCCGCCGCGCCCCGTCTTCCCTCGCCGCCCTCAGCCCGCCGCGTCCTCGAACACCGGCGTCGCCGCGAAGAGTTCGTTCACCCAGTGGGCGCTCGCCTCGGCGCAGCCGGTGGCGGGGGTGCCCGGGAAGAGCCGGGACCACGACACGGCCCGGCCGAGGGCCGCGAGCCGGACGGCGAGCGTCGCGGCGCGGCGCAGCTCCGGCAGGGACGGCCCCAGGCCGGTCCACTGCTCCAGATAGGCGTCGCGCAGGCGCTCCGCGTGCCCGGGGCCGTAGCGCTCATGGACCGCCCGGGCCGGCACCAGGAGGCTGCCGAAGGGGTGGGCGACGGCGGCGTCGCCCCAGTCGAAGAAGGTGAACCGGCCGGGGGCGGGGGTGAGCACCTGCCCGTCGTGGAGGTCGCTGTGGTCGAGGGAGTCCGGGATGCCGTACCCGTCGAGCTCCGCGCACCAGTCGAGCAGGAGGGGGCGCCGGGCCACGAGGGCGCGCCGGGCGGCGGGTTCGAGGACCGGGTTGTCCGCGACGAGGCCGTCGAAGAGGCGCGGGAGGTCGGCGGTGCGGGCGCCGGGCACGCCCAGGGCGCTCATGCGGTCCGCGTACGGGGTCAGCGCCCGCTGCATCCGCGCGTACTGGGCGAGGGCCCGCGTCCAGGATTCCGGGCCGGCGTGGCCCGCGTCCAGGACGTGCCGGAAGAGGGGGCCCCCGTCGGGAAGGAGGGACCAGCCCCGCCCCGCGTCGACCGCCAGCGGGGTGACGACGTGGTCGGGGACCCACCGCGCCAGGGCGCCGCCGAGGGCCGCCTCGAAGGCGTTGTCCGGGGCGCCCGCCTTGAACCAGACCGCGTCGCGCTCTCCCGTCCCGGTCCGGAAGCGCACCAGGATCGACCAGGGACGGACCCTGACCTCGCGGGGGCCGGTCTCGCGCAGGCCGCGGCGGCCGAGTTCCCGCTCCGCCCACGCGAGGGCGTCCGCGCGCCAGTCCTCTTCCTCCCAGGGGGTGACCGCGTCCGCGAACTGCCCCCGGTCGACGGTCATGAACGTCTCGTGTCGCATGCTCCGATCCCACCACCGGAGGCGGGAGGGACGCACCCGAATATGCGCGGGCGCGCCCCGGCGCCGGGCCCTCCCGGGCGGCGGGGCGGCGCGGTCAGCCGTTGGGCAGGATGACCGCCCGTCCGTCGACGCGTCCCTCGTGCAGCCTCTCGTACGCCTCGGGCGCCTCGTCCAGGCCGTACCGCTCCACGTGGACCTCGACGGCCCCGGCGCGGGCCAGGTCGAGCACTTCGATCAGCTCGGCCCGGCTGCCCCAGTACGGGGAGGCCACGGAGACCTCGTACGCCGGGGAGCCGAAGCCGACGGGGAGGGACCCTCCGCCGAGGCCGACGATCGTGACGTCGCCCTCGATCGCGGCCATCGCCCCCGCCGCGGTCGCC
This sequence comes from Streptomyces sp. NPDC041191, assembly GCF_055591945.1. Lineage (NCBI taxonomy): Bacteria > Bacillati > Actinomycetota > Actinomycetes > Kitasatosporales > Streptomycetaceae > Streptomyces > Streptomyces sp. NPDC041191. Next base: position 69,667 of record NZ_JBVIZC010000014.1, on the reverse strand, counting down.
GTCGGCCCGGCGCCCACGAAGTCGAGGACGACCTCGGCGCCGCGGCCGCCGGTCAGCTCGCGGACCCTGGTGGCCGCCGACGCGTCGGAGATCACCGTCTCGTGCGCGCCGACGGAGCGGGCGAGGGACAGCTTCTCCTCGGTGACGTCCAGGGCCACGACCCGGGCCGCGGTCATGGCGCGCAGCAGCTGGATGGCGATGTGGCCGAGCCCGCCCGTGCCGATGACGACGGCGGTGCTGCCGGGAACCAGCTTCGGGAGCGACCGCTTGAGGGCGTGGTACGGGGTGAGGCCGGCGTCCGTGAGCGGCGCGGCCCGCACGGGGTCGAGGTCGCCCAGCGGGACGAGGTGGCGGGGGCTGTCCACGACCATGTACTCGGCGATGGCGCCGGGGGCGCCCAGGCCGGGCGGCATGATGCCCAGTTCGGCGGCCCGCAGGCAGTAGTTCTCCTTGCCCTGCGCGCACATGAAGCAGGTGCCGCAGCCCCAGGGTCCGTAGACGGCGACGGAGTCGCCGACGGCGAACCCCTCGACACCGGCGCCCAGCGCCTCGATGGTGCCGACGCCCTCGTGTCCGAGGGTCAGGGGCAGCGGGAAGGGCAGTTGGTCGGCGGACCAGCTCATGACGGCGATGTCGGAGTGGCAGACGCCGGCGGCGGTCACCTTCAGGAGCACCTGTCCGGGACCGGGCTCCGGGTCGGGGACGGTGACGACCTCGGGCGGGGCGCCGACCGTGCGGTACTGGAGTGCCTTCATGACGTTGCCTTCGTCCTTCGTTCGTTCCGGTGGTTCGGCGGGGCGCGCGGGCGCCGTCGACGTGCCGACGGCCTTGATGCCTACCCCCGGGAGGCGTGGCCGAGCGCCGCCGTCCCGGTGAGAGCGACGGCGCCGTGCTCGGCCGCGACGCGGGCGGCGGCCCGGCGGGCCCGTCACGGCGTCCACCGGCCGGACCCGTCGAAACACGACGAACGGTGGTGACGAGTTGTCGCCAGAATGTGACTCTCCGTGGTTGCCGGTGGTCCGGCGGGGGCAGATCACCCCTGGGCCGACGGGCGCCCGAGTGAAAGGAGCGAGCCATGCTGTCCGACTTCTTCGACCGACTGCTGCGACGTGGCGCCGGGTCGGGCCCCGGCACGGGACCGCCCGCGGGGCCGGAAGCGCCCGGCCGGGCGCGGCCCCCGGGGAGCCTCGTCCTGGAGGCGGACTTCTCGTCCACCGAGCAGTGGGTCGCCGGCCGCACGTGGGCGTACCCCCGCGGAGGCCCGACCAATCCGGGGGACAACAAGCTCGACCACCTCACGGACGATCCCGCGTACAGCCGCAGCGGGCTCTTCCGGGCCACCCGCAGGTCCGACGGGTACTGGGACTCCGGGCTGCTCACGACCGAGGGCAGCGCCGAGGGGTTCCTCCTGCGGGCGGGCGACGTCCTGGAGGCGCGGGTGCGCCTCCCCGAGGAGACCGGTGCCTGGCCGGCGATCTGGACGTGGCTCGACGGCGGCCAGGAGATCGACGTCTTCGAGTACCACCCCGACAACCCGGACCTGCTGGAGCTGTCGAACCGGGTCCGGGGACGCCACCACTACTTCCGGGACCCGGCCGTCCGGCCGGGGGCGTGGGTCGACCTCCGGGTCCAGTTCGGCGCCCGGTCCGTGGTGTGGTGGGTGAACGGCGCCCGGGTCTTCGACGACCGCCGCGGGGTGGGGCGTTCCTGGCGGGCCCACCTCATCGTGAACCTCTCGGTCTGCGCGGGCCGCTACCACCCGGCGCCCGGTCCCGGCACGTCGGAGATGTCGTACGAGGTGACGGAGTTGCGCGTGTACCGCGCCTGACGTGCCGCCGGGCCGTGCGGCGAGCGGTGGCCGGTGGGGCCCTGGTCCCTCCCGCCGGGGCCGCGGGAGGGCCTTCCGGGGGACGGCGGGCGGGGCGTCGGGGCGCGCCGCGGAGGACGGGCGCGCGTCGGGGGAACGGGAGTTGCGTAGGCTCGAACGGGGCGTTCCGCGCACCCGCACCGTGCCGCCCGTACGACGAGGAGGACCCCATGACCACCGCCGAAGAAGGACGGCAGCAACTCGACGCGGTCAGCGTCCTCAACGCGAAGAGGACGCTCCTTCAGCTCCTGGCCCGGGCGGGCGTCTGGTCGGGCGACGCGGAGGAGCTGATCGGGTTCGTCGAGGCGGGGGCGCTGGCCCTGGCGTACGAGGAGATCGCCGGAGCCCGGCGGAACTCCCCCTCGGGGAAGGCCGGGTCCTACGCCGCCGGCTGGTTCGACGGGGTCCGGGCCGTGACCGGTGAACTCGGCGGCATCGCCGAACGGGCCCTCCGGCACGCCGTCGCCGCCGATCCCACCACCGACTCCCCCGACGACCGGCCTCCCGTGGGGCGGACGGAGGTGGAGCGGACCAAGGTGGCGGTCGTCCCGCTCTACCTCTCGTTCACCGACGTCTCCGACCTCGACCCGGAGGTCTCCGAGCAGGTGCTCACCGCCGTCCTCGGCACGATGAGCTCCCGTCAGCGGTCCCGGTACCCGGGCCGGTTGACGGAGTTCGCCACCGCTCACCGGACGCACCTGGAACGGCTGTACGCGGAGTACGGACCGGGCAGCGCCATCGCGATCCACGGCCGGTACACCCTCGTTCACTCCCCCACCAGCCTCGCCGTCCTGGAACGGCTGGCGGCGGCGCCCTCCGCCCTGCACGAGGAGTGGGACGCCGCCGAGCTGCCGCCCGCGTGGCTGGACGGCCTGACGAGGGCCTGGGACGCGCGGGTCTGACCCGCCCCGGCGGACGGGTGCGGGGTGCACACCTCCCCTGGACCCGCGCTAGTCGGCGAAGGCGTCCGGGCGGGAGCCGAGGAACACCTCCTCCGCGCCGCCCGTCCGCGCCGTCCCGCCCCGGCGGGCGTCGGTCCAGATGGCTTCGAGGCCGAGGGACAGGTGCGGGTCGGCCACCCGCCAGGACGGCGTGGCGCCCGCGCCGTCCCGCACGCGCGCGTGGCGCGGGGGCGCCGCCAGGGCGGCGCGCTCGATGCCCCCGAGGCGTCGCTCGAAGTCGGCCTGCAAACGGTTCATGGTGTTGAGGAAGTCCTCGAGAGGGACAGTTCCTTCGTACATGTTTTCCTCCTGTTGTCCACGGTCCTCCGGTCGCGCCCTCGGTGGAATGCCGGGGAGAGCCGTCACGGAGCGGGACTCGATCGAGACAGAACCGACATCACGGGCATATCCCCGAAGGCATCACATTCGAATAAAAAGGGGACCGCCGATGTCACATCCCCTCAACGACGCCTCCCCTCGAAGGGGAACGCAGCATTCGGGTGACTCGCACCGGAAGGGGAACCGGTGCCGTGCGGGGTCGGGGACACTCCGCGCGAGCGGCGGCCCGGCCCCCGCCGCCCGGACCCGGCGCGGTGCGCCGCTCAGCCGGACGGTTCCGCGCGGAAGGCGATCATGGCGGTGTCGTCGCGGTGGTCGGAGAGGCCCTGCAGGAGGCGGAGCAGCTCCGGCAGCCCGGCGTCGCGGTGGAGCGCCGCCGCCTCCAGGAGGCGCGCCTGCCCCGTGTCGAGGGAGGTGCCCGGGGTCTCGATGAGGCCGTCGGTGTACTGCAGGAGGGTGTCACCGGGAGCGAGGAGGCACGTGTGGGTCGCCCGGGGGAACTCCGGCACGACGCAGAGCGGCGGGTCCTCCCCGTCGCCGACGAGGAAGCGGGGCTCTCCGGCGGCGGGCACGAGCAGGGGCGGCGGATGCCCCGCGTTGGACCAGGTCATCCGCCAGCTGCCGTCCGGGCGCCGCCGCAGGTGGGTGTGGACGGCGGTGGTGAAGGAGCCGACGTCGAGGCCCTCGGCGGCGTCGTCGAGCATCGAGAGCACGGCCGCCGGCGTGCAGTCGGGGCCCTTGTTCCAGGCGAGGCCGCGCAGCATGCTGCGCATCTGGCCCATGACGGTGGCGGCGGTGAGGTCGTGCCCCGCGACGTCCCCGATGTCGAGGACGAGGGTGCCGTCGGGAAGCGTGAAGGCGTCGTACCAGTCGCCGCCGATCTCGTTGGCCGAGCTGGCCGGCTGGTAGCGGGCGGCCAGGCCCGCCCCGGGCACCGAGGGCGGCCGGGTGAGCTGGGCGCGCTGGAGGCGCAGCGCGGCGCGGCGGGCCTGCTGGAGGTCGAGGACCCTGCGCACGGGCCGCTGGGCGTAGTGGAGGACTTCGCGCAGCAGTTCGGTGTCGGCGGGTCCGGGAACGGGGGTGTCCCCGCTGGTGGCGGTGGTGGCGTAGCCGAGGACGACGTCGTCGACGACCAGGGGGACGAGCGTCATGCTCGTGGCGCCGACCGCCGTGAGCCAGCGTTCGGTGACCTCCGGCACCAGACCGGACGGCACGCGGCCGGCCGGAGAGAGCCGGAACGTCTTCGGACGGCGGCTCTCCAGCACCTCCCGCACGGCCGGGGTGACCGTGAGGGCCTGCCCCATCGGGGCGGGCGGGGGCGGGAGCCCCGGACGGGTGGCGGAGGCGATCCGCCGGGCCGTGACGGTGACGTTCTCCGGCAGCGGCCACTCCTCGTGGGAGAGCAGCAGGATCACGCAGGCGTCGGCGAGTTCGGGCACGACCGACTCCACCACCACGGCGAACGCCGCGTCCAGACCGCCGCCCGACGCCTGCGCCACCCGGGCGAGGAGGTGTTCGCGCAGTTCGGCGCCCCAGCTGTCCTCCACGTCGACGATGGCGGCGATCCACTCCTCGGCGCCGCCGTCCCGCACGATGGGGACGCAGCGCACCGCCATGTGGCGGTAGGAGCCGTCGGCCGTCCGGAGCCGGAAGGTGTTCTGGTAGATCCCGGGAGGCCTGCGGGTGACCGCCGCGCGCCAGCTGTGGACGAGCGGCTCCCGGTCCCGGGGGTGGAGGTAGGAGTACATGTCCTCGCCCTCCCGGTCGGGCAGGGGGTCCCCGGTCAGCCTCTCCCAGCCGGGGACGATCTCCTCGACGGGGCCGTCCGCGCGCACCACCCACACCATCTGCGAGATGGCCGTCACCAGGGCCTCGAAACGCTGGAGGGCCCGGGTCTCCGCGGTGGTCTCCAGCGTCACGACCAGGACCCCGTCGCCGTCCGGGGTGGGGACGGGGGTGCAGGAGGAGACGAAGTGCCGGACGCCCTCCGGGCCGCCGGGGACGGGCAGCAGCGAGTCGGTGAGCTGGCAGGGGCGTCCGGTGGCGAGGACCTCGTCCAGGACGGACAGGAAGCGCTCGGCGGCCGGTTCCGGGTACGCCTCCCGGGCCGGTCTGCGGAGGGGCCGGTCCCCGAGCATCCTCCTGTACGCCGCGTTGATGTAGACCAGCACGTGTTCGGGGCCCGAGAACAGCGCGACCGCCGCCACGGTGGCGTCGAACAGCTTCGGGTCCAGGGCCCTGGCCGGACTCACCGCCGGCCCCTTCCCGCGCCGGCCCGCGGAAGGTCCGGGCGCCCGCCGGTCCCCCGGCGTTCCGCTGCGATCACTCCGCCCGCCTTTCGTCTCTCCGGCACCGCCCCGCACCCTCCAGGGGACCGCGCGACGGGGGTCCGCGCCACACGGGCGGCCACCCCGCCCGTGTCCGCCCGGCGGTGTTCCCGCCCCCACGGACGCACTCCGCGGGCGCCCGGCCCCCGGTGATCGACCCCGAAGCAGATAGGTTAGGCTCACCTAACATACGTTCGCGACGGCCGTCGTCCCGTGTGACCACGCCCTGGGGACCCGGACACGGCGCCGGCACACCCCTGCCCGGAGACAAGGAACCACCATGCCCTCTCTGTTCACCCCCGTCCGCCGCCGCGTCCTCGCGGCGGGTGCCGTCGCGGCCTCGCTCGGCCTCATGGTGACCGGGTGCGGCTCGGACGACGGAAAGGACGACGCGGCGGGCCCGGCGTCGAAGGCTCCGGCCGGCGCGTTCCCCGTCACCCTCAAGAGCGCCCTCGGCGAGGCGGTCATCAAGGACAGGCCCAAGCGCGTCGTCACCCTCGGCCAGGGCTCCGCGGAGACCGCCATCGCCCTCGGCAACGTCCCGGTCGGCATCGAGGAGTACCCCTGGGGCAGCGACAAGACCGGCTACCTCCCCTGGATCCACGAGGCCGTGACCAAGTCCGGCGCCGCGCTCCCCAAGCAGTTCAAGGGCGGCGAGGAGCTCGACATCGAGGCCATCACCGAGCTCGAGCCCGACGTCATCCTGGCCCCCTGGTCCGGCATCACCCAGAAGCAGTACGACATCCTCAAGGACATCGCGCCGACCGTCGCCTATCCCGAGAAGGCGTGGAGCACGAACTGGGACCAGCAGATCGAGATCGTCGCCAAGGCGCTCGGCCGGCCGGAGAAGGCCAAGGAGCTGGAGGCGAAGATCGACAAGCAGCTCGCCGACGCGGCCGCCTCCCGTCCGAACTACAAGAACGTCACGTTCTCGTACATCTACAACACCGGTCCCGGCACCCTCGGCGTCTTCAAGCCCGAGGAGCAGCGCGTCGCGATGGTCTCCAAGCTGGGTCTCAAGGTCGATCCGGTGGTGAACACCTTCAAGGAGACCGAGGGCACCGACTCCGCCCTGATCGGCCTGGAGAACGCCAACAAGCTCGCGAACAGCGACATCGCCTTCACCTTCTACATGGACGAGAAGTCCCGCAGGACGGTCGAGGCCCAGCCCCTGTACGCGGCCATCCCCGCCGTGAAGAAGGGCGCGCTCGTCTACAGCCACGACACGCCGTTCGTCACCGCCTCCTCCATGATCAACCCGCTGACGGTGCCGTACAGCATCGAGCGCTACCTGCCGATGATCGACAAGGCCGTCGCCAAGGCCGGGAAGTAACAGCGGACCCGGCGTGACCACTCTCTCCCGTACCGGGCAGGACCCCGCCGTCGTGCGGCGGGGCCCCGCCCGGTACTTCGCAGCCGCCGTCCTGTGCCTGGTCCTGCTCGCCCTCGCCCTGCTCGCCGGCGTGATGTTCGGCAGCAGGCCGACGTCCGCGGCCGACGTCCTGCGGGTCGTCACCGGAGGCGGCGACGACTACACCCGCACCGTCGTCGAGAGCCGCTACCCGCGCACCGCGCTCGGCGTGCTCGCGGGCCTCTGCCTCGGACTGGCCGGCACCCTGATGCAGGGCATCACCCGCAATCCGCTCGCCGAGCCGGGGCTCCTCGGCATCAACGCGGGCGCGTCCGCGAGCATCGTCGCCGCCACCGCGTTCCTCGGCGCGTCCGGACAGCGGGAGACCATCTGGTGGGCGCTCGCCGGCGCCCTGGCGACCGGTGTCCTCGTCCACGTCGTCGGCACGGCCGGGGGCGGCGGCGGACCGGTGCGGCTCGTCCTCGCCGGCGCGGTCCTCTCCGCCGTCCTCGCCGCGTTCATCCAGGCCGTCGCGCTGTCCCGGCCGAAGGTCTTCGACACCTACCGCTACTGGGTGGTGGGGTCGCTCGGCGGGCGGGGCTTCGACGCCCTCTGGGCCGTGCTGCCGTTCGCCGCGGCCGGCCTCCTCCTCGCCGTCCTCCTCGCGCCCGGCCTCAACGCCATGGCGCTGGGCGACGACAAGGCCGCCTCGCTCGGCATCAGCCCCGCCCGGGTCAAGGGCGCCGGCCTGCTCGCCGCGACGCTGCTCAGCGCGTCCGCCACGGCGGCGGTGGGACCCATCGCCTTCGTCGGACTCGCCGTCCCGCACCTGGTCCGGGCCCTGGTGGGCGCCGACTTCCGGATGCAGATCCTCTTCACCGCGCTCACGGGACCCACGCTGCTGCTCTTCGCGGACGTCATCGGCCGGGTCCTGCTGCGCCCGCAGGAGCTGATGGTCGGCGTCGTCACCGCCTTCGTGGGCGCGCCCGCCCTGCTCTTCGCCGTCCGTCGCATGAGGGGAGCGGCATGAAGACCGCCGACCGCACCGGTTCCCGGACCGTGACGCCGCGTCCGGCGGGACGCGTCCTCGTACGGGTGGGGCCCCGGGTCGCGATACCCGTGCGCCGCTCCTCCCTGCTCGCCGCCGCGGTGTCGGTACTGCTGCTCCTGGGAGCGGCCGTGGCGACCCTGACGGCGGGCCGGCTCGGCATCGGCCTCGCCGACCTGCCGTCGGCCCTCACGGGCGGGGCGACCGGCAAGAACGCCTTCGTCCTGAACCGGCTGCGCGGCCCGCGGCTCGTGGTGGCCGTCGCCACCGGGGCGGCCCTCGGCCTGTCCGGGGCGCTGTTCCAGTCCGTCACCCGCAATCCGCTGGGCAGCCCCGACGTGATCGGGCTCGGCGCCGGTTCCGGCGCGGGGGCCGCGGCCGCCGCGCTCTTCTTCCCCGGCACCGTGCCGGTGCCCGTCGGCGCCCTGCTCGGCGCGGTGACCGCCATGGGGGTCGTGTACGCCTCCACCGGAACCGGGTTCCGCCACCCGGGACGGCTGGTCGTGGCGGGCATCGGCGTGGCCGCGATGGCGACGGCCCTGACCCAGTACGTGGTGTACGCCGTCGAGCGCGACAAGGCGAGCGCGCTGACCGCGTACATCAACGGCAGCCTCTCCGCCCGTTCCTGGGAGGACGCGACGGTCATCTGGGGGGTGCTGCTCGTCTGTCTGCCCTTCGCGGCGCTCCTGGCGCGCCCCCTGGGCATCGGTGAGATGGGCGACGACCTCTCCACCGGTCTGGGAGCCCGCCCCGCCAGGACGGCGACGGCGGCGGTCGCCCTGTCGATCGTGCTGTCCGCGGGCGCCGTCAGCGTGGCCGGGCCGATCGCCTTCATCTCCCTGACGGCACCGCAGATCGCCAAGCGGGTCACGCGCGGCGGCGGGCCGCAGCTGGTCATGTCGACCCTGCTCGGCGCCCTGCTCCTGGTCCTCGCCGACCTCGCGGCCCAGCAGTCGCCGTTCTTCGACGACCTGCCGGTCGGCCTGTACACGATGGCCGTCGGAGGGGCGTACCTGGGGCATCTGCTGCTGCGGGAGTGGAGGCGGCCCGTCTGAGGCGGGGCCGGGGCGGTGGCGCGTGCGGCCGGCGAACCCGCCGGCCGCAAGGGGACAGGGCCGGGCGCGAGCGGCCCGCCCCGCGCCCCGCGCCGGGGCGGTGGCGGATCGCGCGCACCGGTTCGGCGCGATTCCGCCTCGGTCACGAGTACAAAGCGTCACCCACATCAGTAGACATGCCCCCGATGTCTCTTGTGCGGGCGCCGAAATGGACAGCATCCCCCTGCACCACGACACGGTGTGACCGTTCATCGCAGGAGGAAGACCGTGAAGCGTGTTCTGTTCCGCCGTCCCGCCGCACTGCTGGCCGCCGCCGCGGCCCTGATCGCAGGCTCCGTCCTGTCCGCCCACGCCTCGACCGCCTCTCCGACCGGCCAGCGGGCCGTCTACGCCGAACAGGCCCGTGCCGCCGGTCTCTCCGGGGCGCGGGCCGGGGAACTCCAGCGCCGGGTCGACGCCGTCCTCGCGCGGGAGCCGGGGGCCCGCCAGATCTCGGCGAACAGGCTCGCCACCGCCGGCGGCACCGTCACCGTCGCCGTCCCCGGCCTCCCCGGAGCCCGCGACCTGGCCTCCCCCGACCGGGCCGTGAGCTGCGCCGACGGCCACCTGTGCATCGTGGACGGACGCGGCTACACCTACGACTACTACCGCTGCGGCTATTACGACTTCACCGGCATCGGCGACGGCACCTTCAACAACAACCAGACCCCCGGGACCCGGGCCCGCTTCTACAACCAGAACGGCAGCGAGCGCTGGTCGAACGTGGCCAAGTCCACCGGTACCGCCTCCTGGACGCCCGTCTTCCACATCCGCCCCTGCTGACCACCGCCGACCGCGCCGCCCCCCGCCCCGCCCGGGGTCGGGGGCGGCCCGCGTCCGCGGTCCCGCGGACCCCGCCCGGCGTCCGGCCCCGGCGGTCCCGGGGCGGGGCCGGTGTTCCGGGGCGGTCAGCGCCCCCCTGCGAGGGGCTCCCCGGCGCGCAGGTTCCAGCGCCCGCCGCGACCGCTGAGGTGAACGGCCGTCAGGGGGCGGACGTCCAGGCGCCGGGCCGTACCGTCCGGCGCTCCGAGGGCGTGGACCGTCGCGGCGCGCACGACGTCGGGCTCCACGACGGCCGTGACGCGCCCCGTGCCCTCCTGGAGGGCGTCGAGCCAGACGCCGACCCGGACGCGCAGGTCGCGCAGGGACTCCCCGCCGTGCGGTGCCGCCGTCGGGTCGGACAGCCAGGAGGCGAGCGCGTCGCCCTCGGTGGCGGCGATCTCCTCCAGGGTCCGTCCCCGCCAGCGTCCCACGGCGCAGCCGGCGAGGCCGTCCACCGGTTCCGCCCGCAGGCCGAGGGCGCGCGCGGTGGCGAGGCAGCGCGCGGAGGGCGAGGCGTAGGCGCGCGGGGACGGACCGACGAAGGCCGCGGCGGCCTCGGCGCGGGCGAGCCCCGCCGGGTCGAGGGGACCGTCGTCGTCGAACCGGACCTCGCGCAGCGCGTCGTTCGCGGCGGGCGGGATCAGCGTCAGCCGGACTGTCATCGGGGTTCCTTCCCGGTAGGGGGCGGCGCCGGACGGCCGTGTCCGGGGCGCGGAGCCTTCGGCGGGTGCCTCCGCCCGGAGCGCGGAAAGTGATCCGGACCTCACGCCCTTAACAATGCTCATGTCACGCGGTACCGTCGAGCGACATCTGAACAACGTGACGACGGCGATACGGAAGTCCGGTGGGAACCCGGCACGGTCGCGCCACTGTATGCCGAGGCGTCCCCGGGACGTCACGGCGAGTCAGACCCGTGGACCGTCGTCCTGCACCACCGACCGGGACGCGAGTTCCCTCAGGAGGTTCCCTCATGGCCGAAGCCGCCGTTTCCGCCGCCGTCTCCCCCCCTTCCGTCGCCGTACCGGCTCCGCTGCCCGTGCGGGCCGTACTGCCCTGGGCCCTCTTCGTCGGCCTCCTCGCGCTGATCGCGCTCTACTTCGTGGGCGCGGAGCAGGGGGCCACCTCCCTCTTCGCGGGCTCCGGCGTGCACGAGTGGGTGCACGACGGGCGTCACCTGCTCGGCTTCCCGTGCCACTGAGGGGCGACGCGCGCGTGCACGCCTCCATGGTGAGGACCCTGCTGGTCCGCGGGATGCTCGCGGGCCTCGTCGCCGGCCTGTTCGCCTTCGCCGCCGCCTACCTGGGCGGCGAACCCTCCGTGAACAGATCCATCGCCGTGGAGGAGGCGCAGGCCGCGCGGGAGACGGCCCACTCCGAACACGGTGACCACGGCGGCGCGGGAGCCGGCACGACGGAAGAGGAGGAGGTGGTCGGCCGTTCCGCGCAGTCCACCTTCGGCCTGGCCACCGGCGTCCTGGTGTACGGGGTGGCGCTGGGCGGCGTCGCCGCGCTCGCGTTCTCCTTCGCGCTCGGCCGCGTCGGCCGGTTCGGGCCGCGGGCGACCGCGGCCCTGACGGCGGCCGCGGCCTTCACCACCGTCTGCCTGGTGCCGTTCCTGAAGTACCCGGCGACCCCGCCGGCCGTCGGCAACCCCGACACCATCGGGAGGCGCACCGCCCTGTTCTTCCTGATGATCCTGCTCAGCGTGCTCCTCGGCACCGCCGCGGTGATCGCCGGGCGCCGTCTCGCGCCCCGGCTGGGCAACTGGAACGCGAGCCTGGCGGCCGGCCTCGGCTTCGTCGCCGTGACGGGCGTCGCCTTCGCGGTCCTGCCGTCGAACGACGACGCGGTCTCCGCGACCTTCCCGGCCGATCTGCTGTGGGAGTTCCGGATGGCGTCGCTCGGCGTCCAGGCCGTGCTGTGGACGGTGTTCGCGATCGTCTTCGGCGTCCTCGCCCAGAAGGCGCTGACCGCGCGCACCGACGGCACGGAGGTCCCGGCCGGGACCGTCGGCTGAGCCACGACCGCCGGACGGCCCGCCCCGGTGGGGCGGGCCGTCCGGCGGTCTCTCCTGTTCCGGGCCCGCCCGGCCGTCCGTCGGCCCGGCGGGCCCGGGCCGTTCGACAGCCGCTCGTCCGCGTGACCGCCCATGAGCCGGCGTGGCGGTTCCGCCCCCGCGCACCGGGCCCGGTGCCCTGCCGCCGGGCTCCACGGCGCAGGGCTCCGGAGGCAGCCGGACGCCGACGAGGGGCAACGGCGTTCTCCGTGACGTGCGGGGGCTCCCCTCCCTCTGGGAGCGCTCTCAGAAGGTGCGGGCTACAGATATCCTGATCCCCGCGAGCACGCACACCGCGCGCCCCGACCCGGGGGCCCGCACGCCCCGCACCGCACGCCCCGCCCCGACCTCCGCACCGCGTGCCCCGCACCCGCACGCCGCGCACGTCCCGTCCAGCCGACCCAGCCGAGGAGCGCCCGCCTTGCCCGAGCAGACCACGGGGCCCCGCCCCACGCTGGAAGCCGTCGCCGCGCGCGCCGGCGTGTCCCGCGCCACGGCCTCCCGGGTCGTCAACGGAGGCGCGGGCGTGCGCGCGCCCCTGGCCGAGAAGGTGCGCAGGGCCGTGGAGGAGCTCGGCTACGTCCCCAACCACGCGGCCCGCTCCCTGGTCACCCGGCGCAACGGCGCCGTCGCCGTGATCATCGCGGAGCCCGAGTTCCGGATCTTCTCGGACCCGTTCTTCGAGCAGCAGATACGGGGGATCAGCCGCGAACTGACGTTCCACGACTCCCAGTTGGTGCTGCTGTGGGTGGAGGGCCCCGGGGATCACGAGCGGATCGCCCGCTATCTGGGCGGGGGACACGTCGACGGCGCGCTCGCGTTCTCGCTGCACAGCGACGACGCCCTGCCGGCCATGATCGGAGGGGCGCGGATTCCGGTGGTCGTCGGCGGGCGGCCCGCTCCGGGCACCGATCCGGCCGTACCCTTCGTCGACTGCGACAACCGGGGCGGCGCCCGGGAGGCGGTGCGCCACCTGAGGAGCCTCGGGCGCGGGAACGTCGCCCACATCTCGGGCCCCTCCGACCAGACCTCGGCGATCGACCGGCTGAACGGCTACCGGGACGTCCTCCTCGACGCCGATCCCGCGCTGCTGTGCGCGGGCGACTTCACCGAGGAGAGCGGCGCGCGCGCCATGGCGGAACTGCTCGACCGGAGGCCGGACATCGACGGGGTGTTCGTCGCCAACGACCTGATGGCGTCGGGCGCCCTGCGCACCCTGCGGGAGCGCGGGGTGCGGGTGCCGGAGGACGTGGCGGTCGTCGGCTTCGACGACATGGCCTCGGTGGTCGGCAGGACCTCCCCGGCCCTGACCACCGTGCACCAGGACGTCGAGGGCATGGGCCGGCTGATGGTGAAGCTCCTGATGCGGCTGCTCGACGGGACCGGTCCCGGCGTCCCGGGCTCCGTGATCACCCCGACCTCGCTGGTCCGCCGCGCCTCCGCCTGAGCGCCCGGACGGGAGGTGGCGGGCCCGGGACGCGTCCCCCGGGCCCGCCGTCGTGATCCTCCGCGGGGTCAGTCGTACGGGATGACCACCACGGACCGGTCCGTGCCCGTCCGGAGCCGCGAGTCGCCGTTGCCGATGGCGCTCCAGACCTCCAGGCGCACCGTTCCGCCCCGCAGGTCGCCGAGCGTGCCGGTGGCGGCCTTCAGGCCCCGGGACTGGGCGTACTCCTCCCACCCCGTCACCGGGTCCGTCGCGAAGTAGTGGTACGTCTCCGTGCGGTCGAAGGTGCCGTCGCCGGTGAGGTCGTAGCTGATCCGGGCCTGCTGGCCGAGGCCGACGGCCGTACCGGCGTCCACCTGGAGCCGGAAGGCGGTCGAGCCGCCCGCCCGGAGCGTGCCGTTGACGTTCCTCGCCTCGTAGACGAGCGGCCGGTACGGGGTGCCGTCGTGATTGGCGCCCTGGGCCGAGGCGAGGGTGTCGGCGCTCTCGGCGGCTCCGGTGGCCGTGGTGAGCGTGCCGCCGGTGCGGAGCTGGAAGGTGTTGCCGGTGGACGGTCCGGGACCGGGGTCGGTGCCGCCCGTCCCGTTGCCGGTGGCGGTGGAACGCGCCGGCACGGAGAGGGACGTGCCGTCGGAGAAGGTGACCGTGCGGGCGGTCGCACCGTGGTTGTGGGCCACGTAGGTGCGCGTGGTGCCCTTGGAGAAGACGGCGGAGGTGGGGATCGAGCCGGTGACGGTCGCGTCGGGGGCGCCGAGCGCGTCGAGCGTGGTGATCCAGTGGTAGGTGTGGGCCCTGGACTCGCCGGCCTCCGGGGTGTAAGCGGCGTTCCCCGCGTCCCACTTGGCCTTGGCGGCGGCGGGGTCGGCGAGGGACTGGAACTCCCAGAGGATGTCGCGCCATTCGACGGCGGGGCCGCCGTTCTCGCGCTCCATCTCGGCGATGTTGCGCCGGATCGCGTCCTTGCGGCCGCCGAGGTGGAGGGAGCCGCCGCTGGTCACGGGCAGGACGTTGATGCCGTGGATCTCCTCCGGGTTGGCGGTCCACCAGGTGGAGTAGGCGCCGCCGCTGCCCCAGACCATGCCGACGGTGTCGTGCGCGAAGGAGCCGGGGAAGACCTGCTGGTCGGCGTCGAACCAGTACTGGGCGACGGCCTCGGCCTCGGTGGTCAGGAGGTACGTGCCGAGGTCGCGCAGGGAGGTGTCGCCGGTGGCCGACCCCCACAGGACGAGGGCGGCGCTGAGGTTGGTCGACTCGGAGGACGACTCCTGGTTGTTGCCGGCGGCGAAGCCCTGGTGGCCGCTGGCCCAGCTGTGTCCGGCGTAGACGTCGAAGCCGCGCAGGAAGGGGAAGGCGGTGTCGGTGCGGCTGGGGTTGGCGGTGTCGCGGACCAGGGTCCTGACCATGGTCCCCCAGGCGGAGTCGGCGGCCCAGTCCGGGTCGTACTGGGCGACGATCGCGGCGGCGTACACGTAGTAGCCGTAGTGGAAGTGGTGGTCGTTGAGTTCGGTGTCGCTGCCGTAGGAGGCCGGGTACCCGGTGAGGGTCTTCCAGACCCTGTCGTACGAGAACTCGTTGGCGCCGCCGGCCGTGAACCACTCCTGGAGGCGGCCCTTGATCAGGCCGAGGAGCTTGTCGCGGACCGCGCCCTCGCCGATCCGGTCGGCGAGCGGCACCAGTTGGGCGAGCTTGCCGAGGGCCTTGCCGGTCCAGTACGTGTCGACGGCTCCGGAGAACGGGTCGGAGGAGTTCGCGACCTCGTTCAGGTGGCCGCGCAGACGGGCCGTGTCGATGCCGCTGCCGGGCAGGGCCGGGAGGGTGGCGGCGGCCTTCTGGGCGGTGGTGAAGGAGGTCCCCGCGCGGACCTTCATGGTGCCCCGGGGCGAGACGTAGGTGTAGGAGGTCAGCGGGTCGGTGGTGTGCAGCCACTGGTGGCGGTAGAGGGCCTGGAGGGTGCCGCGCTCGGTTCCCTCCTTGGCCTCGGTGGTGAGGCCGTAGGTGGCGCGGACGGTGCCCGCGTCGTAGCTCCAGTTCACCGTGGAGCCGGTGACGAAGCTGTAGGCGTACGTGCGGTACGTGGCGAGCGCGTCGGTGGAGGGCAGGACGGCGACGGAGAAGTAGTCCTTGCCGCCGAGTCCGGCGGTGAGGGTGGAGCCGGAGACGTTCCAGTCGGTGCCGCTGGGCGAGAAGAGGGCGTAGTGGTGGCCCGCGACGGTGATGCCGAGGACGTTGCCCTGGTCGGCGAAGACGGTGGGCGTCTGCGCGGTGGTGATACGGGCGTCGCCGCCGGTGCCCCTGGCGTACACGAAGGGGAGGCCGTGGCCGATGGTGGTGCGCAGGGTGCGGGCGCCGTCGGACCAGTAGGGGGTGACGGTCCAGTCGGACCAGGCGTCGGCCCTGGTGTCGGGCGAGTTGAGGCCGGTGAGGCCGAGGGTGAGGTCGCGCTTGTGGGGGAACTCGTACTGGCGGCCGTCGCCGACGATCGCGGGGCTGGTGGGGTAGCCGATCTCCAGGCCGCCGGCGACGGCCTGGTAGGTGAGCGGGTGGCCGTACATGGGGGTGGAGTACGGATTGCCCCCGTAGCGCTGGAAGGCGAGGGAGGACCACCAGTCGTTGGTGGGGACCGGCCTGCCCTGGGCGGCGGTGGTGACCTTGGGGGTGACCGGGGTCCCGGTGTCGGTGGTGGGGCCGGAGGTGCCGGCGGGGCGGGTGTCGGAGTAGCTTCCGGCGCCCGCCGGGACGGTGGCCGCGGCCGCGGGGGCGGCGGCGGGGCCGAGCCCCACGGCGGTGAGGGCGGTGACCAGGGCCAGCGCTGCGGCGGGCCGGGTGCGGGGGGAGGGCATGGAGGGGCACCTCATTCGTCGCGACGGATGGTGCTCGGAGGGGGACGCCCGGAGTGGGGAGGGCGGCGTTCGAGAAGTGGGGAGCCGAGGGTGCGACACGACTGAGAGCGCTCTCAGAATGTCGGAAACGTAGAACCCGCGAAACGAACGTGTCAAGAGGTTGAACACGGCTGCGCTCCCAGGGCACTTCGCGTCCGTTACGCCTTCGAGCCTTGACGGATGGACCGGACCGGAGGCACGCTCCCTCCGCATGACTGAGAGCGCTCTCAGACGCTCTCGCTCGTTCCGGAGCCAAGGGAGGCTTCCCATGCCCATCGCCCGAGCCGCCAGAAGAACCGTCGTCCGCCTGGGCGCGGTCACGCTGGTCGGCGCCCTGCTCGCCGCCTGCGGCGGATCGAAGGACGGCGCGTCCTCGGACGGCGCGGGAGGGAAGATCACCCTCACCGTCGATCTCTTCGGCTCCTTCGGGTACAAGGAGGCCGGGCTCTACGCCGAGTACGAGAAGCTCCACCCCGGCGTCACCGTCAAGCAGACGGACACCGAGGACGAGGCCGACTACTGGAAGTCCCTCCAGACCCGGCTCGCCGGGAACGCCGGCCTCGCCGACGTGCAGGGCATCGAGGTGGGCCGCATCGCCTCCGTCACCCAGCAGCAGGCCGACCGGTTCGAGGACCTGAAGAAGTACGGCGCGGACTCCCTGAAGGACCGGTTCGCCCCGGCCAAGTGGGCCGCCGCCACCGGCAGGGGCGGCGAGGTCCTCGGCCTCGGCACGGACGTCGGCCCGGAGGCCATGTGCTACCGCACCGACCTGTTCGAGCGGGCCGGGCTGCCCACCGACCGCGAGGAGCTCGCGAAGAAGTGGGCCACCTGGGACGGTTATCTGGACCTCGGAAAGCAGTACAAGGCGAAGGCCCCCGCCAGGAGCGCCTGGCTCGACAGCGTCGGCAGCCTCTACTCGATCATGATCGGCCAGGAGAAGGAGCGCTACTACGACGCCTCCGGCAAGCTGATCTGGGAGGACAACCCCGCCCTGCGCGCCGCCTGGGACCACGCCGTCCGGGCCGCGGGCGACGGCCTGAGCGCCAAGCTCGACCAGTGGTCACCGCAGTGGAACCAGGCGTTCTCCGCCGGCTCCTTCGCCACCATGCCGTGCCCCGCCTGGATGCTCGGCTACATCAAGGGCCAGACCGGCGAGGCCGGCAAGGGCAAGTGGGACGTCGCGAAGCTGCCCGGCGGAGCCGGCAACTGGGGCGGCTCCTACCTGGCCGTCCCGAAGGCCGCGAAGCACAAGAAGGAGGCGTACGAGCTGATCGAGTGGCTCACCGCCCCCGAGCAGCAGACCAGGCTCTTCCGGAAGCAGGGCAACTTCCCCTCCGCCACCGGCGCCATCGAGAAGATCGCCGACGCGAAAGACCCGTTCTTCTCGAACGCCCCCATCGGCAGGATCTTCGGCGACGCGGCGAAGGCGGCCCCGGTCCAGGTCCTCGGCGTCCACGACCAGAACATCGCCCAGCAGATCACCAACGCGCTGAGCGAGGTCGAGCGCAAGGGCACCCCGCCCGAGAAGGCGTGGGCGAACGCCAGGAAGGGCGTGGAGAACACCATCGGCTGATCCGTTCCGGCGGACGGGCCCCCGTCCCGGGGCGTCCGTCCGGCGCAGCCCCGTTCCCCGCCCGACCCCACACCGAAGGGCCGCACCGTGACCCTCACCGCATCCGAGACGCCGGCCCGGCCGAAGCCGGTCCCGCCGCCCGGCCGGCCGGGCCCCGCCCGGCGGACCTGGCGGAAGGTCTCCCCGTACGCCTACCTCGCCCCCTTCTTCACCCTGTTCGCCGCCTTCGGTCTCTTCCCGCTGCTCTACACGGCCTTCGTCTCGCTGTACCGGGTGGAGCTCCAGACGCCCGGCGACATGGAGTGGCGCGGCCTGGGCAACTACACCGCGCTCTTCGGTGACGCGTACTTCTGGACCTCGCTGCGCAACACCTTCACCATCGGCCTGCTCTCCACCGTGCCGCAGCTCGTCATGGCCCTCGGCCTCGCCCACCTGCTGAACTACCGGATGCGCGGGCGGACCTTCCTGCGCACGGCGGTCCTGCTGCCGTACGCGACCTCGGTCGCCGCCGCCACCCTCGTCTTCGCCCAGCTCTTCGGGCGGGACTTCGGGCTGATCAACTACGCGCTCGGTCTGGTCGGCGTCGACCCCGTCGACTGGCAGAACGGGACGGTGGCCTCGCAGATCGCCGTGTCGACGGTCGTCGTCTGGCGCTGGACCGGCTACAACGCGCTGATCTACCTGGCCGGCATGCAGTCGATCCCCGACGAGCTGTACGAGGCGGCCGCGATGGACGGGGCCTCGCGGTGGCGCCAGTTCTTCCACGTCACGCTGCCCGGCCTGCGGCCCACCATCCTGTTCACCGTCGTCGTCTCCACGATCGGGGCGACCCAGCTGTTCGGCGAGCCGCTGCTGCTCGAAGGGTCGGTCTCGGGCGGCATCTCGCACCAGTACCAGACGCTCGGCCTGTACATGTACGAGCAGGGCTGGGGCTTCTTCCACCTGGGCCGGGCCGCCGCCGTCGCCTGGGTGATGTTCCTGCTCATCGTGGTGCTGGTCGGGGCCAACGCCCTGATCGCGCGCCGCCGTTCCCGCAAGGAGGCCACCCGATGACAGCGCCGACAGCGCCGACCGCGCCGACCGTCCCGGCCGCGCCCGCCGCGTCCCCGGCCGCTCCTCCCGCGCCCGCACCCGGCGGGCCGCCCCGCCGGGGGGCCCCGCGGGCGGGCCGCACCCTGCACGCCGGACCACTGGCGTACGGGATCCTGATCGTCGCCGTGCTGTTCTCGGCGTTCCCGTTCTACTGGACGATCGTGGCCGCCAGCCGCTCCAACGCCGAACTGGCGCAGGTCCCCCCGGTGTTGCTGCCGGGACCGAACCTGATCGAGAACTTCGGGGCGGTCCTCGAAGAGGCGGACATCGGCAGGGCGCTGCTCAACTCGCTGATCGTCTCCGGTTCGATCACCCTCGGCACCGTCCTGTGCTGCACACTGGCCGGTTTCGCCTTCGCCAAGCTCCGCTTCAAGGGCCGGGGCGCGCTGCTCGCGGTCACCGTCGGCACCATGATGATCCCGCCGCAGCTGGGGGTGATCCCGCTGTTCATGCTGATCGCGGAACTCGGCTGGGTGAACCAGCTCCAGTCGGTGATCCTGCCGGGTCTGGTCTCCGCGTTCGGCGTGTTCTTCATGCGCCAGTACCTGACGCAGTCGCTGCCGGACGAGCTGATCGAGGCGGCACGGGTCGACGGCGCGTCCACCGCCAGGATCTTCTGGTCGATCGTCGTGCCGATCGCCCGGCCCGGCATGGCCGTGCTCGGTCTGCTGACCTTCATGGCGTCGTGGAACGACTTCTTCTGGCCCGTCGTCGCCCTCACCTCCTCCGAGCCCACCGTCCAGGTCGCGCTGCGCCAGCTCGGCGGCGGCTACGTCCACGACCAGTCCGTGATCATGGCGGGCACGCTGCTCGGCACCCTGCCGGTGCTCCTCGTCTTCGGCCTGCTCGGCCGGCAGATCGTCGGCGGCATCATGCAGGGCGCGGTCAAGGGCTGACCGCCCCTCCCCCGCCCCTTCCTCCTCAGTACGCCTCACCCCAGGGAGCTCCCACCCCATGACCGCGCTCGACGCCCGCACCGAACCGACGACCACGCTCCGTTTCCCCGAGGGCTTCCGCTGGGGCACCGCCACCGCCGCCTACCAGATCGAGGGAGCGGCGGCCGAGGACGGCCGCACCCCGTCCATCTGGGACACCTTCAGCCGTACGCCGGGCAAGGTCCGCAACGGCGACACCGGCGACATCGCCGCCGACCACTACCACCGGCTCGACGAGGACGTCGCCCTGATGCGCCGGCTCGGCGTGACGGACTACCGCTTCTCGATCGCCTGGCCCCGGGTCCAGCCCACCGGACGGGGACCGGCCGTGCGCAAGGGCCTGGACTTCTACCGGCGCCTGACCGACTCCCTCCTGGAGGCCGGCATCCGGCCGGTGGCGACGCTCTACCACTGGGACCTGCCGCAGGAGCTGGAGGACGCGGGCGGCTGGCCGCACCGGGAGACCGCGTACCGCTTCGCCGAGTACGCGGGGATCATGGCGGACGCCCTCGGCGACCGGGTGGCGACCTGGACCACGCTCAACGAGCCGTGGTGCGCCGCCTTCCTCGGCTACGGCAGCGGCGTGCACGCCCCGGGCCGCACCGACGACCTGGCCGCGCTGCGCGCCGCCCACCACCTCAACCTGGCGCACGGCCTGGGCGCGCGGGCGCTGCGCGGTGCGCTGCCCGGGTCCGCCGAGGTGTCCCTGACGCTCAACCTGCACGCCGTACGGGCCCTCACCCGGGCCCCCGGGGACCTGGACGCGGCCCGGCGGATCGACGCGGTCGGCAACCGGATCTTCCTGGACCCGGTCTTCCACGGGCGGCTCCCGGAGGACCTGGTCCGCGACACGGCGGCGGTCACGGACTGGTCGTTCGTGCGGGACGGCGACCTGGAGGCGGCGGCGGCGCCGCTCGACTCGCTGGGCATCAACTACTACTCCCCGTCCGTGGTCGCGGCGGGCTCCTCGGAGTCGCCGTCGCCGTGGGCGGGCGCGGAGCGGCACGTGCGGTTCGTGCCGGCGCCGGGGCCGCGCACCGCCATGGACTGGCCGGTGGACGCGGACGGGCTGCACGAGCTGCTGGTCCGGCTGCGGGACGAACTGCCGGGCGTACCGCTGGTGATCACGGAGAACGGCGCGGCGTACGACGACTACGCGGACCCGTCGGGGAACGTGAAGGACCCGGAGCGGGTGGCGTACCTGCGCGCGCACCTGGCGGCGGTGCACCGGGCCCTGGAGGACGGGGCGGACGTGCGGGGCTACTTCCTGTGGTCGCTCCTGGACAACTTCGAGTGGGCGTACGGTTACAGCAAGCGGTTCGGCATCGTCCACGTGGACTTCGCGACGCAGCGGCGGACGCCGAAGGACAGCGCCCGCTGGTACGCGGAGGTGATCGCCCGGGGCGGTCTCGCGGGGGCCTGACGGGCCGGCGGTACGGCGGGAGGGGGGTACCGCGGCGCCCCCTCGGAGCCGCGGCACCCCCGGTCGTCACGGCGACGGGACCCGGGTCACACCCGCTGCCACAGGGCGGGGACGCTGGACGGCTCCCAGCCGGCCTGGGCCTGGTGGCCCTGGAGGCAGCGGTAGGTGGCGCCGCCGTAGGTGACGGTGTCACCGGCCGCGTAGACCTTGCCCGCCGCCCACGTGCCGCCCGGCTCGGGGCCGGGACCGGGGCCCGGGCCCGGGTCGGTGGTGGTCTTCAGGGTCAGGCCGTAGTTCTGGAGGATCGGGTTCAGCGGCTGGAAGAAGGTCGTGCCGCCGCTGGAGCAGGTGCCGGAACCGCCCGAGGTCACGCCCTGGGCCTGGCTGCCGGAGATGTACGAGCCGCCGGAGTCGCCGGGCTCGGCGCAGACGGTCGTGCGGGTGACGCCGGAGATGGTGCCCTCCGGGTAGGTGACGCTGGTGTTGTGCTGCTGCACGGTGCCGCAGTGCCAGCCGGTGGTCGAGCCGGAGCGGCACACGGAGGAGCCGACGGGCTGGAGGACCGAACCGGTCACCTGGACGTTGGCGCCGCCCGCGCCCTTCACGTACGGGGTGGCGGTCCAGCTGGAGTTGGCGGCGACCCAGGCCATGTCGTTGCCGGGGAAGACCGACGCCTGGAAGCTGCCCTGGGCGACCTGGTTGAAGCCGCTGGTGGTGGTGCCGGCGCGGCCGCAGTGGCCGGCCGTGGCGAAGCCCTGCGTGGTGCCCTTGGTGATCGGGAAGCCGACGGAGCAGCGCCCGCTGCCGTTCATGTAGTACGCGTCGCCGCCCCGGAGGTCGTACAGCGGGCGGGGCGCCTCGGTGGTGCGGACCACCTTCACCAGGCCGCGCGGGACGCCGGTGGCCGCGACGAGCCGCGCGCCGGCTCCGGCCCGTGCCTCCTCGACGACGAGGACGTTGGCGCGGACGTCGACGTAGCGGACCGGGGCGTCGGCGGTGGCGGCCCGGTCCAGGGCCTCCTTGGCCCGCTCCAGGGCGGCCAGTCCGTGCGTCACGACCCGGGCGTTCGCACCCGAGGCCCGTATCGCGGCCGCGTCGGCGGCGCGGGTGGTGGCCACGGCCAGGGTGCCGGACTCGGCGCCCTCCACCCAGGCGCCGGCGAAGGCGGCGCCCAGGTCCTGGCGGAGCCCGGCGGCCCTGGCCCCGGCCTCGGCCTCGTTGGCGAGGCGGTTCTCGGCCTGGGCACGGGTGAGGCCCAGGTCGCGCTGCATGGCGCGGAGGAGTTCGGGCTGCGCGGAGGCGGCGCCGAGGGCGTCGGCGGCCGTCCGGACGGTGGGGACGCGGTCCTCGTCGTGCGGGGCCGCGGTGGCGGAACCGGCCTGGAGGCCGGCCAGCGCCAGGCCGGCGGCGGCCAGCACGGTACACGCCGTGCGGGCGTGTCGTCGGAGCATGGGGAGTCTCCTCGGTTGGCGGTGGGGATCTGCCGAAACCGTAGGGATCCCGCCGGGGGAGCGGCAGTTGCCAGACGGCCCCTGCCACGGCGTTATGGCCGGGCGGACGGCGGCGTCACGGCCCGCCGCCGCCCGGACGCGTCAGCGGGGACCGCCCTCCCGGGGCGGCGGGGCCGGTGTGCGGCCCGCGCTGTGGGCCAGCGCCTCCTCGTGGGCGGCCCGGGTGTGGTGGAGCACGGCGGCGGCCCGGCCGGCCGCGCGCCCCTCGGGGTGCCAGCCGAGCAGGTGCCGCCAGACCAGCGGCGCGCCGGCGAGGGGGCGGGTCACGATGCCGGGGGTCGCGGGGAAGGTGGCCCGGCACAGGCCGACGGCCCGGCCGACCCGGACCAGGTGCGCGCAGGAGGCGGTGTCCGCCTCGTAGACACGGGCCGGGGTGAAGCCGGCCCGTACGCACGCGGCCGCGAAGCAGTCGCCGAAACAGCCGTCGCCGGGCACGTCGGTCCACGCCTCGTCGGCCAGTTCGGCCAGGCCGACCTCGGTGCGGGGGGCCAGCGGGTGTCCGGCGGCCAGCATCGCGTACACGGGGTCGCGGGCGACCTCCGTCCAGGCCAGCCGTCCCGCTTCGGGCGGGCTGCTCTCGCCGCAGACCCCGACCAGGGCGAAGTCGAGCCGTCCCGCGGCCACCCCGCCGGCGATCTCGCGCTCCGACCAGGAGGTGTACGTGGTCACGGACGCGCCGGGTTCGGTGCGCGCGAGCCGGTCGACGAGGCCGCCGAGGAGCGGTCCGTGCGTGCCGCCGAGCCGGTAGCCCTCGGCCCCGTCGCGCGCGAACCGCACGGCCTCCTCCTGGAGTCCGCACACGGCGGGCAGCACCACGCGGGCGCGTTCGAGGACGAGGTCGCCGAGGGCCGTGGCCCGTACGCCCTCCCGGCCCCGTTCGAAGAGCGTCCCGCCCAGGGCGCGTTCGATCCTCTTGAGCTGGGCGCTGAGCGCGGGCTGCGCCAGTCCGAGCGCGGTGGCGGCGCGGGTGAGACTCCCCGCGTCCGCGATGGCCCGGATCGTCTTGAGGTGCCTCAACTCCAAGTCCATACGGAGAGCTTGGCGCTCCGCACCCGAGAGGTCCAGACCAGCGACCGCGTGGTTGTCCGGGAAACGGGAGACCGCCGGGCGGTCCCGGCGGGGACTCCACGGCTCGGGAGGCCCGCCGGACACGGGTCGGGACGTGGGTCGGGACGTGGGTCGGGAAGCGGGTCCGGACGCGGGCAGGGAAGCGGCCCGGGACGTGGGCCGGGACGTGGGCCGGGAAGCGGGTCCGGACGCGGGCCGGGAAGCGGCCCGGGGACGGGAACCGGCCCCGGGCGACCACCGGTCCGAGGGGGGCGGGACGGGCTCCGACCGGACGGGGCCCGGGGCGGGCCCCCACGGCCCGCCCCGGGTCCGGCCCGGTCGGGGCCGATGCCCCACCCGCCCCTCCGGACCGGTCCTCGGCGCACCGGTGCCCCGCTCCGCGCGGATGCCGCCCCCTCCGCGGCACCCGCCGCGACGGCGCGGGGCGTCCTCTTCGTTCCGGTTCGCTCCACCGGCGGGGCCGGCCGGCCGGTGGGACTGTCCGGCCGGCCGGCCCCGCCGGTCGGCACCACTCTCCCGCCCGCCGCTCACGTCTCACTCACGTTCCGCTAACGACTCCGCCCGGACGCGGACGCGCGTCCGGGCGGAGTGGGCCGGCCCCGTCGCGGCCCGTTCTTCGCGGAGCCCGCGCCGGTGCTTTCCTGCCGCATCCGGGCATCGCCCCCGCCGGGCCGGGCCGCCCGCCCCGGCACCGCCCGCCACCGAGTCGCCGCTCCGGCCGGGACGCCGTACCGCCGGCGTGTCTTCCCTCAGCCGTGCGTTTCGGCGGCGAGGTCCGACGCCTGCTTGATCTCCTCCAGGATGCGCGCCGCCTCCACGAGGACCGTGCCGTGCACGGGCCACTCCCCCGCGCGGCCGAGACGGCCGTCCCTGGCCGCGTCCGTCACCTCCTCGTAGCGGCGCTCGGCCTCCTCGACGCGGCGGCGGAACCGGTCGGGGTCCGTCGGCCCGCCGGGCGGGCCGAGGCATTCGAGACCGTCGGCGACGGCGTGGAGCAGGCCGGCGCAGGAGGCGGAGAACTCCGCCGAGACGGACACCTCGGAGAACCGGTGTGCCCCGGTCTCCCCGGCCTCCGGTCCGGGGGACGTGTGGGACAGGGCACGGGCGAGGGAGCGGATGTGCGTGCCGATGCGCTCGACCATGCCGATGGTGTCGTGGCAGCGCCCGATCGACTCCCTGGCGGCGCTCCACGAATGGCGCGGGTTGAGCCGGGTGTTCTCCTGCTCCTTCTCGAGCGCGGCGCGCGCCCGTGCCGCCTGGGCGGCCAGGTCCTCGCAGCGGCGCGGCCAGTCCTTCCGCGCGTCCTCGTCGGGCGCCTCCCCCGCGGCGGTCCGTGCCAGGTCGCGGAGCAGGTCCCCGGTGCGCGCGGCGAGGTCCTCGACCTGGCGCCGTGCCGTGGCCAGGTGCGGCGAGGGGGCGACGGCGAAGTGGGCGGCGAGACCGCAGCACACGCCGATGGCGGCGGACGCCACCAGGTGCCCGATGTAGTCGATGCGTCCCCCGCCGCCCGCGAACGCGAAGAGGGCCACCACCGGCACCTGGGTGCCCTGCCCCCCGAACAGGTGGAGCCGGGCCACCACGAGGGCGACGAAGACCAGCACGCAGAGGGCCCAGGCGTGGACGCCGACGGTGGTGCCGAACGCCGCCGCCACCGCCGTCCCGACCGCCATCGCCCCCAGGTACTGGGCGGATTCCCACAGGGAGCGGTAGACCGTGGACTGGAGGGCGAGCAGGGCGGTGAACGGGGCGAACCCCGTGACGTTGGTGGGCAGCAGCAGCGAGGACAGGCACCAGGCGACGGTCGCGGCGGCCGCCCCCTTCGCCTGGAGCAGCATTCCGTCGCGCGCCTCGCCCGGTCCGCGTATCGCCTCCCGGACGGTCTCGCGGGCGGCACCGCACCGGCGCCTGCACCAGTTCCCCGTCCCGGACATCCGTATGTGCACGCCTCTCCCGTCGTCGCTCCCCGTACCCGGGCCCGCTTACCCGCCCCGCGGGGATGGATGTACGTGCGCCCCGGGGGCGCTTCCGGGAGAGGGGCGGCCGTGGCGGGAATCCCGGGCGGCGCTCGTGGAACACGTGAGGGAGAGCGACCGCCCCTACCGGAGGAGGCCCCCGTGCCGGAGAACCAGGAATCGGTGTACGCCCGCGTCAGGGAGGAGGTGGCCGCCCGCGCGGACCGGCTCTGGGAGGTGGGCCTCGCCCTGCACCGCGACCCCGAGACGGCCTACGAGGAACACCGGGCGGCCGCCCTGTTGTCGGGCGAACTGGAACGGGAGGGCTTCCGGGTGGAGCGCGGCGCGGCCGGACTGCCGACCGCCTTCGTCGCGCGGACGGGACCGGCGGCCGCCTCCGGCGGAGGGCCCCGTGTCGCCCTGCTGATGGAGTACGACGCGCTGCCGCTGCTCGGTCACGCCTGCGGGCACAACCTGATCGCGGCGGCGGGCCTCGGAGCGGCGCTCGCCGCGCGGGCGGCGCTCGGTGACACGGGCGGGACGCTGCTCGCCGTGGGGACGCCCGCCGAGGAGCGCGGCGGCGGCAAGGTCGCCGAGGTGGAGGCGGGCCTGTTCGAGGGGGTGGACGCGGCGCTGATGTTCCATCCGGGGGTGCACGACTGGAGGTGGGCCCCGCTGACGGCCAGCGCGCAGATCAGGGTGGGGTTCCACGGGCGGGCGGCGCATCCGACCGGCAGCCCCACGGAGGGGATCGACGCCCTGGGGGCCCTGATCCAGCTCTTCAACGCGCTGGGCGTGCTGCACAAGCGCCTGCCGTCCGGCTCGCACGTCCAGGGGATCGTGACGGAGGGGGGCCGGGCCACGAACATCGTCCCCGAGTACGCGGAGGGGCTGTTCGGGCTGCGCGGCGGGACCACGAAGGCCCTGGAGGAGCTGGTGGAGGAGGTGCGCACGTGCGCCCGGGGCGTGGCGCTGGCCACCCGTACGACGGTGGAGGTGACCGACGTGGGCGGGCGGTACGAGCACTTCCGCGACAACGACGTGCTGTCCGGTCTCTTCGCCGGGCACCTGGAGCGGGCGGGCATCCGGCTGACGGAGCCGGCGGCGGGGGTGTACCTGGGGTCGTCGGACATCGGGAACGTCAGCACGCGGGTGCCCGCGATCCATCCGTTCGTCGCGGTCATGGGCGCGGAGGGGTCGGACCACACGCCCGAGTTCGCGGAGGCGACGGCCGGCCCCCGGGCGCGGCGGGTGGTGACGGCGGCGGCGGAGGCCCTGGCCTGCACGGCGGTGGACGTCCTGCTGGGGGCGGACGTGAGGGAGCGGGCGTGGGCCCGTTTCCACGAGAAGGCGGCGGCCGGGGAGTGAGCGCTCCTCCCCCGGTTCCCGGGCTCCGGCCCCGCCCGTCCAAGGGCCCGGGGCCGGCCGGCCGGGGCCCCGCACCCCTCCGCCCGCGCCCTCGGGGCCCGTCCCCGCCCCGAGGAAGCCGCCACCGCTCCCCGGGGCCGTCCCCGTCCCGGGGGGGCGCCGCTCCTCAGTCCTCGACGGACACGCGGACCGTCCTGACCTCGGGGTCGGCCGCGTCGGGGACGACCATGCCGGCGTCCACGCCGCTGCGCAGGTAGCGCAGGACCGGCGCGTTCAGCCTCTCGCCGGGCAGCGCGGCGGGGATGCCGGGCGGGTAGGGCGTGAGCATCTCGGCGGTCACCCGGCCCACGGCCTTCTCCCACGGCACCTGCTCGACCCGCCCGAAGAACGCGTCGCGCGGGAGCATGACCTGTTCGAGGCGGAGTTCGGCCGGGTCGGGGACCTCCACCCGGGGGGCGGGGCGCAGGTCGCCGGCGTGCCGGGCGACGTCGCGGAAGGCGTCGAGCAGGATCCCGGCGCTGCGCTCGTCGTCCGCGTGGGTCAGCTGGGCGCTGGCGCGCCGGTGGTCGGACAGGTGGAGGTTGACCCGGTGGTGCTCGCGGATCCAGTCGGCGACGCGGTAGCCGGTGGTGCCGAGGGCGGAGACGTCGACGATGACCTGGAGGGGGTCGAGGTCGGCCGCGCGGCCGGGTCCGCAGAAGTCGTCGCGTCCGTGGACGCGCATGCCGTCGATCTCGGCGATCCGCGCCCGCACCGTCTTGGCCAGGGCCAGCGCGTCGTCGTAGAGGGCGTGGCCGTGCTGGACCATCTGGCGGCGCCAGCCGTCGAGGGCCGCGTACACGAGCACGGAGGGGCTGGTGGTGCCCAGGAGGTCCTCGCGGTTCTTGAGGACCTCCGGCTGGATCAGGTCGCCCTGGAGGTGGAAGACCGACCCCTGTTCGAGGCCGGAGCCCATCTTGTGGACGGAGGTGACGCAGACGTCCGCCCCGGCGTCCATGGCCCAGGTCGGCAGGTCCGGGTGGAACGGCAGGTGGGCGCCCCACGCCTCGTCCACGACGAGCGGTACGCCGTGCTCGTGGCACGCCTCGGCGATGGCGGGCAGGTCGGAGCAGGTGCCGTACGGCGTCGGCGTGGTGACCAGGGCGCCCCGGGCGTCGGGGTGCTCGGCGAAGGCGGCGCGGAAGGCGTCGGCGGACGGCGGGTGGGCGAGGTGGCGCTCGGGGTCCCACTGGGGGTCCACCCAGACCGGCACGATCCCGGCGAGGACGAGGCCGGACACCACGGACTTGTGGGCGTCGCGCCCCACGAGCAGCTTCTCGTGCGGTCCGGCGACGGACAGCATGGCGGCCTTGACCGAGAGCGAGCTGCCACAGGTGGAGAAGAAGGTGTGGTCGGCGCCCACCGCGTCGGCCATCAGCTCCTGCGCCCGGGAGATGACGCCCTTGGAGGAGGTGCGGTCGTCCAGGCCGCTGGTGGCCAGCGTGTCGGAGCGGAAGACGGCGTCCCCGAGGACGGCGCGGACACGGGGGTCCGCGCCGCGCCCCTGCTTGTGACCGGGCGGGGTGAACGGGGTCTGGTTCTCCGCGTGGTACGCGGCCAGCGCGTCGAGCACGGGTGCCTGTGAATGGTCCATGGTGGTGCGGCTTCCCAGGGAAAAGGGGCAAAAACCCCGCCGGTGGAGGACTCCGCGTACACGGAACGTGACCCTCCGGAAGGCATGATCCCCGGTCGAGCGGGAACCCGCCCAACGGAGCGGGCCGCCGCGCAGTCCCGGACCGGAGGGCGTGCGGGCGTCCGCTCCCCGTCTTCGAGGAGTTGTCGTGACTGATTCACATGAGGTCGAGGAGGGCTGCGAGGCCCCGGAGAGGCCGGGGGCGGCCGGAGCGCTGCGGGCAGGTGCCACATGTGCGGCCTGAGCGGAGAGATACGGTTCGACGACCGGAGGCCCGACGTGGCCGCGGTGGAGCGCATGACCGATCGGCTGGCGCCCCGGGGGCCCGACGGCCACGGCATCTGGTCGCAGGGGCCGGTGGCGCTGGGACACCGGCGGCTGAAGATCATCGACCTGTCGGAGCGCGGCGCCCAGCCGATGTCCGACGCCGAGGCCCGGCTGACGGGCGTGTTCAACGGGTGCGTGTACAACTACCAGGAGCTGCGGCGGGAGCTGCAGGACCTCGGGCACCGGTTCTTCTCCACGTCGGACACCGAGGTGGTCCTCAAGGCGTACAGCCAGTGGGGCACGGACTGCGTCGACCACTTCATGGGCATGTTCGCGTTCGTCATCGTCGAGAACGACACCGGGCGCGTCGTGCTCGCCCGCGACCGGCTGGGCATCAAGCCGCTGTACCTGTCCCACGCTCCGGGCCGGATGCGGTTCGCCTCCAGCCTGCCCGCGCTGCTGGCGGCCGGCGGCGTCGACACCTCCCTGGACCCGGTCGCCCTGCACCAGTACCTGAGCTGGCACGCCACGGTGGCGGCGCCCCGCACGGTGCTCAACGGCGTCCGCAAGCTGCCGCCCGCCACGGTCCGCGTGGTGGAGCGGGACGGTTCGTACCGCGACCGGTGCTACTGGCAGCCGTCGTACACGCGCCGCGACGCGTACGCGGGCATGGACGCGGCCGACTGGCGCGACGCGGTGCTCGACTCGCTGCGGACGGCGGTGCGCCGCCGGATGGTCGCCGACGTACCGGTCGGCGTGCTCCTGTCCGGCGGGCTCGACTCGTCCCTGATCGTGGGACTGCTCGCCGAGGAGGGCCAGAAGGACCTGGCGACGTTCAGCGTGGGGTTCGAGTCGGAGGGCGGCGAGGAGGGCGACGAGTTCTTCTACTCGGACCTGGTCGCCCGGCACTACGACACCGCGCACCACCAGCTGATGGTCCCCTCGGACCGGGTGTCGACCGCCCTGGACGGCGCGATCCGGGCCATGAGCGAGCCCATGATCAGCCATGACGTGGTCGCGTTCCACCTGCTGTCGGAGCTGGTCTCCAAGGAGGTGAGCGTCGTCCAGAGCGGCCAGGGCGCCGACGAGGTGTTCGCCGGCTACCGCTGGTACCCGGACCTGGCCTCCGTGCCGCGCCAGGAGGAGCCGGAGAGGTACGCGGAGGTGTACTTCGACCGTCCGCACGCCGACTTCGCCCGGATCCTCCAGCCGCACCTGCTGACCGGCCGCGACGAGTCCGGCCTGTTCGTCCGCGAGCACATGGCCGCGCCCGGGGCCGAGACCGCGCTCGACGCGGCGCTGCGACTGGACACCCACGTCATGCTCGTGGACGACCCGGTGAAGCGCGTCGACAACATGACCATGGACTGGGGCCTGGAGGCCCGGGTGCCGTTCCTGGACCACGAGCTGGTCGAGCTGGCGGCGGCCTGCCCGCCGGAGCTGAAGCTGGCCCAGGGCGGCAAGGGCGTGCTGAAGGACGCGGGCCGCAAGCTGCTCCCCCGCGAGGTCGTGGACCGGCCGAAGGGGTACTTCCCGGTGCCGGCGATCCGCCACATGGCGGGGCCCGTCCTCGAACGGGTGCGTCAGGCGCTGTCCGCACCGGAGGCACGGGCCCGAGGCGTCTTCCGCGACGAGTACGTCGCCGAACTCCTCTCCGCCCCCGACCACCACCGGACGAAGCGAGGAGCGAACGCCCTGTGGCACATAGCGTTGCTGGAGATATGGCTGCAGACCCACGGGATCGACTGAACCGACCGGACGGAGGGGTGTCGGCGGCGCCCGTGCCGGTGCCGCTGGCCGACGCGGCCGGACTGCGCGACGTGCCGCGGCCGCTGGTCGCGCACGGCTGCTGGTACCCGTCCGTGGACCCCACGGGCGAGCGGGTGGCGTTCATCTGCGACCGGACGGGCGTCCCCCAGCTGTGGACCGGGCCGGTGAACGGCCCGGAGGTCCACCTCCTCGACACGGACCCCGACCCGGTCACGGAGGTGGCCTGGTCCCCCGACGGGCGGTGGATCGCCTACACGGTCGCCCCCGGGGGCGGCGAACTCACCCGGGTCCTGTGCGTGCGCCCGGACGGCACCGGCCGCCGGATCGTGGCGGGCGCGGACGCGGGCAGCTCGGCGTACCTCGGCCGCTGGACGCGCGACGGCTCGGCCGTGGCGGTCACGGTGGCCGAACCGCCGGCCCCGCCCGCCCGCGCCCCCCGGCAGGAGGCGGCCGTCCCGGACCACGAGGCGGTCCTCGCCGACCTGCCCGCCGGCTGGGCGGGCCGCGACGGTCCGGCCACGCTGCTCGGCGGTCCCCGCCGGGGAGACGTCGGGCCGTCCGGCCCGGAGCGTCCCGGGCCGGACGGCCCGGGCGGAGCGGAGGGCGCGGACGACGGCGCGCGGGACCGGCTCACCGCCTACCTGGTCGATCCCGACGGCCTCCGGTCGCCCGTCCTGGTGGCCGTCGAGTCGGGGGCCGCGACCCTGCGGGTCTGCGACGTGAGCCAGGACGGGCGGTTCGCCCTGGTGCGCCGGGGACCGCGCGGCCGGCGGGAGGCGGTGGTGGTGCGCACCGCCGACCTCACGACCGGGTCCGTCCTGCGGGTCGGCGACGGGGACCCGTGGATCGGCCGGTTCTCGTCCGACGGCCGCACGGTGTGGCTCCGGAGCGACCACGAGCGGCAGTTCGCCGCCCTGCTCGCCGTCGGTCTCGACGAGGACGGCGGGCGGCTCGGCGTGTCCGTGGTGGCCGAGCGCGAGGAGAGCGACCTGGAACTCCTGGCGTTCGCCGAGGACGGCCGCACGGCCGCGCTCGCGTGGAACGTACGGGGGGCCAGCGAGCTGCAGACGCTGGGACTCCCGGCGGGCGGGACCTCCCCCGCCGGGGCCGCCACCGGGACCGTGCCGCCCCGTGACGTACCGCTGCCGCACGAGGTGGTCACCCGGATCACCCGGGCCGGGCCGGGCGGGATGGTGCTGGCCCTGTCGGGGTCCCAGCGGCGCCCCGGGGTGTGGTGGATGCCCCCGGGGGCGCTGTCGGCGCGCACGCCCTGGTCGTCGCGGGACGAGGACGCCGTACCGCCGGGCAGGCCGCCCGTGCGTCCCGTGCCGCTGCGGCCGGTGGCCCGTGACGGACTGCGCCTGGGCGGCTGGTACTACCGGGCGCCCGGCCGCGACGCCGGCCGGCCCGCCCCGTGCGTGATCCACCTGCACGGCGGGCCGGAGGAGCAGGAACGGCCCGTGCTCGATCCGCTGTACCACGAGCTGCTGGGCCGGGGCCTGGACGTCTTCGCGCCCGACGTGCGCGGCTCGTCCGGCTGGGGGCGGTCGTTCGTGGACGCCGACCTCGGCACGGGGCGGTTCGCCGCCCTGGACGACGTCGCCGACTGCGCGGCGCACGTGGTCCTGGAGGGACTCGCCGATCCCACGCGGCTGGCGGTGATGGGCCGCTCCTACGGCGGCTATCTGACGATGGCCTCCCTCGTGTGGCATCCGGAGCTGTTCCGGACCGGTGTCGCCGTGTGCGGGATGTCGGACTTCGCGACGTTCTTCGCGGGCACCGAGCCGTGGATCGCCGAGTCGGCGGCGCACAAGTACGGGCATCCGGCGCGCGACCGGGAGCTGCTGCGCTCGCTCTCCCCCATGAGCCGGGTCGACGCGCTGCGCGTACCGCTGCTCGCGGTGCACGGCGAGCACGACACCAACGTCCCGCCGGGCGAGTCCGAGCAGATGGTGCGGGCGGCGCGGGAGCGGGGGCTGCCCGCCGAGATGCTCACGCTGCGCGACGAGGGGCACGAGTTCCGCCGGGCGGACAACCGGCGCCTCTTCCGCCGCGCCGCCGCCGACTGGCTGGAGCGCCATCTCGGCGGCTGAGGCGCCGCCGGGGGCTCCGGCCGCCCGGCCGGGCCGTGCCACCGGCCCGTACCCCCGGTTTGTGCCGGACCCGTGAAGACGGTGTGGCGAGGAAGCGATTCTCCCGGCCGATCGGGGGTACCGGGAAGACATGATCACTATTGGGGTCGAGGAAGAGTACCTGCTGCTCGATCCGGACACGTGCCTTCCCGTACCGCTCGGAGACCAGGTGCGCGCGTCGGCCGGGCTGCAGCCGATCGTCGAGGGCTCGGAGGTCCAGTCGGAGCTGTTGCAGGCCCAGGTGGAGGTCGCCACACCGGTGTGCACCGATCTGGAGGAGGTCGGTGGCCACCTGCTGCGACTGCGGCACGCGCTCGGCATGGCGGCGGAGAAGCACGGCTGCCGGCTCGCCGCCTGCGCGACGGCCCCCTGCCGGGAGGCGGCTCCCGTGCCCGTCACCCGGAAGGCCCGCTACCTGGCGATGTCCTCCCAGGCCCCCCAGCTCGTGGCCGAGCAGCTGGTCAACGGGATGCACGTGCACGCGGCCGTGCCGGACCGCGAGATGGGCGTCGCCGTCCTGAGCCGCATCCGGACCTGGCTCCCGACCCTGGTGGCCATGTCCGCGAACTCGCCCCTGTGGGACGGCGGCGACACCGGGTTCGCGAGCTGGCGCACGGTGATCTTCGGCCGGTGGCCGGTCAGCGGCCCCCCGCCCCGCTTCACCTCGCTCGCGGACCACGAGGAGCGCGTCCGGTCGCTCCTCGACACCGGCGTCATCACCGACACCGGCCAGCTCTACTGGCAGGCCCGCCTCTCCGAGCGGTACCCCACGGTCGAGGTGCGCTGCGCGGACGTCCAGCTGCGCGCCGACGAGGCGGTCATGTTCGCCGGGATCGTCCGCGCGCTCGTCGCCACCGCGATCGACGAGGAGAAGGCCGGGGTCCCGCTCCCCGAGTGTTCGCCCGAGCTGCTGCAGGCGGCCAACTGGCACGCCGCCCGCCACGGCCTGAGCGGCCTGCTGGTCGACCCGGAGGGGCGGTCGCGCCGGTCGGGCGACGTCCTGTGCTCGCTGCTCGACCACATCACGCCCGCCCTGGACGAGGCGGGCGACACCCGCGAGGTGACCTCGCTGCTGCACCGGCTCCTCCGGGAGGGCACCTCGGCCGACCGCCAGCGCCGGGCCCTGGCCGAGGGCGGCCTGCCCGCGCTCGTGGAGCTGATCGTGAGCGAGACGGTCGCTCCCTGACCTTCCGCCGCGCGACCTCGCGCTCCGTGCCCCTCCCCCGCCGACGCGGCCGGTCCGGTGCCGGTTCCCCGGAGGGTGCCCGCCGGGCGGCGGTCCGGTCCGGGAACGGGCGGCCGGTCCGCGCCCCGTCCCTCCCCCGCCGACGCGGCCGGTCCTCGGCGCCCTCCGCCGCGCTCCCCCCGCTGTTCCCCGCCGTCCTCCGCCGCCCTTCGGCGTGAGGCCGGGGAACACACGGCACGACCCCTCCGCATCCTGGACGGCCGACCGTCCACGTGATGGGCGGCCGGGTGGCGGAACTCTCCGCCCGTCCCGCGTTTCCGCAGGTCACAGAGGTACGGGAACCCCCCGGGATGGCGCAACACTGTGGCAACACCACCGGGGCCGGTCCCCCGCTACGTTCCGTGTCATGCCCGCCGAACCCGCTCCCGCCGCCCGCCCCGTCGCCGCCGCCCGCCGCCGGCTCCTCCGGGCGGACCGGGCGCGGCAGCTCGCCGACCTGCTGCGCCACCAGATCCTGACGGGCGGTTTCCCCGGCGGGGTCCTTCCCCTGGAGAACGTCCTCGCGGCCGACTACAGGGCCAGCCGGAACACCGTCCGGCAGGCCCTCGACCTGCTGCGCGGCGAGCGGCTGGTGGACCGGCAGCCGGGCGTCGGCACGGTGGTGGTGGGCGCGAAGTACCCGCACGGCCTGGACCGGCTCCAGGGACTGGCCGAGACCCTGCGCGAACACGGCAGGGTCACCAACGAGGTCCGGACCGTGGGGCCGGTCGGGGCGCCCGGCCCGGTGGCCCACCGGCTCGGGCTGCCCGCACACTCCGACGTGCTGTGCGTCGAGCGGCTGCGGCGCCTCGACGGGCTGCCGCTCTCCCTGGACCTGTCCTACCTGCCGATGGACATCGGTGCCGGGCTCCTCGGCTGCGACCTGGAGAACACGGACGTCTTCCGGCTCCTGGAGCGGCTGACCGGCTCCCCCCTCGGGCACGCGGAGATCACCCTGGAGGCCGTCAACGCCGACGCGCACTCCGCCGCCGTGCTCCAGGCCCCGCGCGGGGCCGCCGTCCTGATGCTGGAGCGGCTGACCCGTCTGCCCGACGGGCGGCCGGTGGACCTGGAGTTCATCCGCTTCCGCGGCGACCGCATCACCATGAGCGGCGTCCTGCGCCGCACCCCCTGAACCTCCCTCCGCCCGGCCCCTGCTCCCGTACCCCCGTATCCCGTATCCCGTTTCCCGGAGACAGCCATGCCCCTGGTCCCCCAGCGCGCCGACGTGCCCGTGACCATCGACGAGTCGAAGTGCATCGACGGCTGCACGCTCTGCGTCGACATGTGCCCGCTGGACTCGCTCGCGATCCGCGAGGAGAACGGCACGGCGTACATGCACGTCGACGAGTGCTGGTACTGCGGCCCGTGCGCCGCGCGCTGCCCGACCGGCGCGGTCACCGTCAACATGCCCTACCTGCTCCGGTGAAAGGCCCCGCCCCCATGAAGAGAAGAAGAGCCGCCCTCGCCCTGGCCCTGTTGCCGCTCGCCACCGCCTGCGCCTCCGGCACCGGTGACGGGCCCGGGGCGAAGCAGGTCACGGTGACCGTCGGCTACCAGTCGAAGACGATCAACACCGTCACCGCCGGCACCCTGCTGCGCTCCCTCGGGTACTTCGAGGAGGAACTCGCGCGGCAGGGCCGGAAGGACGGCGTCTCCTACCGGGTGAGCTGGCAGGACCACGCGACCGGGGCGCCGATCACCGCGCAGATGACGGCCGGGAAGATCGACATCGGTTCGATGGGCGACTTCCCGCTGCTCCTCAACGCGGCGCGCGGCAAGCAGCTCAAGCAGCCGACGCGGCTGGTGTCGGTGACCGGGTACAACCTGCGGGGCGGGCTCAACACCGTGGTGACCGCGCCGGACTCGCCGCTGCGGACGCTGGCCGACCTCAGGGGCCGCACGGTGTCCACCAGCGTCGGGTCGGCCGCCGACGGCACCCTCGTCCGGGCGCTCCGGCGGGCCGGACTCGACCCGGAGAAGGACGTCCGCAAGCTCAACCAGCAGCCGAGCGTGGGGGCTTCGGCCCTGGCGGCGGGCAGCGCCGACGCGCTGTCCCAGTTCGTCGCCTGGCCGGGCCTGCTCGCCTTCCAGGGCCGGGCGAGGGCCCTGTACGACGGGGCGGAGCTGGACCTGCCGACCTTCCACGGCGTGACCGTGCGCGAACGGTTCGCGAAGGAGCGGCCGGCGGTGCTCGACGCGTTCCTGCGCGCCCAGCGGCGCGCCACGGACGAGCTGCGCGCCCGGCCGGTCGCCGCCGCCGAGACGGTGGCGGAGGAGACCGGGCTGCCCGCCGAGGCGGTCTACCTCTACAACGGCGCCCGGGGCGTCGCCACCTTCGACCCGGCGCTCCGTCCGGAGCTGGTGGCCGCGCTCAAGGAGGACGTGCCGGTCCTGCGGGCGGCCGGTCTGGTGGAGGACGTGGACGTGGACGCCTTCGTCGACCCGGCCCCGCTGCGGCGGGCGGTCACGGGCGCCGCGTACCCGGAGGCGGCCCCTCCCCGGCCGGAGCTGTGGCTGAAGGGGCAGGCGTCGACCCGTGCGTTCGACGGCCCCGGCGCGCTCCTGAAGGCGGTCGGGGAGGCCGGGGCGGCCCGGGTGCGGGCCGCGTACGTTCCGGACTCGGTGACCGGGACGCCCTGGTTCGCGGACCGGGCGGTGTGGGTGCGGGACGGGGGCGAGTGGCGCGCCTTCATGACCCGGGCGGGCGCGGAGCGGTACGCGGCCGGACACGCCGGTGCCCGGATCGTCGCGTACGCGGACGCCGTGGAGTCGGCGTCGTGAGCGCGGGTGCGCGGCCCCTCCCGGCCGCGGACCGGGGTCCGGCGCGGGAGCCCGCCCCGGTCACGGGCCGCCGTGCCGCGCGGGGGGCGTCGCTGCCCGCCGGCCGCCGCCTGGTCCGGGTCGCCTCGCTGCTCGCGGCCCTCGGCCTGTGGCAGGCGCTGACCTCCCTGGACGTCAACCTGTGGCTGCGGTTCGAGCAGTTCCCCACGGTGGTGGAGATCGCCTCCGCGTTCGCCGACCGGGCCGGCACCGAGGCGTACTGGCAGGACCTCGGCCACAGTCTGCGCCGGATCACGGCCGGCTTCCTCCTGGCGGCCGTCCTCGGGGTGGCCGCCGGGACGGCCGTCGCCCGGTCCCGGTGGGCCTCCGACCTGCTCGACCCGCTGGTGGAGGTGGTACGGCCGGTCCCGGCCATCGCCCTGGTCCCGGTCGCGATCCTGCTGCTGCCCACCAACGAGCAGGGCATCGTCCTCATCACCTGTGCCGCCGCCCTCTTCCCGGTCCTCGTCTCGACCCGGCACGCGGTGCGGGCGCTGGACCCCGTGTGGGAGGAGGCCGTGCTCACCCTGGGCGGGGGCCGGGCCCGGGTGCTGTTCTCGGTGGTCCTCCCGGGCGCCCTGCCGGGGGTCTTCGGAGGTCTGTCCGTGGGGATCGGCGTCTCGTGGATCTGCGTGATCTCGGCGGAGATGATCTCCGGCGAGTACGGGGTGGGCTACCGCACCTGGCAGGACTACACGGTCGTCGACTATCCCGGCGTCTTCGTCGGCATGGCCACCATCGGCGTCCTCGGCCGGCTCACCTCCACCGCCGTGGAGGCGCTCGGCCGCCGGGCCACCTCGTGGCTGCCGCGTCCGGCCGAACGGACCGGCGCCGGGCCCGGCCGGGCGGTCGCCGCTCCGGCTCCCGCCGCTCCCGGCCGGACGCCCTCCCGTCCCGTCCCCCTGCCCGAGAAGGAGCCGGTGCCATGAGCGCCACGAGTGCCGCGGGTGCGGAACTCGCCCTGCACGGGGTCCGGTTGGGCCACCCGGACGGTTCCGCCGCGTCCGGTCCCGCGGAGCTGCGGATCGCGCCCGGTGAACTCCTCGCCGTCGTCGGCCCGTCCGGCTGCGGCAAGACGACCCTGCTGCGCACCCTCGCCGGGCTGCTGCCTCCCCTGGAGGGGCGGGTCACCCAGGACGGGGTGCCGGTGCGCGGGCCAGGCGCCGACCGGGCGCTGGTCTTCCAGCACGACGCCCTGCTGCCGTGGCGGACGGTCCGCGCCAATGTGGAGCTGCCCCTCGCGATCCGCCGGGTCCCGCGCGCCGAGCGGCGCCGCGCGGCGGAGGAGTGGCTGGAACGGGTCGGGCTGGCCGGGCACGCCCTCAGGCTGCCGCACCGGTTGTCCGGCGGACAGCGTCAGCGGGTGCAGCTGGCCCGCGCCCTGGCCGGCCGGCCCCGGGCGGTCCTGATGGACGAGCCGTTCGGCGCGCTCGACGCGCACACCCGGGCCGGGATGCAGGACCTCCTGGTGGAGGTGTTGCGCGGTACGGGCGCGACCGTCGTCTTCGTCACGCACGACGTGGACGAGGCCCTCCACCTCGGCGACCGGATCGTCCTGTTCGCGTCCGGCGAGGTCCTGGACGTGCCGCACCCGCGCTCGCGGGAGGCCGGGGACGCGCCCGCGACGGCGGCGCTGCGCCGCCGGGTCCTCGACTCGCTCTGACCCCTCCGGACGGACCCGCCCCGCCGGTCCGTCCGGAGCCCCGCCCGTACCGGTCCGCCGGTCCCGCCCGTACCGCCCCGTCCGGCCCCGCCTCCCCGACCCACCCGAAAGGCATCCCGTGGACACCCCCCTGACCGTCCCCGACCCCGCCGCCGCGACCGAACTCTCCTGCGACGTGCTCGTCGTCGGCGGCGGCACGGCCGGCACGATGGCCGCGCTGACCGCCGCCGGGCGCGGGGCGGACGTCCTCCTCCTGGAGAAGGCGCACGTGCGGCACTCCGGCGCCCTCGCCATGGGAATGGACGGCGTCAACAACGCGGTCGTGCCGGGCCGGGCCGAACCGGACGACTACGTCGCCGAGATCACCCGCGCCAACGACGGCCTCGTCGACCAGTCCACCGTCCGGCAGACGGCGACCCGGGGCTTCGCGATGGTGCGGCGCCTGGAGTCGTACGGGGTGAAGTTCGAGAAGGACGAGCACGGCGAGTACGCGGTCCGGCAGGTGCACCGGTCCGGCTCGTACGTCCTGCCGATGCCGGAGGGGAAGGACGTGAAGAAGGTCCTCTACCGGCAGCTGCGGCGGCGCGAGATGCGGGAGCGGATCCGGATCGAGAACCGGGTGATGCCGGTGCGGGTGCTCACCCACCCCGACGACGGGCGGGCCGTGGGCGTCGCCGGGTTCCACACGCGCACGGGCGAGTTCGTCGTCGTGCGGGCCGGGGCCGTGATCCTGGCGACGGGCGCGTGCGGGCGGCTCGGGCTGCCCGCCTCCGGGTACCTGTACGGCACGTACGAGAACCCGACGAACGCGGGCGACGGCTACGCCATGGCGTACCACGCGGGAGCGGCGCTCACCGGAATCGAGTGCTTCCAGGTCAACCCCCTGATCAAGGACTACAACGGGCCGGCCTGCGCCTACGTCGCCAATCCCTTCGGCGGGTACCAGGTGAACCGGCACGGCGAGCGGTTCGTGGAGTCGGACTACTGGTCGGGGCGGATGATGGCCGAGTTCGCGGCCGAACTCGCCTCGGACCGGGGGCCGGTGTACCTGAAGCTGAGCCACCTGCCCGAGGAGACGGTCGGCGCGGTC
The DNA here is from genome assembly GCF_055591945.1 of Streptomyces sp. NPDC041191. NCBI lineage: Bacteria > Bacillati > Actinomycetota > Actinomycetes > Kitasatosporales > Streptomycetaceae > Streptomyces > Streptomyces sp. NPDC041191. The sequence continues at coordinate 29,933 of NZ_JBVIZC010000014.1, read as the reverse complement.
GAGTCGATCCTGCACACCACGGAGCGGCCCACCCGGGGCACGTTCCACGAGGGGCGCGGTCACGACTACCGGACGCACGACGTCGAGATGCACATCTCCGAGATCGGCCTGTGCGGGGGCCACTCCGCCTCGGGGGTGCGGGTGGACGACCACGCCCGGACGACCGTGCCCCGGCTGTACGCGGCCGGGGACCTGGCCTCCGTACCGCACAATTACATGATCGGCGCGTTCGTCTTCGGCGACCTGGCGGGCGAGGACGCGGCGAGGTACCGGGCGTACGAGGGGGAGTTCGACGCGCGGCAGGTCGCGGAGGCCCACGAGCTGGTCTACCGGCCGCTGCGGAACCCGGACGGGCCGCCGCAGCCGCAGGTGGAGTACAAGCTGCGGCGGTTCGTCAACGACTACGTGGCGCCGCCGAAGACGGGGGCGAAGCTCTCCCTGGCGGTGGAGGCGTTCGACCGGATGTCCGGGGAGATCGCCGGGATGGGGGCGCGCACGGCCCACGAGCTGATGCGGTGCGCGGAGGTGTCGTTCATCCGGGACTGCGCCGAGATGGCGGCGCGGGCGTCGCTGGCGCGGACGGAGTCGCGCTGGGGGCTCTACCACGAGCGGCTCGACCACCCGGAGCGGGACGACGCGGGGTGGCTGTACCACCTCGACCTGCGCAAGGCCCCCTCCGGGGCGATGGAGTTCACCGCGCGGCCGGTCGAGCCGTACCTGGTGCCGGTGCCGGAGTTCGCGCCGCCGGGCGGTCCCGAGCGGCACCTGGGCGAGGTGGAGCTCGTGCCGGTGGCCACGGCGGGGCCCCGGGACGCGGTCCCGGCGGCGCGCGCGAAGGCGGACGCGCCCGTCCCGGCCGGGGAGACGGCGGCGGTGGCGGCGCCCTCCCCCCGGCTGCTCGAACTGCTCGCCCTCGTGGAGGACTCCCCCGGCCTCGACGTGCTCGGCCCCTATCTGGACGACGCCGATCCGGGGGTGCGGGCCGCCGCCGTCACCGCCCTGGGCGAGACCGCTCCGGCCGGGGCCGGGCCGGCGCTCGCCGCAAGGCTGCGGGACGGCTCTGCCCGGGTGCGGGCCGCCGCCTCGGCCGCGCTGCGCGAGCTGGTCGAGGTGCTGCCGGCCGGGCCGGTGCTCGCGGCGGGCCTGCGGGAGGCCCTGGACGTGCCCGACGCGGGCGTGCGGGCCGCCGCGCTCGCCGTCCTGCGGGCGCTGCGGCTCGGGGACGCCGCGCTGTACGCCGCCGCGCTCTCCGACGCCGTCGTGGACGTACGGGTGGAGGCCGTCCGGGCCCTCGTCTCGGCCGACGCGGTCGCGGAGCTGGCGCCGGCCGCTGCCGACCCGGCGCGCGAGGTGCGGGCCGCGGCGGCCAGGGGGTTCGCGGCCGTGCGGGAGCCCCGGCCGGAACCGCTCGCGCCGCTGCTGGACGACGCGGACCCGCTGGTCGCGGGCGCGGCCCTCGCCGCCCTGGCCGGTACCGGCTGCCCGCCGGAGTACGCGGCGCGGGCCGTGGCGGCGCTCGGCTCACCGGCCTGGCAGGTGCGGGCCGGGGCTGCGACCGCGCTCCGGGCGGCCGCCGCCTCCCTCGCCGTCCCCGCGCTCGCCCCGGCGCTCGCCGACGCGAACGCGGACGTGCGCAGGGCGGCCGTCCTCTCGCTCCTCGCCCACCGGGACGAGCCCGCGGCCCGTGCCGCTCTCGCCGGGGCGGCCGACGACCCCGACGCGGACGTGCGCGCCTACGCCGCCCGGGCGGCCCACGCGGTCCATTGACCCGCGGCCGTTCCCCGGTGGTGTGGTGACCGGCGGCGGACGGGTGAGTCCACGCATGGGAGGGGGCGGGACGGGGAAGGGGCGCACGGCGCACTCAGGACGACGAGGAGGTGGTGCCGGTGTCGGGGCCGACGACCGGGGAGGCACGGGGAGCACCGTGCTGGCTGAATCTTTCCGCACGGGATCTCGGGGCGGCGGAACGGTTCTACGGGGCCGTGCTGGGCTGGACGTTCCGGAGGGGGGCCCTCGGCGACGCGTACGCGGTGGGCGAGCGGGACGGGGTGCCGGTGGCCGGGATCGCGGCCGTGGCCGCCGAGATGGCGGTGCCGGTGGCCTGGACGGTCTTCTTCGGCGTGGACGACGCCGACGCGACGGTCGGGCGCATCCGGGAGCGCGGCGGCACCGTCGGCGTGGGCCCGGTCGCCTTTCCGCCCCGGGGCCGCGCGGCGCTCGCCACCGACCCGGAGGGCGCGGCGTTCGCGGTGTGGGAGGGGCGGCTGGTGTCGCGCTGGCAGGTCGGTGAGCGGCAGGCGCCGGCCTGGGTGGAGTTGCACACCCGCAACGCGTTCGACGCGGCCGTGTTCTACGGCGGGGTCCTCGGATGGGCGGAGGGCGGTCCCGGCCGCTCCGAGGTGTCGTACGAGGACGACCAGGTGGTCCTGCGGCACAACGGCGAGGCCGTCGCCCGGCTGAACAGCGGTCCGGTCGAGTCCGCCTCTCCCCGGCCGCAGCTGCGGCCGCGCTGGCTCGTCCGGTTCCGGGTGCGCGATCTGGAGGCGGCGGAGGCGGCGGTCGTGGAGCACGGCGGTTCGGTGGTCCCGGGCGGCGAGTGGGGCGGTGTGCGCCCGGCGGCCGGCGGTGAGCGGCGCGTGGTGGTGCGGGACCCGGACGGGGCCCTGTTCACGCTGGAGGCGGAGGAGCGGGAGTAGGAGGCGTCCGTGAGGGCCCCGGCCGCCGTGGAGACGCGGCGGACGGGGCCCTCACGGCGTCCGGCGCGGGCCATCGCGGCCACCCCCGCCGGACGGGCGGCGCCGGCAGGGGCCGTCCCCGCGTCCCCGGCCGGGCCGCCCCGCTTCGGGACGCCCCTGGCCGCGACCGTGAACGACCGACGGGGGCGACCCCGCCCGTGGCCGTGAACGACGGGCGGAGGCCGTCCGGTGACAGGCCCGCCCGGTCCCGGCGGGGTTCGGCACACCGTCCCGTCCGCACGGGCCCCGCGCCCCGAGGAGATCCCCCGTCCCGCCGCCGTTCCGGCGGGAGTCCGACGACGGAAAGGCGGTCCGGGCCGCCGGACACGCCCCCCCCCGGGGGCGGGGGCCGGCCCCCGGGGGGGCATTCGTCCGGGACATCCCACTCCTCCGGCCCGCCCGGTCAACAGTACGTAACGCGAACGCCCTTCTCGGACAGAACTCTTCCTTCCGCGGGGCGCCTCTGGGATCTTGCGTCCACCCCACACACCACAGGGCCCGGAGGGCGTCGCACGTGCGCGTCGCCGGGCCGTCGGAGGACGCCTTGCTTTCCCTCATATCCAGCCGGCCGAGAACGTCGGCCGCGGTCGCCGCGGCCCTCGGCACGGCCCTGGCACTCGCCGCCCCCGCCGGACCCGTCCACGCCGCCCCGTCGGACACCGCGCCCGTCGCGGCCCGCGCGGCGGGGGCCGGCCCGGCCGCCACCACGAAGGCGGCGGCCCCGGCCTCCTGGGCCGCGGGCACCCGCGCGTACCTGGTGATCACGGCCCCCGGCGGCACCGCCGCCGTGACCGGCGCCGTCACGGGCAACGGCGGTTCGGTCTTCGCGGCGTACGACGCGATCGGCGTGATCGTGGCGCACTCGGCGTCCCCGTCGTTCGCCTCCTCGACGCGCACGGCCCCCGGCGTCCAGCAGGTCGGCGCGACCCGCACGTCCGACGTCCCGGCCGACGCCTACGACCCGGTCCTCCCGGCCGATCCCGCGCAGTCGGCGACGACGCTCACGGAGACCGACCGCTGGGACATGACGCAGATCAAGGCCGACCAGGCGTGGGCGGTCACCACCGGTTCGGCGTCGGTGAAGGTCGGCGTCCTGGACACCGGCGTGGACGACCGGCACCAGGACATCGCACCCAACTTCAACGCCGCCGACTCGGCCTCCTGCGCCTACGGCAGGGCGGACACCCGGGCGGGCGCCTGGCGGGACGTCGACACCCACGGCACGCACGTCGCCGGCACGATCGCGGCCGCCAGGAACGGCAAGGGCGTCGTCGGCGTCGCGCCGGGCGTGCGGATCTCCTCGGTCCGCATCGCGGAGCCGAACAGCACGCTGTTCTTCGCGGAGAACACGATCTGCGGCTTCGTGTGGGCCGGCGACCACGGCTTCAAGGTCACCAACAACAGCTACTACACGGACCCGTGGCAGTTCAACTGCCCGGACGACCTGGACCAGGCCGCCATCATCGAGGGCGTCCGCCGGGCGCAGGAGTACGCCGAGGGCAAGGGCTCGCTCCAGGTCGCCGCCGCCGGGAACTCCAACTACGACCTGGCGAACAAGACCACCGACACGGCGAGCCCCAACGACTCGACCCCGGTCACCCGCACGATCACCAACGCCTGCGTCGACATCCCGACCGAGCTGCCGGGCGTCGTGACCGTCGCCGCCCAGGGCAACGGCGGCGCCAAGGCGTCGTACTCGAACTTCGGCAACGGCGTCATCGACGTCGCGGCCCCCGGCGGCGACGGCTCCTCCGGCGTCTACTCGACGCTCCCGGGCGGCAAGTACGGCAGCATGAGCGGCACGTCGATGGCCTCCCCGCACGTGACCGGCGTCGCGGCGCTGATCGCGAGCGTGAACCCGTCCTTCACCCCGGCGCAGATCCGGGACCGGCTGGGCGTCCAGGCGACCGACAGGGCCTGCCCGTCGGACACCCGCTGCACGGGCACCACGGCCAGGAACGGCTTCTTCGGGGAGGGCGCGGTCGACGCCCTGAAGGCGGTCGGCGGCTCGACCCCGCCGCCCGGGAAGTACTTCGAGAACCAGACGGACGTCACGGTTCCCGACAACACCACGGTGGAGAGCCCCATCACGGTCGGCGGCGTGACGGGCAACGCGCCGGCGGCCCTCGCGGTGGGCGTGGACATCAAGCACACCTACATCGGTGACCTGAAGGTCGACCTGGTGGCCCCGGACGGCAGCGTGTACCCGCTGCACAACCGGACCGGCGGCAGCGCGGACAACATCGTCCGGACCTACACCGTCAACGCCTCCTCCGAGGTGGCGAACGGGGTGTGGAAGCTCCGCGTGAGCGACAACGCGAGCCAGGACACGGGCAGGATCGACGCCTGGAACCTGACCTTCTGACAGGACGCGCCCCCGGGACGGGGCCGGAGCCGACCGGGCTCCGGCCCCGTTCGCGTGCCCGCCCCCGGAGTGTTCGCGCGCGTACACCGGGAACGTTTCGGAAACAAGTCCTCGCCGGGGGGTAGGCGAGCCCGGCCGCTTGCTATACGTTCCGTCTAACAAGCTTGCTAGACGGGACGTCTAACAAGTCTCCGAGTCGATCGCGACCCAAGGAGCCGCACCATGGCAAGCAGCACCGTTCGCCCGGACAGCCACGACGGGGCCGAGGACAGGGGCGTCCCGGACTCGGACGTCGCCGAGCGGCTGCTCCGGTCCTCCGCCAAGCTCTCGTACGACCCCGCCGTCGAGGTGGACTGGGACACCCCCCTCGACAAGGACTTCCACGGCCAGAGCCCCGAGTGGAACAGCCTCTACGGCACGGCGTACTGGAACGAGATGACCGACGCCCAGCGCAAGGAGCTGACCCGGCAGGAGGCCGCCTCGGTCGCCAGCACCGGCATCTGGTTCGAGATGATCCTCCAGCAGATGGTGCTGCGCGACATGTACGCGAAGGACCCCACCGACCCCCGGTTCCAGTGGGCCCTGACCGAGATCGCGGACGAGTGCCGCCACTCCATCATGTTCGGCCGCGGCTCCGCGAAGCTCGGCGCCCCCGCCTACCGTCCGCGCCGCGCGGTCCTCGAACTGGGCCGCGCCTTCAAGACGGTGGGGTTCGGCGAGGCGGCGTACGCCGCGATCCTCGTCGCCGAGGAGGTCCTCGACGTGATGCAGCGCGACTGGATGCGCGACGAGCGGGTCGCCCCCTTCGTCCGCACCATCAGCAACATCCACGTCGTGGAGGAGTCCCGGCACATGAAGTTCGCCCGGGACGAGACGCGCCGCCGTCTCGCGCGGGCGGGCACGGCCCGCCGCCACTTCCACGCCCTGGTCATCGCCATCGCCTCGTACTACATCGTCACCAGCATGGTCAGCCCCGACGTGTACGCGCAGGCCGGTCTCGACCCGGAGCGCGCCCGCCGCGAGGCCGCGGCCAACGAGCACTACAAGTCCCAGCTGCGTTCCAGCTGCGCCGGGCTCATGGAGTTCCTCGCCTCGGCCCGCCTGCTCACCCGGCCCGCGCTCTTCGTCTACAAGCGCGCCCACCTCATCTGATCCCGCACCCCGAGCCGAGTCGACGAGATGACCTACGCGATCACCCAGACCTGCTGCAACGACGCCACCTGCGTCGCCGTCTGCCCGGTCAACTGCATCCACCCGACGCCCGGGGAACCGGACTTCGGCACCACGGAGATGCTGTACATCGACCCCCGGGCCTGCATCGACTGCGGCGCCTGCGCCGACGCCTGCCCGGCCGAGGCGATCTTCCCCGCGGACCGGCTGACCGAGCGCCTGCGGGAGTACGAGGCGATCAACGCCGCGTACTACGCGAACCGCGCGGACCGGCCGGCCGTGGCCTCGCCCAACTTCCACGCCTGGGACGAACCCTCCTTCCCCCGCTCGCTCCCGTCCGACTTCGCGCCGCTGCGGATCGCCGTCGTCGGCACGGGACCGGCCGGCATGTACGCGGCCGAGGACCTGCTCCTGCACACCAACGCCGAGGTGACGCTGATCGACCGGCTGCCGGTGGCCGGCGGACTCGTCCGGTACGGCGTGGCGCCCGACCACCCGGCGACCAAGGGCGTCGGGGACGCCTTCGCCCGCTTCCACTCCCACCCCCGCGTCCGCGTGCGGCTGGGCCTGGAGGTCGGGAAGGACGTCACCACCGGGGAACTGGCCGCCCACCACGACGCGGTGATCTACGCGGTGGGCGCGCCCTCCGACCGGCGGCTCGGCATCCCCGGCGAGGACCTGCCGGGCAGCGTCCCGGCGACCTCCGTCGTCTCCTGGTACAACGCGCACCCGGAGACCGGCGCGGACGCCGTCCCGCTCTCCGCCGAGCGCGTCGTGGTGGTCGGCAACGGCAACGTGGCGCTCGACGTCGCCCGCGTCCTGGTCATGGAACCGGCCGCCCTCGCCGGCACGGACATCGCCGACCACGCCCTCGCCGCCCTGAACGGCGCCCGGACCCGCGAGGTGGTGCTGCTCGGCCGCCGGGGCCCCGCGCACGCCGCCTACACGGCCTCCGAACTGCTCGGCCTCAAGCACCTCCCGGGCGTGGACCTGGTCGTGGACGACCGGGACCCGCGCACCGGGGCGGCGATCGACGCGGCGGCCCCCGGGGAGAAGGCCGCGCTCCTGCGGGACGTGGCCCGGGAGACGGTGGACTGGACGCGGCCGCCCGCGCCGGACCGGCGCCGGATCGTGCTGCGCTTCCACTCCGCTCCGGTCGAGGTGCTCGGCACCGACGCGGTCCGGGCGGTGCGCGTGACCGAGGAGGGGACGGAGGCCGGTACGGAGATCGGGACGGGGCTGCTCGTCCGGGCCGTCGGCCACCGGGGCGTGCCGCTCCCGGGACTTCCGTTCGACGAGGCCACGGGCACCGTGCCGCACGAGGCCGGCCGGATCACCGGCCTGCCCGGGAGCTACGTCGTCGGCTGGATCAAGCGCGGGCCCTCCGGCGGCATCGGGGCCAACCGCGTCTGCGCGGAGGAGACGGTCGGGACGCTGCTCGCGGACGCGGTGTCCGGCGCGCTGCCCGCGCCCACGGGCACGGCCGCGGAGTTCCGCCGGCTGGCCCGGAGCCGCAGCGGGGGCCTCGTCGACGCGCGCGGCCTCGCGGCCATCGACCGGACCGAGCGGGCACGGGGCCGGGAGACGGGCCGTCCCCGGGTCAAGTTCGCCACGGTGCCGGAGCTGGTCGCGGCGGCGAGGACCGGCCGGCGGCACCGGCCGGCCTGAGGGCCGGGGCCCGCCCGGACGCCGGACCCGGAACGCCCTCCCGGCGGTGTGCGCCGCCGGGAGGGCCACCCGGCGGGCGTACGGCTCCCTCCGGGAGGGAGGTCAGGACCTGCGGCGAGGCTTTCCGCTCCGGCCGCCGCGCGCGGAGCCCCCGGCTCCGCCGCCCTTGCCGGCCGCGGGCCGTCCCCGGGTGCGGGGCCCGGCGCCCGGCTTGGCGGACTTCCCGGACGGGGCGGGCTTCCCGGACCTGGCGGGCTTCTGCTCCTTCTGCCCCTTCTTCTCCTCGGCGCGGCGGCCCCGGGTGCTGTTCACCGTCCGGCCCCGCACGATCCCGATGAACTCCTCCACCAGGTCGGGGGCCTCGTCGGCGGCCGGCCACGACAGGGCCACGCGCGACTGGGGAACACCGGTGAGCGTGCGGTACGTGAGGTCCTTGCGGTGGTGCAGGCGGGCGAGCGACTGGGGGACGACCAGCAGGCCCACCCCGGCCGCGACGAGCTCGACCGCGTCGGCGGTGGTCGCGGGGCGTTCGAACGCCGGACGGCCCGGCGGGCGCTCCCAGCCGAGGGTGTCGTCGAGGGGGTGCAGGACGAGCTCTTCGGCGAGGTCGTCCGCCGCGACCTCCTCGACGGCCGCGAACAGGTGGTCCTTGGGGACGACGACGACCGACGTCTCCGTGTAGAGCGGGATCGCGCTGAGGTCGTCCCCGTCGACGGGCAGCCGGACGAGCCCCGCGTCGGCCGCGCCCTCCCGGAGGGCGCCGAACGCCTCGGCCGGGGTCACGGAGAGAAGGGCCAGCGGCACGTCGGGCAGGCGCTCGTTCCAGACCCGCACCCACTTCGAGGGGGTGACGCCCGGCACGTACGCGAGCCGGAACGAGGGGGAGTCCGGGGTGGGGTCCGCGGGGGAATCCGGGGAACGGTCCGGGGAGGAGTCCGAGGGAGAAGCGTCCGAGCCTGTCACCCCGCCAGGTTACCGGTAGCCGCCGTGGTCGGAGGTCGGCCGCACGCTCGATACCCTGGACGCATGACGTCGCACCAGAACACCCAGACGATGAAGCCCGCGACCGCGGCGAAGAAGCTGGGTGTGTACCTCGAGGCCACACCCGTCGAGTTCCAGGAGGGTGTCGTCTCGCGCACCGAGCTGAACGAGCTCCAGGCCGATCCGCCCGCCTGGCTCCAGGAGCTGCGGAAGAACGGTCCGCACCCGCGCCCGGTGGTCGCGTCGAAGCTGGGCGTCTCCATCGCCGGCCTCGCGCGCGGCGGCATCACCGAGCCGCTCACCACGGCGCAGATCGACGCGCTCAAGGAGGAGTTCCCGGAGTGGCTGCGCAAGGAGCGCGCCATCCAGGCGGAGGTCCGCAAGGAGGCCCTCCGGATCAAGGAGCGCGACGAGGAGCGGGCGCGGCGCACGCAGGAGGACTGACCGCCTCCCCCGCCCCGCCCTCTCCCCGGTCCGCCGGGCGTGACGGGCGGGCGGCTCTCCTTCCGCCCCGGGGGGCGGACGATCCCGGCAGAAGGAGCCCCATGACCACCGCGGAGCAGGCCGCGACGGCGGAGCGCAACCTCCGCCCGCCGGACGCCCGGGCCTCGCTCGGGGCCGGTGTCGTCGTGGTGGACGCGGACGGCCGCGTTCTCCTCGGCCTCCACCGCTCCGGGGTGTGGGAGCTGCCCGGCGGTCAGGTCGAGCCGGGCGAGTCCGTGGAGGACGCGGCGGTCCGCGAGCTGGCCGAGGAGACGGCGCTCGTCGCGGACGCCGCCGACGTGGAGGTCCTCGGGCTGATCCTGGACTCGGTCACCTCGGACCGGCTGACCCGGCTGACCGCGGCCACGACCCTGCGCGCCTTCCGGGGGGTGCCTGCCGTGACCGAGCCCGACAAGATCGAACGCTGGGAGTGGACGGACCCGGACCGGTTGCCGGAGGCGCTGTTCCTGCCCTCGGCGCAGGTGCTGCGGATGTGGCGGCCGGACCTGCCGATCCCCGGCGGCCCGTTCCACCGGTACGCCCTGGGCCGGCTGCCCGGCTGACGTCCGGCGGCTCAGCCCGGCAGGGTGCGGGCCACCCGGAAGCCGACGTCGTCGATGCGGAGGGCGGGGTGGCTGCGCCGGCGCACCGAGGCGCGGCAGCTCCAGTGCTCGTCGAACCAGCCGCCGCCGCGCAGCACCCGGTAGCCGCCGTAGACCTCGGGGTCGTACAGGTCCCAGCACCACTCCCAGACGTTGCCCAGCATGTCGTGGAAGCCCCAGGCGTTGGGGAGCCGGCCGCCCACCGCGCGGAGGCGTTCCCCGGAGTTCCCCCGGTGCCAGGCGATCTCGTCGAGCGGGCCGTACCGCGCCCCCGTGGTGCCGGCCCGGCAGGCGTACTCCCACTCGGCCTCGGTGGGCAGCCGGTAGCCGTCGGCGGTCCGGTCCCACGCGGTCCCGTCCGCGCCCTCCCCGTCCCCGGCCCGCGTCCGGTAGGCGGGGGTGAGGCCCTCGCGGGCCGATAGGGCGTCGCAGAAGCGGACCGCGTCACTCCAGGAGACCCCCTCCACGGGGAGCCGGTCGCCGTGCGCGGCGCCCGGCCGCTCCCCCGTGACCCGCTCGTACAGCTCCTGCGTGACGGGGGCGGCGGCCAGGGCGTACGGCCCGACCTCCACCGTCCAGCTCCGCTCCGTGCGCCGGTCCGACAGGGTGACCCGCCCCCGCCGGACGGCGATCGTCCCGTCCCCCGCGACCGTCTCCATCCGTCCATGATCGCAGCTTTTCCGCGCCGCCGAGCGGGACGTGACGGCTCTGGCTAGCGTGGTTCCCAGGAAGCACGTCATCGACCGGAAAAGAGTCAGCGTCATGGCCTCACGACCCGAAGGCACGCCGGTCTGGACCGACGCGATGTTCACCGACGCCGAGGGCGCCAAGGCGTTCTACGGCGACGTGCTCGGCTGGACCTTCGCCGAGGCGTCCACGGAGTTCGGCGACTACACGCAGGCGTACAAGGACGGAAAGGCGGTCGCGGCCGTCGTGCCGCCGATGCCCGGCCAGGACACCCCGCCGCGGTCGGCCTGGTGTCTCTACCTCTCCTCGCCGGACGTCGCCGCCACGGCGGAACGGATCAGGGAGGCGGGCGGCACCGTCCTGATGGAGCCGATGCGGGTCGGGGAGTTCGGCTCGATGTGCATCGCGCGGGACCCGTCGGGCGTCGTGTTCGGCGTCTGGCAGTCGGGGACGCACCGGGGCTTCGAGCGGGAGGGCGAGCCCGGCTCGTACATCTGGGCGGAGGTGTTCACCCGGGAGCCGGAGAAGTCGGACGCCTTCTTCCCGGCCGTCTTCGGCTACGGCTCGAAGAAGATGAAGGACGACCACGTGGACTACCGGGTCTTCGACCTGGGGGGCGGGCCGGTGCTCGGCCGGATGGTGATGCCGGCCGGGGACTTCCCGCCGGAGGTCCCCCCGTACGTCCAGGTCTACTTCGCCGTCGACGACTGCGACAGGGCCGTCGAGGCGGCGGAGCGCCTGTCCGGGCGGACGGTCTTCGGCCCGATGGACAGCCCGTTCGGCCGGTTCGCGGCGCTCCTGGACCCGCAGGGCGCCCCCTTCGCCGTGATCGACCCGGGGACCACGACGGGCGACATGCCCGAGATGGAGTGACCCGCCCCGCGCCCGGAGGTCACGGCCTGAGGCCGGACACCACGTCGGCGGTGGCGGCGACGCCGTCGTGGATGGTGGGCGCCATGCTGGTGCCGGCGAGGAAGAAGCCGAGCAGGGCGCAGACGATCGCGTGCGAGAGCTTGAGGCCGCCGTTCCGCAGGAAGATCACGGTCAGGATCAGCAGGAGCAGCACAACAGAAATGGAAACGGCCATCGCCTTCACGTCCCTCCGACGCCGCACCGGAATTGCGGCTTTCGGCGGACAGTGTGGCGGAATGAGCGTTCCGTCCGGGCGCGTGGCGGGGCGGCCATACGGGTGAGATCGGGGCGGGGCCCCGAGCGGACGGACCGGCCCGGCCCGCGCGACCGGGGCCTCCCCGGCACCCGGGCGGCGCACCGCGTCCGGGCCCGGAGCGGCGGGCCGAGCGGCGCGCACCCGCCGGGGGCCGGGGCCCCCGGGCGGTCACGGGACGCTCAGGGGGTCTCCTCCGCGGGCAGGCAGTCCCGCCATTCCACCGTGCGGTCGCACCAGCGGTTCAGGAGGACGCGGTCGTGGCCCACGGCGAGGAGTCCCGCGCCGCTCTCCGCGCGGTACGCCTCGACGGCGGCGACCAGGGCCGCCGTGGTGGAGGCGTCGAGCATCGCGGTCATCTCGTCGCAGATCAGCCAGCGGGGGCGCAGGCTCAGGGCGCGGGCGAGGCAGGCGCGCTGGAGCTGACCGTCGCTGACCTCGTGCGGGCGGCGCACCAGCAGGTCGGGGGTGAGGCCGACGGCGGGGGCGAGTGCGGCCAGACGGTCGGGGGCCTCGGCGCGGCGGCCGGTGGCGCGCAGCGGTTCCACGACGAGGTCGGCGAGGGTGAGCCGGGGGTCGGCGGCGGTACGGGGCTGCTGGAAGACCACGCCGACGGCGGTGCGCAGCTCGCGCGGGGCGCGGTGGCGCCAGGTCCGCACCTCGGTGCCGTCGAGGACCAGACGGCCCGCGTCGGGGCGGTGCAGGAGGGCGGCGACCCGGGCGAGGGTGGACTTGCCGCAGCCGCTGGGGCCGAGGAGGCCCACCGACTCGCCCGGGGCGACGGTGAGGGAGGCGCCCCGGAAGACGGGGGCGCGGCGGTCGTATCCGGCGGTGACGGCGTCGAGTTCAAGCACGGGGGTGCTCCGGGTGGTGGCAGGCCACCCCGGCCACGGGCTCGGGGCGGATGGCGCAGAGGTCGGTGGCGCGGGGGCAGCGCGGGGCGAAGGCGCATCCCCCGGGCAGCGCGGAGAGTTCCGGGGGCATGCCGGGGACGGGGGTGAAGGCCCGGTCGGGCAGGGCGTCGAGGAGGCCCCGGGCGTAGGGGTGGCGGGGTCCGGCGGGGCCGAAGAAGCGGTGGGCGGGGGCGATCTCGACGATCCGGCCCGCGTACATGACGGCGACGCGGTCCGCGATCCGCTCGGCCGCGGCCAGGTCGTGGGTGATGAGGAGGAGGGCGCGGCCGTCGTCGGCGTGGCGGCGCAGTTCGTCCACGGTCCGGTCGACCAGGTCGCGGTCGAGGCCGGTGGTGGGCTCGTCGGCGAGCAGCAGCCGGGCGTCGCCGATGAGGGCGAGGGCCGTCGCGGCGCGCTGGGCGAGGCCGCCGGAGAGTTCGTGGGGGTACCGGTCGAGGTGGTCGGCGGGGAAGGCGGCCCGTCCGGCGGCGGCCTCGGCCGCCTCGCGCCGGTCGCGGCGGGAGGCGCCGGTGAGGGCCCGGACGGTCTCCTCCAGGTGGGACCGCACGGTGCGGACGGGGGTGAGGTGGGCGGCGGGGCTCTGCGGTACGAGGCCGACGCGGCGGCCCCGCACGGTGCGGGCGAGGGTCTTCTCCCCGGCGGCGAGCAGGTCGGTGCCGGCGCCGCCGTCGGGGTCCGCCAGCAGGGCCGTGCCGGAGGTCTCGGCGTTGCCCGGGAGCAGACCGAGGAGGGCGGAGGCGAGGACGGACTTGCCGCAGCCGCTCTCGCCGACGAGGGCGAGGCACTCCCCCGCCGCGAGGTCGAAGTCGGCGCCGGTGACGGCGGCGACGGTGCGGCCGCCGCGCAGCCGGAAGCGGACGGTGAGGTCGCGGACGCCGAGGACGGCGTCCCCGGCCCGCTCGGCGGCGACGGCGTCGAGGGCGCGCAGGACCCGGCGGGCCGGGAGGTTCGGGGCGCTCACAGCATCAGCTCCGATCGGCGGCGCGGGTTGAGCCGGTCGCGCCACACGCCCGCGAGTCCGGCGATGGCGAGGGTCGGCACGATGAGGAGGAGGCCGGGGAAGAGGGTGGGCCACCAGGACCCGGCGAGGAGCGAGGAGCGCGCGCCCTGCACCAGGTTGCCGAGGCTGGCCTGGTGGCTGGGGAGGCCGAGGCCGAGGAAGGAGAGGGCGGACTCGTGCCACATGGCGTGCGGGACCATCAGGACGGCGGCGAGGCCGGCCTGGGGCAGGACGGCGGGCAGCAGGTGCCGGACGGCGACGCGCCACCGGGAGGCGCCGCCGGAGACGGCGGCGTCCACGAAGGGCCGGGTGCGCAGGGAGAGGACCTCGGAGCGCACGATCCGGGCGGTGGAGAGCCAGTGGGTGACGGCGACGGAGGCGATGACGGGCCAGACGCCGGGCCGGAAGAGGGCGACGACGAAGATGCCGAGGAGCAGGTGCGGCACGGAGGAGAAGGTGTCCACGAGCCGCATGAGGGCGCGGTCGGCCCAGCCGCCGAGCGCGCCGGCGGCGGCTCCCACGGCGGTGCCGATGACGGTGGCCACGAGCGCGGCGACCAGTCCGACGAGGAGCGAGACCCGCAGTCCGTAGACGCAGCGCAGGAGGAGGTCGCGGCCGAGGTCGTCGGTGCCGAAGGGGTGGTCCCAGGACGGCGGGAGGAGCTTGCGGGAGAGGTCGACGGCCTGCTCGTCGAGCTGGACGAGCGGGGGCACGAGGAGGACGGCGAGGAGGACGGCCGCGACGGTGACGGCGGAGGTCCACCGCCGCAGGCGGTGGGTGCGCGGGTCAGCCATCGAAGCCCACCCTCGGGTCGGCCAGGCCGTACAGCAGGTCGGAGAGGAGGTTGCCGAGGAGGACGGCGGCGGTGGCGAGGACGGTGAGCGCCGCGAGCAGCGGGAAGTCCACGGAGGTGGCGGCCGTGACGGTGGCGGCCGCGATGCCGGGCCAGCTGAAGACGGTCTCCACGAGCAGGGCTCCGGTGATCAGTTCGGGGACGCGGGAGCCGACGAGGGTGAGCACGGGAAGCATTCCGGAACGGAGGGCGTGGCCGGTGAGGACGGTGCGTTCGCGCAGGCCGCGGGCGCGGGCGCCGCGCACGGGGTCCTCTTCGAGGGCGTCGCCGACGCCCTGGCGGACGTACAGGAAGAACCAGGGGAGCTGGGAGGTCCCGAGGACGAGGGCGGGCAGCACGAGGTGGTGGGCGACCTGGCCGGGGGTGACGGTGTCGCTGGCGGTGTCGGTGAGTCCGCCGGCGGGCAGGACGCCCAGCTCCAGGGCGAAGAACCAGATGGCGAGGAGGCCGAGCCAGAAGGCGGGGGCGGCCTCCAGGGTGTACGCGGCGGAGCTGACCGCCCGGTCGAGGAGGCCGCCGCGGCGGCGTCCGGCGAGGACGCCCAGGAGGGTGCCGAGGGCGATGGCCACGGCGAAGGCGGTGGCGGCGAGGAGGACGGACCAGCCGAGGCGTTCGGTGATGACCTCCGCGACGGGGCGCCGCATGACGGCGGAGTCGCCGAGGTCGCCGGTGAGCGCGGAGGTGAGCCACTCCCACCAGCGGGAGAGGAGGGGGCGGTCGGCGCCGAGGTTGGCGCGGAGCTGGTCGAGGTTCTCCTGCGAGGCGGTGAGTCCGGCGGTGCCGGCGTACGCCTTGACGGGGTCGAAGGGGGACGCCTCCGCGACGGCGAAGACCGCGAAGGTGACGACGAGGAGGACGGGGACGGCGGCCAGGGCGCGCCGTCCCGTCATCCGCGCCATGGCGCCCCAGGGCAGGCGGCGCTTCACTTCTTCGCCGCTCCGGTGTTCCGGGGCGTCCAGGTCTCGACGTTCCACCAGGGACCGGCGGCGAGGCCGTGGTCGTGGGGCTCGGTCTGGGTGCTCGGGCCGTCCCAGGAGTCGTTCAGGACGTAGAGGTGGTCGATGTGGGTGAGGAAGGTGTAGCCGGGGTTCTTCACCAGTTCGCGCTGGACGGTGTCGTACGCGGCGCGGCGTCCGGCGGGGTCGTCGGTGCGGCGGCCGTCCTCCAGGGCGCGGTCGACGGTCTTGTTGTCGTACCGGGCCATGTTGTTGAAGCCGTCGCCGGCGAGGGAGGACTTCAGGAGGAGGTACTGGTCGAAGTCGGGGTCGCCGGGCGAGCCGCCGCCGGCGAGGACGGCGTCGGTCTTCATCCGGGGCTCGATGACCTCCCAGGTGCCGGCCTGGGTCGTGACGTCGATGCCGGCCTTCTTGGCGTCGGAGGCGTAGGCGAGGGCGTGGTCCTGGCGGAGCTTGTCGCCGGAGAGGTACCAGAGCGGGAAGGCGGCGCGGACGCCGTCCTTGACCCGGACGCCGTCGGGACCGGGCCTCCAGCCGGCCTCGTCGAGGATCTTCCGCGCCCCGGCGAGGTCGTGGCGGCGCTCGGTGCCCTTGGTGAACCAGGGGCTGTCGGTGGGGACGGGCCCGTAGGCGGGCTTTCCGGCGCCTTCGAGGATCTTGTCGACCATGGCCTGCCGGTCGACGGCGAGGTCGAGGGCGCGGCGGACGGCGGTGTCGCCGGTCACGGGGTGGTGGGTGGGAAGGGTGACCGTGCGGTAGTCGTAGGTCTTCGCCGTCCAGGTCTTCTTGGTCTTGTCGGTCTTGAAGCCGGCGGCGAGGTTGGGCGGCAGGATGGCGCCGTCGAGGTCGCCGGCGCGCAGCCGGGTGGCGCGGACGTCGTCGTCCTTGATGATCGCCATGGTGAACTTCTTGACCTTCGGCGCGCCGTTCCAGTAGGTCGGGTTGGCCTTGAAGCTGAGCTTCTCGCCCTTGGACCAGTCGGTGAGGACGTACGGGCCGGTGCCGATCGGCCTGGTGGTGAAGGGGCCGGTGTTGACGTCCTGCTTCGCGGCGACGTGCTCGGGGGCGATGGCGTGGACGGTGCGCTCGGCGAAGGGCGCGTAGGGGTACTTGAGCCGGAAGACGACGGTGTCGTCGCCGACCGCCTCGACGCTCCTGAGGGCGTCGAGTTCGGTGCGGGAGGGGTTGTTCGTCTTCGGGTCGAGGATGGTCCGGTACGTGAAGACGACGTCCTTCGCGGTGAAGGGGACCCCGTCGCTGAAGGTGACGCCCTTGCGGAGGGAGTACGTGTAGGTGAGGCCGTCCTCGCCGACCCGGGGCAGTGCGCGGGCGAGGGCCGGCCTGAGCTTCATGTCCGCGTCGAAGGCGAGGAGGCCGTCGAATATCTTCGCGTTGCCGTCCTTGCCGTAGCCGAGGAGGGGGCTGAGGCTGTCGGGCTCGTAGGCGATGCCGACGACCGCGGAATCCTTGGGCCCGCCGGCGCCGTCGGCGGTGGTGCCGGGGTTCGAGCAGGCCGCGGCGGTGAGGGCGAGGGAGCCCGCCAGTACCGTGGCCGCCGCGTTGCGGATGGATCGGGCGGTCATCGTGTCCGTACCCCTTTTGAAGATCAACTGCTTTTGCCAACAGCTCGCAATTAAACAGCACGCATAAGGGGTGCGGACAGACGGGCCCCTTACCCGGGGGGCGGGCGGGGCGTGCGGGGCCCGTGGGCCCGCACGGGTGGGGCCCACGGGCGCTCCGCGCGGGATTTCCTACACGGGCGCCGGAAGATCCGCCAGGGCGGCGATCGCGTCCTGGTGGCGGCCCGCCGCGCCGAACGCGGCCCGGTCGGACACGGCCCGCTTCAGCGCCAGGTGGGCGGGGTGCTCCCAGGTCATCCCGATCCCGCCGTGGAGCTGGACGCACTCCTCGGCCGCGCGGACGGCGACCCCGGAGCAGTACGCCTGGGCGACGGCCACGGTGAGCGGGGCGTCCGGGCTGTCCGTGGCGAGGGCGTCCGCGGCGGCGCGGGCCGCCGCCCTGGCCCCCACGAGGTCCAGCCAGAGCCGGGCCATGCGGTGCTTCAGCGCCTGGAAGGAGCCGACGGGCCGGTTGAACTGGTGGCGCTCGCGGGTGTACCGTACGGTCTCCTCCAGGCACCGTTCGGCGAGCCCGAGCTGTTCGGAGGCCAGCAGTCCGGCGCCCGCGAGCAGTCCGCGCCCGACGGCCGCGCGGGCCGCCCCGGGTCCGGCGAGCCGGGTGCCGGTGCCGGGCTCCGTGGTGACCCGGGCGAGCGGGCGGGTGAGGTCGAGCGGGGTCCGCGGCTCGACCGTCGCCCCGTCGGCGGGCACGGCGTACAGGCCGTCGGCGCGCAGGACCAGGAAGACGTCGGCCGCGACGGCGTCGGCGACGGCGGACACGGAGGGGCCGGGCGGCGGGGCCGGGTCGTACGGCGCGGTCGTCAGGGGCACGGCGGGGACCGCGACCGTGCGGCCGCTCGCGACGGAGGCGAGGAGTACGGCCGCCGGGTCGCTCTCCTCCGCGAGCGCGAGCAGGATCCCGGTGGCCGTCACCGCGCTCGTGAGGTAGGGGACGGGGGTGACCGCGCGGCCCAGTTCCTCCAGGACCACGGCGGCCTCGCGGTGGCTCGCGCCCTGGCCGCCGAGCCCCTCGGGGACGAGGAGGCCCGCGGCGCCGATGCCGGTCGCCAGGGACGTCCAGAGGCCGGGGACGTACGGGTCGTCCGTCTCGATCCGGCCGAGCAGGACCGCGTGGCCGGCCCGGTCGGCGAGCAGGGCGCGGACGGCCGCGCGCAGGTCGTCCTCGGTATCGGAGTAGAGGAGGTCGGTCCGGTCCGTCATCGCGCGAGGTCCTTCCACGGGACGTCCTTGTCGTCGCGGGGCTCCGGGGGCAGGCCGAGGACCCGCTCGGCCACGATGTTGAGGAGCACCTCGCTGGTGCCGCCCTCGATCGAGTTGCCCCTGGACCGCAGGTAGCGGTAGCCGGCGTCGCGGCCGGTGAAGTCGACGAGGTCGGGGCGGCGCATGGTCCACTCCCCGTACAGCAGTCCCTCCTCGCCGAGGAGTTCGACCTCCAGGCCGCTGATGGCCTGGTTGAGCCGGGCGAAGGCGAGCTTCGTCGCGCTGCCCTCGGGGCCCGGCTCGCCGGCGACGAGCTGCTGGCGGAGGCGTTCGCCCGTGAGCCGGGCCACCTCGGCCTCCACCCAGAGGTCGAGGAGGCGCCGGTGCAGGTCGTGGGTGCGCAGTTCGGGGCGCTCGCGCCAGGTGGCGGCGGCCTTCCCGATCATGCCGCCCTCGCGGGGGACGCGGGCCCCGCCGATGGAGACGCGTTCGTTCATGAGGGTGGTCCGGGCGACCCGCCAGCCGTCCCCGACCTCGCCGAGGCGGTGGGCGTCGGGGATGCGGACGCCGGTGAGGAAGACCTCGTTGAACTCGGCCTCGCCGGTGATCTGGCGCAGCGGCCTGACCTCCACGCCGGGGTCGGTCATGTCGCAGACGAAGTAGGTGATGCCCCGGTGCTTGGGGGCGTCCGGGTCGGTGCGGGCGATGAGGATGGCCCAGCGGGCGACATGGGCGCTGGAGGTCCACACCTTCTGTCCGTCGATCACCCAGTCTCCCCCGGCGTCCCGGACGGCCCGGGTGCCGAGGGCGGCGAGGTCGGAGCCGGCGCCGGGTTCGCTGAAGAGCTGGCACCACACCTCCTCGCCGACCCACAGCGGCCTGAGGAAGCGGCGTTTGACCTCCTCGGAGCCGTACGCCAGGAGGGTGGGGGCGGCCATCCCGAGGCCGATGCCGATGCGGCGCGGGTCGTTGTCGGGGGCGCCCGCGGCGGCGAGTTCGGCGTCCACGACGGTCTGGAGGGCGCGGGGCGCGCCGAGTCCGCCGAGGCCCACGGGGCAGTGCACCCAGGCGAGTCCGGCGTCGAAGCGGGCGCGCAGGAAGTCGGTGCGGCCGGTGGTGGCGGGCGGGTGCTCGTCGAGGAGCTTCCGGGTGAGCGCGCGGAGTGCGCCGGCGCCGGGCGGGGCCGGGTCCGGGCCGGTCACGCGCGGACCCCTTCCGGGAGGACGACCAGGCGGCCGGTGGTGGTGCCGTCGGCGACGCGCTGGACGGCGTCGGCGGCGCCCGCGAAGGGGACGCGCTCCCCGACGAGCGGCTTGATCAGGCCCTTGGCGGCGTAGGCGGTGAGGGTCTCGTGGCAGCGGCCGACCGAGGCGGGGTCCTTCGCCGCGTACAGGCCCCAGTGGAGGCCGAGGACGGAGTAGTTCTTCACCAGGGCGTGGTTGAGGGCGGGCTCGGGGACGGTGCCGCTCGCGAAGCCGACGACCACGATCCGGCCCTCGAAGGCGACGCACTTCGCGGACTGCCGGTAGGCGTCGCCGCCGACGGGGTCGTAGATCACGTCGGCGCCCCGGCCGCCGGTCGCGGCCCTGACGGCGGCGACGACGTCCTCGGAGCGCCGGTCGATCACCACGTCGCAGCCGAGGGCGCGGGCGACGGCGGCCTTCGCGGGTCCGCCGACGACGCCGATGACGGTGGCGCCGGCCGCCTTGCCGAGCTGGACGGCCGCGCTGCCGACGCCGCCCGCCGCCGCGTGGACGAGGAGGGTCTCGCCCTCCTTCAGGGCGGCGCGGCGGTGCAGGCCGAACCAGCCGGTCTGGTAGCCGATGTGGAGCGCGGCGGCCTCGGCGTCGTCGAGCGACTCGGGGGCGGGGAGCAGTCCGGCGGCGTCGGCGAGGGCGTACTCCGCGAAGCCGCCGTGCGGGAGGGCGACGGTGGTGACGACCCTGCGCCCGTCCCCGGTCTCGGCGCAGACCTCCACGCCGGGGGTGAAGGGCAGCGGGGGGCGCACCTGGTAGTGGCCCCGGCAGAGCAGCGCGTCGGGGAAGTTGACGTTCGCGGCGCGGACCCTCAGGAGGACCTGGCCGTCGCCGGGCTCGGGCGGCTCCACTTCCTCGCGGCGCATCACCGCACCCGGTTCACCGTTCTCGTACACACGCCATGCCTGCATCCGGAAGCCTCCTCCGTACCGAGCGGTCGGCTGCATACTAAGCGGTCGCTTGCCCTGGGGGAACGGATCGGCCGGACTTCTTGGGCCGGGCCCTGACGTGCATGCGCTCCCCCTGCGGCCCGAACAGGCTCAGGAACTCCACCGGTCCGTCGGCGGTCGGCCCGAACCAGTGCGGGACGCGCGTGTCGAACTCGGCCGCCTCCCCCGCCCCCAGGACGACCTCCCGCCCGCCGAGGTGCAGCCGGAGCTTGCCGGAGAGCACGTACAGCCACTCGTACCCCTCGTGCACCCGGCCCTCCGGCTCCTCGTACGGCTTCTCCTGGATGACCTTGTACGCCTGGAGCCCGCCGGGCTGCCGGGTCAGCGGGTACATCGTGCGCCCGTGCCGCACGATCGGCCTGGCCCTGACCCGGGGGTCGCCCACGGGCGGCGCGCCGACCAGTTCGTCCAGCGGGACCTGGTGGGCGCGGGCGAGCGGCAGGAGCAGTTCGAGGCTGGGCCTGCGCTGCCCGGACTCCAGCCGGGAGAGGGTGCTCACGGAGATGCCGGTGGCGGCGGAGAGCTCGGCCAGGGTCACCCCCCGGTCGCGGCGGACCCGGCGGAGCCGGGGGCCCACCTCGTTCAGTACGGCGTCGATGCGGTCGTCTGCGGTCATGGGTCCAGTGTTGCAGGACCGGCAAGTTTTCTTGCACCGGAGGGGGTGCCCGGCCGAACCTCGGCCCCATGAACGCACACATGACGCGGCAGGACGAACGGCAGGACGAGCGGTACGACGTGGTGGTCGTCGGGGGCGGCGCGGCCGGGCTCGGCGCGGCCCTGGTCCTGGGACGGTCGCGGCGGCGCACCCTGGTGGTCGACGCGGGCGAGCCCCGCAACGCCCCCGCGGCCCACATGCGGGGCGTCCTCTCCAGGGACGGCATGAGCCCCGCCGCGTACCTGGCGGCGGGCCGGGCGGAGATCGCCGCGTACGGGGTGGAGTGGCGGTCCGGCCGGGTGACGGACGCGGAGCCGGACGGGCGGGACGGTTTCACCGTGTCGCTCGCGGACGGCACGGTCGTCGGCGCGCGGCGGCTCGTGGTGACGACCGGGCTCGTGGACGAGCTGCCGGAGATCGACGGGGTGGCCGGGCGCTGGGGCCGGGACGTGCTGCACTGCCCGTACTGCCACGGCTGGGAGGTCCGGGACCGCCCGTTCGGGGTCGTCGCCCATCCGGCGATGCCGGCCCACCAGGCGCTGATGGTCTCCCGGTGGTCCCCGGACGTGACCCTCTTCCTGCACACCGCCGACGGGCTCTCCGCGCGGGACGCGGCGCTGCTCGACGCGGCGGGGGTGGAGGTCGTGGCCGGCGAGGTCGCCGGGCTCGCGGTGGAGGACGACCGGCTGACCGGGGTCCGGCTCGCCGACGGCCGGTTCGTGCCGCGCGAGGTGGTCTTCGTCGGGGCGGCGCGCCTGGCGGCCCGGGACGACGTCCTGCGGCGGCTGGGGGCGGAGAGGAACGCCACGCCGTTCGGAGAGTTCGTCGCGGTGGACGGGACGGGACGGACGAGCGTGCCCGGCGTGTGGGCGGCGGGGAACGTGACGGGCCCGCAGGAGCAGGTGGTCAACGCGGTGAGCGGGGGCTACCGGGCGGGCGTCACGATCAACAACGAGCTGCTGTTCGGCGACCTGGAGGCGGCGGTGGACGGCGCGGCGGACGCCTGAGGCGGCGGTGGACGGCGCGGCGCCCGCCTGAGCCGGCCCCCGTCAGCGCGGGAACAGCTCGAAGGTCACGGCGGGACGGCCGCCGAAGCGCCCGGAGGCCCGGCCCGTCGTCTCGGCGAGGAAGGACCGGACGTACTCCTCGGGGTCCCGGTCCGTCAGCGCCTCGATGTAGGTCCGGTGGCAGAGGAGCGAGCGGACCGCGCGTTCGAGGCCCGGTCCCGCGTCGACCGCGTGGGTCGGGGCGCTGGACGCGGCGACCGCGACCCAGCGGACGCCGTTCCACGGCTCCAGGCCCCGTTCCCGCAGTTCGGGGAAGATCCAGCGGTTGCCCGCGTCGCCCGCCGCGTCGAGGACGGCGCGGCCGACGGCCAGGTGGTCGGGGGTGTTCCAGGGGGCGCCGGGGCCGCCGCCCCAGGTGTCGCGGTGGTTGAGGGTGACGACCAGCTCCGGGCGGTGGCGGCGGATCGCGGCCGCGATGTCGCGGCGCAGCTCCGGTCCGTACGCGATCACGCCGTCGCGGTGGCCGAGGAACTCGACGGTGTCCACGCCGACGACGGCGGCGCTGTCGCGCTGCTCCCGTTCCCGCAGCGGGCCGCAGACGTCCGGGGCGAGGGTGTCGATGCCCGCCTCGCCGCGGGTGGCGAGGACGTAGACGACCTCCTTCCCGGCATCGGTCCAGGCGGCGACGGCGGCCGCGCAGCCGTACTCCAGGTCGTCGGGGTGGGCGACGACGGCGAGCGCGCGCCGCCAGTCGCCGGGCATCTCGGCGAGGCCGATGGCGTCCGTTGCGGTCATGGGCGCAGGATACGGGCCGCCTCCGCGGCCACGGAGCGGGACGCACCGGCGAGGATCACCGAGCGCGAGACGTGCCGGGGCCGGTCGGGGTTGAGGCCGCGCCGGGCGGCGAGGGCGACCGCGAGCCGCTGGGCGCGGACGAGGGCGGCGACCGGGTCGATCGCGTCGGCGGCGAACAGGGCGCCGGTGGACTCCACTTCGTCGCGCAGTCCCGACGGGGCGGGGCCGAGGCACCAGACGAGGCTGGTCCGGTCGCTGATGCTGATCGGTCCGTGGCGGTACTCCATCGCCGCGTACGACTCCGTCCAGGCGCGGGCCGCCTCGCGCAGCTTGAGGGCGGCGTCGTCGGCGAGGCCGACCGTCCAGCCGGTGCCGAGGAAGGTGAACTGGCCGCGCCGCTCCCAGAGGGCCGGCAGTCGTTCGTACAGGACGAGTTCGGCGTCCGCGATCGCGGGGGCGAGGTCCACGCCGAGCCCGGCACGCAGGAGTTGCAGGGCGGTGGTGGCGAACCGGGTCTGCAGGAGGGAGCGTTCGCCGGCGAAGCCGAGGTCGAGGACCCGGCCGGCGAGCCGTCCCGCCGGGCTGTCGGGGGCGCCGGTGAGGACGAGGGTCGGGGCGCGGCCGGCGGCGCGGGCCAACAGGTCCACGACCTCCGTGGTGGTGCCCGACCGGGTCAGGGCCACGATCCGGTCGTAGCCGCGCCCGAGCGGGGTCCCGTCGGAGGCGGGGAAGGCGTCGGTCTCGCCCGCGCCGAGGGACTCGCGCAGGGCGGCGTAGGCGCGGGCCATGAAGTAGGAGGTGCCGCAGCCGACGACCGCGACGCGTTCGCCCGGGGCCGGCAGCAGGCCGGCGTGGCGGTCGGCGGCCTCGGCGGCGCGGCGCCAGCAGTCGGGCTGCGCGGCGATCTCCGCGTCGGCGTGGGTGCTCATGTCCGGGTCCTCTCCTCGCGGGGGTCCTCGGGGCCCCGGACCGAGTTCTACCGCCGCCCGCCGGGACGCGCCATGAGCGAGGGGCACACACCCCTTGGACTTTCGTGTCCGGCCCCCGGCGGTCCCGTCGACGGAGAGCAGTGCGCCCCCGCCGGGCGAGAACGCGGGACGGGGGCGCACCGGGCCGGCCGGGTGGGAACGGACCGGCCGGCCGGGTGGGTCGGGGGTCGTGCGGATCAGGAGGTCGGGAAGTCGTCCGCCGTCCTGATCCGGTCGCGGATCCAGACGCCGGCGGGCTTGAGGGAGGCGGTGCCGGTCCAGGGGCCGCCCTTGTCGCAGGTGCCGGTCTTGAAGACCGCGCCACTGCGCTCGTCGTCGGAGAAGTTCCAGTTGACCCAGCTGATCTTCTTGGACGCCATCAGGTCGAGGTACTTCTGCGTCATGGCGAAGTCGTTGCTGCCCTCACCGGCGTAGTTCTGGGTGCCGAACTCGGTGACGAAGACCGGCAGTTTGTCGGCGGCGCGGGAGAGGGTCTTCAGGTACTCGTCCCGGTGCGAGTACGCGTAGAAGTGGAAGGTGTACATGATGTTGGACGCGTTCACCGGCTTGGAGACGACCTCCGACTCGGTCGCGCCCTCCGAGACGCCGAACGAGGACCACGCGCGCGTGCCGACGAGGACCGGGGCCTCGGGGTCCTTGGCGCGGATGACGGGGATGACCTGCTCGGCGTAGCTCTTGATCCTGGACCAGGAGACGCCGCTGGGCTCGTTGGCGATCTCGTACAGCAGGTTGGTCTTGCCCGCGTGGCGCTTGGCGATCTCGGTGAAGAAGGTCTTGGCGCGGGAGAGGTTGTGGTGCGGGTCGCCCGGGTCGAGCATGTGCCAGTCCACGATCACGTACATCCCGCGCGCGGTGGCCTGCTCGATGAGGGAGTGGGCGAGGTCGGTGTACTTGCGCGGGTCGGTCTCGTAGCCGTCCTCCTGGACGTACGTGGAGACGCGCAGGACGTCGGCCTTCCAGTCCTTGGCGAGGGCGTCGAGGGAGCCGCCCGTCAGACACTGGCTGTACCACTGGGTGCCGTGCGAGGACATGCCGCGCAGCTGGATCGGCTTGCCGTACTGGTTGCACAGCTTGGTGCCGCAGACCTTCAGCCGGCCGTTGATCGCGGCCGGGGTGGTGGCGGCGGCCCGGGAGGACGAGGGGGCCGTGGGGGCGGGGGCGGCGTTCACGGCGGGAGGGGCGGCGGTGATGCCGAACAGCAGGGCGCCGAGGGCGGTGCCGGCGACGCCGAAGCGGCGGGAGCGGAGTCGTACGGTTCGTGCGGAAGTCATGGGGGTCTCCACGGAACGACGAACGAGGGGAGGGACGCGAGAAGGCGTCTCCGAGATTGGAAGGAAACCTTCCTAACGGATGAATAGCAGGGCTCCGGACCGTCCCGCAAGGGTCATGACGGGAGACGCCGTTCAGCGGGCTGGAAATCGGCCCTGTGGGGGACGGCCCTGGCGTCGGTACGCCAAGGGCTGTCGTTTGCGGGGGTGTCGGTCGTCGTCCCCCGTGGGGCGGCACCGGGCGTCCGCCTGTCCGTCGGGATCGGCGGGGCCTGCGGGGCTACGGGGCCTGCCGGGGCGCGGGACGGCCGTACGGCATCGGGCTCCGCGCCGCGTGCGGCGACGGGTGGAGGGGGCCGGTCACGGGTCGCGCGAGGAGGGCGGGGCGGGGGCCGCGGGAGGGCCGACGCGGGCGGGAGCCCGGGGGTGGGCGGCGACCCCGGGGAGGGCGGTGGGCCGGGAAAGGACGACGGGCCCGAGGAAGGCGGCGGACCGGAAAAGGACGACGGGTCCGGGAAAGGCAGCGGGCCGGGAAAGGACGACGGACCCGGGGAGGGGCGGGGGTCGGCCGGCCCCCGCCCCTCCCCGGGCGCCGCTCAGGGAGCGATGGGCAGCTGCCGCTTGTGCTCGGTGAGTTCGTAACGGCGGACGATCGTGTCGAACGCCTCCCGGCCGATCGGCCTGCCCTCCAGGAAGTCGTCGATCTCGTCGTACGTGACGCCCAGCGCCTCCTCGTCGGGCTTGCCCGGGTCGAGGGTCTCCAGGTCGGCCGTGGGAACCTTCCGCACCAGCTCGTCCGGCGCGCCCAGCTCGGCCGCGACGGCGCGCACGCGCCGCTTGGTCAGACCGGTCAGCGGGACGACGTCGGCGGCGCCGTCGCCGAACTTGGTGAAGAAGCCCGAGACGGCCTCGGCCGCCTGGTCGGTGCCGACGACGAGGCCGTTGTGGGCACCGGCGACGGCGTACTGGACGATCATCCGCTGCCGGGCCTTGATGTTGCCCTGGACGAAGTCCCGGTGGTGGTCGTCGCGGAAGGCCACGTCGGCGGCGACGCACGCCTCCAGGGCCGCGTCGCTCGCGGGCTTCACGTCCACGGTGAGGACCTTGTCGGGGCGGATGAAGTCGAGGGCGGTCTGCGCGTCCTTCTCGTCGGCCTGGGCGCCGTACGGCAGGCGCATCGCGTAGAAGGTGGCGTCGTGGCCCGCGGCGCGGGCACGTTCCACGGCGAGCTGGCAGAGCCGGCCGGCGGTGGTGGAGTCGACGCCTCCGCTGATGCCGAGCACCAGGGCCCGCAGTCCGTTGGAGGTGAGCTGCTCGGTGAGGAAGGCCACCCGGCGCTCGATCTCCGCCGCCGGGTCGAAGGACCCGGAGACCTGGAGAGTCCGGGCGATCTGCTGCTGGAGGTCGGTGGACACCGGGTCGGTCACGTGAAGTCTCCTCGTCGGGATCGGTCGGCGGCGCACCGGTGGGGCGCGCCCGGTCCGCCGTACGGGTCCGTGCGGGCTCGCACGGGTCGGCACGGCGGCTGTACGGGGGCGTACAGGGGTCGACTCTACGCACCGGGACGCCGGGGCGTCGCCTCGCGCCGCCCGGTCCGTCCGCCCCTTCCCGGTCCGCCCCGCGAGGCAGGCCGGAACGCGGTCGCGGTGGCCGGTGCCGTAGGCCGGACCCGTGGTCCCGGCTCTCCCGGCCCGGCGGGTTCAAACGTGCCGGGGGACCCCGCGGGACCCGGTCGGAGCCGTCCCCCGGGAGGCAGGTGAGGGCGCGGAGGAGGAGCTCCTCGCGGGCCGGCCCGCCGGTCGACGCGCGGACCGTTCCGGCGCGCTTCCCGGGCGGGCCCTCCCCGGGCCGGGGGAGATCTGCGCGCGGCGGCCGTCTGGCGGACACTGGGGGTGGGATCGAGTGTGCGAGGAGGGTCCGCCATGAGCAGTGCCGCGCCCAAGGTCGGCTCGCTGCCCCCGGAGCACCGGGAGCGCCTGATGGCCTTCGCCGAGGACGTGTCCTTCGAGGCCGGTCACCGGCTGTTCGAGGAACGGCAGCACGCCGACCGCTTCTGGATCGTGAAGACGGGCGCGGTGACGCTCGACGTGAGGGTGCCGGGGCGCGGGGCCCCGGTGATCGAGACCCTGCGCCACGGCGAACTGGTCGGCGTGTCCTGGATGTTCCCGCCGTACCTCTGCCAGTCCGGGGCGGAGGCGATGACGCCGGTGCGGGCGTTCGAGTTCGACGCCCCGGCCGTCCGCTCCCTGTGCCGCTCGGACGTGGAGTTCGGTGCCGCGGTCCTGTTCTGGATGGGGTCGGTCCTGGCGCACCGCCTCCAGGTGAACCGGGTCCGGCTCCTGGACCTGTACGCCCCGCACGGGAGCGGCGTCCTGGCCTGAGCGCGGCCGGGGCCGGACGGTACGGTGGGGCGGCACCGCTGATCCACCCGTACGCACGCACCGGCGACCGGCTGTGAGGCATCGTGACCGACCCGACGACGGCACGCGGGGCGATCGCCCTCGCCACCGACGAGTTCACCGAACTCCCCTTCTCCGAGGGGCCCCTGGAGGACGACGGACCGATCGGCTGGTCCGGGTACTCCGCCGCGCACGCCCGCGCCGCCGCCCGTACCGGCGAGACCGAGTCGGTGGTCTGCGGCACGGGTGCGGTGGGCGGGGTGCCGGCGGTCGTGATCTCCTTCGAGTTCCGGTTCCTCGGCGGCTCCCTGGGCGAGCGGACGGGGGCGCGGATCGCCGCGGCCCACGCCCTGGCGCGCGAGCAGCGGCTGCCCGTGGTCGTCCTCCCGGCCACCGGGGGCAGCCGGATGCACGAGGGCATGCGGGCCCTCCTCCAGCTCCAGCGCCTGGCCCGCGAGTCGGCGCTCACCCGGGCCGCCGGGCTGCCGCAGGTCGCCGTCCTGCGCGATCCGACGACCGGCGGCGGCTGGGCCACGCTCGGCGCCGGTTCCGACGTCGTCCTCGCCCTGCCGGGCGCCCAGGTCGCCTTCGCCGGGTCCCGGGTGCGCCCGCCGGGCGCGGACCCGGCCGCGTACACCGCCGAGGCGCAGCTCGCCCACGGCCACGTGGACGCGATCGTGCCCCCGGAGGCGCTGCGCGCCACCCTGGGGCGCTGGCTCTCCCTGCTCACCCGCCCCGCCGGGGGCCCGGTTCCGCCGCCGTACGCGCTCGGGGACCCCGGCGCGGCGCCCTCCGCGAGCGGCCGGGAGGCCGTGGCGCGCGCCCGGCACCCCGGCCGGCCCCGGGCCGGCGCGTACCTCGACGCCCACTTCACGCTCCGCGAGGAGATCTCCGGCGACCGCTGCGGCGGGGTGGACCCGGGCGTGCGGTGCGGTTTCGGGCGGCTCCCCGACGGCCGTACCGCCGCCTATGCCGCGCAGTGCGGCACGGCGACCCGTCCGGCCGGCTTCCGCACCGCCGCCCGGCTCGTGCGGCTCGCCGGACGGCTGGGCATACCGGTCCTCACCCTCGTGGACACCCCGGGGGCCGCCAACGACCCGGCGGCGGAGCGCGAGGGCGCGGGGAGCGCGATCGCGGACCTGTTCGCCGCCGTCGCCTCCGCGCGCACCCCGCTGACCTCCCTGCTCGTCGGGGAGGGCGGATCGGGCGGCGCGCTGGCCCTCGCGGCCCCGGGGAACACCTGGACCACGCCGGACGCGTACTTCTCCGTCATCGCTCCCGAGGCCGCCGCGGCCATCCTCAAGCGCGCCCCCGAGGAGGCCGTCACGACCGCCGACCAGCTCCGGCTGCGGCCGGAGGACCTGGTGGACCTCGGCATCGCGCGCGGCATCGTGGAGGTCCGGCCCGCGCCTCCCGGAAGCGGCGGCGACGGGGCGTGAACGCGGTGCGCCGGGCCGGGCACGGGCGCGCGTACGGCCCGTGCCCGGCCCGGCGCGGGACTTCTCCGGGCGGGGCGGGTCACTCCCCCAGGGCCCGCTTCAGCTCCGCCTTGTCCATGGACGAACGGCCGTGCACGTCGCGGCGCCTGGCCTCGGCGTAGAGCTGGTCGTAGGTCGGGCCCTGCGCGCCGCTGTGCGAGTGCTTTCCGCCACGGCGCGACGAGGACATGTCCTGCGTCGAACTCTTGCTCGCGGTCTTCGACTCACCCGCCCGGGCCCGTTCCTTGTTGACCGTGCGCGCGGCGATCTCCTCGGCCCGCTTCTCGCTCTCGCCCCGGTCCCGGGCGCTCTCCTTGATGTGCTCGTACTGCCGTTCCCGCTTGGGGCTCGATCCGCGCGGCATCGGTCACTCCTCTCGGTCCGGAAGGGTCCGTCCTGCTTCTGTTCGGCTTCCCCGGTAAATCGTGCCGAACCATCGGATAGCAGGCATCCTGGTCCAAGACGCTCGACCGACGGACCCGGGACGTGACCCCGTACGGAAGCGGCACGGGTCCCACGCATCGTCGAAGGAGTGCCATGTCCACCGTCAGAGTCCGACCGGTCACCACGGGCGACGCCCCGACGACTCCGGGGGCGGCGGTGCGTCGGGCGGCGCTGGGCAACCTGCCCGAGCTCACCCGCCCCACCACCATCTCCACCGACGACGCCCAACCCCTCTCCGCCGCCCTCCTCACCCGCCTCAACCAACTCCCCGAA
>NZ_JBVIZC010000013.1:0-209846 GCF_055591945.1 Streptomyces sp. NPDC041191 | reverse complement strand
CAACACCAACCCCCAACTGCCCTGGTCCTTCCTCACCCACACCGGCCTCACCCTCCACCCGCCAACCCCACCCAACTAACGAAAAGATCAGTAAGTGGACGTTCCGGACCGGGGCGGCCCGGCGGGATGTGCCCGAGCGCTATGGCCCGTGGGCCGCGCTGCATACGCGTTTTCGCAGGTGGTCGGCGGACGGGACGTTCGGCCGGACGCTGCGGGCCGCTCAGACCGAGACCGAACCCTCAGCCGAGTGCAAGGTCACGAAGATGGCCGCCCCCGTTCCGAGCGATCACTCGAACAAGTGGTCAGCCGTCCCTAGAAATTACCGAAATTATCCCTGAAATGTTCCGGCATTTCCTCTCTGTGCTTCTGTGCACTGTCATTGAGGGTTTTTCCTGCGTTTTCGTAGGTCTGCTCCAGGCTCTTTTCGACTTTCTGCTTGACGCGCCCGTATATCACGGGGTGGGTCTCCCTGAGTTCTTCCAGTTTCTGGGCGGCCTTGACGCCCTCGTTGACGACCGATGCGGCTCCGACCGCCGCGGAACCGACCCTGACCGCTGCCCCGAGCCCAGGATTGATAACAGTTGCCAGCACCCCCAGTGTCCCCGATGTCAGGACACTGCCGGCAACCGCCCCCCCTGCGCTCTGCTTGACTCTGTCCATCCCTTCGTTGGCCTGCCTGCTGAATTTCGATCCCCCCTCCTGGCTTCCGTAGGAAGCGGCATCGGCTATGAGTTTTTGCAGTTCGTCCTGTCCGTTGATCATGGCGTAGAGGGCGAACTTTCCGCCTTCCGGGAGGTTGTCGGAAAGTTTCTTCAGCTCTTCCTGTGTCGGAATCTTCATATTGCCTTGAAGTGCGTCGGCCCGGTCTTTAAGTGCTTTTTTCGCTCCCGATTCAAATCCTTCGGCGAATGAGAGATTCTCCGTTTTCTTTTCTATTTTATCTCCCACCGCGCCCAGTATCTTGTCTGCTATTCCCAGCCGACTGGACCCCTGTGGCGAGGTTTCATCAGAATTCCAGTCGCGCCTAGAGGGGCGTTTGGCTATTTTATCGCAGATGGCTGCAGCGAGAGCCTCTGCGCCGGCCTTGTCGTCGCTGTAGGTGAGCACTGTCGCACTCTCCACCATGTCACGCATGACGGCTTTCGCTTCATACCCTATTTCCGCTCCCCTGGAGGGGGTGAGGGGTTTTCCTTCAGAGGCGGCGACGCGTGCAACTATCGAAATTTCGTAGGAGTTGAGGAATGCCTGGACGGCTGCTGCGCTTTCCAGGCTCCGCGGGTCCTGAAGATCTTTCGGATCGTTGAGTTCGATCTTCCGCTGGATCTCTGGAGTCTCGTTGGCGGTGACGTAGGCGCTTGTCTTCGGCTGGATTGATGAGGCGTCCCGCTGAACTGGTGCCGGATTGTTCATGACCCGGTGTGCGTTGGATTCGGCTTCTTTTTCGTAGCGGTCTGACGGGTCACTCACCTTCAGCCCGTTTCCCTGGTCTGTTCCTGCGACGGGGCCTTGGCGTTGTTGAATGACGTGAGTGAGTTCATGGGCGAGGGTGTGCTTGTCTCCTCCGCCGTCGCCGAGGACGATGTTGTTGCCGCTCGTGTAGGCGCGGGCGCCGATTTCGCCCGCAGAAGCGCGGGCGGCGCTGCTGTCGTGGATGCGGACGTCGGAGAAGTCGGCACCGAGGCGGGCTTCCATTTCGTCGCGGAGCGGGGCGTCCATGGGGCGGCCGCTGCCTGCGAGGACGTCGTGGACGGCGGACCGCTGTACAGCGGCGGGTGCCTGTTCGGCGGCGGTCCGTCGGTGTTCGCAGCCGGCGCCGTGCACGTGCTGTTCGGCGGCTTGGTCCTCGCGCTGGACGGGTGGTTGGGCGTAGGGATGTCCGGAGAGCTGGAGCATGTGGAGGACGGCGGCGTTGCCCGCAGTGCGCTGAAGGGCGAGAAGTCCTGCTGGGCTCGTGCGGGCCGATCTGGCAGGCGCCGGGGACTTGAGGCCGTTTGCCTGCTCTTGGTGGTGTTCGTGCTGTGTCAACGGGGCGCCTTTCAGGAAGATGGGACGTGTTCCACGAAACCTGTTCGCAGCGTGTTCCCGACAGGACCGGAAGGGCAGTACTCGGGGCAGTGAGCCTTTTCGGCGTGGGTGCTTCGGGGTGAGGACGGCCGTGGCGGCGACGGAGACGCGGTTCGGGCCGCGGCGGACCCGGCGGAGGATGCGCCGGGACTTCAGCCTTGCGATGCTTCGTTCGACCGGTGCTCGTACCGCTGACAGGGCTCGGCCGATCGTCCGCTGGGCCGTGGTGAGGTCCCGCCCGGGAAGCCGTCCAATCGGTGTGGTCACCCAGGAGCCGGCGCCGGTGCGGGCGCGGTCGGCGAGGGGGCCGTCGAGCAGGAGGCGATCCGGATCCGTCTCCGGCAAGACCCGCGGCGGTCCGGGCGCCCGCCGGGACAGGTGGCCGACGACCGCTGCGGCGTGGGCACGAGCGGTGCCGACGGATATGCCGAAGCCGGCGGCGATCTGCGCGAGTGGGCCATGGCGGCGGAGGTGGTCCGGGCCGTCGAGGGTCCGCCGGTGGGTCGGGAGTTCGCAGCGGCGGTCACCCTCACGGGTGACGATGAGCATGGTGACCCGCTCGACCGGGGCGTGAGGAAGGCCGAGCGACGGCCGGATCAGGACACCGGCACCGCTCCGTCCGGGACGGCCCGTACGGGTGCCGGTCCCCGGGGCGGGCCGGTCGCCCTCCGGGTCGGCTCCCTGGTGGGACCGGTCGTCGTGGTCCCGGACGACCGTGGTCAACAACCCTGAGCGGTACGGTCACAGCCGATCACCGCCCGCCGTCCTACCGTCCGGCCATGACCGAAACCGACCGGCCTTCGTCCTCCGGTCCCCGCCGATGAGCGCGCGCCGGGCGGTCGGAGCCGTCCTCGGGGCCGGGGCCGTGCTCTGCCTCCTCGCGGGCGTCGCCGTCACCGCCCTCGGCATCCGGGTCGACGGCTCCAGCATGGCCCCCACCCTTCACCGGGGGGACCGCGTCCTCGCCGTCCCGGGCTCCGCCGGCGAGGCGCGCCGGTTCGACGTGGTGCTGCTGCGGGCCACCGGGAAGGACGCCCTCCTGGTGAAGCGGGTCGTCGCGCTCCCCGGCGACCGGGTCGCGATCGTCTCCACGCCGGACGAACCCTTCCAGGTCCTCCTCCAGGAGCGGGGCACCGGCCCGGTCCACCGGGTGGTGTCCCCCCGCTGGGCGGCGCAGGCCCGCCGTACGGGCCCCTGCTGCACGGCGGAGGGCACCCGTTCGGCGCGGGCCGAGCTGCGGACCGTGCCCGAGGGGGCGTTCTTCTACCTGGGCGACAACCCCGATCTGTCGGACGACTCGCGGGCGTACGGCTGGGGCCGGATCGACCGGATCGAGGGCCGGGTCGGCGTGCGGGCCCACCCGCTCTCCTCGTCCCCGGGCATCGACGGCCGGCCCGTCCTGGAGGAGTACGGGAGGGCGGTGCCATAGGGGTGTTCCGGAGGCTCCGCCTCCCGGCGCCGGTTCCGCGGCGCGCCCTACGCCGGGGGCACCTTCTCGTGGCCCGTGCTCAGGGCGACCCGGACCACGGTGTCCGCGATCCTGCGGGCCGACGCCTCGGGGGACGAACCGGCCTGGACGATGTGACTGGCGGTCAGCCGGACCGCCGCGTCCACGGCCAGTTCGCGCGCCACCGGGCCGATGCCCGGCCACGCCTCCGCGACGTACGCGTCGACCATGGCGGTGGCCGTGGCGAACGCCGACGCGGACCGGGTCGTGAGGTAGGGGAGGAGCCCGTCCTCGCCGGTGCTGGTCAGCATGGCCTTGATCAGGGGGTTCCGGGCGGCCAGCCGGAGCGTGAAGCCGACGGCGGCCTCGACGGCCGCCCGCAGGTCGTCCCGGTGCGCGTCCAGGCCCGCCTGGATGCCGACGAGGCAGCGTTCCAGCTCGCGCTGGAACAGGGCTTCGCCGACGGCTTCCTTGGAGGCGAACTCCGAGTACAGCGTCTGACGGCTGACGCCGACCGCGCCGGCCAGGTGTGCCATGCGCAGCTTGTCGAAGCCACGGTCCGCGACCGCCTCGTACGCGGCGTCGAGCAGGCGTTCGCGCAGCAGTGTCCGGACCGTCTCCCTGAAGCGTGGCATCGGCCAAGCGTAGTCCAGGGGGAATTCTCCCCAAGATTGTCCGGACTGTTGACACTCGGTACATGACTGTCCAATTCTCGAACACGCAGCCGCAAAGTGTCATCCGTCTCCGACCATCCGGCCGAGGACGCACGGCTGTATTCGCACCCCACCCGCGCGCCGTGCGCGGGACGACGGTTGGAGAGCACATGCAGGAAGAGAGCAGAGGGGTCACCCGCTGGCGCAGATCGGCGTTCCTGGCCCTGCCGGCGACCGTGGCGGTCGCCGCCATGGCCACCGCCATGGTGCAGGGCGCCCTCGCCGCGAACCTCTCGCTGACGAGCGTCCCCTTCACCCTCAGCTCCAAGACGGTGGCCGCGCCGCAGGGCATCGGCGCGGTCATGCACACCATCGACGCGGGCGGGCCCAAGGGCGCCGCGCAGGTCGGCATCGCCAAGGCGGGACTGGACGGCATCTGCGTCCACGCCGTCCAGTCGGTCAACCTCCCGGTGGTGGGCAGCCTCGGCACCTGGTCGCTCAACATCTCCTCGCCGGCCGCGGCCACCCCGCTCACCAGCGACCAGCTCGTCGCGGGCTCCGGGCTCCAGGCGAACAAGCTGATCCTCGACGCCCAGGCGCTCAAGGCGTCCACGGCCACCCTGAACGCGAGCGACGCCACCCCGAACGTCATCGGCGCGGCCGCCGACGGCGCCGGGATCAAGGCCACCGGCATCAACGACGGCACCCCGGGCCAGTTCGGCCTGGACGCCACCGGCGGCCGTACGGACATCAAGAACCTCAACGCCGACGCCAACGGCGCCACGATCGCCGGTGCGATCACCCTGCCGGACCTGGCGATCGGCATCGCCCACGGCGACAAGGGCTGCTGAGCCGGACCGCCCGCGCGGCGGCGCCGCGCACCGGGGCCCCGCGCCTCCCGAAAGGCACGGGGCCCCTCCCCACCCCTCCCCGACCCACCGCTGCGAGGTCCCCATGAGCACCGATCCGCCGTCCGAGCCGACCGAAGGGACCGCCCCGGACGCGCCCCGGCCGCGCGGCGCGCGCGCGGCGTTCCGCACCTGGCGCCGCACCCGGCCGTTCTGGGCGGCCGTCTGGACCGGGACCGGCGGCTTCGTCATCTTCTTCCTGCCGATGGCCCCCCTCGGCAAGATCCTCCAGGTCGGGGTCGGCGGGATCGCGGGCATGGCGGGCGGCGTCGTCCTGATGGCGATGGCCCTGCTCATCCTGCTGATGCCCAGCCAGCGCCACACCGCCGGCGTCCTCGCGGTGATCGCGGGCGTCGCCTCCTTCCCGCTGTCGAACCTCGGCGGCCTCTTCGTCGGCATGGTCCTCTCGGTCCTCGGCGGCTCCATGGCCTTCGGCTGGCTCCCCGAGAAGCCCGCCAAGCGGCGCGGATTCCTCCGCCGCACCCGGACGGCCGACCGAACCCCCGTACCCCCCGTGTCCGTTGGGAGCGGCTCCGCATGAACCACCTCTTCTCCGGCGCCCGTGAGCTCGGCAAGTCCGTGACCCGGATGCGCACGAGCGGTGTCCGCGCCGCCGCCGACTGGAACACCCGGATGCTGGCCGAGGCGGCCGACGGCACCCGCCGCGGCACCCGCTGGGGGCGCGGCGCGTTCGCCCTCGTCCCCTCGGTCCTCGCCGTCGGCGCCCTCGGCACGGCGCTCGCGCAGGGGGCGCTCGCCGCCAACTTCAGCGTCACCGGCGAGCCCTTCACCCTGACCTCCAACGGCGTCCAGGGCAGCGGCTTCGGCGCCATCGTCAACACCCCGGCCGTCGGACGCCCGGACGGCACCACGACCACCAACACCGCCATGGCGCGCGTCGGTTTCGCCAGCGCCGGGCTCGCCGGACTGTGCGGCATCGTCCACCAGAAGATCGCCGGGCTCCCGTACTCGCTGCTCCTGACCGGCGGCCAGAAGGTGACGGCCGCCCCGCCGGCGGACTTCACCACCGACATCGACGCGTCGAACCTCTACATCCAGGCCACCGAACTCCAGGCGTACGGCCCCACCACCCTCCAGAACGCGGTGCTCGGCCAGTCCGCCGACCAGGTCACCGTCGCCGGCAAGCCCCTCACGGGCGCGCTGCCCGGCGGCTTCGGACTCGGCTCGGCGGGCGGCGAGGGCGGCAGCTCCATCAAGCTGCACGGCCTGAACGCCACCGCGTACGACGCCGAGATGGCCGGCGCGCTGGTCCTGCCCGACCTGAAGATCAGGGTCGTCCCCGGATCGGCCACGACGTGCTGAGCCGGGCGAAGGCCGCGTGGGCGTGGTTCGGGGCCTTCCGCCGCACCAGGCCCTTCTGGGGCGGGGTGTGGATGGTCGCCGGGGGCTGGACCGTCCTCAAGTTCTCCCTCAGCTCCCTGCAGCTGATCGTGAGCACGGGCTTCGGGGGGATCGCCGGCTACCTCGTCGGTGGCGGGATGATCCTGTGCGGCCTCATCCCGATGGCGCTGCCCGGCCAGCGGTACACCTTCGGGCTCATCGGCGTGGTCCTCGCGGTCGTCTCCCTCGTCGTCTCCAACCTGGGCGGGTTCCTGGCCGGCATGACGCTCGGCGTCCTCGGCGGCTCCATGATGGTCGGCTGGGGTGCCAAACGCCCGCGCCGCAGGGCGGTGGAGGGGTGACGGCCGGGGAGCGCGCGGTACGGGAGGGACGCGCGGCGCGCCGGACGCGGGGCACGCGCGGAGCGCGCCGCAAGGCCCTCGCGGTGACCACCACCCTGGTCCTGGCGGTCACCACCGCCGTCTGGTCGGGACAGCCGAGCAGCGCCTCGGGGGCCAACGCCGCCGTCGAGCCGATGGGCGTCCCCTTCCTGCCCTCCCCGGACCCGCTGCGCGTCACCATCGACAGCATGGTCGCCGTGTCGATGACGGTCGACAAGAACGTCACCATCCGGCTCTCCGACGGCACGACGCGGACCACCACCAAGTACACGTTCACCAAGCTCAAGATCCGCTCGCACATGAACGTGGTCCAGCGGGCGAACGGCCACACCGTCACCATCGACGTGCCGGGGGAGGGCTCGCTCGGCGGTTACGACAGCGCGGGGAAGCCCGAGACGACGACGATGTGGGGGAACATCACCAACGTCTGCGTCCGCGTCCTCTTCAAGATCTGCGGGGTGCAGGGGCTCCTCGACTTCTTCGGCTCCCTCATCCCGCTGACCGCCGGCGCCGAGGACTTCGCCGGCGACATCTACGCGATCCGGACGGTCGACGACCACGCGGCCCTCGACTCCACCGACAACCCCGTCCACCTCCCCGGAACCATCACGGTGACCACCCCATGAACCCCGAAAGCCGCAGCCCGGAAGAGCACGCCCCCGTTCCGGAGGGGCCCGCGGAGGACGAGCGCGCGCGGGAGGTCTCCGCGCGGGAGGGCCGCACCCACTGGCGCCGGACCCTTGCCGTCGCCGTGCCCGCGCTCCTCGTCGCGGGCGGCGCCGGGACCGCGATGGCGAGCGGCGCCCTCGCCGTCGGCCTCCGGATCCAGGACCGGCCCGTCGACTTCACCACCAGCAGCCTGTACGGGACGCAGTACGGCGCCGCCGTCGTCGACCAGGCCGTCGTCAGGCCCGACGGCTCGGCCGGAACCGTACGGGTGCTCCGCATGGGCTTCGCGGACGGGATGATCAACGGCCTCTGCCTGAGCCAGAAGCAGCAGATCGGGGGAGCCACGTACACCCTGATGCTCACCCTCGGCGACGACAACCCGGGCTCCTGGGAGATCAGGACGAAGAACACCGTCCTCGACCTCAAGAACGCCACCGGCGTCCTCGACATGGACGGGATCGTCGACCTCAACACCAACGGCGCCGACGTGAAGACCGTGAAGGACGCCTCCGGGGCGTACGTGGTCAACCCGCTCGACAGCCCGCAGCACCGCTTCGGCATCCAGGCCCGCTACGCCAAGTTCGACAGGATCGTGGGCACCGCCCAGGACTTCCAGCTCCCGGGCCTCCTCACCACGCCCGGCCTCAAGCTGAGCGTGCGGCCCGGCGCGGTCGCCTGTCCGGCCCCGCCGGCGCCCACCGGGACCCCCGGCACGCCGTGAGCCGGTGCGGGCCGCTCCCCGCCGGCCCCGTCGCGTGCCGGGCCGTGCCCGGACCGGCCGGAGCCCCGCCGGTCCGGCCGGTTCAGCCGTCCTTCCCGGAGGACGCGGCGGGTTCGCGGCCGGGGGCCGGGTCCGCCGGGACGCGGCTGAGCGCACCGGGCCACCACGCCTTCGGACCGAGGTCCCGGACCAGCGCGGGCACCAGGAGCGAACGGACCACCAGGGTGTCGAGCAGGACGCCGAAGGCGACGATGAACGCGATCTGCGCGAGGAACGCCAGCGGGATCACGCCGAGCGCGGCGAAGGTCGCCGCGAGCACCACGCCCGCCGAGGTGATCACGCCGCCGGTGGCGGTCAGGCCGATGCGGACGCCCTCGCGCACCCCGTGGCGCAGCGACTCCTCACGGACCCGGGACATCAGGAAGATGTTGTAGTCCACGCCCAGCGCGACCAGGAAGACGAAACCGTACAGCGGGACGGAGGAGTCCGTTCCGGTGAAGCCGAGGACGTGCTCGAAGACGAGCGCCGAGACACCCAGGGTGGCGGCGAAGTTGAGCGCCACCGTGGCGACGAGGAGCAGCGGCAGCACCAGGGAGCGCAGCAGCGCCACCAGGATGACCAGGATGATCGCCAGGACCACCGGAACGATGAGGGCGCGGTCCCGGGCGGCGGTGCGCTGGGTGTCGTACTGCTGCGCCGTCGAACCGCCCACCAGGGCGTCCGCCCCGGGGACCGCGTGCACGGCGGTACGGAGGCGGGCGAGCGTCTCCCGGGCCGCGTCGCTGTCGGCCGCGTCGGCCAGGGTGGCGTCGATCCGGACCCGGCCGCCGGCCACGAGCGGCTCGCCGGGGGCCGGGCGGCCCGACGCGTCCACCGGGAACGCCGAGTCGACGCCCTCGACGTCCTTCGCGGCGGCGGTCACGCGGGAGGCCGCTCCGGCGTCGGCGATGATCACGGCGGGGTTGCCGGCGCCGCCGGGGAAGTGACGGCCCAGGGTCTCCTGCGCGGCGACGGACGGCGCGTCGTTCACGAAGATCTCGTCGAAGGGCACGCCCCGGGAGTTCAGCGTGGGCGCGAAGGCGGCGCAGGCCAGGAGCCCGACGAGGGTGACCGCCCACACCTTGCGGGGAGCGCGGTCCACCACGGCGGCGATCCGGGTCCAGAGGGCGTGGCCGCCCCCGAGCCTCCTCCCGGTGGTGCCGGTGGGGGCGTCGGGACCCGTGTCCGCGCCTGCGGGGAGGGTCTTCGGGCGGGCCGGCCAGTACGCGGCGCGGCCCGTGAGGACCAGGGCCGCCGGGAGGAAGGTGAGCGCGCCGAGGACCGCGCAGACGATGCCGATGGCGCCGACGGGGCCGAGCGCCCGGTTGTTGGACAGGTCGCTCGCGAGCAGGGCGACGAGCGCCAGGGCGACGGTCGCGGCGCTCGCGACGATCGGTTCGACGGAGCGGCGCAGGGCCTTGCGCATCGCGGCGAACCGGTCGGCGCCGGGGACGGCGAGCTCCTCCCGGTAGCGGGCGGCGAGGAGCAGCGCGTAGTCGGTCGCGGCGCCGATCACCAGGATCGAGAGGATGCCCTGCACCTGTCCGTCCACCCTGACCAGATCGGCGTCGGCGAGCACGTACACGATCGCGCAGGCCAGGCCGAGGGCGAACACCGCGCCCAGGATGATCATCAGGGGCAGCAGGACGCTGCGGTAGACGACGAGCAGGATCAGCAGGACCGCCGCCAGGGCGACGCCGAGCAGGAGCCCGTCGATGCCGGAGAAGGCGTCGGAGAGGTCGGCCTGGGTGGCGGCGGGGCCCGCGAGCCACACGGTCGTTCCCGGGACCGGGGCCGCCGCTTTCCGCACCGTGTCGAGCGCGTCCGGCAGGGCGTCGCCGAGGTCGGGCCGGAGGGGGACGACGGCCCGCAGCGCCTTTCCGTCCTCGGACGCCAGGGCGGGGGAGGACGGTCCGGCGATCCCCGGGCGGCCGGCGAGCGCGGCGAGGGCCCGCGTGGCGTCGGTGGCCGAGCCGGGGGTCAGGGTCCCGCCGTCCTTCGCGGTCCACACCACGATCGCGGGCACGGACTCGGACGCGGAGGTGCGGAACGCCTTCTGCTCCTCGGCGACCCGGGTCGACTCGGCGCTGCGCGGCAGGAAGGCCGCACGGTCGTTGGTGGAGACCTCGCCGAGCCGGCCGGCGAACGGCCCGAGCCCGCCGCCCACGGCGAGCCAGACGACCAGAAGGGCCAGGGGCAGCAGGAAGCGGGTCCGGCGGAGGGCGCGGGGCATCGGGTCTCCGAACTGTTACTCGGCCATGAAGTATCTCAATGATTGAGAGAAGTATGCACGGCCCCGGTGCGGGGCTCACGGACGCCTACCCGGAACGGGCGGTCGCACCCCGGGCGGGACCTCTCGACGGTGCCTTCGGGGGAAGGGGGCCGCGCGGACGCACCGGTCCGGCGGTTCCGCCGCCCGACGGTTCCGGTGACCGAGTGACCGGGTGATCGGCTGATCGGATGACCGGGTGGTCCGGTGGCCGGTCGGCCCGGTGGCCGGTCGGCCCGGCGGTTCCGCCGCGGGTCCTCCCGGCTTCCTCAGCGGCGCGGTACGCGCAGGGCGCCCAGCTCGTCGTTCAGGACGTTCAGGAAGCGCAGGACCACCGCGAGCTCGTCGGCGTCGAACCCCTCCCGCGCCCGGGCGGTCGCCTCCGCGAGGGGCAGGAAGTACCGCCGGGCCGCCGCCCTCGCGCCGTCCTCGTACCGCACGTGCACCACGCGGCGGTCGGAGCTCTCCCGGGTCCTGCGGATGTGCCCGGCCTTCTCCAGCCTGTCCAGGCAGGCCGTCACCGCGCCGGAGGTGAGCCCGAGATGCTTCCGGAGCCGCCCCGGCGTCAGCGGTTCGGGGCTGTCCAGGACGACGGCCAGCGCCTGCACGTCCGTGGGGTGGAGCCCCTGCGCCTGGGCGAAGCCGTGGACGAGACGGTTGATCTCGCCCTGCGTCCGCCGCAGCGCGACGGCGAAGCCGTGCAGGTCGGCGACGGTGCTCTGCGGAGCGGCGGAAACGTCTCGGTCTTCTTCGCGGGCCACGCGTTCAGCCTATAGACCACCCTCTCGCGCATCCGTCCGGGCCGGGACGGGGGAAGAATCGGCGTGGCGCCCGCTTCCCGCGGACGCCGCGGCGAGCCCGCCCCCGGGACGGAACGGAGCACCCCACCATGGCGACGCATCCCAGGGCCACGCCCGGTCCGGACCCCGGTCCGACAGCCGGCCGTGCCCCGGCCCTCTGCCTCGTGACCGGCGCCGGGGGCTACATCGGCGGCCGGCTCGTTCCCGAACTGCTCGACGCGGGCCACCGCGTGCGCTGCCTCGCCCGCACCCCCGCCAACCTCCGGGACCTTCCCTGGGCGGACCGGGTCGAGATCGTCCGGGGCGACGTCACCGACGCCACGACCCTGCGGCCCGCCTTCGAAGGCGTGGAGGTGGCCTACTACCTCGTGCACTCCCTCGGGTCCGGCCGGGACTTCGAGGAGACCGACCGGCACGCGGCCCGCACCTTCGCCGAGGAGGCCCGCGCCGCCGGCGTCCGCCGCATCGTCTACCTGGGCGGCCTCACGCCGAGGGACGTACCCGAGCACGCGCTCTCCCCGCACCTGCGCTCGCGGGCCGAGGTCGGCCGGATCCTGCTCGCCTCCGGCGTCCCCACGGCCGTGCTGCGGGCCGCCGTCGTCATCGGTTCCGGGTCCGCCTCCTTCGAGATGCTCCGCTACCTCACCGAACGCCTCCCCGTGATGCTGACGCCCAGCTGGGTCAGGACCCATGTGCAGCCCATCGCCGTGCGCGACGTGCTGCGGTACCTCGTCGGCAGCGCGGGCCTGCCGGCGGACGTCAACCGCGCCTTCGACATCGGCGGGCCGGACGTCCTCACCTACCGGGACATGATGATCCGGTACGCGAGGGTGGCCGGTCTGCCCCGGCGCCTCATCGTGTCCGTGCCGATGCTCACCCCCCGCCTGTCCAGCCACTGGATCGGCCTCGTCACGCCCGTGCCCGCCGCCCTGGCCCGGCCGCTCGCGGAGTCGCTGCGGTACGAGGTGGTCTGCGCCGAGCACGACATCGCGGAGTACGTCCCGGGCCCGCCGGGCACCCCGATCTCCTTCGACCAGGCCCTCGACCTCGCCCTGCGGCGCGTCCAGGAGGCCGGGGTCACCACGCGCTGGTCCTCCGCCTCCTTCCCCGGAGCCCCCAGCGACCCCCTGCCCACCGACCCCGACTGGGCCGGCGGCAGCCTCTACACCGACGAACGCGAACGGACCGTCGAGGCCGCCCCGGACACCCTCTGGAAGGTCATCGAGGGCATCGGCGGGGAGAACGGCTGGTACTCCTTCCCGTTGGCCTGGGCCGTACGGGGCTGGCTCGACCGGCTCGTCGGCGGAGTGGGACTGCGCCGGGGCCGCCGCGACGCCCAGCGGCTCCGGGTCGGCGACGCGCTCGACTTCTGGCGGGTGGAGGAGATCGAGCACGGGAAACTGCTCCGGCTGCGCGCCGAGATGCGGCTCCCCGGCCTCGCCTGGCTGGAGATGCGCTCCGAACGCGACGAGGAGGGCCGCACCCGCTACCGCCAGCGCGCCCTGTTCCACCCGCGCGGTCTCGCCGGGCAGCTCTACTGGTGGAGCGTGGCACCGTTCCACGCCGTCGTCTTCGGCGGCATGGCGCGGAACATCGCCCGTACGGCGGAGCGCACCGCAGGCGGCGCGTCCGTGCCGCCGCGCGCCGGAGGCGTGCCGGCGCACACCGGAAACGCGCCGGGCGCCGCCGACCCGCCGCGTCCGTGAGCACGTCCGCGCCCCGGTCGTACGGCACGTCCGCGCGCCGACGGGGCGGCGCGTTCCCACTCCGACGGGGCGGCACGTCCCCGCCCCGGCCGCACTGCGCATCCGCGCACCGGCCGGACGGGGAAGACAGGCGGCACACCCGTACGACCGCCCCAGCCCGCCGCGTGCCCGGCCCCGCGTGGGGCCGCCCGGCGGTCGAGCTCCAGGAACAGGCGCCATGACCGTCTCCGTCGTCCTCTTCACCTCCGACCTCCGTTTGCACGACCACCCGCCGCTGCGGGCCGCCGTGGACGAGGCGGACGAGACCGTCCCGCTGTTCGTCCGCGACCCCGCCGTCGACCGGGCCGGGTTCGCCGCTCCCAACCGGCTCGCCTTCCTCGCCGACTGCCTGACCGACCTCGACGCCGGGCTGCGCGAACGCGGCGGCCGGCTCGTGGTGCGCCGCGGCGACACCACGGCCGAAGTGTGCGCGGTGGTACGGCGGTCCGACGCCGACGAGGTCCACATGGCGGCGGACCACTCGGCCTTCGCCCGGGCCCGGGAGGCACGGCTGCGGCACGCCCTGGAGGCGGACGGACGCCGGCTCTACGTGCACGACGCCGTGACCACCGTCGTGCCGCCCGGCGAGGTCACCCCGCAGGGCTCCAACCACTTCGCGGTCTTCACCCCGTACTTCCGGCGCTGGTCCGGCGAACCGCTCCGGTCGCCCCTGGCGGCCCCCCGGACGGTACGGGTGCCCGCCGGCCTCCGCTCCGGGGAGCCGCCGTCGCGCGCCTCCGTCGCGGGCGTGTCCGAGGGCCTGGCGAGGGGCGGGGAGACCGAGGGGCGGCGCAGGCTCGGAGCCTGGCTCTCCCGGCACGCCGACGCCTACGGGACCGGCCACGACGACCTCGCCGGCGACACGACCTCGCGCCTCTCCCCGTACCTCCACTTCGGCGCCGTCTCCGCCACCGAGGCCGTCCACCGGGCCCGGCGCCGGGGCGGTCCGGGCGCCGAGG
Organism: Streptomyces sp. NPDC041191; assembly: GCF_055591945.1. Lineage (NCBI taxonomy): Bacteria > Bacillati > Actinomycetota > Actinomycetes > Kitasatosporales > Streptomycetaceae > Streptomyces > Streptomyces sp. NPDC041191. Next base: position 195,830 of record NZ_JBVIZC010000013.1, on the reverse strand, counting down.
CGTTCGTACGGCAGCTGTGCTGGCGGGACTTCCACCGCCAGATGCTCGCCGCGCGGCCCCGGGCGGCCACCGAGGACTACCGGCCCCGGCAGGACCGCTGGCGGCGCGGCGAGGAGGCCGAGGCGGACCTGAGGGCCTGGAAGGAGGGCCGGACCGGCTACCCCGTGGTGGACGCGGCCATGCGCCAGCTCGCCCACGAGGGCTGGACGCACAACCGGGGCCGGCTGCTCGCCGCCTCCTTCCTCGCCAAGACGCTCTACCTCGACTGGCGGGAGGGCGCCCGGCACTTCCTCGACCTCCTGGTGGACGGGGACGTCGCCAACAACCAGCTCAACTGGCAGTGGGTGGCGGGGACGGGAGCCGACACCCGGCCCCACCGGGTCCTCAACCCCGTCCTCCAGGGCAAGCGGTACGACCCCGACGGCGTCTACGTCCGCCGCTGGGTCCCGGAACTCGCCGGACTGCCCGGCGCGGCGGCCCACGAGCCCTGGAAGCCGAAGCACCGTGACCGGGTCGCGTACGACTACCCCGCGCCGCTCGTGGACCTCGCCGAAGCCGCCGCCCGCTTCCGGCGCGCGCGGGGCCGGGAGTGAGGGACCGGAAACAGGGGCGTGGAGGGCCGGGACCGGGGTGCGGGGAGGAGAACGGCGGCGGTTCGCACGGCCGTTCCTCCTTCACGCGTGCGATACGACGCACAAACGACGCGAGTTGATCCACTTCGCCGGTCGGCCGGACGCTGAGGGGGCCGGGAGCACGGAGCCCCGGGAGGAGGAGGTCCGCCATGCCCGCAGCCCGCACCGCCGCCGGTCGCCCCGTGTCCGGGGGCACGAGCACCCCCGCCTCCGGGGGCACGAGCCCCTCCGCCCCCGTCTCCCCGGACGGCCCCCCTTCCCCGGGGGCGGGAGCGGGGACCGCCGCCCCTCCCGGCGGAGAAGCCACGCCCGTCCTCCCCTCGGACAGGGAGATCGGCCTCGGGCTCGCCCGGGGCGACGAACACTGCCTCGCCCTCGCCCACCACCGCTGGGCCCGGCTCGTGCACGTCCTGGCCTCCCGGGCCCTGGGCGATCCGCGCGAGGCCGAGGACATCACCCAGCAGGTCTTCCTCGCGGCCTGGCGGGGCCGCGCCGGCTACCACCCCGAGCGCGGTTCCGTACCCGCCTGGCTCGTCGGCATCACCCGGCGGAAGATCGCCGACGCCCTCGGCGCCCGCACCCGCAGGCTCGACCTCGTCGCCGCGGCCGGTGCGGCCCTGCCGGTGTCCGACGGCGTCCGGGAGGGCCCCGAACACGTCCTCGACCGGCTCGTGGTCACCCGCGAACTCGCGCGCCTGCCGCGCGTCCAGCGCGACGTCCTGACCCTCGCCTTCTTCGCGGACCTGACACAGACGCAGATCGCCCGCCTCACCGGCATGCCCCTCGGCACGGTCAAGAGCCACGCGCGCCGGGGCCTGCTGCGGATGCGCCACAGCCTCGCCGTCGCCGGGACCACCGCCGCCTGAACCCGGACCCTTCGGACACTCCGCACCCCCGGCGCCCCGGCCCCGGCACCCGGACCGCCCGGACCCGGGTCCCGGGCCGCGCCCGGCTCCGGTCCCCGAAGCGCCCCCGGGCCCCGCCGCCCGGCGGGCCCGTACCCGACGGCCGGTGGGACCTGGCAGACTGCGGCCCTCACGGTCGCCTCCCCTCGTCATGAGCGGACCGCTCATCCCGGGAAGCGGCAACGACTCCTGGAGGTCCCCATGGCGCAGCGACCCGGACACGCGGCCCACGAGGCCCGCACGAACGGGTGCTCCCCGCCGCCGTCGCGCCGCCGCGCGAGCGGAACGGCCGCGCGGTGAACGGCTGTCGCACCCCGCGCGCCGAGGCCGCGACCCTCCTCGCCCGCAGCGCCCCCGCCACCCCCACGGCGGCCGTCCTGCTGCTCCACGGGGGCCGCGAGGACGGCCCCGAGCCGCCGCCCGCCCTCAACCTCCCCGCGCTGCGCATGCGTCCCTTCGCCACCGCCGTGACCCGCGCCGTGCGGGGCCGGGCCGTGCTGGTCGCCGAGGTCCGCTACCGCCACCGGGGCTGGAACGGCGCGCGCGCCGACGCCGCCAGGGACGCCGAGGTCGCCCTGGCCGGCCTCCGGGAGTGGATCGGCCCCGTGCCCGTCGTGCTCGTCGGCCACTCCATGGGCGGGCGCGCCGCGCTCCGTGCCGCGGGCGACCCCGCCGTACGCGGAGTCGTCGCCCTCGCGCCCTGGTGCCCGTCCGGCGAACCCGTCGACCACCTCGGCGGCCGGCGCCTCTACCTGCTCCACGACGAGACCGACCGCGTCACCTCCGCCCGGGAGTCCTGGGACTTCGTCCGCAGGGCCAGGGCGGCGGGCGCCGACGCCGTGGGCATCCCGATGCCGCTCGGCGGGCACGCCATGCTCCGGGGGGCCGGTCTCTGGCACCGCCGCGCGGCCGAACTCGCGGCGGCGCTGCTCTCGCACGGCTGAGGACCGCCCCGGTGCCGGGGCGCCGCCCGCGCGTCACGCCGGGGAGGGGGCCCGCGTCCCCGCGGGGTGGCGGGAGAGCGCGTCGAGCGCTTCCCGCAGGCCGCCCGGCCGCAGCATCCCCGGCTCCACGGCGCGGCCCGCCCAGCCGGGGCCGGCGAGGAGGACCAGGGGGTGCGTCCGCGCCCCCTTCACGCCGAACGAGCTGCCGGCGACGTGCCGGGCGAGGGCGTGGTGCGCGGTGGAACGCGCCTGCGACCAGAGCACGACGGCGGCCGGGCCCGTGCGCCGTACGGCGGCGTCGAGTGCTTCGGCGGGGACGGCCGCGCCGAACATCCGGTGCGGCAGCCCGCGTTCGGCGAGTCCCGCGGCCAGTGCCTCCAGCGGGAGGGTGTGCTGCTCGCCGGGGACGCAGGCCAGGAGCACCGGCGGTACGGAGGCGACGGGCCCCGGTCCGGCGGGCGCGACCCGCCGGAGCGCGGTCGACACGTGCCAGGACAGCAGGTGCTCCACCTCGACGTAACGGTCCCCGGACGACTCCCACTTGCGCCCCACCGCGTGCAGGGTGGGGGCCATCACCTCCTCCCAGGCGGTGACGAGCCCGTGGTCCGCGACGGCGTCCCGCAGCAGGGCGTCGAGCGCCGGACCGTCCAGCCGGACGGCGGCCCTGGCCAGCCCCCGGCACTCCCGCCGCACGGCGCCGAGCGGCAACCCGTTCCCGGAGCCGGGCCGGCGGACCCGTTCCGCTCCGGGAAGCGGCTCGGCCCGGACGTCCGGCTCTGCATGGGGACGGGGGAGGGGCGCCCCGGACCCGCCGGACCCGCCGGACCGCCCGGTCCCCGTCCTGGCCGCCCGCGCGGTCCGGGCCGCCTCGGCCGGCGGGGCTCCCGAAGCCGTCAGCCGGCACATCTCCTCCAGCATCGCGACGTCCTCCGGCGTCCAGCGCCGGTGCCTCCCGTCCTCGCGGGCGGCGGGGCCGATCCCGTACCGCCGGTCCCACGAGCGCAGGGTGGTCGGCGACACCCCCAGGCGCCGTGCCACCGTTCCGGTCGTGATCCCGTACGCCACCGTGTCGGTCATGCGATCAGGTTACGACGCACAAACGGTGCGAGCGGATCTCAGACGGCGGATCCGGGAAGTCCGGCGGCCAGGGCGGCCGCACAGGCGTCCCGGGTCGCCCGGTGCACGGCGCGGGCCAGCCGCGCGCCCCAGAGCGAACGCGGCCCCGCGAACGGCTCGGCCCCGCTCCCGACCGCCGAGGGGGCGGCCACGCAGACGGCGTCCGTCGGGGTGCCGGAGGCGTCGGCGCCCAGGTCAACCAGGGCCTGGGTCTTCGCCTCGGTGGCGGTGATCACCGCGTTCACGAGGGCGGCGTCCGTGAGCGGCACGGGCAGCGACACGATGATGTTGATGGTCCCGGGGCGCGGGACCGCGACCCCGCCGGTCCCCGGCGCGGCGGCCCAGCCGCGCACCCCGATCCCGGCCGTGACCACGGCGTGCGCGCCGCCGTCCTCCGCGTGGCACCGGTCCGCGACCGGGGCCGCCGTCATGAGGCCCACGCCCGCGCCCGACAGGCCCGCGCCCGCCGCCAGTTCACGGAGGTGGGCGACCGGGTCGAGCCGGTCGTAACCGGGCGGGACCTGGGCGTTGAGCACCCACTCCCGCTCACCGATCCCCCCGCCGAGCACCGCGCTCGACACCATCCGCACCCCGGGCCCGGGGGCCCAGACGAGCAGGGGCCACTCCCGGCCCCGTTCCACGTGGCCGAGCAGGGCGGCGTCGGCGACCGAGGGGCGGGCGGGAAGGGCCGAGGGGCGGGCGGGAGGGGCCGGGGGGAGCACGCCCCACCTTAACGCGGGGCTCTTTCCCACTCGAACGGGTGAACAGCCGTCCGGACCTTCCGGAGCGGCCCCCGGCCCGCGTCGCCCCGTCGTCCGCGTCGGCGGGCCCGGGGAAGAAGTCCGCCGGCCGCCGGGACGCTGGGCCGGCCGGGTGAGCCGACGCCCGGGACGGCCGCGCGCATCCACGGACGGACGGGGCAAAGAAGAGGAATCGGGAACCCATACGCCGGGTACCCGGCTCTCCGCAGGCCGGGGAGGCGCACCAGGCCCGTGTCGCGCGCCGTCCCCCGGGCCGTACCCGAAGGAACGAGGAGCACACGTGGCCCAGGAGAAATCGGCTCAGGCCGCGCCCCAGCAGCGGGAGGAGGGGGACCCGAACCGGTGGAAGGCGCTCGCCGTCTGTCTCGTGGCGGGGTTCATGACCCTGCTCGACGTGTCGATCGTGAACGTCGCGCTGCCCTCCATCCGCACCGGACTCGACACCCCCGAGTCGGACCTGCAGTGGGTGCTCTCCGGGTACGCGCTCGCCTTCGGGCTCCTCCTCATCCCGGCCGGACGGCTGGGCGACGCGCGCGGCAGGCGCAGCGTCTTCATGGCGGGACTCGCGCTGTTCACGCTGGCCTCGGCCTCCTGCGGAGCGGCGCAGACGAGCCTGTGGCTGGTGATCTCGCGGCTGGTGCAGGGGATGGCGGGCGGGCTCCTCTCCCCCCAGATCTCCGCCCTCATCCAGCAGATGTTCCAGGGCCGCGAGCGCGGCAGGGCCTTCGGCATGTTCGGCACCGTCGTCGGCATCTCCACGGCGGTCGGCCCCCTCCTCGGCGGGCTGCTGATCCAGACGGCGGGCGCCGAGGAGGGCTGGCGCTGGGTCTTCTACGTCAACCTCCCGATCGGGATCGTGTGCCTGTTCCTCGCCCGGCGGCTGCTGCCCGACACGCCGGACGCCAAGCCGGTGCGCCTGCGCCGCCTCGACCCGGTCGGCGTCCTGCTCCTCGGGGCCGCCGTGCTCGCCCTGCTGCTGCCCTTCGTCCAGTCGCAGCAGTGGCACGGGAACGCGAAGTACCTGCTCGTCCTCGTCGCCGCCGCGCTGCTCGCGGTCTTCGCCGGGTGGGAACGCCGCTGCGCGCGGGCGGGCGCCGAACCCCTCGTCGACCTGGAACTCCTCCGCGTCCGGTCCTACTGGCTCGGCTCCCTGCTGATCCTGCTGTACTTCGCCGGCTTCACCTCGATCTTCTTCGTCAGCACGCTCTACCTCCAGAGCGGACTGCACTACACCGCGCTCCAGGCCGGACTCGCCATCACCCCCTTCGCCGTGGGATCGGGCGTCTCGGCCGGGATCGGCGGCCGGCTCGTGGACCGCTTCGGCCGGCCGCTCGTGGTCCTCGGCCTGACGATGGTGGCGCTCGGCCTCGCCGGGACGGCGTTCGCGGTGCACCAGGTGCCCGGCAGGGGCGCGGGCTGGGCGATGCTGGCCCCGCTGCTGCTCGCGGGGCTCGGCAGCGGCCTGGTGATCGCCCCGAACCAGACCCTCACCCTCTCCGAGGTGCCGGTACGCCGCGCGGGCAGCGCGGGCGGCACCCTGCAGACCGGCCAGCGGGTCGGTTCGGCGATCGGCATCGCCGCGGTCGGCTCGGTCTTCTTCGCCCAGGTCACCGAGGAGGGCTGGGCCACCGCCTACGACCACGGCCTCCTCGTCTCGATCGCCTTCGTCGTGGCCGCGCTCGTGGTCGCCGTCGCCGACGTGGTGGCGGGACGGCGGTCCGCCGCGCGCGGCTGAGCCGGACGGCCGGGGCGGGGCCGCCGTGTCGTCGCGGAAGCCCGGCGGCAGCGCGCGGCCAGGTCGCGGGGGCGGGTGCCGTGCCGGTTCGCCCGGGAGACGCCGTACTCCTTCGGCCACCGCGACGGCACCTCCGGGACGGGCACGCGCCGGCCGCCGCCTTTCCCGCTCCTCCTCCCCGGTGCCGCTCCACCGCCCCGTTCCCCGAAGTTGCCAGGACGGCAAGGACGATCGCGCCGGACGGGTGCCCCACCGCATGATCGGTGGGCAGCCGCGTCCATCCGCGAACCGAGGAGAAGCCCATGCGACCCGAGCCGACCGCCGGACTCCGCCACCGCACCGTCGAGTCCCCGGCCGGACGCCTGCACCTGGTCGAGCAGGGCACCGGCCCGCTGGTCCTGCTCGTGCACGGCTTCCCCGAGTCCTGGTACTCCTGGCGCCACCAGCTCCCGGCCCTCGCCGCGGCCGGCCACCGGGCGGTGGCGATCGACGTGCGCGGCTACGGCCGCTCCTCCAGGCCGGAGGCGACCGACGCCTACCGGATGCTCGACCTGGTGGAGGACAACCTCGCCGTCGTGCGCGCCCTCGGCGAGGAGAGCGCGGTGGTCGTCGGCCACGACTGGGGCTCCAGCATCGCCGCCGCCTCCGCCCTGCTCCACCCCGGGGTCTTCCGCGCCGTCGGCCTGCTGAGCGTCCCCTACGCGCCGCCCGGCGGCCCGCGTCCCACCGGCGTCTTCGACCGGATCGGCGGCCCCGAGCAGGAGTTCTACGTGTCCTACTTCCAGGAGCCCGGTCGCGCCGAGGCGGAGATCGAGCCCGACGTCCGGGGCTGGCTCGCGGGCTTCTACGCGGCCCTGTCCGCCGACACCATGCCCGCCCCGCACGAGCCCGACCCCCACTTCGTCACCCGCGGCGGCCGGCTGCGCGACCGCTTCCCCGCGGGCGTCCTCCCGGGCTGGCTGGGCGAGGACGATCTCGACGTCTACGCCGGGGAGTTCGAGCGCACGGGGATCACCGGAGCACTCAACCGCTACCGCGCCGTGGACCGCGACTGGGAAGACCTCGCCCCGTACCGCGGGGCCCCGATCGAGCAGCCGTCCCTGTTCGTCGGCGGCGCCCTGGACGCCTCCACCACCTGGATGTCCGACGCCATCGACGCCTACCCCACCACCCTTCCCGGCCTGTCGGCCTCCCACCTCCTGGACGGCTGCGGCCACTGGATCCAGCAGGAGCGCCCCGACGAGGTCAACCGCCTGCTGACCGACTGGCTCGCCACCCTCCGGGGCTGAGGCGGGCGGGCCCGGCGCGGTGCCGCGGCGGCCGTGCGGAGTACGGCGCGCGGGCCGGCCGGGGAGGGAGAACCGTACGGACCCGTCGGCCGCGCCGGGGAGCCCGCCCACGGCGGGTCCGGAAGGTGCGGGAGCAAGGGGCGGGAGCGCCAAATCGCTGTGACCATCCACGGGTTGGCCCCCGCCGGTGCCCGTCCACGAGCCCGTTAGGGTGGCCCGGTGACCGACACGAGCGTGGACAGAGCGAACCGTTTCCGGGCCGAGGCGGCTTCCGGGGGGCTGCCCCCGGAGGAGGTGGAGGAATGGATACGCGGCGCCCTGCCGGCGGTGTACGTCGCGGAGGGCGGCGAGGGCCCCCTCGTGGCCCGGATCGGCGGTGACCCCCTGCTGCCGCACGGCGTGCCGAAGCCGTCCGACCCCTTCGTGGCCTCCGTCGACCTCGCGGCCCTCCCGCCGGACGCGACCGGCCTCCCGCTGCCCGCCGACGGCCACCTGCTCCTCTTCTCCGGCGTCGACGTGCACAGCGTCGGGGGACAGGTGTCCGACGCGGTGCTGTACGTCCCCGCGGGCACCCCGACGGCGCCGGACCCTCTCGCGCACACCCGGCGCGAGCCGTACCGCCCCCGTGAACTGCGGACGGTCTGGTACCAGCCGAGCGCGCGGATGCCGGAGAGTTTCGCTCTCGACAGGTGGGGCGACTTCCCCGAGGACGAGCAGTTCGAACTCGCCGACGAACTCGGCGACGCCTGGGCGCGCGGGGGCGGCCACCGCCCTCCCTGGACCCTGCAGATCGGCGGCCACCCGGTCTCGCCCCAGAACGACCCCGTCCACTACGCCCGTGGTCCCGGGGAGACCGGCCCTGCCGGGCAGGACGGCGCGGCCCCCGGGGAGGGCTTCGGCGACTGGACCCTCCTGGCCACCTGGAGGTGCGGCGACGACGTCACGGAACTGGACTCCGGCGTCGCCCACTGGGTGATCCGCCGCCGGGACCTGGCGGCCCGGCGTTTCGACCGGGTCCACCGCTACGTCGAAATGGCCTGACCGGGCGGGGCGGGAACGGCCGGCCCCCCGGGGCAGTCCTCGCCGTCGAGGAACGCGAAGGCGGGCCATGACGAGAGCGAAGGCGGGTGCGTCACCGGCCTGCCCGGCGGTGAGCACGAAGACCAGCGGTCGGCAGTCGGCATCGGAGGCCGGGTGGATCTTCGTCGTCAGCCCGCCGCGGGACCGGCCGATGTCGTGGTCTGCCGGTTCGCCGGCGGAGGCCCCTTTTGACGGGCCCCAACCGCGTGTTGGTGTGCGCGCACGATGGTGGAGTCCACTGAGACAGCCCAGTTGAGGTCGGCGTCGGCGTCGGCCTGGGCGACCAGCGCGGTGAACACCCGCTCCCACGTGCCGTCGGTGGCGCACATCCGCAGCCGGTTGCAGACGCCTCGCCAGTCACCGTACTTCTCCGGGAGGTGGATCCACGGCGATCCCGTCCGGATCTTCCAGGCGATCGCGTCGATCACTTCTCGGTGATCCCGCCACCGGCCACCCCGCCGTGGTGTCCGATCCGGAAGTAACGGCTCGATTCGCGCCCACTGCGCGGCAGCCAACGGCACACGAAGAACAACGACGGGCGGGGCTGGTTGGAACGGCGGTTCCCGTCGCCGCTCGAAGGGGCGGTGCCAGTGGCCGGTTGCCATTTCCCGCAGGCGGCCGATTCCTGGGGAACTGTCCGGCCGCCAGCCGTCACGCCGAGTCAGGCCGCCAGGGGCGAGCGGGCAGGAGTCGCCCGTCCGACTCCCAGCGCGCTGCCGACAAGAAGGCCCACGCCGTGGTTGTTGGCGAGGAGGCAAAGGACAAGACCTGCGGCGGGGATGAGGAGCGCCACCCGCCGCAGGGCGACGACGCTGCCGCGCGCCGCGTACCAAGTGGCGAGCGCGCCCACGAGGCCGCAGATCGCCACGGAGTCCCCGCCTCCTTGGAGGCTCCAGCCGGCCATGCTCACCGCCTGCGCCGTCACGCCGCTTGTCGTAAAGACCAGCAACGTCCGCCAGGAGCCGAACTGCCGCTCGGCGAGCGGAGCGACAACCGCGAGCGCGGCCAGGTTGAACAGGAGTTGGAACCAGCCCGATGACTGCACCGTCAAAGCGGTCACGGCTCGCCACCACGCACCATGAGGGTGTCGTTCGAGCGCATCGATCATGGAGGGGGCGGCCGTCTGGGCCACGCCGAGCACCACCATGGTGGCCACCAGCCCCGCGGCGGCTCTCGGGACAGGCTGCCGCCACGCCCGCAGCAAGGCCAGGGGAGGATGCATCTCCTCGCAGCCCTCCGTGGCGAGCGTCGCCAGGAGTTGGAGGCCCGACACGATCACGACCACCGCGCACCCATAGAGCAACACACTGTGCATGTTCATGATCGAACCCTGTCAGATGGTGAGCCTGGCCGGGTGCGGTCGGCGACACAAGCCGGGCACGGAGGAGGAGACGATTCGGCGGTCGCGGCCGAGGGGACGGCCGTCAACGGACACTCCCTTCAGTGCGGGTTGGGCAGGTTCTCCACTGCCGCACGCGGATACCGCTCCTGCCCAGCTGCATCGGCACACCAGCGCATGTTTCGGTGTGTGCATCGACGCCGTCATCGAGCGGGTACGAACCCACTGTCAGCTGCCGCCCCTGGACAGCGCCCGTTGTCCCTGACCGGTGCTGCTGGTGGTCGCCGGGCGCTTCGAGCGGACGCCGGGCGGGGAGACGGCGGCACGGTCGGCGGGTACGGCGGCGAAGGAAGCCGTCGGCGGACGCAGTTGATGCCGGAGGCGGGCCGCCTCGATCCGGGCGGCCCGCCCCCGCACTCAGCGCCGCAGCGCCGCGACGCTGCTCGTCACGGCCGCGACCAGCTGCCGGTTCTCGGCGGCGCCCCCGCCCCCGCCGTACGCGAACCGCCGCCGCGTGTAGCTGTACGCGATCCCGCTGTCCGGGTCGGCGAGGGCCTGTGCACCGACCGCCCCGCTGTGGCCGAAGGCCCGGGTGCCCAGGCCCGGATAGCGCTGGTGCTGGGCCTCGAATCCGAGCAGGAAGTGCCCCTCCTCTCCGGTGACCAGGTCCACCCCCGGCGTGTGCGGGGTGGTGAACTCCGCGAGCGTGCCGGCGGTGAGCAGCGGCGGGCGCCCGTCCACCGGCGAGATCGCGGCGGCGTAGAGCTTGGCGAGGCCGCGCGCGGTGCCGACGCTGCCGGATGACGCCGGCCCCTGTGCCCGTACGGACCGGATGCCGGCGAAGTCCGCCAGGTCGGTGGGCGGGTCGGCGTGCAGGTTGAAGGCGATGCCGGTGAGCGAGTCCGGCGCCGGGGCCCGCGCGTCCGCCTGCGCCTGCTGCTCGGGCGGCAGCGGCTGTACGGACAGGTGGCGCGGCTCCTCGGCCTCCGGCAGCCCGAGGTAGAAGTCCAGCCCGTACGGCTCCCGCAACCGCTCGTCGTACAGCCGCTGCAGGCTCTTGCCCGTGACCCGCCGCGCCACCTCACCGATGAGGGCGCCGATGGTGAAGGCGTGGTAGCCGTACCCCTCCTCCGGTGTCCAGTACGGGCGCGCCTCCGCGAGGCGTTCGGCGAGCCGCTGGTCGTCGGCGAGCTCCGCGGTACTGAAGCCCTCCGGGACGCCGATCAGGCCGGCCCGGTGCGAGAGGAGCTCGCGGATGGTGAACCCGCCCTTGCCCTCGGCGGCGAACTCGGGCCAGTAGCGCGCGACCTGCCGGTCCAGCTCCAGCGCGCCGTCCTGCACCAGCAGCGCGGCCAGCAGATGGGCGGCGCCTTTGCCGGACGAGTACAGCGCGAGCAGCGAGTCCCCGGTCACCCCGGGCCCCGTCCAGAGATCGACGACGTCCCGCCCGTGCAGCCGCACGGACAGTTGCGCGCTCAGCCCGGGCTCACCGGCCGCGACGGCGCCGAAGGCGTCCCGTACCGCGCTGAACTCCTCGGCCGCGGTGCCGTGCACCACTGTCGTGCCTGTTGTCGTGATGGTCATCGTCAGGCCCCCGCCGGCTGCCGGTCCGCGGCCTTGGCCACCAGGGCGCCGAGCAGGTCGGACAGCAGCTCGCGGGTGACGGGGTCGGCCAGCCGGCCGGACCCGTCGAAGCGTTCGTGCGAGCGGAAGACCATGACCTCGGGCTTGACGACCGGATCCGAGTTGGTCCACACGAACACCTGCCGCAGCGCCAGCTGGGCCCGTACAGAGCCGAAGGCCGACGGGGACGCGCCGACGATGGCGACCGGCTTGCGGTGCAGCGGCAGGCCCTCGGTGCCGGTCCAGTCGGTGCTGACCCAGTCGACGGCGTTCTTCAGCACGCCGGGTATCGAGTAGTTGAACTCGGGGGTTGCGATCAGCAGGGCATCCGCGGCGGTGATCCGCTCGCGCAGCTCGCGGACGGCGGCGGGGCGCGCGTCCGGGGTGTCCAGGTCCATGTCGTACGGGGGGATGGCGCGCAGCCCGCCGTAGATGTCGACGGCGACACCCTCGGGAGCGAGCTCGGCGGCGGCGCGCAGCAGCGCTGTGTTGTGGGAGCCGGTGCGCAGACTTCCGGAGAGGGCAAGGACGTTGAGGTGATTCACGGCAGGCTGCTCCGTCGGGTCGGTGTCACTCGAACAGAACTGGACTGTACGGCACAGTCCAGTTGTACTCAAGGGTCCACTTCGGCTGCTAGGCTGACTCCGATGAACGAACGCACCCACCCCTCCGGCGACCGCGCCGCCCGCAAACGCGCGGCGATCATCGGCGCCGCGCGCGCACAATTCCTCGAGCACGGCTTCGCTGCCGGCGTCGATCAGATCGCCGCTCAGGCGGGCGTGTCGAAGATGACGGTGTACAACCACTTCGGCAGCAAAGAGGACCTCTTCGCCGACGTGATCGGCGACGCGCTGGAGCAGGCGCTGGGCACCACCGCCGAGGAGATGAGCCGGCAACTGGAGGCCGACGACGGCATCCGCGAGGTCCTGATCGCCACCGCCCGCGGCTGGGTGCAGGGCATCGCCCAGGACGACGTCCTGCGGCTGCGCACCCTGATCGCCGCGGAGACCCGCCGCTTCCCCAGCCTGGGACGCGCCTGGCGCGAACAGGGCCCGGAACGCTTCGCGGAGCCCCTCGGCACCGCGCTGCACGCCACGCCGGAGCTGGAGATCCCCGACCTGGAGGTCGCGATCATCCAGTTCTACGCCCTCGTGCTGTACCCGCACGTCGTCCACAGCACATACGGCGACCGCCTGTCACCGGACCTGACGGAGCGGCTGATCGAGCGGGGCGTGGACATGTTCCTGTCGTACTACCGGGCGGGTTAGGGCCTTTCTCCCGGATCTTGCCGGGACCCGCGCCGCACGGCACGCACCCTCGCTGTACGCCGCTCCCGGACGGGTGGTGCTCCCGCAGGACCGGGGACAGCCCACGCCGAGGCCACGCACCCGTCGTCGCTTCTACGCCACAGTCAGGTCCTACGCCCAGCGGCGCCCGGCACCCGACACCACCCCGTGCCGGCCAACAAGATCCCGAAGAGCGGGAAGGGCGTTGCCGGGTCTTCAAGGGCGTTACCGGATCTTCGCGGACCCGGCACTTCTGCCTGGTGTTCGGGCGCCACGGGGTGCCACACACTGATCCAAACGACAGGCCCTAGCGGAGCAGCAGGTCGCGGATCGCCCCCGTGATCTCGTCGGGCGCCTCCTCGGCCATGAAGTGCCCCGCCCCGGTCAGCCGGTGGTCCAGGTCCGGCGCCCACGCGCGCCAGAGCGCGGCGGCGTCGTAGCCCAGCCGCGCGCCCCAGTCCTGCTGGACGACCGTCACGGGCATGGCCAGCTGGGAACCGGCGTCCAGGTCCGCCTGGTCGTGGGCCGGGTCGATGCCCGCCGAGGCCCGGTAGTCCGCGACGATCGACGGCACGGCCGCGGCGCTCGCCCGCAGGTACGCGGCCCGGACCGGTTCCGGCACGGCCGCCGGGTCCCCGGCCCAGGCGTCGAGGAAGGAGCCGAAGAAGGCGTCCGCGCTGTTGGCGATCATCGTCTCCGGCAGACCCGGCGGCTGCGCCATGAGGAACAGGTGGTAGCCGACCGCCGCCGGGACACCGTGCAGGACGTTCCACATGTCCAGGGTCGGCACGACATCGAGGATGCCCAGGTGGGTGAGGGTCTCGGGATGGTCGAGTCCGGCCCGGAAGGCGACCAGGGCGCCCCGGTCGTGGCCGACCAGGGCGAAGCGCTCGTGACCGAGCGCCGCCGCCAGGGCGACGACGTCGGCGGCCATGGCGCGCTTGGAGTACACCTCGGGGCCGGTGGCCGCCGGCTTGTCGCTGGCGCCGTAGCCGCGCAGGTCGGGACAGATCACCGTGTGCTCGCCGGCGAGCCGCTCGGCGACGTGCCGCCACATCAGGTGGGTCTGCGGAAAGCCGTGCAGCAGCACGACCGGGCTGCCGCCGCCGCCGACGGCGGCGGCCAGTTCCACCCCGTCGGCGCCGGGCAGGCGGACGTGGTCGAAACCGGGGATGGCGAGCGTCATGGAAGGCCCTTTCCTGGGGTCGGAGGACCGGCGGGAGCCGCGGTCCGGGAGCTGACGGGGTCAGCGTGGCCGACGGCGATCAGCAGCCGATCAGCACGCTTCGACGCGGGCGGCCCGCGGAACGGAGGATGGAGGGCATGCGAATCGACGTACTCGGTGCCGTGCGGGCCCTCCACGACGACGGCACCCCGGTCGACCTGGGCGGACCCCGCCACCGTGAGGTGCTCGCCCGGCTCGTCGCCGCCGGGGGACGGATGGTCGCCACCGACACCCTCGTGGACGACCTGTGGGCCGAGCCGCCGGCGCGCGCCGTGGGCGCGTTGCGCACGTTCGTCGCCGCGCTGCGCCGTGCCGTCGAACCCGAGCGGCCGCCCCGCACGCCGCCGCGCGTCCTCGTCACGGAAGGCCCCGGCTACGCGCTGCGCCTGCCGCGTGAGGACGTGGACGTCCACCGGTTCGAGGACGCCCTGGCCCGCGCCCGGCGTACCCCCGAGGCGCCGGCCGGCCTCGACGCGGCCCTCGCGTCCTGGCGCGGCCCCGCCTACGCCGACGTGACCGGCTCCGCGTGGGCCCGGCGCGAACAGGCCCGGCTGGAGGAGCTGAGGCTGGAGGGGGTGGAACTGCGCGCCCGCCTCCTCCTCGACTCCGGTTCGGGAGCCGAGCTGGTCGCCGAGCTGGGCGCCCACGTCACCGAACACCCCTGGCGCGAGCCGGCCTGGGAACTGCTGGCCCGCGCACTGCACCGGGCGGGCCGCCGGGCGGACGCGCTGGCCACCCTGCGCCGCGCCCGCACGATGCTCGCGGACCAGCTCGGGCTCGATCCGGGAGCCGGCCTCCGGCGCCTGGAGACGGACATCCTCCGCGGAGCCACGACACTCCAGCACGCGCGCACCGTCTGGACCGCGGGCGTACGACTCGGCCCCCGCACCACCGTGGAACTGGCGCGCACCCTGGCCCTGGCGGGGGGCGACGCCCTCGTCCACTCGCGGAGCGACCGTCTCGCCGCCGTCCGGGCGGCGGAGCGCACCGGGGACGCCGCCCTGACCGCCCGCGTCATCGGCGCCTACGACGTGCCCGCCCTCTGGAGCCGTGCCGACGACCCCGAGCAGTCCCGCGCCGTCGTCGCGGCGGCCGAGCGTACGCTCACCGCGCTCGGCGCGGACGGCCCCGCCGAACTGCGTGCCCGCCTGCTGGCCGCCGTCGCGGTCGAGAGCCGCAGCGCCGGTCTGTCCGCCGCCGAACGGAGGCGCGCCGAACAGGCGGCGCGCGAGGCCGCGGCGCTGGCCCGGGAGCTGGGCGATCCCGCCCTGCTGGTGTTCGCCCTCAACGGCGTGTTCCTCCAGTCCTTCACCCGGCCCGGACTCGCGGCGGCACGGGACGCGATCGGCTCCGAGATCCTCGCCCTGGCCACCCGGCACGAGCTGCCGGACTTCGTCGTGCTCGGCCGTCTCATCCGCCTGCAATCCGCTTCCGCCGCCGGTGACCTGGACGCCGCGACCGCGCACGCCGGGGCCGCCGAACGGCTCGCCGTCAGCACCGAGGCGTCCCTCGTCCCCGTCCTCACCGGCTGGTTCCGGGCGCGGGCCACGGCCGCCCGCAGTACCGAACCGGGCGGGCCGTCCGCCGCCACGGCCGCGGCGCACTACCGCGCCGCCGAGGACGCCCTCGCCGGGACAGGGGGCATGCCGGGGCTGCACCGGGGCCTGTTCGCCCTCGCCCTCCTGGGCCTTCGCCTGCTGCACGACCGTCCCGCGCCCACCGGTCCCGCCCTCGACTGGGGCCCGTACCACCCCTGGGCGCGGCCCCTGGTGCTGCTCGCCCGAGACCGGGTGGAGGAGGCCCGCGCCGCCCTGATCGCGGCGCCCGAACCGCCCCTCGACCACATGCAGGAGGCCCTCTGGTGCCTGACCGCCCACACCGCCGCCCGTCTCGGTGAGCGCCCGGTCGCCGCCCGCGCGGCGACGGCCCTGCGCCCCGCCCGGGCCGAACACGCGGGCGGGGCGAGCGGGCTGCTGACGCTGGGGCCGGTGGCGCGGTATCTGGCGGAGGCGGAGGCGTGCGCCGGCGAGGGGTGACCGGCGTCGTCCACGACCCCGTTCCCCCACCCCTCCACCCGCTCACCCCCTCGGCCGGGCAACACGGCTTCCGGCCCGGCCGGCGCTCTCGCGGACCGTCTCGCACGGCTCCGTTCGCGGGAAGTCCGGCCGGGACGGTGAAGCCGCCCGCGCCGCCCGGCCCGGTGCGCAGACGGCCGCCCGGGGCGGGTCGGGGCCGCGGTGGAGCGGCTGGTCGAAGCCGGTGCCACCGTGCTGGAGATCAAGGACGAGCCCGCCGTGGGGCTGTACGCCGTGGCCGTGCGGGACCCGGAAGGCAACGAGTTCGACGTGGTCTGAGGGCCGTTGCGGTGGTGCCGGTCGCCACCGTCCGTCCACGGCTGCGACCGGCACGGCCGCCTCGTACCGGGCGGCGATCTCGCCGTAGCACGTAGCACGTAGCACGTAGCACGTAGCACGCAGCACGCAGCACGCGGCGGCGGCGCGGACCGGCCCGGGAGAGGCCGCGGACCTCGCGGCACGGCATCCCGGGCCCCACCGTCAACAGGAAGGGCCCCTCCGCCCGCGGTCCACGAGGTCCGCGGCCGGGCGGCCGGGCGTCGGCACAGCGGTCACTCGCGTGCGCCCGTCGGCTCCGTCGCCCCGCGGCGCAGGGAGAGCGCGGCCGGAACGACCGCCGAGCCCACGGCGAGCACCGCGCAGGCGCCCAGAACCCCCGCGAGCGTTCCCCAGGGGATCTCGATCGACGTCCGCACCGAGAGCAGGCCCAGCGCTCTCCACATGCCCACCAGGTTGAGCCCGGCGACCAGCGCTCCCAGCAGTCCGCCGACCACGACCACCGTCAGCGCCTCGGCGCTCACCAGCCGGAGCACCTGCCCTCTGGTGGCGCCGGCCAGCCGCAGCACGGCAAGCTCGCGGACGCGGTCGGAGGTCGCCATGAGCATCGTGTTGGCCAGCGAGATACCGGTGTAGAGGAGGGCGATCCCGAGGACCAGGAAGAAGCCCGTCCGGGTCGTCCGGCCGGTCTCGGGGTACGCCGCCCGCACCCAGGCGTCCCCGGTGAGGACCTCCCCGCCCGAGGCCCGCACCGCCCGACGCAGATCGGCGGCCACGGTGCCCGCGTCGCCACCGTTCGCGACGCGTACGTCGACCCGGTCGACGGGCGCCGCGAGGGCGTTGCGCGGGGTGACGTAGACGCCGTTGTCGCCGGTGCCGACGGTCATGACCGCGGCGATCTCCAGCGACTTCCTCGTGCCGTCACCGAGCCACACGTCCACCCGCTCGCCCACGGTGTGCTTCTCCCACTCTCCGTTGACGATGATCGAGTCGTCGTCCAGGTCGCGCACCGTCCCCGCCGCGAGCGGGAGACGCGCCGTTGCCGCCAGCGGTCCCGGCTCGACGGCCCTCGCGTCGGACCTGATGAGCGCCACGCCGTCCTCCAGGACGTACACGGCGCTCGACGAGCTCGGCGAGATGTCGGCACCGGACACGGCCCGAAGCCGCCGCAGCGTCGCCCTGTCGAAACCGGCGTCGCCCGGGGGAGTGACCACGAAGTCGGCGGCCGTCCGCTCGCGCACCTCGTCGGCCTTCGCCCCGTCGAGGGTGGCGGTGGCGCCGAGCAGCGAGCCCGCCAGCGCGACCGTGACCAGCACGGGCGCCGCGACGGCGGCGGTGCGGCGGACCCCGGCGGCGGCGTTCTCCCGCACCAGCATCCCCCCGGCGCCCGGCAGTTGGGCCGGCAGCCAGGCGATCGCCCGGGTCAGCGGCCGCACCAGCACCGGCGCGAGCAGCGCGACCGCGGTGATCAGCAGCATCGGGCGGCTCACATAGGTCTTGCGCCGCAGCAGGTCGCCCGGGTCCGTCACCAGCGCCAGGGCCGGCGTCACCGCGGCGGTGATCAGCAGGGCGGCGCAGAACAGCCAACGGACCCGGGTCATCGGGCGGGTGTCGACCGACGCCTCGCGCAGTGCCTCGGTGGGACCGGTGCGCCCGGCCCGCCAGGACGCGGTCAGCACGCCGCAGAGGGCCATGAACAGGCCCGTCCAGAACGCCATGTGGTACGGCCAGGTGTAGTCGCCGATGGTGAACCAGCGGGGCGCGAGGCCCTCGCCGACCGCCCACCCGGCGAGTTCGGGCGCTCCGCGGGAACCGAGCGCACAGCCGGCGGCCGAGGCGAGCACGCCGACCGCGAGCGCCTCGTACACGACCATGCGGCGGATCTGTCCCGGGGTCGCCCCGGCGGTGCGCAGCAGTCCGAACTCGCGGCGTCGCTGGGCCACCGCGAACGCGAAGGTGGAGGCCACCACGAACACCGACACGAACCCGGTGACGCCGCCGGCCGTGCCGAACATGGCGTTCATCGCGGTGAGGGCCTTGACGTCCCGGTCGGGGTCGGCGTCGGCGTACCGGCGCGCGTCCCCGGTGAGGACCCGGACGCCCTCGCTGCCGCGTACCGCCTCGCGCACGGCCGCCGCGTCGGCGTCGACCACCAGCTGGAGGCTGCGCGGCGACAGTTCGGCGGCGCGGGTGCCGGTGTAGAACACGGCGTTCTCGAAGCCGAGCCCGGCCACGGTGCCGACGACGCGCACCGTGCCGCCGTCGGTCCGCAGCCGGGTGCCCGGGCGGGCCCAGTCACCGCTGACGACGACCTCGTCCGCGGCCCGGGGCGCGCGTCCCGCGTCGAGGTGGTACGGCGCGAAGGCCGCCGTGGACCAGGGGTGGCCCACCAGATCGGGGGGCCCGCCCCCGGCCCGCACGGCGAACGACCGGTCCTCGACGACGGTCCCGAGGGCCCGCAGCTTCGCGACGACGTCGCCGGGCACGGCTCGCGGCTGCGCGAGCTTCTGGGTGCGGTCGCCGATCGGGGTGGACACCTCCAGGGTGTCCCGGCCCTTGACGACGACCGGCGCGGCGGCGAACCGCTCGGGTCCCCGGTCGGGAGCGTCCAGCGAGGACGCCAGGGCCAGCCCCATCACGGCGATCAGGGCCACGCCCAGGGAGAGGGCGACGAAACTGCCGACGAAGGTGACCCAGCGCGTGCGCAGGGCAAGCAGCGTGGTGCTCAGCACGGCGCCACCTCGAGCTTGGCCATGCGCGCCGCGATGTCCTCGGCGGAGGCGGCGGTCAGCTCACCGTTGACCCGGCCGTCGACGAGGAAGACGACGCGGTCGGCGTAGGAGGCGGCGACGGGGTCGTGGCTGACCATGATGACCGTCCGGCCGTCCCGATCGACCATGCCGCGCAGCAGGGCCAGCACCTCGCGGCCGGTCCGCGAGTCGAGCGCGCCGGTCGGCTCGTCGCCGAAGAGCACGTCGGGGCGGGTGATCAGGGCGCGGGCCAGGGCGACCCGCTGTTGCTGGCCGCCGGACATCTCCGTCGGCCGGTGCCGGGCCCGGTCGCCGAGTCCGACCTGTTCGAGCACCTCGCGCACCTGTGCCCTCTTCGGGCGGCGGCCCGCCAGCCGCAGGGGCAGGGCCACGTTCTGCTCGGCGGTCAGCGAGGGCAGCAGGTTGAAGGCCTGGAACACGAAGCCGATGCGCCGGCGGCGCAGCAGGGTCAGCCTGGTCTCGCTCAGCGTGGTCAGTTCGGTGTCGCCCACGGTGACCGAGCCCGACGTGGGCCGGTCCAGGCCCGCGGCGCACTGCAGCAGGGTCGACTTGCCGGACCCGGACGGGCCCATCACGGCGGTGAAGGTCCCCCTCGGGAAGGCGAGCGACACCTCGTCGAGGGCGGTGACGGACGTACTGCCCGAGCCGTACCGCCGACTCACGGAGCACAATCGGATGGCGTCGTTGGTCATGTGTCCCCCACCAGTACTTTCCCCTGGGCGTCGTCGGTGCCTCCACTCAACCCGTGAAGCCTCTCGTGACGCAGTACGGCCAGGACGAGACCCGGGGTAGGGCCAGGCATACCTCCGATACGGGCCCCGGGCCGATGGCAGGGGACCGGGGGAGCCCCTTACGGTCGTGCCCATGCACTCTCGGAACGTGTGGCAGGCCATGTCCCGGCCGGGCTTCCTGCTGTCGGCCTGGCCATGGCGCTCCGCCGCGTACCTGCTGACCGGCGCGGTCACCGGCGTCGCCACCCTGGTGGGGATCGTGGTGATGGCCGCGGTCTGCGGTGTGCTCGTCTTCGTCCTGGTGGGGCTGCCGCTGCTCGTCCTGGTCGCCCTCAGCGGGATCCCGGTGGCCGAGGTGGAGCGGCGCAGACTGCGCCTGGTCCACCGCGACCCGGTCTCCGGCCCGCACCAGGTGCCGGCCGCGCCGGGACTGCGGGCCTGGCTGACCACCCGGCTGCGCGAGCAGGCGACCTGGCGGGAGCTCGGCTACACGCTGTTGTTCGCCGGGCTGCTGTGGCCGGTCGACGCCCTGGCGATCACGGTCGCCCTGCTCTGTCCCCTGTCCGTGGTCTCCACCCCGCTGCTGATGGCCACGGTCGGCGACGGCCACGAGGCGAAGGTGCTCAAGCAGTGGACGGTCACCACCTGGCCGGCCGCGTTCGGCGTCGCCGTTCTGGGCCTGCTCCTGATGATCCTCTGCGGGTACGTGCTCGGCGTCACGGCGGGCGCCCGCGCCGAGCTGGCCCGGCTGCTGATCGCCTCCCGCGAGGGAGAGCTCGGCGCCAAGGTGGTCGAACTGGCCCGCTCCCGCGTCCGGTTGGTCGAGGCGTTCGAGGCCGAGCGGCGCCGCATCGAGCGCGATCTGCACGACGGCGCCCAACAGCGTCTCGTGGCCCTCACGATGGCCCTCGGACTGGCCCGCCTCGACACCCCGCCCGGTCCGCTCGCCGACCACCTCGCCAAGGCCCAGGAGGAAGCGGGCCGGGCGCTCGCGGAACTGCGCGAGCTCATCCACGGTATCCACCCCAAGGTCCTCACGGACTACGGTCTTCACACCGCGGTCGCCGATGCCGCCGACCGCTGCGCGATCGACGTCGACGTCGACCTGGAACTGCCGGGCCGGCCGGCCCGGGCCGTCGAGTCCGCCGCGTACTTCGTGGTCTGCGAGGCGCTGGCGAACGTCGCCAAACACAGCGGGGCCGACCGTGCACGGGTGAGCGGCGGTCATCGCGACGGACGCCTGTTCCTCGAAGTGCGGGACGACGGCCGCGGCGGCGCGGACGCCGCGGACGGCAGCGGCCTCACCGGCCTCGCGGACCGGGTGTCCGTCCTGGATGGCAGACTCGCCCTGACCAGTCCGTCGGGCGGACCGACTCTGTTGCGTGTGGAGTTTCCTTGCGAGTTGACCGAAACGGCCGATCGCTCCGCGTAGTGCTGGCCGAAGACAGCGTGCTGCTGCGGGAAGGGCTCATCGGTCTGCTCGGCCGCTGCGGCCACGAGGTGGTGGCGGCCGTCGGGGACGCACGGGCACTGGTCGCGGCGGTCGAGGAGCACGTCCCCGACATCGTGATGACGGACGTACGCATGCCGCCCGGTTTCCAGGACGAGGGCCTGCACGCGGCAGTACGGCTGCGCGCGAAGCGTCCCACCCTCCCGGTCCTGGTCCTCAGCCAGTACGTGCAGCGCACGTACGCCGCCGAACTCCTGGACTCCGGCGACGGATCGGGCGTCGGCTATCTGCTCAAGGACCGAGTGGGCCAGGTCGAGGAGTTCGTGGAAGCGCTGCACAAGGTGGCGGACGGCGGAACGGTGGTCGACCCCGAGGTGGTGCGCCGGCTGCTGCGCCGCCGCCGCGATCCGCTGGAGCGCCTCACCCCGCGCGAACGCGAGGTGCTGGTACTGATCGCCGAAGGCAAGTCCAACGGCGCGATCGCCAAGAAGCTGGTGGTGTCCGAAGCCGCCATCGGCAAGCACATCAGCAACATCCTCACCAAGCTGGACCTGCCCCCGGCGGACGAGACCCACCGCAGGGTCCTTGCCGTCCTCACCTACCTGCGGGCATGAACCGCCGGGGACACCGGGCCCCCGTGCCCGGTTGCCGAGCAGGCCGAGCGGGGCGGCTCCGGACACGGCGGTCACCACGGCTTCGGCGGCGTGATCGGTCTGCCCCGATTCAAGGGTCATTCGGTCGGGTAGCCGCGCTGCGTGAGCGAGAAGGAGGACGGGTCCAGTGGAACGTGATACCGGTGGTGAAAGCGGTGCCCAGCCTCCGGCGGAGGAGGGTCTGGTGCGTGCCGACTACACGCTGGAGGGAGGGGGCAGCCGCATCGCGGCCGCACGTCGCCATGCCGCGGCCTTCCTGGAGAGGATCCGCACCGAGTACGGCCTGCCGGTGTCGCAGCGTGTGCGGGACCTGACCGAGCTGGTCGTCAGCGAACTGGTCACCAACGCCCACAAGTACGCCCTGGGGCCCGTCCTGATGCAGCTGCGCATCGGCGCCGGCGGTGTGGACGTCGTGGTGTGGGACAGCAATCCGGCCGTTCCGGTGGTTCGCGCCGCCGACCCCGGCAGGGTGGGCCAGCACGGTCTGGAGATCATCAAGAAGGTCGCCGAGAAGCTGTCCGTCGAGCGGGACCCGGCCGGCAAGCGCATCACCGCCCGCCTCGCCCTGGCCGACGTCTCCGGCGCGGCGTAGAGACCCCCGTCCGATTCGTTTTTCCACGGTTCCGGCGCACGGTCGGCATCCGCGCGAACGGCGACGAAGCGGCGCCGGGCGGGATCGGCGGGAGGACGAACAGCGCAGCAGGGTCGCCGGGGCGGAACGGTTTCGGCGGAGACCTCGACGAGCGCGCGGAAGGCCCCCACCCGGGGAGAGAGGGTGGGGGCCCGTCCTGCACGGCTCAGTCGGTGAGCGCGTCCTTGATCTTCTCCTTGGCCTCACGGGCGTCGCCCTTGGCCTGGTCGGCGCGGCCCTCCGCGGTCAGCCGCTCGTTGCCGACCGCCCTGCCCGCCGTCTCCTCGACCTTGCCCTTGGCCTGCTCGGCCTTCGCCTGAACCTTCTCGTCCCCGGCCATGACATCCACCTTTCGCTTTGCGGAATCCTCTTCCCGCCGTCCGCCTTACCGCCCGCCGCTCCGGCAAACCTCCGTGTGCACGGCGACCGCACCACTTGAATGAGTGCAGGCCGGCACGTTCTCCCCGCCCCGTCAGAAGTTCGCGGTGCCGACCCGCCGGGACAGGGGCACAGGGGCACAGGGGCACAGGGGAAAGCCGACACCAACCGCAGCGGGTCGCGCTCGGCGAGGCGATGGCCTACGGGCGGGAACGGCCGTCGTTTCCTCGTCAGGCATCCCCGGCGTGCCGAACAAGGCGACGATCCGGCCCCTCCACGGCCGGGGAGAAGAAGGCCCGGGCACGGCGAACGGCTCCGTCCCGGACGAAGGGACGGAGCCGTTTCACAGGTGGTGCGGTTTTCGAGAGACCACTCAGGCGTGTCGTCGGTTGCCGGTGACGAGGCGGTAGAGGGCCAGGAGGATGACGGAGCCGATGATGGCCGCGATCCAGGTGGAGAGGTCGAAGAAGCCGTCGATGGAGTCGACGCCGAAGATGACCTTGCCGAGGAAGCCGCCCAGCAGGCCGCCGGCGATGCCGATCAGGATGGTGATGATGACGCCGCCGGGGTCCTTGCCCGGCATGATCGCCTTCGCGATGAAACCGGCGATGAGGCCGATGAGAATCCACGCGATGATGCCCATGATGCGTCTCCTACCTGCTCGTATAAAGCCTGTGTCAAGAGAGCGTTTGCGCGATCGGAAGGCTTTCAAACCTGCCGTTCCCCATTCTCTGCGCGCGCCGGCGGCGCAGGCGGTCGTCGCCGCCCTGCTCGCCGACGCCGACGGGGCCACCCGCGCCACGGTGCGCTCCCTGCACGACGCTCGCGTCGCGGCGCACCACGAAGACGCTGTGGGCCAGGGGCCCGGCGTCCGGGGCCCCGGCGGCGCGCACGCTGCCGTGGTGGCAGGCGTCGTGGACCGGGACGTCGATCTTCCGGCCCCGGCCGAAGGCTTCGTGCTGCTGGAGGTAGCGGTCCAGCGCGCCCTTGCGGCTCTCGGCCTCGTGGACGGCGACGATGGGCGCCTCCCCCCCCCGGTACCCGGCGGCCAGGAGACGCGCCACGGGTTCCTCCGTCACATCGACGTGTTCCCGCCGGTAGAGGTGGAGCCGCCGTGGGGGAAGCCGGAGGGGAGAGGAAGAAGTTCTCCCCCCTGCTCACCACGCGCTTCGGCACACCTGCGCCTCGACCGTGCCGGAAGCCGGAGAGTTCGTTGTGCCCCTTGCTCGGTGGCTCGGACATTCCTCCCCGGCGATCACCCTCGGTTACTATGCTCACTTCGTGCCGGAGGCCGGCAGTAAGCGGCGCGGCGCCGTCGACGGTCTGCTGGGGGAGCGGGGAGGCCGGCGCGCCGGCCGAAACTCCCCAGCTTCTCCCCAGCCCCGTCGACCGGCGATTCCCGCCTCTCAGCTCCGGAGAAGTCGTCCGTGGATTGCAAGGTTGAAGAGATGGGTGGCTTGAGAAAGTGTTGGAAGAGGTCGTAGCGACCCGCTATGTCACGCCCCTGCGTGAAGGCGGCTCGCTCCCCGGGATCGTCGAGGCCGACGACCTCGGCACGTACGTCGTGAAGTTCACCGGCGCGGGCCAGGGGCGCAAGACCCTGGTCGCCGAGGTCGTCTGCGGGCAGCTCGCCCGCCGGCTCGGGCTGCGGGTGCCGGAACTCGTCGGCGTCCAGCTCGATCCGGTCATCGGGCTCTCCGAACCCGACCAGGAGGTGCAGGAGCTGCTCAAGGCGAGCGGCGGGCTCAACCTGGGCATGGACTTCCTGCCGGGTTCGCTGGGCTTCGATCCGCTGGCGTACGAGGTGGACTCCACCGAGGCGGGGCGGGTCGTCTGGTTCGACGCGGTGATCAACAACGTCGACCGGTCCTGGCGGAACCCGAACATGCTCGTCTGGCACGGCGACCTGTGGCTCATCGACCACGGCGCCACCATGATCTGGCACCACAACTGGCCGGGTGCCGCCGCCTCCGCCGCGAAGGCGTACGACGCCTCCGACCACGCGCTCGCCCCCTTCGGCCCGGACATCGCCGCCGCCGCGGCCGAACTCGCGCCGCTCGTCACCCGCGAACTCCTCGAAGAGGTCACCGCCGACGTGCCCGACGCGTGGCTCGTCGACGAGCCCGGCTTCACCGGTCCGGAGGAGGTGCGCGCCGCCTACGTCGAGGCGCTGCTGCCCCGCGCCGCGACCATCCACGAGCGGATCACGCTCGGGCCGCGCACCGAGAGCCGCCCGCAGCGGCCGCCCGGCTGGCTCGCCGAACGCCTCGTACCCCGGCCGCACCCCACCGAGAAGGACAGCACCACGTGAGCGACCGCGACGTCTTCGAGTACGCGCTGCTGCGCGTGGTGCCGCGGGTCGAGCGCGGCGAGTGCTTCAACGCGGGCGTGGTCGTCTACTGCCGCGCCCGCTCCTTCGTGGCCGCCCGTACGCACCTGGACGAGGCCAAACTGGCCGTGCTCGACCCGGCGGCCGACGTGGCCGGCGTCCGGGCCGCGCTGCGCGCGGTCGAGGGGGTCTGCCTGGGCGGGGACGCCGCCGGCCAGGCCGGGAGCGACGACGCGGGACGCCGTTTCCGCTGGCTGATCGCGCCGCGCTCCACGGTCGTGCAGCCGGGGCCGGTGCACACGGGCCTCACCGCCGATCCCGAGGCCGAGGTGGAACGCCTGCTCGGTCTGCTGGTGCGCTGAGCGCCCGCCCCGGGCCGGGAGTGGCCAGGTGCACCCGGTGGGCCGTTGACACCGGGTGCCAGGGCTTCTAGCGTCTCGTCTGCGGACGATACTAAGCGGTCGCTCATGTGCGGGACGCAGGAGCGGACGTCCGGGCCCGGCCGCCACCAGGGACGATCCAAGGGCGAGGAGAACCAAGCATGTCCACCACCGAGCAGCGCGTAGCCGTCGTCACGGGCGCCGCGCGGGGCATCGGCGCGGCCACCGCGCTCCGCCTCGCGGCCGAGGGCCGCGCCGTCGCCGTACTCGACCTCGACGAGGCGGCCTGCAAGGACACCGTCGAGAAGATCACCGCCGCGGGCGGCACCGCCCTCGCGGTCGGCTGCGACGTCTCCGACGGCGCCCAGGTGGAGGCCGCCGTCGCGCGCGTCGCCGCCGAGCTGGGAGCGCCCACGATCCTCGTCAACAACGCGGGCGTGCTCCGTGACAACCTGCTCTTCAAGATGTCCGAGTCGGACTGGGACCTCGTCATGAACGTGCACCTGAAGGGTGCCTTCCTGATGGCGAAGGCGTGCCAGAAGCACATGGTGGACGCGGGCTTCGGCCGGATCGTCTCCCTCTCCTCCTCCTCGGCGCTCGGCAACCGGGGCCAGGCCAACTACTCGGCCGTCAAGGCCGGTCTGCAGGGCTTCACCAAGACCCTCGCCAAGGAGCTCGGCAAGTTCGGCATCACCGCCAACGCCGTCGCCCCGGGCTTCATCGTCACCGAGATGACCGCGCAGACCGCCGAGCGCGTCGGCATGGGCTTCGAGGAGTTCCAGGCCGCCGCCGCCACCATGATCCCGGTGCAGCGGGTCGGCCGTCCCGAGGACGTCGCCAACGCCATCGCGTTCTTCACGGGCGACGACGCCGGCTTCGTCTCCGGCCAGGTCATGTACGTGGCCGGCGGCCCGCTCAACTGACGGCCGGCCGGAACAGGAGGAGGAGAGCGTGAGTACACGGGAACGGCCGGAGCTGTCCGGCAGGGTCGCCCTCGTCACCGGGGCGAGCCGGGGCATCGGCTACGGCATCGCCGAGGCGCTGGTCGCCCGCGGCGACCGGGTCGTCATCACCGGGCGCGGCGAGGAGGCGCTCAAGGAGGCCGTCGAACGGCTCGGCGCGGACCGGGTGATCGGCGTCCCCGGCAAGGCCCACGACGACGCCCACCGGGCCGCCGCGGTCGAGGCCGCCGTGGACGGCTTCGGCCGGCTGGACTTCCTCGTCAACAACGCGGGGACGAACCCGGTCTTCGGCCCCCTCGCGGACCTCGACCTCGACGTGGCCCGCAAGGTCTTCGAGATCAACGTCCTCTCCGCGCTCGGTTTCGCGCAGCGGAGCTGGCACGCCTGGCAGAAGGAGAACGGCGGGGCGATCGTGAACATCGCCTCGATCGCCGGCGTCTCCGCCTCGCCCTTCATCGGGGCGTACGGGATGAGCAAGGCCGCGATGGTCAACCTGACCCTCCAGCTCGCGCACGAGTTCGCCCCGGTGGTGCGGGTCAACGCGATCGCCCCGGCCGTGGTGAAGACGAAGTTCGCGCAGGCGCTCTACGAGGGCCGCGAGGCGGAGGCGGCCGCCTCGTATCCGCTCGGCCGGCTCGGCGTGCCCGAGGACATCGGCGGCGCGGCGGCCTTCCTCACCTCCTCGCAATCGGAATGGATCACCGGTCAGACGCTCGTCGTCGACGGCGGTATTTTCCTGAACGCCGGAGTCGGCTGACCGATAATCGGACACTTTCCGGAATTCGTGTCCGGATTGGGGCCGGTTCCCCATCGAATGCCTCAAGTGCCCCGTCAGGCTCGAACATTGACCTGGCGGGGCGCTGCGGTATCGTCGGCCGACCCCAGGCTGAACGAGGAGCGTGCACGTGTTCAACCGGACCAGTCTGCAGGCGGCTGCAGCCCTTGTGTCCATATCCCTGATATCCGGATGCGGTGTCTTCTCCGACAGCGAATCCGCAGGGAACCAGAGGATCGTCGTCGGCACGACGAGTTCGCCCTCCACGCTTGATCCAGCCGCATCCTGGGACAACGCGTGGGAAATGTTCCGGAATGTTTTCCAGACACTGGTGAGTTTCCCGACGGGCAGCACCCTTCCGCAGGCGGACGCCGCCGAATGCAAATTCACCGACACCTCCAGCCGGGTCTTCGAGTGCAAGCTCCTGGAGGGCCTGACGTTCTCCAACGGGCACAAGCTGGACGCCAAGGCCGTGCAGTACTCGATCGAGCGCATCCGCACGATCAACCACAAGGGCGGCCCCAACGGCATGCTCGGCTCCCTCGACAAGATCGAGACCGTCGGCGACCGCACGGTCGTCTTCCGGCTCAACAAGCCGGACGCCACCTTCCCGTTCGTCCTGGCCACCCCCGCGATGTCCATCGTGGACCCGGCCGACTACCCGGCCGACCGGCTCCGCGCCAAGGACGGCAAGGTCACCGGATCGGGGCCGTACGTCCTCGACTCGTACTCCGAGCGCAAGACGGCGGAGCTGACCAGGAACCCGACGTACAAGGGCTTCGCCGACCGCAAGAACGGCGGCGTGACCATCAAGTACTTCGAGGAGTCCGAGGCGATGGTCGCCGCGCTCCGGAAGAAGGAGATCGACGCCACCTACCGCGGCCTCACCGCCGAGGAGGTCGTCTCCCTCCAGGACGACAAGCCCGAGAACAAGGGCCTGCAGATCGTCGAGTCGACCGGCGCCGACATCCGCTACCTGGTCTTCAACGCCCAGGACCCCACCGTCGCCAAGCCCGCCGTCCGCAGGGCCATCGCCCAGCTCGTCGACCGCGACGAACTGATCAACCGGGTCTACCAGGGCACCGCGGAGCCCCTGTACTCCATGGTGCCCAAGGGCGTCGCCGCCCACACCACCAAGTTCTTCGACCACTTCGGCGCGCCGAGCGTCGAGAAGGCCACCCAGATCCTCCGCGACGCCGGCATCACCGAACCCGTCCCGCTGACCTTCTGGTACACCACCGACCGGTACGGCTCCTCCACGGCCGCCGAGTTCGCCGAGCTCAAGCGGCAGCTGGAGCGGTCGGGACTCTTCAAGGTCACCCTGCACGGCAAGCCCTGGACGGAGTACCAGGCGGCCTACCAGAAGGGCGAGTACCCCGTCTTCGGCCGCGGCTGGTTCCCCGACTTCCCGGACCCGGACAACTTCGTCGCGCCCTTCGTCGGCAAGGAGAACGCCCTCGGCACGCCCTACCTGAGCCCCCGGATCACCGACGTGCTGCTTCCCCGGTCCCGCCGCGAGAGCGACCGCGCGACCGTCACGGACGAGTTCGTGGCGGCCCAGGAGATCATGGTCCAGGACGTCCGGCTGCTGCCCCTGTGGCAGGGCAAGCTCTACATCGCGGCCGGCGAGGACATCGGCGGCGGCGAGCGCGCCCTCGACCCGCAGACGGTCATGCAGCTCTGGGAGCTGAGCCGACGCGCCAGCTGGTAGGAGAGCCCGCGGGGGGTCACTGTCAGTGGCCCCCGGTAGGTTCGGGGACGTAGACAGGAACGTCCACCGGAGGTTGTTGACCGTGACCGACACCAGCATGCTGCCCGAGTCCTGGCGGGGTGTTCTCGGCGAGGAGCTGCAGAAGCCGTACTTCGCCCGGCTCGCCGAGTTCGTCGAGGAGGAGCGCGCCAAGGGACCGGTCTTCCCCCCGAAGGACGAGGTGTTCGCCGCCCTCGACGCCACCCCGTACGACAAGGTGAAGGTCCTGATCCTCGGTCAGGACCCCTACCACGGCGAGGGCCAGGGCCACGGCCTCTGCTTCTCGGTCCGCCCGGGCGTGAAGACCCCGCCCTCCCTGCGGAACATCTACAAGGAGATGCACGCCGAACTCGGCCTCCCGATCCCGGACAACGGCTACCTGATGCCGTGGGCCGAGCAGGGCGTCCTCCTGCTCAACGCCGTGCTGAC
The DNA here is from genome assembly GCF_055591945.1 of Streptomyces sp. NPDC041191. Lineage (NCBI taxonomy): Bacteria > Bacillati > Actinomycetota > Actinomycetes > Kitasatosporales > Streptomycetaceae > Streptomyces > Streptomyces sp. NPDC041191. Next base: position 166,305 of record NZ_JBVIZC010000013.1, on the reverse strand, counting down.
CGTCCGCGCCGGCGAGGCGAACTCGCACAAGGGCAAGGGCTGGGAGAAGTTCACGGACGCGGTGATCACCGCCGTCGCCGCGCGCCCGGACCCGGCCGTCTTCGTCCTCTGGGGCAACTACGCGCAGAAGAAGCTGCCGCTCATCGACGAGGAGCGGCACGTGGTGGTGAAGGGGGCCCACCCCTCGCCCCTGTCGGCGAAGAAGTTCTTCGGGTCGCACCCCTTCACGCAGATCAACGAGGCCGTGGCGGCGCAGGGCCACGAGCCGATCGACTGGCGCATCCCGGACCTCGGCTGAGCCTCGGTCCGATCCGGACCGGGTGCGGCTAGCGTCGGTCCTTCCAGTGGTGGTCTTGTGGAGGTCGCGGTGACCGGGCAGCAGCAGGTGTCGGACGACGGGGTCATGACCAGCATCGGGCAGGCCCTGATGCTGCTCCACGGCGGCGACCGCGAGGAGGCCCGCAACCGCTTCACGGCGCTGTGGCAGCGGATCGGCCCGGACGGGGACCCCCTGCACCGCTGCACGCTCGCGCACTACATGGCGGACGCCCAGGACGACCCCGAGACCGAGCTGGCCTGGGACCTGCGGGCGCTGAGCGCGGCCGAGAGCCTCCCGGAGGAGCGGCTCGCTGCCCACGACCCGACGGTCGCCCTCCGGGCGCTGTACCCGTCGCTCCACCTCAACCTGGCCGCCGACTACGTCAAGCTCGGCAGGCCCGACGCCGCCCGCACCCACCTGGACCGGGCACGGGCGGCGTCGGACCACCTGGACGACGACGGTTACGGGAACGGGGTGCGGGCCGCGATCGAGCGTCTGGAACTGCGGCTGCGGGAGGAGTGAGGCGTCGGAACGGGCCGGGCCGCCCCGGACCTTCCCGGAGGCCGCTCCCGGGTCCCTCCGCAGGGCACGGCCCGCCACTCACCGGCCGTACGTCCCGTGCCTCACCGGGCGTACACCCCGTGCCTCACCGGCCGTGGGCGCCGAGGCAGATCCCCGGCCGGTCGCCGCCGGGCCTCCACCCGCCGTACCGGTCGCCCGGAGCGCAGAGACCGGGCAGGGCCGTCCTTCCCGGCAGGGTCGGCAAGCCGTGGAGGTCCGGTGGGTTCATCCGGTCCGGGAGGACCGGCCGGTCCGGGAGGGCCGGCCGGCCCGGAGGGTTCAGCGGGGTCGGCCGGGCCGCCGGACGCGGCTGTTCCCGCTGTCGTGGTACGACGCCGGGGCGGAGCGCCTCCCGGCCCGACGGGGCCGTCGTCCGCGGCTGCCCCCCGGCTGTCGGGGCCGGCCGGGACGCGGCGGGGGACGGGAGAGCGGGGAGCGCCGCTTCTAGGGCCTCGCGGGCCGGGCCCCCGAGGAGCTGCGGTGCCGCGGCCTCGCCCGGGCGTAAGGTCCCCGCCGGGGCGGTGACGGGAGCGGGCGCCGTCGGAGCGGCCACCGAGACGCACCCCGTCAGGGCGGCCACCGCCGCTCCGGCCAGGATCTTCGCTGTGGTTCGGGTTCCATGCACCCGCGCCACTCTGCTGTCCCCGCGGGGACTTCGCGCCCCTACCGGCGGGGAATGCCCCGCACGGGTGAGCCGCCGGACGCCCGCCCTTGACCCGCCCGGCGGTCCCGGAGCGGGAGCCGCGCCGGTACGCGCGGGCCCGTCCCCTCAGTCGCCGGTCGCGCCGTCGATCCGCTCCCGGATCAGGTCCGCGTGGCCGTTGTGACGGGCGTACTCCTCGATCATGTGGAGGTAGATCCACCGGAGGTTGAACTTCTTCCCCGAGCGGTGCTCGCCCGCGCCCAGGTCGTCCAGCTCCCGGCCGGCGGCCAGGGCGCGCGCGTGGGCGATCTCGGCCTGCCAGGCCGCGTGGGCCTCCTCGTAGGTGTCCCCGTCCGCGACGTGGATGTCCCGGTCCTCGTCCTCCTCGGTCATGTAGAGCTCCTCCACGTCCTCGCCGGCCAGGATGCGGCGGAACCAGTGGCGCTCGACCTCGGCCATGTGCCGGGCCAGGCCCAGCAGGCTGAGGCCGGAGGGCGGGACGGAGAGGGTGCGCAGCCGGACATCGTCCAGCCCCTCGCACTTCCCCGCGAGGGTCGCGCGATGGAAGTCGAGCCACTGTTCCAGGGCCTCGCGTTCGCCCGTGGTGGTGCCCGGGGCGACGCGCGGGACGGTTTCGATGTGATCGTTGGTCATGGGGGCATCGTCCTCCACGATCATGGCCGGGGCCAGCGATTTGGGCGGTGCCCGGCCCCGGCCGGCGGACCGGTCCCGCCCGCGTAAGCTGACCGGCGCGAACGGCCCGTACGGCCGGGACCGGCGAACGACGACAAGGGAGAACCCGTGAAGGTTGGCTGCATCGGACTCGGCGACATCGCGCAGAAGGCGTACCTTCCCGTCCTCGCCACCCTTCCCGGCGTCGAACTGCACCTGCAGACCCGTACCCCCGCGACCCTGGAGCGGGTGGCCGACACCCTGCACCTGCCCGCCGGCCGGCGCCACCGCGACCTCGACTCGCTGCTCTCCGCCGGACTCGACGCCGCCTTCGTGCACGCGTCCACCGCCGCCCACGCCGAGATCGCCGAACGGCTCATCGAGGCCGGGGTCCCCACCTACGTCGACAAGCCCCTCGCGTACGAGTACGCCGACTCAGAGCGGATCGTGGAACTGGCCGAGAAGCGCTCGGTCGGCCTCGCCGTCGGCTTCAACCGGCGCCTCGCCCCCGGCTACGCCCAGTGCCTCGACCACCCGCGCGAGTTGATCCTGCTCCAGAAGAACCGGGTCGGTCTGCCCGAGGACCCGCGCACGCTCGTCCTCGACGACTTCATCCACGTCGTCGACACCCTGCGCTTCCTCCTGCCGGGCGAGATCGAGCACGTCGACGTGCGGACCCGGGTCCGCGACGGGCTCATGCACCACGTGGTGCTCCAGCTCTCCGGCGACGGCTTCACCGCCATCGGCATGATGAACCGGATGAACGGCTCCACCGAGGAGATCCTGGAGGTCTCCGGCCAGAACACCAAGCGGCAGGTCCTCAACCTCTCGGACGTCGTCGACCACAAGGGCCAGCCGACCGTGCGCCGGCGCGGGGACTGGGTGCCCGTGGCCCGTCAGCGCGGCATCGAACAGGCGGTGCTCGCCTTCCTCGACGCCGTGCGCGAGGGCCGGGTGCTCAGCGCCCGCGACGCCCTGCTCACCCACGAACTGTGCGAGCGCGTCGTCCGCGAGGCCCTGGTCCAGGCGTCCTGACGAGGACGCCGTTCCGGCCGGGGAGCACGAGCGGGGCGCCCGGCGACGGGGAACGTCGCCGGGCGCCCCGCTCCGGACGGCACGTCAGCCTGCGGACTCGCCCGCGTGCGGGCTCAGGACATCCGCGCCCACCAGCGCGAACAGCAGGATGCCGAGCAGGATGCGATAGATCACGAACGGCATGAAGCTCTTGGTGGTGATGAAACGCATGAACCACGCGATCACCGCGTATCCGACGGCGAAGGCGATGACCGTCGCGAAGATCGTCGGCCCCCAGGAGACGTGCCCCTCGCCCGCGTCCTTCAGCTCGAACACGCCCGAGGCGAGGACCGCCGGGACCGCGAGCAGGAAGGAGTAACGGGCCGCCGCCTCGCGGGTGTAGCCCATGAGGAGGCCGCCGGAGATCGTCGCGCCCGAGCGGGAGACGCCGGGGATCAGGGCCATCGCCTGGCAGACGCCGTAGATCAGGCCGTCCTTCACGCCGAGGTCCTTGAGCGTCTTGCGCTCGGGGGGCACCCGGTGACGGCCGCCGGTCTCGTCCCGGGCGGCCAGCCGGTCCGCGATGCCGAGGACGACGCCCATGACGATCAGGGTGGTGGCGATGAGCCGCAGATCGCGGAACGGGCCCTCGATCTGGTCCTTGAGCGTGATGCCGAGGACGCCGATCGGGATCGAACCGACGATCACCAGCCAGCCCATCCGGGCGTCGTGGTCCGCGCGCATCGACTTGTCGGTGAGGGAACGGAACCAGGCCGAGACGATCCGCGCGATGTCCTCGCGGAAGTAGATGAGGACCGCCGCCTCCGTGCCGATCTGGGTGATCGCGGTGAACGCCGCACCCGGGTCCTGCCATCCGGCGAAGGCCGCGGTGAGGCGGAGGTGCGCGCTGGAGGAGATGGGAAGGAACTCCGTCAGCCCCTGGACGAGTCCGAGGATGAACGATTCGAACCAACTCATGGGGCTAGGGCCGTCCCGTTATGTACGTGTGCGGTCAGAAGGTCGTGCGCAGCGTACCTTCCCCAGGTGACGGGAGCCCGGGTAGGGCGTGTCCGTGAAGTGGCGCTCCGCGGGACGTCCGGGGGCCCGGCCGTCCGGAGTGCCGCGGCCCCGCCCTCGGCGGACGGCGCCCGCCGGTTCCGGCTCGGGTACGGCGTCCGGGACGGGGAGCGGGGCCCGCAGACCGTGCCGTTTGCGCCAGGCCACCACCGCCGCGACGAGCCCCGACACGACGATGAAACCGGCCGGGAGGAGAAAGGCCGGCGAACCGGGCGAACCGGCCTGGGCGCCCGCCACCACGTACGCCGCCGTGTTCGGGACCGTGCCGAGCCCCGTCGCCACGAGGAACGGCACGTACCCCATCCGGGAGACCGCCGCGCAGTAGTTGGCCGCCGCGAACGGCACCCCGGGGAACAGCCGGATCGCCAGCATCGAACGGAACCCGTGCCGGCTCAGCTGCCCGTCCGCCGCCGTCAGCCAGCGGCCCCGCACCAGCGGCCGCAGCGCGTCCTGTCCCAGGTACCGGCCGAGGGTGAACGAGATCCCGGCGCCGAGCACCGTCCCCGCGACCGCCCCCGTCAGGCCGGCGGCCGAGCCGAAGAGCGCGCCCGCCGCCAGGTTCAGGACCGGACGCGGCACGAACGCCGCCGTGCATACTCCGTACGCCAGACCGAAGAGCAGCACCGCGTCCGCGCCGTCCGCCCGTGGCGTCCGGCCCGGGGCCAGCAGGCGCTGCGGCTCGTAGAGCACCACGAGGGCGGCCGCCGTGAGCAGCAGCAGCGCGAGCACCGAGAGGCGCGAACGGGGGGAGAGGAGGACCCGGAAGCCGCGGGCGGCGAGGGAGCCCGGCGGCCGGGAGGCGGGAGCGAGCATTCGGGGAGAGTAACGGACGGGCGCGTAGGGGCGCCGTAATGTGCGTCATGTCCGTCCGGGCCTGACCCCGGAGCACGGAGGCTCCCGGCGCCGGGACGGGCGTGCGGACCGGCGGCGGCACCCCCTCCACGGCCGGCGCCCACCTCGCCGCCGGGTACGAGAAGGGCGTCATCGCGTCCGACGGACGCGGGAACAAGGTGCTCGCCCCGCCGGACCCGCGCCGGACGTGCCCGGGTTGTCCGCCCCGGGGAAGCCGTCGCCGCCGTCCGAAAACGGCCGCCCCCGCCCGCCCGGCCCCCGGACCGTCCGCCCGCCCCGCCCCGCCCCGTCACAATGGGAAGGTGAACGAGCACATCCCCGTCGTACGCGAGGTCGACCACGGCACCGCGCGTCTCATGCCCGACGTGGACCGGGAGCGGGCCTGGCTCCTGACGGTCGACGGCGCGCCCCAGTCGTACGTGGACCTGGACGATCCGGCACACCTGGAGTTCGAGTACGCGCGCCGGCTCGCCCACGTCGTGGACGGCGCGGCGGCGGAGGGCGAGCCGCTGGACGTCCTGCACCTGGGCGGCGGGGCGCTCTCCCTGCCCCGGTACGTCGCCGCCACCCGGCCCGGCTCGCGGCAGGACGTGGTCGAGGCGGACCGGGGGCTGCTCGCGCTGGTCGCGGAGCACCTGCCGCTGTCCGGGGCGTCGGGGATCACGGTGCACGGCGCGGACGCCCGGCGCTGGCTCGAAGCGGCCCCCGCCGCGTCGGTGGACCTGATCGTGGGGGACGTCTTCGGCGGCTCGCGCGTACCCGCCCACCTCACCTCCGTCGAGTACGCGCGCGAGGTCGGGCGCGTCCTGCGGCCCGGCGGCGTCTACGCGGCCAACCTGGCCGACGGCGCGCCCTTCGCCTTCCTCCGCTCCCAGCTCGCCACCTTCGCCACCGTCCTCCCCGAGCTCGCGCTCGTCGCCGAGCCGGGCGTCCTGCGCGGCCGCCGCTTCGGGAACGCCGTCCTGGTCGCCTCCGCCCGCGCGCTCGACACCGCCCGCCTCGCGCGCCGGGCCGCGGCGGACGCGTTCCCCGCGCGCGTGGAGCACGGGGACGCGCTCGCCCGGTTCACCGGGGACGCGGAGCCGGTCCGGGACGCCGGGGCCGTGCCGTCACCCGTTCCCCCCGCGGGTGCCTTCGGCATCGGCTGAGGCCGGCCGCGGGGCCGGGAGGGCGCCCGAGGCGGACACGGGCCCGGGAGCGGACACGGCTCCGGGAGCGGACACGGACCCCGGGGCCGCGCTGCTCCCCGGCGCCTCCCGGGTCTTTCCGGCGTGCGGGCGCCGGGTCAGGTTCCGTACGTCCGGCACGAACAGGACGAGGGCGGTGACGAGGACCATCAGCGCCGCCGCGCCCCACAGCGCCCCGCTCCGGCCGAACGCGCCCTCCGCCGGGCCCGTGAGCGCCGTGGTCAGCGGCAGCAGGGCCGTCGAGCCGAACCAGTCGTAGGCGGAGACCCGGGACAGCTTCTCCTCGGGGATCTCCTGGTGCATCGTCGTCATCCACGAGACCCCGAAGACCTCGATCGCCACGCCGCTCACGAACATCGCGGCCGTCAGACCGGCCGGGGACAGCGGCACCGCGAGCGCCGCCGAGGGCAGCGCGATCGGGAAGACGCACAGCGTCCCCACGAACAGCATCCGGCGCGGCTTCCACCGGGTCATGAGGACCGCGCCGGCGACCGTCCCCACGCCGTACGCGGCGAGCGCGAAGCCCCAGGGGCGCGCGCCGCCCAGCTCCTCCCGGGCGACCATCGGCCCGTACACCGACTCGACCGCGCCGATCAGGCCCACCACCACCGAGAACTGGGCGACGATCGACCACAGCCAGGGCCGGCCGACGAACTCCTGCCAGCCCTCCCGCAGGTCGGAGAGGAGCCCGCCGCCCGGAGCGCGCGCGGGGACGTTCCGCACGTCGAGGAAGGCGCGCAGTCCGCCCGCGACGGCGAAGGCGAGGGCGTCGATCGCGAGGACCCAGCCCGGCCCGACGAAGGCGACGAGCGCGCCGCCGAGCGCGGCGCCGCCGATGGAGGCGCCGTGCATCGCCATCCGGAAGACGGCGAACGCCCGAGCGGCCTGTTCCCCGCCGACGGTGGACAGGAGCATGCCCTCGGCCGCCGGGTTGAAGAACGCCTGGCCGGTGCCGCAGAGCGCGGTGAGCACCATCATCTGCCAGATGCGGGCCTCGCCGGAGAGCACCAGGGCGGCGAAGACGGCCTGCGACACGCAGTTGAGGGCGTTGGCGGCGACCATGACCCGGTGCCGGGGCAGCCGGTCGGCGACGGCGCCGCCGACGAGCAGGAAGAGGACGAGCGGCAGGAAGCGCGCCATCGCCACGAGGCCCACGTCGCCCGCGTCGCCGCCGGACTCGAAGACCGCCCAGGTGGTGGCGATCAGCGCGCCGTGCGTGCCGAGGTTGGTCACGACCGTGGCGGCGGTCAGCAGGAGGTAGTTGCGGCCGGCCCACTCGGGGCGGCGGGAGCGCGGCGGGGTGGAACCGGGGGAGGCGGCGGATGACATCACCCCGGGACTATCCCCGGCCCCTCCCCGAAGTGCCAAACGGATATCGGGGCGGGCCGGGCGCGGTCACCGGGAGGGGCCGTTCCCGGTGACCGCGGTGGTCAGGAGTTCTCGGCGAGCCGGACCGTGGAGAGGATCTTCTGGATCGTGGCGTCCGGCAGCTCGTCGCCGACGCCGTCGGCCGCGTTGAGGATCCAGGTCGAGAAGTCGCCCTTCGCGTTCTTGAACGAGAAGGCGATCGCCTTGCCGTCCGACTCGCACTTGTTGCGCTTCTTGACGTTCGGCGCCGTCGCCGTCGACACGCTGCCGGTCAGGCCGGAGGCCGTCGTGTACGGAACGGCCTTGGTGATCTTGATGGTGTTCTTCGGCATGTGCTGCGCGTAGCCGCCCCACACCCACGTGCCGGCCTCGCTGTACGCGGCCTCTTCGGTGTTCTTGGCGCCCTGGCCGCCCTTGGTGCCGGCCGACGCCAGGCTCCAGCTCTCCTCCCGGCCGTCCTTGTTGGTGTCGTAGGTGCACCACTTGCCCTTGAGGTGGGTGGGCCCCGACATCGTGACGAGCGGGCTGCCGTCGCCCTTCGCCTCGTCCTCCAGGAAGCTGGCCGTCCCGGGCTTCATGACGTCCCATTCCGGCGGGACGTCGAAGAGGGTCCCGTACTTCGGGTTGTGGACGACCTTCCAGCCGGGAATCGTCGGCTGCCGCGCGGCGCCGTCGCGCGGGTTGTCCAGCTCGGTCGACGGGCTCGTGTCGGGCGTCGGCCCCGTGGGGGCGGTGGCCGTCACGGACGGCTTCTTGTCGTCGGCGACCGGCTTCTCGCCGTCGTCCCCGCCGAGCGTGAGGAAGGCGGTGACGCCGGCCGCGACGACCACGGCGGTCGCGGCGGCGATCACCACGAGGGTCTTCCTGTTCCCGCCGGGGCCGCCGGGCTGTCCCGGGCCCGGCATCGCGTACTGCTGCGGCACGGTCGGCTGCTGGTACGGGTTCGGGTACCCCGGCTGCGGGCCGTACGCCTGCTGCGGGTGGCCCGGCGGGACCGGCGGCTGCTGCGCGTAGCCGGGCTGCGTCGGCGGCTGCGGGTACCCGGGCTGGGCCGGCGGCTGCTGGTACGGGTTCGGCTGCTGGTACCCCGGCTGCTGGTAGGGATTCTGACTCTGGTCCTGCGGGTTCTGCTCGCCCCCGGGCGGCTGCTGTCCTGGCCACATGGCCAGTAACCATAGAGGTGCGGCGGCCGTCCGGCCATGTCCGCCCCCGGGCCGGGGGCCCCGGGGGGGATGGCCAAGGCTGCTACTGGCGGGTAACATCGCGGGGCATGAGCGCAGACCAGAAGTCCGTGGGCGAGATGCTCGCCGCCACGGTCCCCATGGCCGGAACCCTGAACCTGGAGTTCCTGGAGACCACCGCCGAGCGCGCCGTCGTGCGCCTGCCGGACCAGCCCGCCTACCACAACCACGTCGGCGGCCCCCACGCCGGAGCGATGTTCACGCTGGCCGAGTCCGCCAGCGGCGCCATCGTGCTCGCCGCCTTCGGCGACCAGCTGACCCGCGCGGTCCCGCTCGCCGTCAGGGCCGAGATCGGCTACCGGAAGCTGGCCATGGGCGTCGTCACGGCCACCGCCACCCTGGGCCGCCCCGCCGCCGAGGTCGTCGCCGAACTCGACGCGGGACAGCGGCCGGAGTTCCCGGTGCGGATCGACATCACCCGCGAGGACGGCGCCGTGACCGGCGAGATGACCGTCGTGTGGACCCTGCGCCCGAACAAGGCCTGACCCGCGCCCCGGCCCGCCGCCCCCGCACCCCTCCGGGTACGGGGGCGGCCGTGTGCCGTACGGCGCCCGGCGCAGGGGCCGGAGGCGGGCCCGGGACCGGGGTCGGAGGCCGCCTGGGCCGGGGCCCGCGCGGTCCGACCGGGTAGGCTGCACCGGCGTGCCCGACGCGGTGCGCGCCGGTGCGGCCCCCGACCACGGGCCTGTCACGGCAGGGCAGTCGAACGGGAGGATGCCGCGTTGCACGTCCAGGAGTGGCTGGAGACGATCCCGCCGATCGCCGTCTACCTCCTCGTGGGGGTGGTGATCGGCCTGGAGAGCCTGGGCATCCCGCTCCCCGGCGAGATCGTCCTCGTCAGCTCGGCGCTGCTCGCCTCGCAGCACGGCGACATCAATCCGTACGTGCTCGGCGCCTGCGCCACCGCCGGTGCCATCATCGGGGACTCGATCGGCTACGCCATCGGCCGCAAGGGCGGCCGGCCGCTGCTCGCCTGGCTGGGGAAGAGGTTCCCGAAGCACTTCAGCGAGGCCAACATCGGACTCGCCGAGAGCTCCTTCCAGAAGTGGGGCATGTGGGCGGTCTTCTTCGGCCGCTTCATCGCCCTCCTGCGCATCTTCGCCGGACCGCTCGCGGGCGTGCTCCACATGCCGTACTGGAAGTTCCTCGTCGCCAACGTCCTCGGCGGCATCCTGTGGGCCGGCGGCACCACGGCCGTCATCTACTCGGTCGGCGTCGTCGCCGAGGCGTGGCTGAAGCGCTTCTCCTGGCTCGGCCTCGTCCTCGCCGTCCTGATCGGCCTCGCCTCGATGCTGCTCGTCAAGAACCGCGCCAAGAAGGCGGCCGCGCAGCGGGCCTCCGCCTCCGAGCCGGAACCGGAGCCCGTCCCGGCGACGGACTGAGCGGTACGGAGGCGCCGTACGGCGAGGAGACGGAGCGGAGGGCGGCACCCCGGCCGGGGTGCCGCCCTCCGCTCCGTCGTTCCCGACCGCGTCCCGCTCAGTCCCCGAACGCCTCCGCGTGGTCCCTGGCGAGGTGCAGGTACATCTCGGCGTTGAGCCGGATGCCCGCCTTCTCCTCCTCGGTCAGCGGACGGCGCACCTTCGCGGGGACGCCCGCGACCAGCGAACCCGGCGGGACCTCCATGCCCTGCGGGACGAGCGCCTGGGCGGCTACCAGCGAACCGGCCCCGATCCGGGCGCCGTTGAGGACCGTGGCGCCCATGCCCACGAGGACGTCGTCCTCGATGACGCAACCGTGCACGGTGGCGTTGTGGCCGATCGTCACCCGGGCGCCGATCGAGACGGGGAAGCCGGGGTCGACGTGGACCGTGCAGTTGTCCTGGACGTTGGAGTCCTCGCCGACTTCGATCGGACCGCAGTCCGCCCGCAGCACCGTGTGGTACCAGACGCTCGCGCGCGCACCGAGGGCGACCTCGCCGAGGACCACCGAGGTCGGGGCGGTGAAGGCGGTCGGATCGATCCGCGGCTCCTTGCCGCCCACACCCCTGATCAACGCCTCTGTCATGATTCCTCGCTCCTGATCGTCGGCCGTCGTGTCGCGCCCGGGTCGCCCCGCGGGCCGCAGCCTATGCCGCGCCCATGACGGACATCACAGCGCCCGGCGCCGAACGGGTCGGCGGGGGCCGACTACCGTGTCCGGGTGCCCAGGAACAGAAACACGTTCTCCTCCCTCGCCGCCTGGCGGCGCCGGGTCGTCGCACACGCCCTCCAGGGCGGCTGGCGCTGGGCGCAGCGGGCCGGGTCCGTCACCGCCGAGCACCCCGGGAGGCTGCGCTTCCGCCGGATCGGCGAGGGCACCCGGCTGGCCTTCCCGCAGGGCACGGTCTTCGGCGAGCGGTGGATCGAGATCGGCGGGTGCTGCATCATCGCCGAGCAGGTCACGCTGACGGCCGGAATGCTGCCGGACCTCGACCTCGGCACGGAGACGGTCCTGACCCTCGGCGACGGGGTCGTCCTCGGCCGGGGCAGCCACGTCATCGCCGACGCGAAGGTGACGATCGGCTCCGACACGTACTGCGGTCCGTACGTCTACATCACCTCGACCAACCACAGCTACGACGACCCGGAGGAGCCGATCGGCCGGCAGTGGCCCCGTTCCGCGCCGGTCTCGGTGGGGCCCGGCTGCTGGCTCGGCACGGGAGCGGTGGTCCTCCCCGGCGCGCGCATCGGCCGGAACGTGGTCGTCGCGGCGGGCGCGGTGGTGCGCGGGGAGGTCCCGGACCACTCGGTCGTGGCCGGCGCCCCGGCGAAGGTGGTCCGCAGGTGGGACCCGGAGAACGGCTGGCAGCCCCCGCTCCGCACCCCCGCCCCGGTCCCGATCCCGGAGGACGTCACCCCCGAACAGCTCGCGGCGCTCGCGGAGTGGGAGATCGCGCAGGCGGGCACGGCGGCGTCCTGACCGGGCCGGACGCGGCCGCGCCCCGGCACGGAGGAGCGAACCGGGGCGCGGGACGGACCGCTTCCGGCCGGTCGGCGGGTTCCCGGGTGGTCGCGCGCGGGGCTTCGGCGGACCGCGTTCCGTCCCACCGGGCGATGACGACGTGCAGGGCGTATCCAGCTGCGGAGTGTCGTGCGTGACGACGCGGTGTCCCCGTGGACACCCTTGCGCGGCGCGGGCCCGGGGCCCGTCCGCCGTGCGCCTTGCCCGGGGTCGTCAGGGCGTGCGATCCCGGAGGACTTCGTTCGGCATGGTCACCGCCCGGACGCCGCAGGAGGCGCACGGCGGACGGGCCCCGGGCCACCGTCGCCGCGTGAGCGGGGACCGCCGGCCCCGCCGACCGGAAGGGCGCCCTCTAGCCCAGGCGCGGGATCTCGATGGCGGGGCAGCGGTCCATCACCATGTCCAGGCCCGCCCCGCGGACGCGGGCGAAGGCGGCCTCGTCGACCACGCCCAGCTGGAACCAGACCGCCTTGGCGCCGATCGCCACCGCCTCGTCGGCGATTCCGCCCGCGAGGTCGGCGTTGACGAAGACGTCGACGACGTCGACCGGGAACGGGATGTCCGCGAGGGACGCGTAGCCCCGCTCGCCGTGGACCGTCTCCGCCTTCGGGTGGACCGGGACGATCCGCTTCCCGAAGCGCTGGAGGACGGCCGCGACCCCGTGGGCCGCCCGCGCCCGGTTGTCCGACAGGCCCACCACCGCCCAGGTGTCGCCCGTGGACGTCAGGATCCGCCGTACCGCCTCCGACGCGGAGTACTCGGCGGGACCGGTGGTCGTGCTGTCGGCGCTCATCGTCTCTGCTGCCTCTCCTCCGCGTGATCCGTCTCCCGGGGAACGAGCCGCGCCGCCCCCTGATTCCCGCCGCCCCCCGATTCCCGACGCCCCCGGCCGACCGGCCTCCTGCGGAGGTCGCCGTCCCCGGCCGGTCGCCGCCCCGGACCGGCCGCCGGGGAGCACCGGGCCGGCGGAACGTAGGCTGGCCGGATGCAGGAGCAGTACCGCACTCCGGCCCGCGAGGGCGTGCACGAGACCGAGATCAACCGCTCGCGCTTCCTCTGCGCGCTCGCGCCCGTCGCCGACGAGCGGGAGGCGCAGGAGTTCGTCGCGCGCGTCCGCGCGGAGCACCCGACCGCCACCCACAACTGCTTCGCCTACGTCCTCGGCGCCGACGCCTCCGTGCAGAAGGCCAGCGACGACGGCGAACCGGGCGGCACGGCGGGCGTCCCCATGCTGCAGATGCTGCTGCGCCGCGACATGCGGTACGCCGCCGCGGTCGTCACCCGCTACTACGGCGGCGTGAAGCTCGGCGCGGGCGGTCTGATCCGCGCGTACGGGGGAGTGGTCGGCGAGGCCCTCGACGCGCTCGGCACCGTGACCCGGCAGCGCTTCCGGCTCGCCACCGTCACCGTCGACCACCAGCGGGCGGGCAGGCTGGAGAACGACCTGCGGGCGACGGGCCGCGCCGTCCGCGACGTGCGGTACGCCGACGCCGTCACGATCGAGATCGGCCTCCCGGACGCCGATGTCCCCGCCTTCCGCGCCTGGCTCGCCGCCGCCACGGCGGGCGCGGCCGTGTTCGAGCTCGGCGGCGAGGCGTACGGCGACGTGTGAGGGGCGAGGGGGCGGGGGTGACGGGCGGTCCCGGGCCGCCGGGCGACGAGGACGGCCGCGCCCCCGCCCCCGCTCGGGATAGCGTGGTGGACGCACACGACGGGAACCGGCGGCGAGGAGCGGCACACATGCGGGGTGGGACGGCATCGTGAGGCTCCTGCACACCTCGGACTGGCACCTCGGCCGGTCCTTCCACCGCGTCGGACTCCTCGGCGCCCAGGCCGCGTTCCTCGACCACCTCGTGGCCGCCGTCCACGAGCACCGGGTCGACGCCGTCCTCGTCGCCGGGGACGTCTACGACCGGGCCGTGCCCCCGCTGCCCGCCGTCGAACTCTTCGACACCGCCCTGCACCGGCTCGCCGACGCCGGGGTCCCCACCCTCATGATCTCCGGCAACCACGACTCGGCCCGCCGCCTCGGCGTCGGCGCCGGGCTCATCGAACGGGCCGGCATCCACCTCCGCACCGACCCCGACGGCATCGGCACCCCCGTCGTCCTCACCGACGCCCACGGCGACGTCGCCCTCTACGGCCTGCCCTACCTGGAGCCCGCCCTCGTCCGCGAACGGCTCGGAGCCGCGAGGACCGGCCACGAGGCCGTGCTCACCGCCGCCATGGACCGGGTCCGCGCCGACCTCGCCCGGCGGCCCGCCGGCACCCGCTCCGTCGTCGTCGCCCACGCCTTCGTCGCCGGCGGCGCCCCCAGCGACAGCGAGCGGGACATCACCGTCGGCGGCGTGTCCGCCGTCCCCGCCGGGATCTTCGACGGCGTCGACTACGTCGCCCTCGGCCACCTCCACGGCAGCCAGGCCCTCACCCCCCGCGTGCGCTACTCCGGCTCCCCCCTCGCGTACTCCTTCTCCGAGGCCCGCCACCGCAAGACCATGTGGCTCGTCGATCTCGGCCCGGCCGGACCCGACGGCGCGGAACTCGACGCCGAACGCCTCGACTGCCCCGTCCCCCGCCCCCTCGCCCGGCTCCGGGGCCGTCTGGACGACCTCCTCGCCGACCCCGCGCTCGCCCGCCACGAAGGGGCCTGGGTCGAGGCGACGCTCACCGATCCCGTACGGCCCGCCGACCCCATGAACCGGCTCGCCGCACGCTTCCCGCACACCCTCAACCTGGTCTTCGACCCCGAGCGGACCGGGGGCGACTCCGGCGACTCCTACGCCCGGCGGCTCCGGGACCGCAGCGACCGGCAGATCGCGGAGGACTTCGTGGCCCACGTACGCGGCGGCGCGGCACTCGACGGAGCGGAACGGGCCGTCCTGTACGGCGCCTTCGACGACGTACGGGTCGGCACGGCCGAACGCGAGGCGGGCCGGTGAGGCTGCACCGCCTGGAGATCACCGCGTTCGGCCCCTTCGGCACCACGCAGACGATCGACTTCGACGCCCTGTCCTCCGCCGGGCTCTTCCTGCTCCACGGACCGACCGGCGCGGGCAAGACCTCCGTCCTCGACGCCGTCTGCTTCGCCCTCTACGGAAGCGTGCCCGGCGTCCGCCAGACCCCCGGCGCCACCCTGCGCAGCGACCACGCCCCCGCCGGCACGTCCACCGAGGTCCTCCTCGAACTGACCGTGGGGGAGAGGCGGCTGGAGATCACCCGCCGCCCGGCCCAGCAGCGGCCCAAGAGGCGCGGCACCGGCTTCACCACCGAGAAGGCGCAGACCTGGCTGCGCGCGTACGATCCCGCCACCGGCACCTGGACCGGCCTCAGCCGCTCCCACCAGGAGACAGGCGAGGAGATCACCCAGCTCCTCGGCATGAGCCGCGAGCAGTTCTGCCAGGTCGTCCTCCTCCCGCAGGGCGACTTCGCCCGCTTCCTGCGCGCCGACGCCGAGGCCCGGGGCAGGCTCCTCGGCCGCCTCTTCGACACCCGGCGCTTCGCCGCCGTCGAGGAACGCCTGGCCGACCTGCGGCGCGTGACCGAACAGCGGGTGCGGGAGGGGGACGAACGGCTGCTCGCCCTCGCCCACCGCATGGCCCAGGCCGCCGGCGGCCTGGGTGCGGCCCGCACCCCCGTCGAGGAACGGCCCGGAGATCCCGGGCTCGCCGCATCCGTCCTCACCCGGGCCGCCGTCGCCCGCTCCGAGGCGTACGAGGCCCTCGACGTCGCGGGCGTGCGGCTCGCCGCCCGCGAGCGCGCGCGGGACGCGGCGCGCGCCGCCCTCGACGCGGAGAACGACCTCGCCGCCCGCCAGGCCCGCCACGCCGACGCCCTCCTGCGCCGCGAACGGCTCACCGGCCGGGCGCCCGAACGCGACCGCCTCCGGACCGCCCTCGACCGGGCCCTCAGGGCCGACCGGGTCGCCCCCGCCCTGGCCCTGCGCCGGGACGCCGAGCGCGAGCACGCCACCGCGCTGGCCGCCCTCGAACGGACCCGCGCCCTGCTGCCCGCCGACCTCGCGGACGCCGGGACCGAACAGCTCTCCGCCCTGCAGAACAGGCTCCGCGGCGAGCTCGGCGGACTCGAATCGGCCCGCCGCGCCGAGCGGCGCGCCGCCGTCGTCGCGGAGGAACGGGCCGTCCTGGCGCGGGAGGCGAGCGCCGACGAGGACGTCCTGCGGGACGCGGCCGACCGGCTGGCCGGCTGGGAGCCGCGCCGCGCCGCGCTCGCCGGGCGCGTCGAGGCCGCGCGGGACGCGGTGGCCCGCGCCGAGCACCTCGCCGGACGCCTGGAACCCGCCCGTCGCCGGCTCGCCGCGGCCCGCCGCCGCGACGCCCTCGCCCGGGACGCCGGGGCGGCCGAACTCCGCCTCGCGGAGGCGCGCGAGCGGCGGAACGACGCCCACGAGGCATGGCTCGACGTCAAGTCCCGCCGCCTGCAGGGCATCGCCGCCGAACTCGCGGTCACCCTCGCCCCGGGCGACCCCTGCCAGGTCTGCGGCTCCACCGTCCACCCGGCCCCCGCCCGCACCACCGCCGACCACGTCGACCGCGCCACGGAGGAGGCCGCCTACGCGGCCCACACCGCGGCGGAGGAGGCCCGCGCCTCCGCCGAGCGCGCACTGGCGGTCGCCCGGGAGTCCTGGGCCGCGGCCCGCGCGGAGGCCCGGACCGGCCCGGACGGCGACACGACCGCCGCCGACCCCACCGTCGAAGAACTCGCCGGTGAGGTGGAGGAGCTGGCACGGCTCCACGCCGAGGCCCACGCGCTCGCCGGACAGGCGCACGCCGCGCGCGAGGCGCTCGCGCGGGCCGAGCGGGAGCACGAGGAACGGACGGGGGCGCAGCGGGAGGCCGAGCGGCGGGTCGCCGCGCGGACCGCGCGGTGCGAGGCCCTGGACCGGGAGCGGGCCGAACTCGACGAGGAGGTCGCCCGGGGGCGCGGCGCGTTCGCCACCGTGGCCGAACACGCCGCCCGCCTGGAGCGGCGGATCGCCCTCCTGGCCGACGCCGCCGGCACCGTGGCCTCCGCCGACCTCGCCGCCCGGCGGCTGAAGGAGGCCGACGACCGGCTCGCCGACGCCGCCTACCGCGCCGGCTTCACCACCCCCGACGAGGCAGCCGCCGCCCTCCTGCGGGAGGAGGAGCGCCGCGACCTCCAGCGGCGTCTGGACGCCTGGCAGGCGGAGGAGGCCGTCGTCGCGGACCGGCTCGCCGAACCGGGCACCGCGGCCGCCGCCGCGCTTCCGCCCGCCGACCCCGCCGCCGCCGAGGCCGCCCACGCGGCGGCGGAACGCGCGCTCCGCGAGGCCGACTCGGCCCTGGCCGCCGCCCGCGAGCGGGTCACCGGCCTGGCCGGACTCTCCCGGCGGGCCGCCGCCGAGGTCCGCGAGCTGGGACCGCTCCGCGAGGAGTACGAGCGGGTGGCCCGCCTCGCCGGACTCACCGCCGGCACCTCCGCCGAGAACGAGCGCCGGATGCGCCTGGAGTCGTACGTCCTGGCCGCCCGGCTCGAACAGGTCGCCGCCGCCGCCACCGCCCGCCTCCGGCGCATGTCCTCGGGCCGCTACACCCTCGTCCACTCCGACGCGCGGTCCGGCGGCAAACGGGCCGGCCTCGGGCTGCACGTGGTGGACGCCTGGACCGGCAGCGAGCGCGACACGGCCACGCTCTCCGGCGGCGAGACCTTCTTCGTCTCGCTCGCCCTCGCCCTCGGCCTCGCGGACGTCGTCACGGACGAGGCGGGCGGGGTCCGGCTCGACACCCTCTTCATCGACGAGGGCTTCGGAAGCCTCGACGAGCAGACCCTCGACGAGGTCCTCGACGTCCTGGACTCGCTCCGGGAACGGGACCGCAGCGTCGGCATCGTCAGCCACGTCGGTGACCTGCGGCGGCGCATCCCCGCCCAACTGGAGGTCGTCAAGGCGCGGCACGGGTCGGCGGTGCGGCTGCGGACCGGCGGGGACGCGCTCGACGGCTGAGGACGCGCCGGCCAGTGGCGCCCGGGGAGCGCGCGACGGTCGGGGAGGAAGGACGGCGGGGGAGTCCCCGGCCGCTCGGGCGAACGGCCGGGGATTCCCGCTCCCGCCTCAGAGCCGTGAGATCTCGTCCACCAGGTCGTCCAGGCCCAGCGGCCCCTGGGAGAGGGCCGCCATGTGCCACGCCTTCGCGTCGAACGCGTCGCCGTGCGCCGCCCGCGCGTTGGCCCGGCCGAGGAGCCAGGCGCGCTCGCCCAGCTTGTAGCCGATGGCCTGTCCGGGCACCGAGAGGTAGCGGGTCATCTCGCTCTCCACGAAGGCCGGCGGGCGGCTGCTGTGGAGCTGGAAGAACTCCTGGGCCAGCTCCGGGGTCCACCGCTCGCCCGGGCGGAAGGGCGAGTCCGCCGGGATCTCCAGACCCAGGTGCATGCCGATGTCCACGATGACCCGGCACGCGCGCATCATCTGGCCGTCGAGGTATCCCAGGCGCCGTTCCGCGTCGGGCAGGAAGCCGAGTTCGTCCATCAGGCGTTCCGCGTACAGCGCCCAGCCCTCCATGTTGGCGCTGACCTTGCCGATGGTCGCCTGGTAGCGGGAGAGCCGGTCGGCGACGTGCACCCACTGCGCGGACTGGAGGTGGTGTCCGGGCACGCCCTCGTGGTACCAGGTCGACACCAGGTCGTACACCGGGAAGCGGGTCGTGCCGTCCACGGGCAGCCAGGTGCGGCCGGGCCGGGAGAAGTCCTCGGACGGGCCGGTGTAGTAGGGCGCGGCGGCGCCGCCGGGCGGGGCGATGCGGGACTCCACCCGGCGCACGCGCTCGGCGAGTTCGAAGTGGGTGCCGTCGAGCGCCTCGACGGCCTCGTCCATGAGCCGCTGGAGCCAGACCCGGACCTCGTCGACGCCCTCGATGTGCGCGCCGTGCTCGTCCAGGTGGGCGAGCGCCTCCCACGGGTCCGCGCCGGGCAGGATGCGCCCGGCCTCGGTCCGCATCTCGCCGAGGATGCGGTGGTACTCGGACCAGCCGTACGCGTAGGCCTGGTCGAGGTCCAGGTCGGTGCCGTTGAAGAAGCGCGACCAGCGCCGGTAGCGCTCGCGGCCCACCGTGTCCGGCGCGCCGGCGACGGCCGGGGCGTACACGTCCCGCATCCAGTCCCGCAGCGCCACGACGGCCGAGGTGGCGGCCCCGGCCGCCGCCGCCAGCTCGGCGCGGAGGCCGCCGGGGAGCGTGCCGGGCCCGGCGGCGAACTCCTCGAACCAGCCGGGTCCCCCGCCCTCGCCGCCCGCCCATTCGGTGAGCTGGCCGACGAAGGTGGCGGTGGCGCGCGGCCCCGCGTACAGCCTGCGCTCCAGGCCGAGCGCGAGCGAGGAGCGGTAGCCGTCGAGGGCGGCCGGGACCGCGCGCAGCCGGGCGGCGACCGCCGTCCAGTCCTCCTCGGTCTCCGTCGGCATCACGGTGAAGGCGATGCGGACGCTGTGCGCGGGCGAGCGCATGTTGCTGACGGCGCGCAGGTGCTCCTCGCCCTCGTGCACGGCCAGTTCCGCCGTCAGGCGTTCCCGCAGCAGCCGCGCGCACCGCCGCTCGGCGTCGTCGTCCGCGCCCGGCGCGCGCTCGGCCCCGTCGAGCCGGGCGAGCGTGCGGCGGGCGAGAGCGGCCACGGCCTCCCGGCCCGCCGGCGAGAAGTCGGGCAGCAGTCCGGCGCTCTCCCTGACTCCCAGGTACGTACCGGTGATCGGGTCGAGGGCGATGAGTGCGTCGACGTGGTCGTCGGCGACCTGGCGGGGCAGCGGGCTGCTGGGAATCTCTGGCATGGAGGGCATCCTGTCGCCTCCGGCGGGCCCGCGTCATCCTCGGCCGGGCTCGGTCGGCCGACATGGGGCCCCCGCGGGCGGGAGGAGCGGTCCGCACTCCCACTGCTGGAAGATCAGCCGGGTCTCGACCCGGGCCACCTCCCGGCGGGAGGTGAACTCGTCCAGGACGAGTCGTTGCAGGTCGGTGGGGTCCGCCACGGCCACGTGCACCAGGTAGTCGTCGGGCCCGGTGAGGTGGAAGAGCGCCCGGGACTCCGGGAGCGCCCGGATCCGTTCGACGAACGGACCGATCAGTTCCCTGCGGTGCGGACGGACCTGGACGAGCAGGAGCGCTTCGAGGCCACGGCCGAGTTTGGCCGGATCCAGCCGTAGTTGATGTCCGAGGACCACTCCCGTGCGCCGCAGCCGTGCCACGCGGTCCAGACAGGTGGAGGGAGCGACGCCGACCTCGGCGGCGAGGTCGCGGTAGGTGGTCCGGGCGTCGTTCTGCAGGAGGCGAAGAATGTGCAGATCGACCGTGTCCAGTACGACGGAATCGGCCATCGGGCGAACGTAGCACGGCGATGTCCCGCTACCGCCCGGTATCCGTTCACAGTGCCGCCCATGGACGTCATGGATCACGGTCCCTCGGCCACCCCGAGGGCCCTCGCCACCGAAGCCGTGCACGCCGGCCGCGAAGACCTCGCCGCGCTCGGACTGCACGCCCCGCCGCTCGACCTGTCCACCACCTATCCCTCGTACGACGCCCGCGCCGAGGCCGCCCGGATCGACGAGTTCGCCACCACCGGCGCCCGGCTCGACGGCCCGCCCGTCTACGCCCGGCTCGACAACCCGACCGTCGCGCGCTTCGAGGAGGCGCTCGCCCGCCTGGAGGGCACCGAGTCGGCCGTCGCCTTCGCCAGCGGCATGGCGGCCCTGACCGCCGTCCTGCTCGCCCGGGCGAGCCAGGGCCTGCGCCACGTCGTCGCGGTCCGCCCGCTGTACGGCTGCAGCGACCACCTCCTCGACGCCGGTCTCCTCGGCACCGAGGTGACCTGGACCGACCCGGCGGGCATCGCGGACGCGATCCGGCCCGACACCGGCCTGGTCATGGTCGAGACGCCCGCCAACCCCACGCTCGCCGAGGCCGACGTCCGGGCCCTCGCCCACTCCTGCGGCTCGGTGCCGCTCCTGGTCGACAACACCTTCGCCACCCCCGTCCTCCAGCGGCCGGCCGGACAGGGCGCCCGGATCGTGCTGCACAGCGCGACCAAGTACCTGGGCGGCCACGGCGACGTCATGGGCGGGATCGTGGCCTGCGACGAGGAGTTCGCCCGCACCCTCCGCCAGGTCCGCTTCGCCACCGGCGGAGTGCTCCACCCGCTGGCCGGCTACCTCCTCCTGCGCGGCCTGTCCACCCTGCCGGTGCGGGTGGGGGCGGCCTCCGCGACGGCCGCGGAGCTGGTGCGGCGGCTCGCCGCGGACCCCCGGATCACCCGCGTCCACTACCCGCGGATCGGCGGCGCGATGGTCGCCTTCGAGGTGGCGGGGGACCCGCACGACGTGATCGCCGGGGTGCGGCTGATCACCCCGGCGGTCAGCCTCGGCAGCGTCGACACCCTCATCCAGCACCCGGCCTCCATCAGCCACCGGATCGTGGCCGAGGGGGACCGGCGCTCGGCGGGCGTCAGCGACCGGCTGCTGCGCATGTCGGTCGGTCTGGAGGACGTCGAGGACCTCTGGCAGGACCTGACGCGGGCGCTCAGCGCTCCGCCGGCCGGGCCTCTCCGTGCCGCGGGGTCCGCGCGTCCGGACGCGGTGCCGGGGACAGCCGGGCGGTGATCACCAGCGTGCCCTCCTCGATCTGGTAGTCCAGCGGCAGGTCCAGCGCCCGCATCGCGGCCACCATCCCCGTGTTGGACGCCTGGGTCACGGCGTACACGCTGTCGCAGCCGGCCTCCTCGGCCATCGCCACGAGCCGACCGAGGAGTTCGGAACCGATGCCGCGCCGCTGCCAGTCGTCCTCGACGATCAGCGCGACCTCGGTCTCGTCCCCGTCCCACAGCAGGTGGCCCAGGGCGACGAGGCGGCCGGAGGCGGTCCGTACGGCGAGGGTGCGCCCGAAGCGGGGGCTGAGCAGGTGGTCGAGGTAGCGGTCGGCGTCGCGGACCGGACCGTGGTAGCGCAGGCCCAGGGTGCGGGCCGAGCAGCGGTCGTGCATGGCCCGCGCGGCGGCCAGGTCGCGCCGGTCGGCGCGGCGGACGGTGATCTCGTTGCCCCCGGGCAGGGTCAGGACGTCCCGGACGCGCGGGACGCGCGGGCCGAGCCGGGCGTCGAGCTCGACCAGGGCGCGGGCCCGCGCGAACTCGGTCGGGGTGAAGGGCAGATGGGGGCGCTCGACCACGAGCGTGCCGCCGTGTGGGTCGCGCAGCCGCATCACGGTCTCCTCCAGGACCCCTTCGACCGGGACCTGTTCACCGGTGGGGCGGCCGGCGAGGGAGACGGCCGGTACGGAGTGGAGGGTGCAGCGGCCGAGGAGTCGGCGCAGCGCGAGCGGCAGTTCGGCCGCGTCCAGCGCGGTACGGGTGGCGAGTTCGAGCACCCGGGTGGGCGTGTCCACCAGATCGTGGGCGTCGGCCCGTTCGGTCCAGGTGTCCCGCCCCCCGGCGGCCGAGGTCTCGTGGACGAGGGTCCGGGCGGAGAGGCCGGCGGGGGCGCGCAGCAGGAACTCGTCGGCCGTGCCGTCGGCCAGCGGGTGCGTCTGGAGGGTGAGGATGTCCACGCCCAACCGGGCGAGGGCCGTGCACAGGGCGGCGAGGCTGCCCGGGGTGTCCGCGACGGTGGTGCGCATCCGCCACAGCGTGGTCCCGCCCGGCGTCCCGGACTCCTCCGGGACGCCGGTGTCCGGCTCCGGCCGTGTGGCGGGGGAGCGGCCGGGCGGACCGGCGGGTGGGGCGTGACCGTGCCTCCGCGCCCACCAGGTGTGGAAGGCCGCGGTGGCGACCAGCGCGATCGCCGAGAACACCAGCAGGTAGGGGCCGTCGGGTCCCTTGACCACGGTCTTGGCGATCGTGTCGGCCGCCACCACGGCGGTGAACAGGCCGGCCAGCTCGATCAGGTCGTGCCGCCAGTGGTGCGGGCGGCGGGTGCTCTTCGAGGACGTCACATCGGTCATGACCTCACTGTGGCCCAGCGGTGTTGCGTGATCGCGAACGCTCTGTGACTGATGGGTTAAGTGCCCGGCTGGTGCCGTGAAGACCGATTTCAGGCCGTTTCTGCCAGGGGTTGATCGGTCCCCTGCCGGAGTGCGTTCAGCAGCCGCCCGGCCTGGGCCACCAGCCGCGAGGAACCCCGCGCCGAGGCCGCCCCCTCCAGCCCGGCGAGCCCGCCCCGCGCCCCGCACCGCTCCACGCAGTCCGCCGCGACCGCCAGCACCTCCCCGAGCCCCCGCACCGGCCTCTCCGCGCCGAGCAGCTCCGGCAGCATCGCCTCCAGGACCGTCCAGACCGTCCCGTACGCCCCGGTGGCGGAGGCCGTCCGGAGCGCGTCCGTCAACCGGTTCGGCTTGAGCGACCCCTCCGCCACCAGCCACGCCAGCTCCGTCCCGAGCGCCCGGCCGTTCAGCTCGCCCCGTGACGCCAGGACGAGCAGCGCGTCCACCGCGCGCAGCCGGTCGTCGGCGTCGACGCAGCCCAGCCCGAAGGCCAGGGCCAGGTGCACCGCACGGCCGACCGGCCCCCCGGCCTCGGCCAGCCCGGTCAGCGGCTCGGTCGCCCCGCGCTGGTCCCCGTCGACGGAGTGCGCCGCGGCCGGGAGCAGACAGGCCGCCAGGACCTCGCGGTCGGCCGGGAGCACCGGGGCCCACTGCGCCCGGTGGTCGATCCAGTGGCGGCAGCGGCGGGGGGTCTCCCGCAGGGCGCCGCCCAGCCAGTGGAAGGCGGCCGGGAACTCCTCCCGCACCACGGCCCGCTCGCCGAACCCGACCACGATCCGGTCGGTCAGCCGCCCCTTCCCCGAGGACCGCCGGTCCCCCCGGGGGAGGAACCGCACGGTCGCCCCCGGCGCGTCCTCGTCCCGCAGCCGGGCGGCGAGCCGCAGACCGGCCTCCGTGCCGAGCGCCGCCGCCTCCCCGGCCGCCCGCCCCGCCGCCGGATCGGCCCGCAGGACCCGGAGCAGGGCCTGGGCCAGATCCACCGGGGCCGGCTCCACGCCCGCGTCCCGGTAGGCCCGCAGCCGCTCCACGAGGACCGGCGGGTCGATCCCGCCCGTGTGCAGGGTCGGCGTGGCGAGCAGGAACGGCAGCTCGTCCGTGCCGATCAGCGCGGCGGCCTCCCACAACCGCGCGTCGAGGATTCCCGACAGGCCCTCGTGGGCGCAGGAGTCCCGGCCGGGCACCTCCGCCCGGCGGGCGCCGATCACCGACCGCTCCACCGCACCGAGCAGCGCCGCGAGCACCACGTCGATCCCGTGGGTGGGGTGCGCGAAGCGGTGGACCGTCTCCCCGGACGCCTTCGGGAACGCCTTCCGCACCGCCTCCACCGCCGCCGCCCGGTCCCGGTGCGCGTGCCGCACCAGGCCGTCGAACGCCCGCTCGAACGCCACGGGGTCCTCCATGAGGTCCTTCGCCACCAGCTCCTCCACCAGCTCCGCGACCGTGGACGCCGCGGGCGCCACCGGTTCCGGTCCCGGCACCGGCGGCAGGATCTCCTCGTACGGCCCGGTACCGGCCTCCGCCAGGGCGTCCCCGAACACCTCCGCGGCCGCCCGCCGGTGCGCCGGTCCGAGGAGCCCGGCCGCCTCGGCCAGCTCGCCCCGCACCTCCGCGTCCACCGCGGACAGGTACCTGCCCACCAGCTTGAGGGCCCGCTCCCGGACGCCGGTGTCCTCGTGCCCGAACGCCTCCGCGACGGCGGGCAGCAGCTCCCCGGCCGCCCCCGGATCCCGCGTCAGCACCCGGCCGACCAGCGTCAACTGCGCCCGCACCAGCTTCTTCTCGGTCCGGAAGAGCACCGCGTCCGTCATCTCGGCCAGCGCCCCGACCGGCAGCGTCCCCGCCGCGGCGAGCCCCGCGAGGACCTCCTGCGCGTACCCGGCCACCGGCGACGGCGCGTCGGCCGCCATCCCGACCCAGTCCGGGACCCGCTCCCGCAGCTCCTCCCCGGTCGGCGCGAGGAGCCGCAGCACCTCCAGCGGGAACCGCAGGTCCCGCACCCGCCCGCCGCGCAGCAGCCGGGACACGCACAGGTCCACCACCCCGGCCCGGTCGAGCACCCCCTCCGCGACGAGCGTCGTGATCGCCGTGGGCCAGTGCGCCGGCGCCTCCGGGCCGGCCGGCCGGGCCAGCCGGTCGGGGGTCTCGCCCATCGCGAGCGCGTGCGCCACCAGGACCGGGGTCTGCGGGTCCTCGCGGAGCCGCTGGAGGAGCTTCCCGTCGGTGATCCTCCGCGTCCACCCCAGGACGTAGCCGTCGGTCGCCGGCACCGGGCACCCGGAGCGCACCACGAGACCGTGGATCAGCTCGTAGCCGCTCTCCGCGACGGCCCGCCGCCCGGCGAGCCGCTCCGCCACGTCCGCCATCCACGCCGCGTCCCGGCCGGCGACCACCGACAGGACCAGGGCGCCGTGCCGGGGGCCCCACCCCGTCAGGTCGCGTCCGCCGAGCCAGGCCGCGGTCGCCGCCGCACCCGTGTGGCACCCGGCCCCCGCCACGCACAGGGCGCGCCGGACCCGGCCCGCCTCGTCCCCCCGCTTCCCGTCCCAGGCGCGCACCTCGGAGCGCAGCGCCTTCAGTCTCCCGAGGGCCTTCCTGCGGGCGGCGGCGTCCAGTGGCTCCAGGAGCTCCGGCACCTGGTGGGCCCGGCCGGCGCGCACCGCGTCGAGCAGCGCCTCGACCGCCGTCTCCGGGCCGGGCGGCCGGCCGGAGCCCGTGGACACCGGTGCGGACGGGCGTGCGCAGGCGGGCGTCTGTACGGATCGCGTCATGGGAAAAACCGTAGGACCCGCCACTGACAACGGCCCTGAACAGGGATTTTCGCATCGAGGGCCACCCCCGGCCCGGTGCCGTGCGACGGCCTCGCGTCACCGGACGCCACGGTGTCGTCGAACGACTCCGCGTCACCGGACGACCTCTGTCGCCGAACGGCCCCGCGTCACCGGACGACCCGTGTCGCCGAACGGCCCCGTGTCGCCGAACGGCCCCGCGTCGCCGGACGCCCCGCGTCACCGGACGTCCCCGTCTCACTGCCCGACGAGCCCCGGCCGCAGGACCTTGGTGAACAGGACCTGCCCGCCCTCCGCCCGCAGGCGCACGGTCAGGTCCCCGCCGTGGCCGTCGATGGAGACCTCGCCGAAGTACTGCGGGCTCTCCATCGGGGACACGTTCCCGCGTTCGGGCGCCCGTACGAACACCCGGTCCGGGCCGAAGGTCCCGTCCAGCGCGTTCGCCGGGAAACCGCCCGCCGCCAGCGGCCCGGACACGAACTCCCAGAAGGGCGCGAAATCCTTGAACGCGGCCCGCTCCGGCGCGTAGTGCTGCGCCGAGGTGTGGTGCACGTCCGCCGTCAGCCACACCGTGCCGGTGATCCGCCGGTGCTTGACGAACCGCAGCAGCTCCGCGATCTGGAGCTCCCGGCCCAGCGGCGCGCCCGGATCGCCCTGCGCGATCGCCTCGAAGTCCGCCGCCCCGTCCGGGACGACCAGGCCGAGCGGCATGTCCGCCGCGAGCACCTTCCACACGGCGGTGGAGGCGGCCAGCTCCCGCTTCAGCCAGGCCAGTTGCTCCGCGCCGAGGATGCCGGTGGTGTCGTCGGCCTGCCGGCCCGGCGAGTTGGCGTTCCGGTACGAGCGCATGTCGAGCACGAACACGTCGAGCAGCGGCCCGTACCGCACCACCCGGTACATCCGCCGCTCGCGCCCGCCGCGCGCGTGGAGGGTGGAGACCGGCGTGTACTCGGCGAAGGCGCGCGCCGCCCGGGCGGCGAGGACGTCGACGTCCTTCTCCGTGTAGCGCGGGTCGTCCAGGATCTGCCCCGGGTACCAGTTGTTCCGCACCTCGTGGTCGTCCCACTGCACCACCGACGGCACCCGCGCGTTGAAGGCCCGGACGTTGTGGTCGAGGAGGTTGTACCGGAAGTTGCCCCGGTACTCGGCCAGGGTTTCGGCGACCTTCGACTTCTCCGGCGTCGTGACGTTCCGCCAGACCCTCCCGTCCGGCAGGGTCACGCTCGGCTCGATCACCCCGTCCGCGTAGACCGAGTCGCCGCTGCACAGGAAGAAGTCCGGATCGAGGCGCCGCATCTCGTCGTACGCCCGGAAGCCCCCGACGTCCGGGTTGATGCCCCAGCCCTGCCCCGCGACGTCCCCGGACCACAGGAAGCGGACGCCGTCGCGGCGCCGGTCCGGGGCCGTGCGGAACGTGCCGACGACCGGTTCGCCCGTCCGGCGCGGGTCGTCGGGGTCGGCCAGGGTGACCCGGTAGTGGATCTGTTCGCCCGCCGGCAGGCCGCGCAGGGCCGTCGTGCCGGTGAAGTCCGTGCCCGCGCCGACCAGCGGTCCGCGGTGGCGGCGTGCCCGCCGGAAGGACTCGGTCGCGGAGGTCTCGACGATCACGCGGGCCGGCCGGTCGGAGCGCACCCACACCAGGCCGGAGGAGGTCGTGACGTCGCCCGTCTGCACGCCCCACGCGGCCCGGGGCCGCCCCGAGAGGGCGAACGCGGGGGCCGCGAGACCGGTGCCGCCGAGGGCGAGCGCGGCCGAGGCGGCCAGCGAGCCGCGCAGGACGCCGCGCCGGGCGGGGGAGGGGACGGGGTCGGACACGGGGTGGGACATGAAGGGCCTCCGGGCGGTCGGTTCCGGTCACGGGCGGTACGCCCCATGCCTAACGGCCGGGGGCGGCGCCCGCGCGAACCCCGCGTGAACAGATCGCCCGCGAGGGCCCCGGCCCCCTCACGGACGGCCCGGTGCCGCCCCTCCGTCGGCCCGGGGCGTCCCGCCCACCGCTCCCGCCATCCGCCCGACCCCCTCCGCGACGACCGGGGGCGGCAGGTGCGCGTACCCGATGACGAGCCGTACGGCCCCGTCCGGCGGCCGCGCGGTGCCGTACTCCTCCAGGGTCCGCAGCGCCACCCCCGCCTCCGCCGCCCGGGCGAGGAAGCGTTCCGTCGGCCCGAAGCGCGCCGGTACGCGCGCGATGACGTGCAGACCGGCCGCGATGCCGCTCACCTCGGTGCCGGGCAGGTGCCGGGCGAGCGCGGTGATCAGCGCGTCCCGCCGCTCCCGGTAGGCCCGCTGGCAGCGGCGCAGCTGCCGGTCGTACCCGCCCCGTGCCACGAACTCCGCCAGCACGGCCTGGTCGAGCACCGGGTTGCCCAGGTCCATCGTCCGCTTCCGCTCCACCACCTCGTCGACCAGTTCCTCCGGGACGAGCATCCAGCCGAGCCGCAGTCCGGGCGCCAGCGACTTGCTGACCGACCCGGTGTAGACGACCCGCTCCGGATCGAGGCCCTGGAGCGCGCCGACCGGCGCCCGGTCGTACCGGAAGTCGCCGTCGTAGTCGTCCTCCAGCACGTAGCCGTCGACCGTCCGCGCCCAGTCGAGGAGGGCGGCGCGGCGCTCCGCCGACCAGCCGATCCCGGACGGGAACTGGTGCGAGGGGGTCACGACCACGGCCCGTACCCCCGCGGCGGCGAGCGGCCCCGGCCGCAGGCCCTCCCCGTCCAGCGGCAGCCGCACCGCCTCCATGCCGGTCGAGGCGAACAGCCGCCCGTGCTCCGGACTGCCGGGGTCCTCGACGCCGATCGCGCGCAGCCCCCGCGCCCGCAGGACGAAGCCCAGGAGCGTCGACGCCTGCGCGACGCCCGAACAGACCACGAGCCGTTCCGGATCGGCCACCACGCCCCGGCGCCGCGCCAGCATCCCGGCCAGCTCCTCGCGGAGTCCGGGCAGTCCGCGCGGGTCCGGGTAGCCGAGCGCGGAGTGGGGGAGCCGCGCCAGGACCGACCGCTGCGCCGCCGCCCACGCGCTCCTCGGGAAGAGCGAGAGGTCCGGCGTCCCGGGGCGGAAGTCCACCCGGACGCCCGGCGTTCCGGCGGCCGGGTCGCGGGCCCCGCGCACGGCCGCCCGGGCGGCGCCGCCCACCCAGGTCCCCGCGCCCCGGCCGCTGCGCAGGTAGCCCTCGGCGGTCAGCTGCTCGTACGCCTCGGTGACCAGGCCCCGGGAGACGCCCAGGTCGGCCGCGAGTTCACGGCTGGACGGCAGACGCGTCCCGGCCGCGAGCCGTCCCGAACGCACCGCCTCGCGCAGCGCCTCCTGGAGCGCCCGTCCCCGCCGCCGCGCCGGTGCTCCGGCGGCCGGAAGCAGCAGCTCCCACGCGGGCTGCCCCTGGGTCCGCATACGGAATGTAATGTCCTGTTCCCTCGTCATGGTCCGGGCCTTCCGGAAACCGCGCGGTCCGGGCCCTCCCGGCGGTCCCGCCCCCTCACGGGGACCGGTCCCGGCGGGACCGCCGCGGCACCGGATTCTCCCGCAGCCAGTCGAGGCGCTCGACCGCCTTCCGGGTCAGGGGGTGGTGCGGACCGAAGACACGGGCGTAGTCGTCGCGGCAGCGGGCGAGGAGCCGCGCGGCCTCGTCGTGCTCGCCGTCGTCGATCAGCACGTTGGCCAGGTTGTCACGGGCGTGGACGGTGTCCGGATGGCCGTCCCCGTGCTTCCCGGACACGGCCGCGAGGATCTCGCGCAGGATCGCCGCCGCCTCCGCGTACCGCTGCCGGGCGTGCAGCACGGCCGCGAGGTTGTTGCGGGAGGCGATCACCTCCGGATGGTCCGCGCTCCTGGTCCGTCGCTGGACGGCGAGCACGTCGCTCATCACCGCCTCCGCCTCGTCGAGGCGGTCCAGCCGGCACAGGGCGGCGCCGAGGTTGGCCCGGGCGGAGAGGCCGACGGGGCCGTCCTGTTCGCCGCGGCGCTCCAGGCGGGCGAGGAGGTCGCGCAGGGCCGGTTCGGCCTCGTCCCAGTGGCCGCCCCTGCACAGCGCCGCGGTGTGGAGCCCGGCGTCGGCCAGCACCGCCGGGGCGTCCGGCCCGAGCAGCAGGGTCCTGCGGTCCAGCACGTCCCGGTGGAGCGCGACGGCCTCCGCCTCCCGGCGCAGGTCCTCAAGGACCCTCGCCAGACCGCTCGCGGCGTCCAGGGTCCGCGGATCGCCGGGACCGAACAGCTCGCTCCGGCTGGTCCACACGCTGCGCCAGACCTCCTCCGCCTTCACGAAGTCGCCCATGTCCCGGAGGAGGCCGGCCAGGTCGGCGGCGGTCGTCAGGGTCTCCTCGTGGACGTAACCGAGCGTCTCCGCCTGGAGGCGCACCAGGTCCATGAACCGCTCCCGGGCCTCCTCGCGGCGGTCCTCCCTCCGTGCCAGCGCCCGCGTGTACGCGCGGAAGGCGAGCAGGGTCTCGGGGTGGGCGGGGCCCAGGCGTTCGTAAGTGGCGTTGGCCTTCATCCCGAGGAACTCGTGCGGCGGGAGGCCGACCCGGACGATCTCCTCCTCCCGTCCGTCCTCCCCCACCATCGTCACGACCAGGTCCGCCGCCGAGGGCGGCTTCCTCCCGGCCGGGGACGGCTCGTCCCGTCCCTCGTCGTCGTTCCGCTTCCTGCGCCATCGGGGGGCCATGTCGTGGTGGGTTCCTTCCCTCGGGTTCGTCAGGCTCCGGAATGCACGTGAGCCGTCCACAGGCTGGGGCTGTCCCGGAACGCGTCGCGGCACTGCCGGACCGCCCGGTGCAGCGCGAGGGCCGCCCGGCCGGCGTCGAGCTCCCCGGCCCCGGGGTCCCCGTCGCCGAGCAGATGGCGGTAGAGGCTCCTGGTCACCCGTCCCGCCACCGCGTCGTGGACCGGCCACAGGGTGCCGATCACATGCGGGTAACCGGCGATCCGGAAGGCGGAGGTGATGTGGAGGGACTCGTCCGCGAGCTGTTCGGAGCCCCGCGCGGTCTCGCAGGCGGACAGCACGGCGAGCGTGGCGTCCGGCAGTTCCAGACGGGAGACGTGCTGGACCGTCAGGGGGTTCTCCCGGTGGTCGTGCACCAGGAGACGCGCCCGGGACGGGTCGTCCGGGTCGCTCACCCCGTGGCAGGCGAAGTAGCACGTACGGATGCGCGGGCAGCGCGCTCAGGACGCCGGCGAACGTCGCCCCCGGGCCGGAGACGACCCGGGTGGGCAGCAGCGCGCCCAGCTCCCTCACCTCCCGGCGGACACCGCCGAGCGGGCGCGTTCCGGGGGCGTCGGGCACGGCCACGACGAGCAGGGGGCCGCCGGGGCGCCGGGCCGGCGCGCGCCGCCGCGCGTAGGCCAGCGCGCGGACGGTCGGCGTGTACGACGAGACCACCAGGTCGAGGACGGCCCGGGGGCGGGGTCCCGGCGGGTCGCCGTGGTGCCCGGCCGCGTGCAGCGGCAGCGCGGTCAGCGCGCCGACCGGCGACCACCACAGCCGGGGCCAGTCGTCGCCGGCCGGCGCGTCGAGCAGCCCGAGCCGGCCGAGGACCGGTTCGGCCACGTGGTCCCAGGTCCAGGCGAGCACGTCCGCGACGGCCTTCTGGGCGCTCCGCTCCCCGGCCGGCGAGGTCGCGGCGGCGAGCGCCGCGTCGAGCCGCGCCACCTGCTCCGCCACCGCCCCGGGGCTCACGCGCGGCAGCGGCACGGCCCGCACGCCCCCGGGCAGCAGGACCAGCGCGTCGCTGCGGTAGACGCTGGAGTACGCCATGACCACGGGACCCTGCCCGGCGCACGCCAGGATCTCGTCGTACGCCGGGGCGCCGAGGAACCCCTCGAAGCCCGGCAGTGCGCGGATCTCACCGACCAGCCGCTCCCACCGGGCCGCGAGGGCGTGCCGCGCGTCGGAGCCGGGGTCGGCGGCCTCCTGGTCGGCGGCCTCCGACTCCAGCGCGTCGATGCGGTCGCGCATCCGCGCGAAGCGCCCGGCCGCCTCCGGGTGCGCGGCCCGCAGCCGCTCCAGCTCGGCGCGCGCGGCGATCGTCTGACCGAGCAGGACGCCGCGTCCCTGCTCCAGCAGCAGCACCGCGTGCTCGGGCCTCCCGAGCTGCACGGCGCACGCGGCGGCGTCGGCGGCCAGCCCCTGGACACCGCCGAGCCGGTGCTGCCGGTCACCGCGCAGCAGCCGCCCGGTCAGGCCGAACGGCAGCAGTGAGAGGGCCAGTTCGAATCCGGCGAGGGCCTCCTCCCACCGGCCCGCGTCACCGGCGGTCGCGCCCCAGTCGCAGGCGGCGCGGATGCGGTCGGCGACCGGGAGGACCGCGTCCGTGGCGACCCGCCGGTACGCGTCCTCGGCCGCGCGGAGGACGGCGGGGTCCCCGTGCGCCGCGTGCAGCGCCCGGAGCGCGGAGGCGTACGACTGGAGGTACCCGGCGGTGCGGACGGAGCCGGGGGGCGACGCGTACACCGCGCGGCCGAGCGTGGCCACCGCCCGGTTCAGCAGCGCGTCGTCCCCGGCCGCCCGTGCCTGGGTGAGCTGCGCGAGCCCCAGGTTCTGCAGGTGGCTCGCGTGCTCCGGTTTGCCGTAGGCCGTCGCCGCCACGGCCCGGCCGAGGACGGCGACGGACTCGTCCAGGTCGGCCGGGTCGCCCCGGGCCTGGTAGCGCTTGTGCAGGGCGTTGCCGAGGTGGTTCAGCCGCGTGGCGAGGTGGGCGCTGTCCCCGGGGGTCCGGTCGAGGACCCGCCGGGCCACGTCCACGGCCTCGGCGGCGGCCGCGGCCTCCCCCGTCCGGTCGTACCAGGTCTGGAGGATGACGCCGAGGTTGGCGAGGTCGGTGCCCGGGACCGTGGGCGACCGGGAGGAGCGCGCGGCCGACCGGGCCAGTCCGGTGGCCTCCCGCAGGACCGCGAGGTCGCCGGTCCGGTGGTAGCGCTCGCGCAGGACGAGCGCCAGGTTCGCGACGCGGACGAAGCGGTCCGGGTCGACGGAGGGCGATTCCGCGACGGCTTCGCGCAGACGGCTCACGGCCTCGTCCAGCAGCGCCACGTCACCGGTGTGCTCACCGAGCCGGTGCGCGGCGTTGCCGAGGCTGTTCAGCCGGGAGGGGCGCGACCGGTCGGCCGGGTCCGTGGCCCGTACGGACGCGCGCAGGAGCGCGACCGACTCGCGCAGCGGACCGGTCTCCCCGGAGTGTTCGGCCGCGAGCCTCAGGGCGATCCCCAGCACGGCCAGGCCGTGGGCGTGCTGGGGATGTCCGGCCGGCGCCGCCGCGTGCGCCGTCCTGGCCGCCGCGACCATCGCCTCGACGTCGTCCGCCGACCAGGTCGTCTCGGCCTGCCTGCGGAGGGTTTCGGCGAGCTGGAGCAGTACCGGCGCGTACTCCGGCGAACCGGGCGGCGTCGCGGCCACGACGGCCCGCAGGAGTCCGGCGGCTTCGCGCGGGGCGGAGGGCGTTCCGTCCGTCCCGGGAGTACGGCCCAGGGCCAGCGCCAGGCCGTGCCGGACGGCGGCGATGTCCGCCGTGTTGTGCGGGTCCCCGGTGAGAAGCAGGTCCAGGGCGCGGCGCAGCAGTCGCACGGCCTCCGCCGCCCCGGCCCCGTCGCCCGTCTCCGCGGCGCGCTCCGACAACAGGGTGCCGAGTCTGTCGAGCGTCAGCGACGGCTGCTCCGTCCCGTCCGGGGGCATCCCGGCGGCCCTCCGCAGGACGGTGATCGCCGCGTCCCTGTCCGCGGGGTTCCGGTCGAGGCCGAACCGGTCCGCGAGCGCGCACCCCAGGAGGCGCAGGTCCTGTTCGAGGGGGGCGTTCCCGGCCGCCAGCAGGTGCCCCAGGCGGATCGCCCCGTCGAGGTCGGGGCGTTCCCGGAAGGACCACCAGCGCTTCGTCAGGACGGTGCGCAGCGCCTGGAGCCAGGACACCCGCGCGTTCCCGGTCGCGGGTCCCCCGTCCAGGGCGGCCCGGCACGTCCCGACGGCGGCGTCCAGCCAGGCGCGCTCACCCGTGCGGTCGAAGAGCCCGACCAGCGCGGCCACCTGCCCGATGGTTCCTCCGGCCGTTCCGTGCGCCTCCGACATCACCGACCCCCCCCGGGTGTCATGTCTCGTCACGGGCTCTCGACGAAGGGAACCCCGTACCCGATCGTACCCAAGTACCTTGCCGCGCAGGCTCGTTATACTGCGCGAGCGGTCGGCCGATCCACGGAGGTGCGGCAGTGAGCGGACTCGGCGACGGCGCCGCGGAAGACGGCGCCGACGCGGCGGCCGGCGGGACCGGACACGAACGGCTGGCGGCGCTCTGCCACCGGCTCGCGTCCTCGCCGGGCATGCCGGGACTCGGCGCGGAGGGAGACCGCCTGGTCGGTGACATCGTCGACCGGGTGCGGAACGGGTCTTCCCCCGGGGAGCTGGAGGACGCCTTCGACGAACTGGAGGACCGGCTCCTCGCGGCCGGTCACAGCGCGGGCCTCGGCTCCTACCGTACGGACGCCCCGCCCGCCTACCGGAGCTACCCGGGCTCCGGCCGCCCCGGGCTCCACGTCCTCGCCTGTCCGCGCGGTCACTGCGCCCGCGTCGAGGCACCGGCGTCCGAAGGCGGCGGGCCGCCGGTCTGCCACGTCTTCGGCGGGCCGCTGCGCGAGGTCGGACTGCGTCCGTGAACGCGTTCCTCGGCGCGCTCGGCGGGAGGCTCGCCGAGCGCTGGATGGCGCTCCTGGCCGTCCCCGGCCTGGTGTACCTCGTGTCCGTGGCCGCGGCGGTCACCCTGGGCCAGAGCCACTGGCACGACGCCGGGCGGCTGCGGGCGCGGCTCGACTCCCTGGCGGCCGCCCCCGGCGCCCACGGCGTGGGGTCCCTCGCGGTGGCCGCGGTCGCCGTGCTGGCCGGGGCCGCGATGACCGGAGCCGTCGCCCAGGCCGTCGGAACGCTGGTCGAGAAGGCATGGCTCGTCGACGCGCGGGGGCCGCTGACCCGCCGTCTGGCCGGGCGCCGGGCGCGCCGCTGGCGGGAGGCCGACGCCGGGTACCGGGCGGCCCTGGTCGCCGCGGGCCGTGCCCGGATCGGCGGTGCGGCCGACGCCGATGTCCTCACGGAGCGGGCGGAACTGTGCCGCGCCGCCCGTGACCGGATCTCCCCGGTTCCGCCCCGGCACCCGTTCTGGACCGGTGACAGGGTCACCGCCCCGGACCGGCGCGTCCGGCGCGCCTACCACCTGGACCTGACCCTCGCCTGGCCCCATCTGTGGCTCCTCGCCCCCGACTCCGTCCGGGCCGAACTGGCCGCCGCGCGCACGGCCCTGAGTGCGGCGGCCCGCCTCACGGCCTGGGGCCTGGCGTACCTCCTGCTGTCCGCCTGGTGGTGGCCGGCGGCTCTGATCGGCGCGGCCACGGTGGCGACGGGCGTGGCCCGCGGCCGCGCGGCGGCCGCCGCGTTCGCGGAGCTGGCCGAGGCGCTGGCCGACCTGCACGGCAGGGACCTGGCGGTGGCCGTGGGGGTGGAGTGCGAGGGGCGCTTCGGCCCCGCGGTGGGGGAGAAGGTGACCCGGCTGCTGGGCAAGCCGGACTGACGGAGCGCCCGCAACGGGGACCGGCCGCCGGCACGGCGATCGGCCCGGCCGCCGGGGGGAGCACCGGCCGGGGAGGAGTACCGGCCGGGAAGGAGTACCGGCCGGGAAAGACTGTCCCCGAGGGGACACCGGCCCGGAGGGGAGGGGCCGGGGGCGCGGGCCCGCAGGAGCCGGCCGCCCCCCGTCGCCCCGCCCGAAGTGGTCCCCGATGCCGCCGCGGAAGTGGACCTCCACCGGGACCGCGCGGATTCCTAACGTCGGGACCATGAACGCGAACTCCCTGCGCGGGGTCCTGATCGTGACCCTCGCCTACGCCCTCGTCGGCGCCTCCTTCACCGCCAACAGCCTGCTGGGCGCCTATCCGTACGCGGGCGGACAGGCACTCCGCTACGGCGCCGCCTGTCTGCTCCTGCTCCCGCTGCTCGGCCGCGGCGGCCTCCTCCCGCTCCGGCTCCTGACCCCCCGCCACTGGGTGCGGATCGCCGCCCTCGCGGCCGTCGGCATGGTCGGCTTCAACCTCGCGGTCCTGGCCGCCGAGCGGACCGCCGAGCCGGCCGTCCCGGGCGTCCTGGTCGGTTGCGCGCCGGTCGTCGTCGCCGTCCTGGTCCCGCTGGCCGAGGGGCGCAGGCCCGCCCGCGCCGTGCTGTACGGGGCGCTGCTCGTCGCCGCCGGCGCGTTCACCGTGCAGGGCTGGGGGCGTACGGACCCCGCCGGGATCGGCTGGTCGGTGGCGGCGCTCGCGGGCGAGGTGGGGTTCACGGTGCTCGCCGTCCCGGTGCTGCGGCTGCTCGGCCCGAAGCTGCTCACGGCGACGGTCTGCGGGGTCGGCGCGGTGGAGTCGGCGCTGTGCGGCCTGGCCGTGGACGGCGCGGACTTCGTACGGACGCCGACGGGCGCGGAGGCGGGGGCCCTGGTCTGGCAGGCGGCCCTGGCCACGGTCGTCGGGTTCGTCCTCTTCTACGGGGGCGTCCAGCGGATCGGCATGGAGCGCGCCACCCTCTTCACCGGGGCGATCCCGGTCGCCGCCGCGCTGAGCGCCGCCCTGGTCGCGGACGCCGCCTTCGGTCTTCCGCAGGCCGCCGGCAGCCTGCTCGTGGGGGCCGGTGCCGCCCTGGGCACCGGCCTGTTCACCCGTACGGGCGGGCCGGTCTCAGCGGCTGCCGTCCAGGATGACGCGTGCGACGAGAGCCGGGTCGTCGTTCATGGGCACGTGGCCGCAGCCGGGCAGCCGGACGAGCCGCGCGCCGGGCAGGACCCGCTTCGCGCGGACGCCCTGACGGTGCGGGAGCAGCCGGTCGCGGCTTCCCCAGGCGACGGTGACGGGCACCGAGGGAAGGTCGTCGCGCCACCGCACGGAACGGCCCGCCGCCAGGGTCTGGTGGAAGCCGGTGGCGCCGCGCAGCGCGAGGGTCTCGGCGACGGCAGCCTCGGGTGAACGCCGTGCGGGCCGGGCGTAGATGGTGCTGGTGAGGGCGGTGCGTCCGGCGGCCGTACGGGAGAGCCGCTCGATCACCGGGACGGGCAGCGACAGGGCCGCCCCGCGCATGGCCCGCAGCGTCCCGAAGGCGTACCGCCGCTCGGCCTCCGTCCAGAAGCCGGCGGGGGAGAGGGCGGTGACCGAGCGCACCAGCTTCTCCCGGCCGAGTCCGAGCGCGAGCAGTCCGCCGAGCGAGTTCCCGGCCACGTGCGGGCGTTCGACGCCGATCGCCTCGCAGAAGGCACCGAGGACGGCGACCACGGTGGGCAGTTCGTAGGCGCAGCCCTCCGGCAGGCCGTCCGAGGCGCCGAAGCCGGGCAGGTCCACGGCGATCACGTCCCGCTCGGTGGCCAGGACGTCGAGGACGGGCTCCCACGCCTGCCAGTGGTGTCCGATGCCGTGGAGCAGGAGGAGCGGATCGCCCGCGCCCCTCCTCTCGTACACCAGGGACGTGCTGCGGGGACCCGTGGGGGTCTCGGTCGTGAACGTGATCCGTGCGGGCATGCGCACTCCCTGTCGTGACACTCTTGGACGACCTGTCAGTAAGAATTACCGGTCGGTAGCCAGGAGTTCAAGAGGCAGGGGTCCAAGAGCCGGGAACGCGGTCGCGGGGCGGGGGCCGCCGGTCGCGGACGCCGGGGGAGGACGGACGGGACCGCGCCGCCCTCACGGCCGGACCGGCTGGACAGGGCGGGACCGGTGGGCTGGGATGGGCGGGTGCCCACCGACACCCCGACAGGCAGCCCCACCGACGCCTCGACAGGCAGCCCGACCGAACTCTTCGAGGAGCACCGGCCGGTCCTCCTCGGCGTCGCCTACCGGATGCTCGGCCGTGTCGCCGACGCCGAGGACGTCGTCCAGGAGGCGTGGCTGCGCTGGACCGCCGAGGACCGGACCGCCGTCCGCGAGCCGCGCGCCTTCCTCGTACGGATCACCACCCGCCTCGCCATCGACCGGCTGCGCCTCGCCCACGTCCGCCGCGAGACCTACGTCGGCCCCTGGCTGCCCGAGCCCGTCGTCACCGACTTCGGCCCGGCGGCCCCCGACACCGCCGAGCGCGCCCTGCTCGCCGACTCCGTCTCGCTCGCCGTCCTCGTCGTCCTCGAATCCCTCTCGCCCCTGGAACGGGCCGTCTTCGTGCTGCGCGAGGCGTTCGGCTTCCCGTACGGGGAGATCGCCACCGTCCTCGACCGCTCCGAGCCGGCCGTGCGCCGGCTCGCCGGGCGGGCCCGGCGCCACGTGGACGAGGGCAGGCCGCGCTACGACGTCGATCCGGCCGAACGCCGCGACCTCACCGAACGGTTCCTCGCCGCCGCGGCCGGCGGCGACCTCGGGCGGCTCCTCGCCCTGCTCGCCCCGGACGCGCGCCTCGTCGGCGACAGCGGGGGCAAGGCCAGGGCGCCGCTGCGGGTCATCGAGACCGCCGGCAAGGTCGGCCGCTTCCTCGTCGCCGTGTTCGGGAACGCGGAGCCCCGGTACGACCTCCGTCCGGTCGAGCTCAACGGAGCCCCGGCCCTGGTCGTGTTCGCCGGCGGACGTCCCGACACGGTGATCCAGATCGAGGCCAGGGACGGTCGCGTCCAGACCGTCCACATCATCCGCAACCCCGACAAGTTCCTCGGTCTCGCAGGACTCTGACGGCTCGTCGGCAGAACGAGGGAAGGGCCCCCACCGCGCCGCGCGGTGGGGGCCCTTCACCCGTCAGCGGGTCGGGAAGGGGTGCGGGCGGGCGTCACACGCCCGCGATCGACCGGATCCAGGAGCGGTACGCCGTCACGTTGGTGTACGCCGTGGTGGTCTGGCGGTCGCTGGTGGAGGCGACGCCGACCTGGACGCCGGCGGCCGTCATCGGACCGCCGGAGTCGCCGCCCGCGGTGATGCCGTCGCCCCGGCGGGCGCAGATCGCGGAGCCGCCGTAGGCGTCGGTGCAGCCGCCGGTGACGGTGACGTTGGCGACCTTCAGGTAGCGGGACTGGCAGGTGGCCTCCGAGCCGCACTGGGACGTGGCGCCCCAGCCGTACACCTGGACGTTCTGGCCGACGCGCACGGTGCCCGGCTGCCCGAGCGTCGCGTAGGTCGCCTGCACGGAACGGTCGAGCCGGACGAGGGCCAGGTCCGCGCTGTGCGTGTAGGTCTGGACGCCGTTGGCCGTGGTGCCGCCGCTGTACTGGTCGAGGCTGCCGATCCGGAACGAGAGCCCGCCGCCGGTGACGCAGTGCTTGGCGGTGAGGATCCAGGTCGGGGCGATGATCGTGGCCGAACAGGTCTCCCGGCCGTTCGAGAGCAGCCGGGCCGCCCACGGGGCGTTGGAGGCGTAGCCCCCGCCGATGATGGGCTGCACGGCCTGCGTGGCCGGGGCCGCGGGCGCCGGGGCCGCGCTCGCGGTGGGGGAGAGGAGGGCGAGGACGGAGACCGCCGCCGCCGCGAGGGCGGGCAGGAGCCGTGAAGAGCGCATGGTTCCTCGATTCGGAGGGGCGCGCCGGGTGGGCGCGCGCGTGGGGGGCGTGCGGCCCGCGAGGAGCCGCGCGCATGCCGGAACGCCGCCGGCGGGGCGGTGATTCGGCATGGACATGCCCCATGATTCCGAAGCGGGGGACGGGCGGGGTAATGCCACTTGGCCATAACGTGGCGCTCTCCCCGAGAGCACCGGACGCCCCGAGCACCCCGTGCGAGGAGTGTTTCGCGCGGGGTGCGAAGACGGCGCGTCGGAGACGGACCCACCGGGACGGAGACGGCGCGACGGACCCACCGGGACGGGAGACGGCGCGACGGACCCACCGGGACGGGTCCGGCCCGTGAAGGCCCGGCCCGGCGGGTCCGCCGCCCGCGTCCTCCTACGCGGAGGGGCCGGAGGGTCCGGAGGAGCCCGGCGCGCCGGCCGGCAGCGTGGGCAGGTACCGGGGCGCCCGCCACGCGTCCAGCCGCCGTTCCACCGCCGCCCCCAGCGAGAGCAGCTCCGCGTCCCGGTGGTCGCCCGCCATCAGGAGCAGGCCGACGGGCAGCTCGCCCACGAAACCGGCGGGCACCGACAGCGACGGGTAGCCCGCCACGGCGGCCGGGGTGGAGGACGGGATCACGTCGTTGTCGCCCCGGGCGCAGTCGGTCGTCCACGCGGGCGGGTTCGTCGGGGCCGCGAGGGCGTCCAGACGGTACGCGGCCAGCGTCTCGTCGATGGACCGCCGGGAGAGGTCCTTCAGCTCCGCCCGCGCCGCCCGGTAACCCGGGTCCGTCGTCGGCGGCGCGGCCAGCGCCTGTTCGAACAGCTCCTGCCCCGCGAAGCAGGACCGCTCGGCCGGGTGGGCGCGGTTGAAGGCGATCAGCCCGGCGAGGTCCCGCGGCCCCCCGCGCGTGGCGAGGTAGGCGTCGATGTCCCGGTGGAACTCGGTCAGGAGCGCCGGGAACTCCAGCTCGGCGAGCCTTTCCTGGTACGGCGGCACCACCTCGACCACCTGCGCCCCCGCCTCCCGCAGCCGCGCCGCCGTCCGGGTCATCAGGGCGTCCACCCCTGGCCCGAGCGTGGGGAGCCGCCACAGCCCGATCCGCTTGCCGCGCAGCCCGGCGGGCCGCGTGGCCGCCTCGGTGAGGCCGGGCGAGCCGGGCCGTACGGTGTCGCGGCCGCTGAGCACCGCCAGGGTGAGCGCCGTGTCGGTCACGTTGCGCGCCATCGGGCCGGCCGTGTCCTGCTCGGCCGAGATCGGGACCACGCCCGCCGGACTGACCAGCCCCAGGCTGGGCTTGTGGCCGACCACCCCGTTCATCCCGGCCGGGCACACCACGGAACCGTCCGTCTCCGTGCCGATGGCCACCTGCGCGAGCGAGGCGGCGATCGCGGCGCCCGACCCCGACGAGGACCCGCAGGGGTTGCGGTCCAGGACGTACGGGTTGTGCGTCTGGCCGCCCGTCGCCGACCAGCCGGACGTCGGCCGCACCGCCCGGAAGTTGGCCCACTCGGACAAGTTGGTCTTCCCGAGGATCACCGCGCCCGCCGCCCGCAGCCTCGTCACCAGCGCCGCGTCCCGGCCCGGCGGGCTCCCGGCCAGGGCGAGCGATCCGGCCGTCGTCGACAGGCCGCGTGTCTCGACGTTGTCCTTGACGAGGACGGGAATGCCGTCGAGCGGGCCGCGGGCCCTCCCCAGCCGGTGCCGGACGTCACTGGCGGCCGCCTGCAGCAGGGCCGTCGGGTCGGTGCGCAGGATCGCGTGGATCTTCGGGTCGACGGCCTCGATCCGGCGCAGGTACGCCAGGGTCAGCGCCGTCGAGGTCAGCGAGCCCCGCTCCATGCGCTCCCGCAGCGCGAGGATCGTCGCCGTGTCGAGGTCGAACCCGAGCCCGCGCACGGCGGACGGGCCGGGGATCGCCGCCGGGCCGCTCCCTCCCGGCCCGGCCGCGACCCCCGCCGGACCGTAGGACCCGGTCCCGGGTCCGAACGCGCCCCCCGCCCCTCCGTGCCACCCGGTCCCGGTCCCGGCCGCGATCCGCGCCGTCCCCTCCGTCACGGGCGGGCCGGTCGCCTCCGCGCCCCGGGCGGGCGCGCCCACCGCCAGGGGCGCCGCGACGAGGGCGGCGAGCAGGACCGCCGTTCCCCGCCGCCCCGTGCTCCTCGTGGCCGTGCTCTCTCTTCTCATGGCGGGCAAGCCCACTACGCGGACGCCCGCCGCACAAGACCGCCTCTCGGTGGCCGCCGGCGTCCCCCGCCGCCCGGCCGCACGAACCACGGCCTTCCCGCCCCGGAAGAGGGGGTTTTCCGTCACCGGAGTGCCACGGGGGTGCGAACGTCCTGTGAACGATCAAGACTGGGAGCCGCGTCCCGGGGTTTTGGCGGGAGGATTGGTCTTGACCAAGGGGGTGGCGCGTCTTATGGTCGCAGAGTTAGTGCAGGAACCTTTAATAAACAAGGGCGCGGAAAACGCCGCGGGACACGGCGAATTGCGGAGGATCAGGGTGGGGACCACGCAGCTGGCATCGGTGGCGGAGCCGAAGTACCAGCACCTCAAGACAGTCATCGGCGAAGCGCTCGACTCGGACTTCACGGTCGGGGAGATCCTGCCCAACGAGCGCGAGCTGGCGGCGCGCTTCGGCGTCGCCCGCGCCACGCTCCGGCAGGCCCTGGAGCAGCTGGAGCTGGAAGGACGCCTCCAGCGCCGCCGGGGCGTCGGCACCACGGTCGCCCCGCCGCGCGTCGGCGTGGACGTCTCCACCGCCCAGCACGGCTGGCCGGGCGCCGGGGACGAGGCGTGGCAGTCCCTGGACTCCGCCTCCGACGTCGCTCCGCCGGCCGTCGCCCGCCTCCTGGAGACCGGTGGGAAGGAGCGGACCCATGTCGTCCGCCGCCTCCGGATCACCCAGGGCCAGCCGGTCGCCGCCGAGCTGATCTACGTGCCGGCCGCCTCCGTCCCGGGCCTCGGGGCCGTCGACGTCCCCGCGGGACCGGCCCGCGCCCGCGCCGTGCTCCGCGAACTCCGGCGCCTCGCCCTCGACGGCCAGGACCGCTCCGTCGAACTCGGCTCCGCCCGCGCCGACGACGCCAGGGAACTGGACCGGCTGCCGGGCGCACCCGTCCTCGTGGTGACCACCCGCTACCTCTCCGGGGGCCGTACCGCCGCCGTCTCCGTGGCCACCTACCGCGCCGACACCTGCCGCCTCACCTTCGGCGACTCCGGCGACCTGGTCATGGCCTCGTAGCGTCCGGCCACGGCCCGCGCGTCCGGCGACACCGGGTGCCGGCCCGCCCCTCCGGCGGTTCAGCGGCGGGCCGTCACCGTGCCGTCGACCGCGAACAGCTGCTCCTCGACGTGGTCGAGGGCGAGCCGCAGCGCCCCCGTGCCCACCGCGGCCTCGCCGAGCAGGGAGAGCACCACCCGGGGCGGCCGCAGGCAGAACCGCGCCAACTCCTCGCGGAGCGGCGGGAGCACCCCGTCGAGACCGGCCGCCCAGCCGCCGATCACCACCAGTTCGGGGTCGATCGCCAGGACGAGCGCCGCCACGTCGTGCACGAGCCGCTGGATGAACCGCTCCACCGCCGCCCCGGCCCGCGCGTCGCCCTCGCGCGCCAGCGCGAAGACCTCGGCGACCGCCTGCTCGTCCAGCGGGTGCAGCGGTTCGTCCGTCGTCGAGAGCAGGTGCTCGGGGGTGACGCCCCGGCCGAGGAGGTGCAGGGCGCCGATCTCCCCGGCCGCCCCGCCGAAGCCCCGGTGCAGCCGGCCGCCGATCAGCGAACCGGCCCCCGGGCTCAGCCCGGCCAGGACGAACACGATGTCGTCGGAGTCGGTCGCGGCACCCTTCCAGTGCTCGGCGACGGCCGCCGCGTTGGCGTCGTTCTCCACGATCACCGGACAGCGGAAGGAGCGCCGCAGCCGCTCACCGAGGGCCAGGCCCGTCCATCCGGGCAGCGCCGTGCCGAGCCGTACCGTTCCGTCGGCCTCCACGATGCCGGGCGACCCCACGCCCACGGCCCGCAGACTGGACCGGGCGACCCCGGCCCTGCGCAGCACGTCCGCGACGACCGCGCGGACCCGGTCCAGCCGCTCGTCCGCCGGCGCCGACTCCGACACCTCGCGGGAACCGGCGCCGATGATCCGCCCGTCCAGACCGGAGAGCAGGGCGGCGACCCGGTGCGGGCCGATCTCGATGCCGAGCAGATGACCGGCCTCCGCGCGGAAGCGGAACCTCCGCGCCGGGCGTCCCTGGCGCCGGGCCTCGCCCTCCTCGGGAGCCGACTCGACGACGAGTCCGCCCTCCATGAGCCCCTCGACGACCCCCTCGACGGTGGGCCGCG
Source organism: Streptomyces sp. NPDC041191 (assembly GCF_055591945.1). NCBI lineage: Bacteria > Bacillati > Actinomycetota > Actinomycetes > Kitasatosporales > Streptomycetaceae > Streptomyces > Streptomyces sp. NPDC041191. The sequence goes on along the minus strand of NZ_JBVIZC010000013.1, from coordinate 122,872 downwards.
ACAGGCCGGTGACGCGGGTCAGATCCGTGAGCGTGGGCGCGTCGGCGCCCCGCAGCGCATGGAGTACCACCGCGGAGTTGATCCGCCGCAGCAGAGACGGGTCTCCGCCGGTCAGCCGCCCCACCGTGTGTCCTCCCAGCTCGCGCACCTCTCAGGCGGATGGTACTCAATGGGTCCGGCCCCGGGGAGGGTCGCCCCCGTCACGCTTGAGTGACGTTCCGGAGCGGATGCCCACCGTCGGCGGCGGGGAAACCACGGCGTCCGCGACCGGCTCCACGGCCACGGTGCGCACCCGGCGGGGCCGGCGGCCGGCGAGGGGCGGCAGGACGGCGGCACACGGGGCGAGGGGATCGAGGGCGCGAAACGGAAGGGACACGACGGCCGTCCCGCCCACCGCGCCGGACCCGACCCCGGCGGGTCCGGCGCCGAATCCCCGGAGCCGGACCGTCCTACGCGTCCGGCTCCCGCGCGGCCTCGCGGAGCCGGGCGAACTCCTCGGCCATCGCCGCTGTCGACCAGTGGGCGTTCAGACCGCTCGGGCTGGGCAGCGCCCAGATCCGGGTGGTCCCGATCGTCCGCTCCTGCGGTCCGACGACCGCCTTCGGCTCGTCGAAGGCCGCGCGGTACGCCGTGACGCCGGCGATCGCGAGCCAGCGCGGCTCCAGCCGCTCCACCCGCGCGGTCAGCAGCCGTCCGCCCTCCAGGTACTCCTCGCGGGTCAGTTCGTCGGCCCGCGCGGACGGCCGCGCCACCACGTTCGTGATCCCGAGGCCGTACGTCAGGAGTTCCTCCTGCTCGTCCGGCCGCAGCTGTCTCGGTGTGAACCCCGACAGGTGCAGCACCGGCCAGAACCGGTTGCCGGGCCGGGCGAAGTGGTGGCCCGACGCCGCCGTCATCAGACCCGGGTTGATCCCGCAGAAGAGCACCGACAGGCCGGGCGCGACCACGTCCGGGACGACGCGGTCGCGGGCGGCCTCCAGCTCCTGCCGGGTGAACCGGGCGGACGGGGTCAGAGGATCGCCCCGGGGGTGTAGGCGGCGGCCTCCGGGTGCTGCTTGAGGATCTCCTCGACGCGGGAGACCACGGAGGCGACCTGGTCGGCGGCGGCGCCGGTGAAGGACAGCTTGTCCGCCATCAGCTCGTCGAGCTGGGCCCGGTCCAGCGGGATGCGCTCGTCGGCGGCCAGCTTGTCGAGCAGCTCGTTGCGCTCGGCGCCCCGCTCGCGCATGGCGAGGGCGGAGGCGACGGCGTTCTCCTTGATGGCCTCGTGGGCGACCTCGCGGCCGACCCCGGCGCGCACGGCGCCCATGAGGACCTTGGTGGTCGCCAGGAAGGGCAGGTAGCGGTCGAGTTCGCGGGCCACGACGGCCGGGAAGGCGCCGAACTCGTCGAGCACGGTGAGGAAGGTCTCCAGGAGGCCGTCCAGGGCGAAGAAGGCGTCCGGCAGCGCGACCCGGCGGACCACGGAGCAGGACACGTCGCCCTCGTTCCACTGGTCGCCGGCCAGCTCGCCGGTCATCGAGGCGTAGCCGCGCAGGATGACCATGAGGCCGTTGACGCGCTCGCAGGAGCGGGTGTTCATCTTGTGGGGCATCGCCGAGGAGCCGACCTGGCCGGGCTTGAAGCCCTCGGTGACCAGCTCGTGGCCCGCCATCAGGCGGATCGTCTTGGCGGTCGAGGAGGGCGCGGCGGCCAGCTGGACGAGGGTGGTGACCACGTCGTAGTCGAGCGAGCGCGGGTAGACCTGGCCCACCGAGGTGAAGGCGTGCGCGAAGCCGAGGTGCTCGGCGATCCGCCGCTCCAGCTCGGCCAGCTTCCCGGCGTCGCCGCCGAGCAGGTCCAGCATGTCCTGCGCGGTGCCGACCGGGCCCTTGATGCCGCGCAGCGGGTAACGGCCGAGCAGCTCCTCCAGGCGGGCGTACGCCACGAGCAGCTCGTCCGCCGCCGTCGCGAACCGCTTGCCGAGGGTGGTGGCCTGCGCGGCGACGTTGTGCGAGCGGCCGGCCATCACCAGCTCCGCGTACTCGGCGGAGAGCCGGCCCAGGCGGGCGAGGACGGCGACCGTGCGGTCCCGCATCAGCTCCAGGGAGAGCCGGATCTGCAGCTGCTCGACGTTCTCGGTGAGGTCGCGCGAGGTCATGCCCTTGTGGACGTGCTCGTGACCGGCGAGGGCGTTGAACTCCTCAATGCGGGCCTTCACGTCGTGCCGGGTGACCTTCTCGCGCTCGGCGATGGAGGCGAGGTCGACCTGGTCGAGGACGCGCTCGTAGTCGGCGAGGGCCTCCTCCGGAACCTCGATCCCGAGGTCCTTCTGCGCGCGCAGCACGGCGAGCCACAGCCGGCGCTCCAGCCTCACCTTCTGCTCGGGGGACCAGAGGACGGCGAGCTCCGCGGAGGCGTAGCGGCCGGCCAGAACGTTGGGGATGCGGGGCTTCGCAGTCACAGCAGTCACGTGGACAGAGTTTACCTGGCGGTTTCTGCAGGTCGGCGCCGCCGTTCGATGTGGAGCTTGCTACGAGACGCGGGTCACGCGCCCGCGCCCCGCGCCCCCTCCGGGCGCACCCGCAGGGCCCCTCGCGTCCCCTCCGGCCGCCCCGGTCAGGGGCCGGCCGGGGGCTCGTACGGGAGGAGTTCCGGGCGCTTGGGCGGGCGGCCGTCGCCGGAGGAACGGCCGGTCAGCCGCCGCCCGATCCAGGGGCCCAGGTGCTGCCTGGCGAAGCGGGCGTCGGCGACCCGCCGACTGGCCCAGGGGGTCCGCGCGGCCGGCGGCAGCGGCGCCCGCCAGTCCTCCGCCGGCTCCAGGCCGAGGGCCTGCCACACGGCCTCGGCGACCCGCCGGTGCCCCTCGGCCGTCAGGTGGAGCCGGTCCACGTCCCAGAGCCGGGGGTCCCCGAGCGACGGAGCCCCGTACAGGTCGACGACCAGGGCCCCGTGCCGGGCGGCGAGCGCGTCGATGTGGGCGAACAGCTCCTCCATCCGGGGCCGGAAGCGCTCCATCACGGGACCGTTCCGGCCGGGGCTGCGCATGAGGACCAGCTGTCCGCAGGCGGGTGTGAGGCGTTCCACTGCCTCGGTGAGGAGGTCCCGCACCCGGACCATGTCGACCTTGGGGCGCAGGGTGTCGTTGAGGCCGCCGACGAGGGTCACCACGTCGGCCTCCATCGTTGCGGCCGGGCCGACTTGCTCCTCGACGATCTGCCGGATGAGCTTGCCGCGCACGGCGAGGTTCGCGTACCGGAAGCCGGGGGAGCGGGCGGCGAGCCGGCCGGCCAGGAGGTCGGCCCAGCCGCCGTAGGAGCCGTCGGGCCTCAGGTCCGACATACCCTCTGTGAAGCTGTCGCCGAGGGCGACGAAACTGTTGTACGTGGCATTGATCTCCATGGCGGAGCGATCATACCGCGCGGTATGCCGGTCATGCCGTGGGGAACCCGGGAGGGGAAATCCGATGAGCGACGCGCTGCTGAGCGCCCTGGCCGAGGCCCTGGCCGGCCTGGTGACGGCCGTCGAGACCCGCGACGGCGAGGTCCTCGATCCCGGCACGGCGGTCACGTGGCTGGAGAACGCCGGGCGCCCCCTTTCCGGGCTCACGGCGGCCGACCGGCGGACCCTCGACGGGCTGCTCCGCGCGGTGGCCCTGCGCGAGCCCGAGGGTCCCCGGCGGGACGGGCTGCTCAAGGTCTCCGAGGCCCTCGGCCTCACCGGCGACCCCCACGCCGCCGTCTGCGAGGCCGTCCTGGACCACGCCCGGCGCTTCGCCGCCGTCGTCCGCGACGCCGACCCCGCGCTTCCCGTCCCCGGCTGCCCCGACTGGACCCTCGCGGACCTCACCCGGCACGTCGGCACCGTCCACCGGTGGGCCGAACACCTCGTACGGACCCGTCCCGCCACCCGCGTCCTCGCCGGGGACGTCCCCCTCGGCCTGCCGGACGACCCCGCCGCGTACCCCGGCTGGCTCGTCGCGGGCGCCGCGCGGTTCGCCGCCACCGCCCGCGACGCCGACCCGGACGCCCCGGTCTGGTCCCCGGGCGCGGACCCGCACGTCCGCCACTACCCCCGCCACGTGCTCTTCGAGACCCTCGTCCACCTCGCCGACGCCGAACGCGCCGTCCACGGCCGGGTGGGACCCCTCGACCCGGACACGGCCGCCGCCGCCGTCGACCACTTCCTCGCGGACGCCCCCTACATCCCCCGGATCGCGGAACCCCTCTCCCAGCTCGGCCGGGACGGAGCGGTCCTCCGGCTCACCGCCCGGGACGCCGGCGCCGTCTGGACCCTCGCCCTGGGCGGGGGCGGCTTCACCTGGGCCCGGGGGAGCGACGGCGCGGAGCCGACGGCCGCCGTCGAGGCGGACGCCGGGGAGCTGCTCCTGCTCCTGCACCGCAGGTACGGGGCCGGCGACCCGTGCTTCGCGCACACCGGCGACCGGGGCCTCCTCGACGACTGGCTGGCCGCCACCGCGCTCTGAACGGGCGCGAGGGGCCCCGGGACGGTTCCCGGGGCCCCTCGTCCTCTTCCGCCGGCCGGCTACGGCGCCGCCGGGCGTCCCACCAGCTCGCGCAGGACGTCCTCCATCGCCACGAGGCCGGCCGGTCCGCCGTCCTCGTCCAGGACCGCCGCCAGGTGCGTCCTGCTGCGGCGCATCGCGGTCAGGGCGTCGTCCAGCGGGGTCGCCGCCCGGACCCGGGCGATCGGCCGCAGCGCCGCCGCAGGGAACGGCAGGTCGCGCGGCGTGGCGTCCAGGGCGTCCTTGACGTGCAGGTAGCCCAGGATGCGCCGCTCCTCGTCGACCACCGGGAAGCGGGAGAAACCGGTCCGGGCGGACAGGGCCTCCAGCTCCTCGGGGGTGGTGCCGATCCGCGCGTACACCACCTTCTCCGAGGGCATCACCACGTCCCGTACGGGACGGCGGCCCAGTTCCAGGGCGTCGTGCAGCCGCTCGGCGGCCCGGTCGTCCAGGAGTCCGGCGTCGCCCGCGTCGGTGACCATCCGGGCCAGCTGGTCGTCCGAGAAGGTCGCGGACACCTCGTCCCTGACGTCCACCCGCAACAGCTTGAGCAGGGCGTTCGCGAAGGCGTTGATCGCGAAGATCACCGGCCGCAGCGCCCGCGCCAGCGTCACCAGGGGCGGTCCGAGGAGCAGCGCGGAGCGCGAGGGCTCGGAGAGCGCGATGTTCTTCGGCACCATCTCGCCGAGCAGCATGTGCAGATACGTCGCGACCGACAGGGCGATCACGAACGAGATCGGGTGCACCAGGCCGTGCGGGACGCCGACCGCGTCGAAGACCGGTTCGAGCAGGTGCGCGATGGCCGGTTCCGCGACGATGCCGAGGACCAGCGTGCACAGGGTGATGCCGAGCTGCGCCGCCGCGAGCATCGCGGAGACGTGCTCCAGCCCCCAGATGACGCTGCGCGCGCGCCGGTTCCCGGCGTCCGCGAGGGGTTCGATCTGACTGCGGCGGACCGAGATCAGGGCGAACTCGGCGCCGACGAAGAAGGCGTTGACGACCAGGGTGAGCAGACCGACCAACAGCTGGATCACGATCATCGGCCGGCCTCCCCGGACTCGTCCCCGGCGGTGGGCACGGGGGCGTGCAGCAGTACGCGGGCCGCGCGCCGGCCCGAGGCGTCCACCACGTCGAGCCGCCAGCCGGCCAGCTCCACGCCGTCACCGACGGCGGGGATGCGGCCCAGCTCGTGGGCGACGACGCCCGCGAGCGTCTCGTACGGCCCGTCGGGCACCTTGAGGCCGATCGTCCCGAGCTGGTCGGTGCGGGCCGCGCCGTCGGCCGACCAGAGCGCGCGCCCGTCCGCGTCCTCACCGGCCGGCGCCAGGTCCGGCGTCTCGTGCGGGTCGTGCTCGTCGCGCACCTCGCCGACGACCTCCTCGACGATGTCCTCCAGGGTGACGACACCGGCCGTGCCGCCGTACTCGTCGATGACGACCGCCATCGTCTGCTTCCCCGACAGCCGGTCGAGCAGCCTGTCCACGGTCAGCGTCTCGGGGACGAGCAGCGGCTCGCGCAGCAACTCGACGACCCGGCGGCGCGGCCTCTCCGCGACCGGTATCGCGAGCACGTCCTTGATGTGGGCGATGCCGACGACCGCGTCGAGGCTGCCCCGGTAGACGGGGAAGCGGGACAGGCCGGTCGCGCGGGTCGCGTTGGCCACGTCCTCGACGGTGGCCCCCGCCTCCAGGGCGGTGACCTGCACGCGGGGCGTCATCACGTTCTCGGCGGTCAGCTCCGCCAGGTTGAGGGTGCGGACGAACAGCTCGGCCGTGTCCGCCTCCAGGGCCCCCGCCTTCGCGGAGTGCCGCGCCAGCGCCATCAGCTCCTGCGGGGAACGCGCGGAGGCCAGCTCCTCGGTCGGCTCCATGCCGAGCCGGCGCAGGATGCGGTTGGCGGTGTTGTTGAGGTGGCCGATCAGCGGCCTGAAGGCGGCCGTGAACACGCGCTGGGGGGTGGCCACCACCTTCGCCACGGCGAGCGGCGAGGAGATGGCCCAGTTCTTGGGAACCAGCTCGCCGACCACCATCAGGACGACGGTGGACAGCGCGGTGCCCAGGACCAGGGCCACCGAGGAGGCCACCGAACGGGAGAGGCCGAGGGCCTCGACCGGACCCCGGATCAGCTTGGCGACCGACGGCTCGGCGAGCATGCCGACCACCAGATTGGTGACGGTGATGCCCAGCTGGGCGCCGGAGAGCTGGAACGTCAGCGACCTGACGGCCTTGAGCGCGCCCGCCGCGCCGCGTTCGCCGCGCTTCGCCGCGGCTTCGAGTTCGCCGCGCTCGACCGTGGTCAGCGAGAACTCGGCCGCGACGAAGGCGCCGCACGCGAGGGAGAGGAGGAGCGCGAGGAGGAGCAGAAGCACTTCGGTCATCGGTTCACCTCCGTCCCATGATCGGCCAAGGGGGGAAGGTCCGCTCGACGTCGGTCGGCGGGACCGGAACGGGGGAAACGGTGGGGATCAGTGCTACTGGGGGGCTCGCCCATGGGCGGACGCTCACACCTTTCGATCGAAGGAACGGGACACCATGGTAAAGGAAAGGCAAAGTGCGGTGGTGGTCGCCCCCGGTCCTCGTCAACCGAGCGGTTTCACCCAGCGGCGCCACTGCTCCTGGCGCTCGTACCCGGCCGACGCCCAGAGCATCCGTCCCGTTCCGTTCGCCTCCAGGACCATCGCGTCCGCCCGCCGTCCACCGAGTGAGGCGAACCGTTCCTCCGCCGCCCGCAGAAGCGCGGTGGAGACGCCCCGGCGGCGGTGCGAGGGCAGGACGGCGAGCCGGTAGAGGGAGGCGCGCCAGCCGTCCCAGCCCGCGATCACGGAGCCCACGATCCGTTCTCCCTCCAGCGCGAGGAGGAGCGCTCCGGGGTCGTGCTCCACGAGCCGGGTCACGCCCGGCAGGTCGTCCGAGACGGAGGTCCCCTCGGCCGACTCCCGCCAGAAGGCCAGAACGGCCCCGGCCTCGGTGACGGTGGCGGCGCGTATCCGCAGATCGATCATGGCCGGATCCCATCACGGGGCCGCTCGGCCCCGCCAGGGGATTCCACGGGACGGGACGGGGCCTCACCGGCGCGCCACCCCCGGCGCACGGGTCAGTCCGACACGAAACAGAACTCGTTCCCCTCCGGGTCCCGCATCACCTGGAAGGTGCCCTGCGCGTCGGTGACCGGATCGCCGACGCGGACCGCGCCCAGGGGCAGCGCCTCCTCGGCGGCCCGCACCGGTTCCTCCACCCTCAGGTCGAGGTGCACCCGGTTCTTCACCGCCTTGCCCTCCGGCACCCGCTGGAAGGCGAGGCGGGCGGAGCCCGGCGGGTCCACGAAGGACCAGTCGCCGCTCCGGTCGACCGGGGTCCCGCCGAGGAGCCCGGCCCAGAAGCGGACGAGGGCCGCCGGATCGGCGCAGTCGAAGACGATCTCCTGTACGTGGGCACGCATGGGTCCACCCTAGGGAACCGGCGCCGCCACCGCCCTGCGACACGGACCGCGGTCCCGTCCGGCCGTACGGGCGCGGACGCCCCGCCGGCACGGCCGGGACCCGCCCGCGCGGCCCCGCTCCCGCCCGTACGGCCCCGCCCCGCTCAGCCCCCGGCCGCCGCCGCGAACGCCGTCGCGTCCCACGTTCCTCCCAGGGCGGGTCCCAGCCAGCCTTCCGCCGCCCGGCGGAACTCCGCCGGGGCGAGGGCCCCGGACCCCTCCGGCACGGCTCCGAGCAGCGGCGCGCCCGCCGCTTCCGGCAGGTCGGCCAGGTTGCAGCGCGCCGCGAGGTCCGGCGCGGCGGGCCAGCTGCCGATCACCACGCCCAGGTGCCGGATGCCGCGTGTCCGCAGCGCTTCGGCGGTCAGGGCCGTCGAGTTGAGCGTCCCGAGCCCGGCCGGGGCCACCACCAGGACCGGCGCGCCGAGCAGCGCCGCCGCGTCCGCGAGGGTGCCGCCCTCCTCGTCGAAGCGGACGAGCAGCCCGCCCGCCCCCTCCACGAGGACCAGGTCGTGCCCGGCGGCCAGCTTCCTGGCGGCCTCGGCGACCTCCCCGGGCCCGACCGGCGCGAGTCCGGCCCGCCGGGCGGCCGTGCCGGGGGCCAGCGGCTCCGGGAAGCGGCCCAGTTCGGCCGAGGCCGCCGCGCCCGAGAGCCGTACGACCTCGTCCGCGTCGCCCCGCTCGTCCGGCCCGATCCCCGTCTGCGCGGGCTTCAGGACGGCGACCGAACGCCCGGCGGCGGTCGCGACGGCGGCCACGGCCGCGGTCACGACCGTCTTGCCGATCTCGGTCCCCGTACCGCTGACGACGACGATTCCCACGGTCCGCTCCTCTTCCTTCTTCTCAGCCCGCCGCGGCGGCGGCCCGTACCGCCGCGCAGATCCGGGCCAGGTCCTCGTCACCGGTCACGTACGGCGGCATCGTGTAGACCAGGTCCCGGAACGGGCGCAGCCACACGCCCTCCCGGACCGCCGCGCGCGTCGCCGCCGCCATGTCCACCTCGTGGTCGAGCTGGACGACCCCGATCGCGCCGAGCACCCGCACGTCGCGCACGCCCGGCAGGCCGGCGGCCGGGGCCAGTCCGTCGCGCAGCCCGGCCTCGATCCGCTCGACCTCGGCCTTCCAGTCCCGCGAGAGCAGCAGGTCGATCGAGGCCAGGGCCACCGCCGACGCCAGCGGATTGCCCATGAAGGTGGGCCCGTGCGCCAGGACCGGCACCTCGCCCCGCGAGATCCCGTCGGCGACCCGGCTCGTGCAGAGCGTGGCGGCCATCGACAGGTAACCGCCCGTCAGCGCCTTGCCCACGCACATCACGTCGGGGGAGACCCCGGCCGCGTCGGCCGCGAACAGCGTGCCCGTCCGCCCGAAACCGGTCGCGATCTCGTCGAACACCAGCAGCACGCCGTGCGCGTCGCACGCCTCGCGCAGCACCCGCAGGTACGCCGGGTCGTGGAAGCGCATCCCGCCCGCGCCCTGCACCACCGGCTCCACGATCACCGCGGCCAGCTCGTGCGCGTGCCGCCCGATCCCGGTCCGCAGCAGTTCCGCGTACGACTCCTCGTACGCGGCCGGCGGGGCGTCCGTGAACACCTGCGGCTGGAGGACCCCCGACCACAGCTCGTGCATCCCGCCCTCGGGGTCGCACACCGACATCGGCTGCCAGGTGTCCCCGTGGTAGCCGCCGCGCCAGGTGAAGAGGCGTCGTTTCTCCGGACGGCCCAGCGAACGCCAGTACTGGAGGCACATCTTGACCGCCACCTCGACGGCGACGGACCCCGAGTCGCTGAGGAAGACGTGCCGCAGCGGCCCGGGGGTGATCTCCACCAGCCGGCTCGCGAGCCGGACGCCCGGCTCGTGGGTGAGCCCGCCGAACATGACGTGGCTCATCCGGTCGAGCTGACCGCGCACCGCCTCGTTGAGCACGGGGTGGTTGTAGCCGTGGACCGCCGCCCACCACGAGGACATGCCGTCCACCAACTCGTCCTGCCCCTCGACGGGTTCGGCGAGCCGGAGGCGCACCCCGGACGCGGACGCGACGACCGGTGGGTCCGTACGGCCCGGCATGGGGCCGTACGGGTGCCAGACGTGCGCCCGGTCCAGGGCGAGGAGTTCGTCGTTACGCATTCGGGGCGAGGTCCGTCCCGGCTCCCCGGCGGCGCACCGCCACCAGATCGGTCCGGGCACCGCCCGGCGCGGTCCCGTCCGCCGGGGCCTCCGCGGCCTCCGCGGTCTCCGCGGTCTCCGCGGTCTCCGCGGTCTCCGCGGTCTCCGCGGTCTCCGCGGTCTCCGCGGTCTCCGCGGTCTCCGCGGTCTCCGGGAACGGGGCGTCGTGTCCGCCGCACGGACCGCAGCCGCCGCCCCCGTGCGAGCCGCAGCCGCCCGCGTCCTCCGCCGGGGCGCCCGAACCGCAGCCGCCACCGGCCTCCGCGCCCGAGCCGCAGCCGCCGGCCGCCGCGAGCGCGTCCGCGCGGTGGGCCGGCAGCGTCGGCGTGCCCGCGCCCTCCACCTCGAAGCCCGCGTCCGCGATCATCTCCAGGTCGGCCTGCCCGGCCTGGCCCTCGCTGGTCAGGTAGTCGCCCAGGAAGATCGAGTTCGCGATGTGCAGCGCGAGCGGCTGCAGCGTGCGCAGGTGCACCTCGCGCCCGCCGGCGATCCGCACCTCGACGTCGGGGCAGACGAACCGGACCATCGCCAGGATGCGCAGACAGCGCTGCGGCGTCAGGTTCCACTCCTTGGCGAGCGGGGTGCCCTCGAACGGGATGAGGAAGTTGACCGGCACCGAGTCCGAGCCCAGCTCCCGCAGCGCGTACACGACGTCGACCAGGTCCTCGTCGGCCTCGCCCATGCCCGCGATCAGACCCGAGCAGGCCGAGAGCCCGGCGGCGTGCGCCTTGCGCACGGTGTCCACCCGGTCCGCGTACGTGTGGGTCCTGGTGATCCCCCCGTACGTCGCCTCGGACGTGTTCAGGTTGTGGTTGTAGGCGTCGGCCCCGGCCTCCCGCAGCCGCTCCGCCTGGCCGTCCGAGAGCAGACCGAGGCAGGCGCACACCTCGACGCCCTCGTTCTCCTCCTTGATGGCCTCGATGGTCCTGCCGACCCGCTCCACGTCCCGGTCCGTCGGGCCGCGCCCGCTCGCCACCAGGCACACCCGCTTGGCGCCGCCCGCGACGCCCGCCGCGGCGGCCCGGGACGCCTCGTCCGGCTTCAGCCAGGTGTACTTGAGGATCTCGGCCTTGGAGCCGAGCCGCTGCGAACAGTACGAGCAGTCCTCGGGGCACAGACCGGACTTCAGGTTGACCAGGTAGTTGAGCTTCACCCGCCGCCCGAACCACTGACGGCGCACCTTGCCGGCCGCCGCCACCACATCGAGCAGTTCGTCGTCGGAGGTCGCCAGGACGGCGAGCGCTTCTTCACGGGTCGGCGGCTCGCGCCGCAACCCCTTCTCCACCAGCGTGTTCAGCAGGTCCATAACCGCTGATCCTGGCCTACCGCCCGCCTCTGGGCCAAGGAGGAACCGAACAATCGCCCCCGATCGTGGTGTGTGGATGACCACACCACGACCGTGCCGCCCTGCGGCTAGGGTCTGTGCGCTGCCTACAAAAGGCGCCGGCCGGCCGACCGGGGGCGCCGCCGGAGGAACGCCCCATGCCACAGGCCGACGACGCGCGGACCGAGGTCCCGCGCCGCACCGCGTTCGACTGGACCGACACCGAGGCGCGCCGCCGGTCCGAGGCCGGTCTGGTCCGCACGCTGCGCCCCCGGGCCGCCGCGTCGGACCTCCTCGACCTGGCGGGCAACGACTACCTCGGTCTCACCCGCAGGCCCGAGGTCACCGGGGCGGCGGCCGACGCGGCCCGCCGCTGGGGCGCCGGCTCCACCGGCTCCCGGCTCGTCACCGGCACCACCCGGCTGCACACCCGCCTGGAGCGCGAACTGGCCGGCTTCTGCGGCTTCGAGGCGGCCCTCGTCTTCTCCTCCGGCTACACCGCCAACCTCGCCGCGCTCACCGCGCTCACCGGCCGGGACGCCCTGATCGTCTCGGACGCCTCCAACCACGCCTCGATCGTGGACGGCTGCCGTCTGGCGCGCGCCGAGACCGCCGTCGTCCCGCACGCCGACCCCGAGGCCGCGCGCAAGACCCTGGAGGCGCACCCGGGGCGCCGGGCCCTCGTCGTCAGCGACTCCGTCTTCTCCGTGGACGGCGACCGGGCCCCGCTGCCCGCACTCGCCGCCGCCTGCCGCGCGCACGGCGCCGGCCTGGTGGTGGACGACGCCCACGGCTTCGGGGTCCTCGGCGACGGCGGCCGGGGCGCCCTCCACGAGGCCGGGCTCGCGGGGGCGGAGGACGTGGTGGCCACCCTGACCCTCTCCAAGTCCCTGGGCAGCCAGGGCGGCGCCGTCCTCGGCCCGGCCCGGGTGATCGAGCACCTGGTGAACGCGGCCCGCACCTTCATCTTCGACACCGGTCTCGCCCCGGCCGCCACGGGCGCCGCGCTCGCGAGCCTGCGGCTGATCGAGGCCGAACCGGGGCTCGCCGGGCGGGTCCGTACCGTCGCCACCGCCCTGTACGAACTGCTCAGCGGTGCCGGCCTGTCCGTGACGCGGCCCGACGCGGCCGTGGTGTCGGTCCGCGCGCCCTCCCCGGAGGCGGCGCTGCGCTGGGCGGCGGACTGCCGGGAACAGGGGCTGGGGGTCGGCTGCTTCCGGCCCCCGTCCGTGCCCGACGGCGTCTCGCGCCTGCGCCTCACGGCGCGCGCCGACCTGACGGACGCGCAGATCGGGCGCGCGGTGGAGACGGTCCTGCGGACCGCGCCCGCCGTCTGACGCGCCGGGGAAGCGGCTTTCCGGCCGGGGGCGCCCAAGGGCGTTCGGGAAGGCCGGAGTTCACCGCTTCGGGCGACAGATGCGCCCTTGCCCCGGGGGAACGCCTCCCGGCGCGGCACCATCGGTGGGAATCTGGCGCGAAGCGCAATCCGGGGCACCGGCCCCGGCGGGAAAGGGACAGCGTCGTCATGGCAGACCATCAGGAAGCATCCGTCACGCTGCCGAGCGAACCCGCTTCGGTCTCCACGGCCCGGCGGTACGTCACGGAGGTGCTCGCGGGGTGGGGTCTGGACGACGCCGCCGACCGCGCGGACGCGGTCCGGCTGATCGTCTCGGAGCTGGCCACCAACGCCGTCGTGCACACCTTCGGCCAGTCGCCCACCTTCACGGTGGACCTCTGTCTGGAGCGTGAGGAACGGCTCCACATCGGCGTCACGGACAGCCATCCGCGCCTGCCCCGGCGGCTGCCCGCCGCGGTCCAGCAGGACAACGGCCGGGGCCTGGTCATCATCCGCTCCCTGGCCGCGGAGGCCGGGGGGCGCCTCACCGTGACCCCGACGGCGACGGGCGGCAAGACGGTCCGGATCACCCTGCCGTGGACGGTGGCCGCCCCGGTGGCGAGCCTGTGACGGAACGCCCCGCGCGGGCGGGCGCGGACCGGGTCCCGTACGGAGCGGGGCGCGGCGGGGGAGGGGGCGGTGGGAACGGGGGCGGTGGCGCCACCGTTCCTCCGGCGCCGTCTCCCGGGTCCGCCCGGCGCTCGGCGCCCGGGCCCGCGTCCGTCCGGCGCCCGGGCCCGCGTCCGCTCAGCGCCCGGGCGGGGTCACCGGACGCGTCCGTAGAGGACCTTCGACGACCAGATCTTGTCGAGCTTCACCCAGGAGCCGGTCTTGGGCGAGTGCCAGATCCGGCCGTTCCCGGCGTAGATGCCCACGTGGTAGACCCGTCCGCCGGAGTGGAAGAAGACGAGGTCGCCCTTCTGCCGGCCGGAGGCGGAGACGTGCCGGGTCTTGTTGTACTGCTGCTGCGCGGTGCGGGGCAGCGACTTGCCCGCCTTCTTGTAGGCGTAGAGCGTCAGACCGGAGCAGTCGAACCGGGAGGGGCCTGCGGCCCCGTACCGGTAGGGAGCCCCCTTCTTGGAGGCGGCGATGCTCAGCGCCTTGTTCGCGTACGAGGTCGTCGCCTGTGCCTCCGGCGTCGCTCCCGGTGCGAGCAGTGTGCCGCCGACGGCGGCGAGGGTGAGAGCCGAGACGGCTCCGGCCCGGGACAGCAGGGACGGGACGTGCATCTGCGCAGTCATGCGCAACCCTTCGTCAGCCGCCTGTGAAGGATGACCTGTCGGGTTCGGGCAGGCGAAGATGCCCGGCCGCGGTCGCGGCTTCACCCCGAGGGCCGGCTCCGCTGCGGAAACAGCGGGTACGGCCCGTACTGCTCGGGTCCTCCACTCCTGCCGGTCCAATCCTGTCGACCAGACGTCCGGGACGGCGGCAGGACTCGGCGTCCGCCCGGACCGCCCCGCCTCGGATGGCGGGGGCTTGTCGTCGGCAGGGATCTTGCCCCACTTCATGGTCGAAATCCGAGTGGAAGCGACTATTTGTGAGGCTCCTCACGACTGAACCATTCGGGTGGACAGGGCACTTTCGTGGTCCTCGGAGGTTTGGCCCACGGCCCCCGCATCAGGCAACGGAACGTCCGATTCCGCCAGATGTGTACCGTCGGCGCGCAACTCGCCCCCGCCGTGCGCCCGCTTGCCGTCTCCACCGAACGGAGGAGCGGTTCCGCGGTCGCCGTCGGCCGTCCGGCCCTCGACACGACATGCCGGAATGTCAATTCGTCCGTGTCCGGGGAAGCGTGACCCGGCCGGTCCGGCGCTCTCCGTCCAGCGCGCGGAGGGCGCGCGCCAGGGTCTCCGCGTGGACCTCGCTCTCGCCCCGCGTGTGCATGAGCGTCAGGGCCGCGCGCAGCGCCTCGGCCTGCCTCACCAGTGCCTGGGCCGCCCGCAGGGCCCCGTAGGTGTGCGCGCTCCGGGACGGATTGATCCTTCCCAGGAGATCGGCGGCCGCGAGGTAGGCGTCGACCAGGTCGCCCTCGGCCCGCGTCAGGGCCGGCAGCGGCGGCGGTTCGGGGGGCACGGGCTGCTCACCGCGCCGTGGCGCCGGTGGCGGCGCGCCGGGTCGTGATCACGTGGTCCACCAGCCCGTACTCGATCGCGGCCGGTGCGTCCAGGACCGTGAGGCGTTCGAGGTCGGCGTCGATCCGCTCCCTGCTCCGTCCGGTGTGCTCGGTGAGCATCCCGGCCATGAGGGCGCGCCGGCGGAGCAGTTCGCGGGCCTGGATGTCGAGGTCGCTCGGCTGTCCCCGCAGGGGCTCGTCCAGGGAGGGCTGCCGCAGCGTGACCCGGGCGCCGGGGAGCATCGCCCGCTTGCCCGGCGTGCCGGCGGCGAGCAGCACGGCGGCGGTGGAGGCGGCCTGGCCCAGGCAGGTCGTCGCCACGTCGCAGGCGAGCGTCCGGATCGTGTCGTGGATCGCGGTCATGGCGCTGACGGAGCCGCCGGGCGAGTTGATGTAGAGGGCGATGTCCTGGTCGGGCGCCGCGTACTCCAGGTGGAGGAGCTGGGAGATCACGTCGTTGGACGAGATCTCGTCCACCCGGGTGCCGAGGAAGACGATCCGGGACTCCAGCAGCTTCGTGTACGGATCGAGGGTCCGGGTCCCGAAGGCGGTCCGCTCCGTGAACTCCGGCAGGACATGACGAGCGTCCATGACGTGTGCCTCCATCGGTAAAAAATGTACAGGATGTACAGACCGTAAGATGGGGAGCATGACCTACGAGATCCCGGTGACGCAAGCGCGGGCTGAGCTCGCGGACCTCATCAACCGCGTCGTGTACGGCGGCGAACGCGTCGTCGTCACCCGTCACGGCAAGCCCCTCGTGGCCCTGGTCTCCGCCGCCGACCTGGACGTACTCGAAGCGGAGGCGCGGCCGGGCGAGGAGCCGGTGATCCGCTCCGTCTCCGGCTTCCACTCCGTCCAGTCCGCTCCCGGCGAACAGGGGCACTTCGGCCTCGCCGCCCGCCACCGCGAGCCCGGCACTCCCTGAGGGGCGCCGGAGGGAGGCCCCGGGGGCATCGCCGATCGGATGATCATGAGAACGCAAAGCCGGGGTTAACGAGCCGGAAAAACTTCCGCCCTAACGTGCAATGTCTCGCCGCCCGCCACGCCCGAGCAGTTCAACAGAGTGTTGACGGTCGGTAAGGTCCGCAGCTGTCCGGGTCCCGTCCCGGGCGACGACCGCGAGGGGGAAGAGTGCAGCTGAGCCCGCACGAGCAGGAGCGCCTGCTCATCCATGTGGCGGCCGACGTGGCCGAGAAGCGCCGGGCCCGGGGCGTACGGCTCAACCATCCGGAGGCCGTCGCCCTGCTGACCTCCCACATCCTGGAGGGCGCCCGCGACGGCCGGACCGTGGCCGAGCTGATGGCCTCCGGCCGCGAGGTGCTCACCCGGGAGGACGTCATGGAGGGCGTCCCCGAGATGATCCACGACGTCCAGGTCGAGGCCACCTTCCCGGACGGCACCAAGCTCGTCACCGTCCACGACCCCATCGCCCGGACGGGACGCCGCTGATGATTCCCGGAGAGATCCTGTACGCGGAGGACCCCGTCGTCCTCAACGAGGGGCGCCCGGTCACCCGCCTCACCGTGCTCAACGCCGCCGACCGGCCCGTCCAGGTCGGCTCCCACTACCACTTCGCCGAGGTCAACCCCGGCCTGAAGTTCGACCGTGCCGCCGCGCACGGGCTGCGGCTGCACATCGCCGCCGGGACCGCCGTCCGCTTCGAACCGGGCGTCCCCGTCGAGGTCGAACTCGTCCCGATCGCAGGCCGCCGCGTCGTGCCCGGCCTGCGCGGCGAGACCGCGGGGCCCCTCGACCCGGACCCCGGCACCCCCGCGGGCCCCGCCGCCCCCGCCGACGCGGACGGAGACCCCCGTGCCTGAGCTGCACCGCGCCGTCCACGCCGACCTGTTCGGCCCCACCACCGGCGACCGCGTCCGGCTCGCCGACACCGACCTCTTCGTGGAGGTCGAGGAGGACCGCTGCGGCGGCCCCGGCCGCGCGGGCGAGGAAGCCGTCTTCGGCGGCGGCAAGGTCGTCCGCGAGTCCATGGGCCAGTCCCGCACCACCCGCGCCGAGGGCGCCCCGGACACCGTGATCACCGGCGCCGTGGTCATCGACCACTGGGGGGTCGTCAAGGCGGACATCGGCATCCGGGACGGGCGGATCACCGCCCTCGGCAAGGCCGGCAACCCCGACACCATGGACGGCGTCCACCCCGACCTCGTCATCGGCCCCGAGACCGAGATCATCGTCGGCAACGGCCGCCTCGTCACCGCCGGAGCCGTCGACACCCACGTCCACTTCATCTCGCCGACCGTCGTCGAACAGGCCCTCGCCACCGGCGTCACCACCCTGGTGGGCGGCGGCACCGGCCCGGCCGAGGGCACCAAGGCGACCACGATCACGCCCGGCCCCTGGCACATGGCCCGGATGTTCGAGGCGCTGGACACCTTCCCCGTCAACATCGGCCTGCTCGGCAAGGGCAACACCATGTCCCGGGAGGCGATGCGCTCCCAGCTGCGCGGCGGCGCCCTGGGCTTCAAGATCCACGAGGACTGGGGCGCCACCCCCGCCGTCATCGACGCCTGCCTGGACGTGTGCGAGGAGACCGGCGCCCAGCTCGCCATCCACACCGACACCCTCAACGAGGCGGGCTTCGTCGGCGACACCCTCGCCGCCGTCGCCGGCCGCACGATCCACGCGTACCACACCGAGGGAGCCGGCGGCGGGCACGCCCCCGACATCATCACCGTCGTCTCCGAGCCGCACGTCCTGCCCAGCTCCACCAACCCGACCCGGCCGCACACCGTCAACACCGTCGAGGAACACCTCGACATGCTGATGGTCTGCCACCACCTCAACCCGGCCGTCCCCGAGGACCTCGCCTTCGCGGAGTCCCGCATCCGGCCCTCCACCATCGCGGCCGAGGACGTCCTGCACGACCTCGGCGCGATCTCGATCATCTCCTCCGACTCCCAGGCCATGGGCCGCGTCGGCGAGGTGATCATGCGGACCTGGCAGACCGCCCACGTCATGAAGAAGCGGCGCGGCGCCCTGCCCGGCGACGGGCGCGCCGACAACCACCGGGCCCGCCGGTACGTCGCCAAGTACACGATCAACCCGGCCGTCGCCCAGGGCATGGACCACCTCGTCGGCTCCGTCGAGCCCGGGAAGCTCGCGGACCTGGTGCTCTGGGAGCCCGCCTTCTTCGGCGTCAAGCCGCTCGTCGTCGTCAAGGGCGGTCAGATCGCGTACGCGCAGATGGGCGATGCCAACGCCTCCATCCCCACGCCCCAGCCGGTCCTGCCGCGCCCGATGTTCGGCGCGCTCGGCAGGGCGGCGGCGGCCGGATCGTTCAACTTCGTCGCGGAGGCGGCGATCGAGGACGGCCTGCCGCGACGCCTGGGCGTGGACAAGGAGTTCACCGCCATCGGGAACACCCGGCGGGTCACCAAGGCCGACATGCGCGAGAACGACGCGCTGCCCCGGGTCGAGGTCGACGCGGACACCTTCACGGTGACCATCGACGGCGAGGCGGTCGAACCCGCCCCCGCCGCCGAACTGCCCATGGCCCAGCGTTACTTCCTCTTCTGATGGCGACGCGATCGGCTCTCCTGGTGCTCGCCGACGGGCGGTTCCCCGCCGGCGGGCACGCCCACTCCGGCGGCGCCGAGGCCGCCGTCGGGGCCGGCCGGATCAAGGACGCCGACGACCTGGAGGCGTTCTGCCGGGGGCGCCTGCACACCACGGGCCTCACCTCCGCCGGACTCGCCGCCGGAGCCGCCTACGGACTCGACCCGTACGCGCTCGACGCGGCGGCCGACGCCCGCACCCCCTCGCCCGCCCTGCGCGCCGCCGCCCGCAGGCTCGGCCGGCAGATGATGCGGGCCGCCCGCGCCACCTGGCCGGACCCCGGGCTCGACGCGCTCGCGGCCGCCTTCCCGCGCGGCGCCCACCAGCCCGTCGTCCTCGGCGCCGCCGCCCGCGCCGCCGGACTCGACCCGCTGGACGCGGCCCACTGCGCCGCGTACGAGGCGATCGGCGGTCCCGCCACCGCCGTCGTGCGCCTCCTCGGCCTCGACCCCTACCGGGCCACCGCCGTCCTCGCCCGCCTCGCCCCCGAGACGGACCGGGTGGCCGAACGGGCGGCGGCCGCGGCCGGGGAAGGCGTGGACGCCCTGCCCGCCGCCTCCGCGCCCCTGCTCGACCTCACCGCCGAACAGCACGCGGCCCGGCCGGTCCGCCTCTTCGCCTCCTGAGGCCCCGGCGGCCCCCTTCCCCGCGCCCCGACGAACCGAACCGAACCGAACCGACCCGAAGCCCGCCCGCGACTCCCCGGAGCACCCGTGCACCTCGATCACGCCCACGCCCACCACGGCGCCGTCTCCGCCGACGCCCACCGCTCCGACGGCACCCGCCGCGCCCTGCGCGTCGGACTCGGCGGACCGGTCGGCTCCGGCAAGACCGCCACCGTCGCCGCCCTCTGCCGCGCCCTGCGCGACACCCTCTCCCTCGCCGTCGTCACCAACGACATCTACACCCGCGAGGACGCCGAGTTCCTGCTCCGGGAGGCCGTCCTGCCGCCCGAGCGCATCCGGGCCGTGGAGACCGGGGCCTGCCCCCACACCGCCATCCGCGACGACATCTCCGCCAACCTCGAAGCCGTCGAGGAACTGGAGGACGCGGTGGGCCCGCTCGACCTCATCCTCGTCGAGTCCGGCGGCGACAACCTCACCGCCACCTTCTCCAGGGGGCTCGTGGACGCCCAGGTCTTCGTCATCGACGTCGCCGGCGGCGACGACATCCCCCGCAAGGGCGGCCCCGGCGTCACCACCGCCGACCTCCTCGTCGTCAACAAGACCGACCTCGCCCCGTACGTCGGCTCCGACCTGGAGCGGATGGCCCGCGACGCCGAGGAGCAGCGCGGCGACCTGCCCGTCCTCTTCACCTCCCTGCGCGCCGAGAACGGCGTCGGTCCCGTCGCCGACTGGGTCCGGGCACGGCTCGCGGCGTGGACCGCGTGAGCCTGCGCGCCACCGCCCGGATCGCCGCCGAGGCCGGTGGCGGGCTGCCGCTCCTGGTGAGCGACGGCCCCCTCGCCCTGCGCCGCACCCGGGCGCCCGAGCCGTACGCCCGGGTCACCGTCGTCGGGGCGATGAGCGCCCCGCTCGGCGGCGACCGGCTCGCGATCGAGACCGCAGTACGGGCCGGGGCCCGGCTCCTGGTCGACTCGGCCGCCGCCACCCTCGCCCTGCCCGGCCGGGGCGCCGACGCCGCCACGTACGACGTCCGGATCGACGTCGCCGACGGCGGGGTGCTCCGCTGGCTGCCCGAACAGGTGGTCTCCGCCGCCGGCTCGCGCCTGCGGGCGCGCACCACCGTCGAGCTCGCCCCCACCGCCCGGCTCGTCCTGCGCGAGGAGCAGGTCCTCGGACGGCACGGCGAACCGCCCGGCACCCTCACCACCCGCCTCACCGTCCGCCGCGCCGGCCGCCCCCTGCTCGACCAGGAGCTGTCCTTCGGTCCCGGCGCGCCCGGCGGCTGGGACGGCGGCGCGGTCCTCGGCGGCCACCGGGCCACCGGACAACTCCTCGTGGTCGATCCCGCGTTCGAGGAGGAGCCGGTGGAGACCCGGCTGCTGGGGGAGAACGCCGTCGTCACCCCGCTCGCCGGCCCCGCCGCCCTGGTCACCGCCCTCGCCCCGGACGCCCTCGTGCTGCGCCGCCTCCTCGACACCGCCCTGGCCGCACTCGCCCCGTTCTGACCCGCTTGCGGAGGTCACCGCTCAGCGGTACGGCGTTCACCGGTTATTGGTTCGGCAAAGAAACACACGTTCGCCCTTTCACTCCGGTCACGGAGGACGAAAGGATTCCCCGGAAACCAACACCCGGCGTCACCACGGGGGGTGGCGCCCATTCTGGGGGAGGACACGTGAGACGCACGGCAGTGCTCGGCTCGCTCGGCACTCTGATAACCGGCGCGCTCGTCGCGGGCGCGCTCGCGGCTCCGGTGGCGAACGCCGACAGCGACCGGCGCCACCACCGGCCGGACGCCGAGGCGATCGGCGTCGCCGTCGCCGCCGCCAGGGCCGCCGCGACGGGCATCGACTGGCGGGACTGCCCGGCCGACTGGGGCCTGGAGAAGCCGATCCAGTGCGGCTGGGTCACCGTCCCCGTCGACTACGCGAAGCCCCACGGCAAGAAGATCCGGATCGCCGTGGACCGCATCGCCTCCACCGGCACCCCCGCCGAGCGCCAGGGCGCCCTGCTCTACAACCCGGGCGGTCCCGGCGGGTCGGGGCTGCGCTTCCCGCGCCGCGTCACCACCAAGAACGCCCTCTGGGCGAACGCCGCCAAGGCGTACGACTTCGTGGGCTTCGACCCGCGCGGCGTGGGCCACTCGGCCCCCATCTCCTGCGTCGACCCGACCGAGTACGTCAAGGGCCCCAAGGCCGACCCGGTCCCCGACAGCGAGGCCGACAAGCTCGCCCAGCGCAAGCTGGCCGCCGAGTACGCCGAGGGCTGCGCCGAGAAGAGCGGCGACATGCTGCCCTTCATGACGACCCCCGACACCGCCCGCGACCTCGACGTCATCCGTGCCGCCCTCGGCGAGAAGAAGCTCAACTTCGTCGGCGTCTCCTACGGCACCTACCTCGGCGCGGTGTACGGCACCCTCTTCCCCACGCACGTCCGCCGCATGGTCCTCGACAGCGTCGTCAACCCCTCCCGGGACAAGATCTGGTACGAGGTCAACCTCGACCAGGACGTGGCCTTCGAGGGCCGCCTGAAGGACTGGATGACCTGGGTCGCCCGCAACGACTCCGCGTACCACCTCGGCGACACCTACGCCGAGGTCCGCGGCCAGTGGGACACCCTGCGCGCCGCCGCCAAGAAGAACCCCCTCGGCGGCAAGGTCGGACCGGCCGAGCTGATCGGCTTCTTCCAGAACGCCCCCTACTACGACTCCATGTGGGCCCCGGTCGCGGAGGCGTGGAGCGCGTACGCCGCCGGCGACCCGCAGCCGCTGATCGACGCGGCCGCCGCCGACCTCACCGACACGGCCGGCAACATCGCCTCGGAGAACGGCAACGCCGTCTACACCGCCGTCGAGTGCGCCGACGCCCCCTGGCCGACCAGCTGGAAGAAGTGGGACCGGGACAACACCCGCCTCCACCGGAAGTACCCGTTCATGACCTGGGCCAACGCCTGGATGAACCTGCCCTGCGCCACCTGGTCCGCGCCGCGCCGCAGCCCGGTCGAGGTGAAGACCGGCAAGGGCCTGCCGCCGGTGCTCATCGCCCAGTCCGAGCGCGACGCCGCCACCCCGTACGCCGGCGCCGTCGAGCTGCACAAGCGCTTCGAGGGCTCGCGCCTGATCACGGAGAAGGACGCCGGATCGCACGGCATCACCAACCTGGTCAACCCCTGCCTCAACACCAAGGTCGAGGCGTACCTGCTGACCGGGAAGCTGGACGCGCGGGACCAGACCTGCGCCCCGCACGCCACCCCGCGGCCGTAACGGCACGGGCACGGCGGTGAGAGGGGGCGGACCGCCTGCGGTCCGCCCCCTCTCACCCCGTCGTCACCCGCGCGCCGCGAGCCACGCGTCCTCCGCCGCGTAGTCGAACCAGTCCACCCCGTACTTCGCGAGGTTCGGGAACGCCTCCCGCCACTCCCGCTCCGCCACCCGCCCGGCCAGCCACTCCACCGTGGCGGGCAGCGAATCGGCGTACGACACCACCGGCCGGTACCCCAACTCCCGCCCGGCCGCCGACATGTCGTAGACGATCGGGTGTTCCGAGGTCCACGGGGTGAGCCCCACCAGGCCCTCCGGCGGCCCTTCGATCGGCACCGTCTCGCTCTCCACGCCCAGGACCGCGTCGATCGCGGCCCCGATCTCCGCCACCGTCGGCGCCTGCGGGTCGGCGCCGTTGAGCACCCGGGTCCCCGGCTTCGCCGCCGCGAGCCGGATCAGCTCCGCGAGGTTGTCCACGTGCGCCGGATGGAACCGCGACCTCCCGCCGTACGCGAGGACGCGCACCGGCCGTCCGTCGAGCGCCCGCTTCACGAACCACAGCTCGCGCGGGCCGGGACAGTGCGGCCCGTGGATCGCGCCCGCCCGCAGCAGCGTCGTCGGCAGCGCGTCGCCCGCCGCGACCAGCTCCCGTTCCAGGGCCACCTTCCGCGTCCCGTACGTGCCGTCGCCCGGCGCGACCGTCCGCCACTCCTCCGGGATCGGCACCGGGAAGGCGGGGAAGCCGTCCGGTTCGTCCTGGGTGTCGAAGCTGCGCCCCCGGTCGTCCTCGTAGATCGCGCCGCTCGACACGACCACCGCCGACCCGATCCGGCCGGCCAGCCCGGTCAACTGCCGCGCGTGGACCCTGTCGTACGCGACGATGTCCACGAGCACGTCGCAGCCGTCGCCGAGGCCCGCCGCGAGCGCCCCCTTCTCGGTGCGGTCGAGCCGCACGGACCGGACCTCCTCCGGCCATCCGTCGTCCCGGCCGCCGCGCCGCGAGGCGGCCGTCACCTCCCAGCCGTCCGCGACGAGGGCGCGTACGGCCGCCCGTCCCACCTGTCCCGACGCTCCCAGTACGAACGCGTGTCCCTTGGTCATGCCCCGGACGCTACGGCCGACCGGTGCGCGGGCCCAGGGGATTGCGCCGTGCGCGGATCCGCCCTCAGCGTTCCCCGCCGGGGAACTTTCGCGACTCCCCGTCCGAGGACCCGCCGGGCTCCCCGCCCCCGGCCTCCGCGGCCTTCACCACCGCCGCGTACTCGTCCACGTACTCCTGTCCCGACAGGCGCAGGATCTCGTACATGATCTCGTCCGTGACCGCCCTGACCACTGCCTTCTCCTCCTCCTGTCCGGCGAACCGCGAGAAGTCCATCGGCTCCCCGAACCGGATGGCGACCCGGCGGATCCGCGGCACGACCCGCCCCGGCGGCTGGATCTCGAAGGTTCCCACCATGGCGCAGGGCACCACCGGCACCCCGGCCCGCAGCGCCATCACCGCCACGCCCACCTTGCCCTTGTAGAGCCGCCCGTCGTGCGAACGGGTCCCCTCGGGGTAGATGCCGAGCAACTCGCCCCGGTCGAGCACGCACAAGCCCTCGCGGATCGCCGCCCGCCCGGCCTCCTTGCCCGACCGGTCCACCGGGATCTGCCCGGCGGCCCGGAAGAAGGCGGCCGTGAGCCGTCCCTTGATCCCCGGCCCCGTGAAGTACTCCTGTTTCGCGAGGAAGGTGATCCGCCGGTCCAGGACGGCCGGCATCAGGAAGTGGTCGGAGAAGGAGAGGTGGTTGCCCGCGACGATCGCCGCCCCCTCCGCCGGGACGTGCGAGAGTCCCTCGATCCGGGGCCGGAACAGCAGTTTGAGGAGCGGCCCCAGCAGTACGTACTTCATCAGGTGGTAGAACACTCGTGACCCCGTTCGTCCGTCCGACTGCCCGACTGTCCAACCGTTCGTCTTCCCGTTCCGCCCGTTGTATCCGCACACGGGCCCGTGGTCCACTGGTGGGGGAGTGCCGATCATGACGAAAAAGCACGGAACCGGGCGCACCGGCCGGATCGTCGCCGCTCTGCTCTGCGCGCTGACGACGGCCGGGCTGTACGGCTGCTCCGGCACGGTCACGCCGGACCGGCCCCCCGGCACCGAGGGCCGCTCGCCCCTCACCGGCCTCCCGGCCCGGCCCGGCCCCGTCCTCGCCGTCAAGATCGACAACGTGGCGGCGGCCCGCCCGCACACCGGTCTCGGCGCGGCCGACCTCGTCTACGTCGAACAGGTCGAGGGCGGAGCCACCCGGCTCCTGGCCGTCTACTCCTCCCGGCTCCCCGCCCGCGTCGGACCCGTCCGCAGCGCCCGCGAGTCCGACATCGCCCTGCTCGGCGCCTTCGACCGGCCGGCCCTCGCCTACTCCGGGGCGCAGTCCGCCCTGAACCCCCTGCTGGCCGCCGCGCCGCTCCGGCGCGTCACGGAGGGCACCGCGCCCGGGGCCTTCTCGCGCTCCCCGGACCGGGCCGCCCCGCACAACCTCTACCTGCGCCCCGGCCGCGCCCTCGCCGCCGCCCCGGACACGGGGGACGTCCGGGACATCGGCTTCCGCTTCGGCCCCGCCCCGTCCGGAGGCACCCCGACCACGTCCTCGGCCGTCCGCTACCCGGCGGCCCGTTACGCCTTCACCTGGTCCGCCGCCGACCGCGCCTGGCGGATCGCCATGGACGGCCGGGAGGCCCGCGCCACCGACACCGGCCCGCTCGCCCCGGCGACGGTCGTCGTCCAGCGCGTCACCGTCCGCCCCTCCGCCTTCCACGACCGCAACGGCGCGGCCTCCCCCTACACCGAGACCGTCGGGAGCGGCACCGCGCTCGTCCTGCGCGACGGGCGCGCCCACGAGGCCCGCTGGTCCCGGCCCTCCGCCTCGTCGGGCACGGCCTTCACCACCCCGGACGGGGCGCCCCTGGCCTTCGCCCCGGGACAGGTCTGGATCGTCCTGGCCCCCCGCGCGTAGCCCGCGCGGTCCCGGGGAGGGCGGCGGTCAGGACACGGGGCCGGACCGCCGCGGCGGCCGGCCGCCCCGGCCGTCCGGAGCCGCCGCGCTCTCCGACGCGGCCACCCCGGCCGTCGCCACGAACAGCACCATCATGCCGAACCAGAGCCAGCCGCTGCTGCCGAGCGCCACCGTGTACGCCGTCGTCAGCACCAGCGCGGCGCAGGTGAGCGCCGTCATCGTCCTCACGGGACCGGACATCGGTCCGCCCTCCTCCCGACCGGGGCCGTGGAAGCCGTCCCGACCATCGTCACCCGGCGAGGGGCACGCGCGCCACCCCCGGACGCGCCGGCGCGCGCCGGGAAACCGGCCCCGCACGCGGAACGGGCCCGGCGCCGCACGCGGCACCGGGCCCGACCGGGGACCTCGGGAAATCCCAGGGGCTTCGGAGGATCAGCGCCCCCGCGCCTGGAGCGACGCCAGATACGCGTTGTACGCCTCCAGCTCCTTGTCCCCGTTCCGGTCGGCGGCCCGGTCCGTGCGGACCGCCTGCCGCTGCTCGGAGTGGTACCACTGGTAGACCAGCGCGATCAGGACGAGCACGGAGGGGATCTCGCTGAACGCCCAGGCGATGCCGCCCGCCGCGTTCTGGTCGGTGAGCACGTCGATCCCCAGCGAGGCCGGCGGGTTCTCGTACGCCTTGACCATCGGCTCGGTGGCCATCATCAGCGCGATGCCGAAGAACGCGTGGAACGGCATGCCCGCGAACAGCTCCAGCATCCGCATCACGTACCCCGGCCGGTGCGGTCCCGGGTCCACGCCCATGATCGGCCAGAAGAACACCACGCCGACCATCAGGAAGTGCACCATCATCCCGAGGTGACCGGGTTTCGACCCCATCAGGAAGTCGAAGAGCGGCGTGAAGTACAGGGCGTACAGGCTCGCGATGAACACCGGGATCGTGAAGCCGGGGTGCGTGACCACCTTCATGTACCGGCTGTGCAGCAGCTTCAGGAGCAGCTCGCGCGGCCCGGTGGAGCCGCGTCCCGCCACCGGCAGCGCCCGCAGCGCCAGCGTCACCGGCGCGCCGAGCAGCAGCAGGATCGGCGACAGCATGGAGATCACCATGTGCTGCACCATGTGCACGCTGAACATGACCATGCCGTAGTCGTTGAGCCGGGTGCACATCACCAGCGCGATGGTCAGCACGCCGATCGCGAAGAACACCGTCCGGCTCACCGGCCACGCGTCCCCGCGCCGCCGCAACCGCGCCACGCCCCACCCGTACAGGCCGAGCGCCGCCAGACAGCCGACCAGGAAGAAGAGGTCGGGAGAGAACTCCAGCCCCCGCCCCAGCGTGAACGGCGGCAGATCCGTGGTCGTGCCGTGCCCGCTGTGATCCATCCGTACGCTCCCGGGGCCCGATTCGTGCTTGTTGTCCGCACCAGACTAGAACCGCCCCCGGCCGCGATCACGACCGGGGGCGGGTGTCCCGCGCGGAAGCCGTCAGAGCACGCACTCCGCCTCGGCGTAACGGTCGGCCGGGACCGTCTTGAGGCTCTCCACTGCCTTGGCCAGCGGGACCATCGTGATCTCCGTGCCGCGCAGCGCGGTCAGCATGCCGAACTCGCCCCGGTGCGCCGCCTCCACCGCGTGCCAGCCGAAGCGGGTGGCGAGGACGCGGTCGTACGCGGTCGGGGTGCCGCCGCGCTGGACGTGGCCGAGGATCACCGGGCGGGCCTCCTTGCCGAGCCGCCGCTCCAGCTCCGCGGAGAGCTGGTTGGCGACGCCCGTGAAGCGCTCGTGCCCGTAGATGTCGGTTCCGGCGGTCCTGAACTCCATCGAGCCCTCGCGCGGCTTCGCGCCCTCCGCGACCACCACGATCGCGAAGCGCTTGCCGTCCGCGAAGCGGGCGCCGACCCGGGCGGTCAGTTCGTCCATGTCGAAGGGCCGCTCCGGGACGACGACCGCGTGCGCGCCGGCCGCCATGCCGGAGTGCAGCGCTATCCAGCCGGTGTGACGGCCCATGACCTCGACCACCAGGACCCGCTGGTGGGACTCGGCGGTGGTCTTCAGCCGGTCCAGGGCCTCGGTCGCCACGGTGACGGCCGTGTCGAAGCCGAAGGTGACGTCGGTGGAGGCGATGTCGTTGTCGATGGTCTTCGGGACGCCGACGATGGGCAGGCCCGCCTCGGAGAGGAGGTGCGCCGCCTTCAGCGTGCCCTCGCCGCCGATCGGGATGATGGCGTCCAGGCCCAGGTCCGCGACGTGGCCCCGGGCCCGCTCGACCCCGTCGACCAGGTGCGCGGGCTGGACCCGCGAGGAGCCGAGGACGGTGCCGCCGCGGGCGAGTATGCCGCCCACCGCGTCGAGGTCCAGCTTGCGGTAGTCGCACTCCAGGAGGCCCCGCCACCCGTCGTGGAAACCGATGACCTCGTCACCGTGGTCCACCACGGCGCGGTGCACGACGGAGCGGATGACCGCGTTCAGACCGGGGCAGTCTCCGCCGGAGGTGAGCACACCAATGCGCATAGCCCGAAAACCTTTGCAACGTGGGCCGACTCCCGGACCACGTCGTCCGGCTGGATCCCCGCCACCCTATCGTCGCCGGGTGGCGGGACCGAACCGGACGTCCGCACCGTGGACACCGTACGCGTGTACGGGGAGCGCGGAGGGTCAGGCGGGCTGCGTGGCCGTCGCGATGCGCTCGGCGCGCAGCGCCTCGTACCAGCGGTCGTCGGTCGGCGGCAGCGCGTTCACGTCGAGCGCCAGCTTCAGGAGCAGGTCCGCGATCTGCGGGTTGCGCGCCATGACGGGGCCGTGCATGTAGGTGCCGAAGACCGTGTCGTTGTACGCGCCCTCCGTGCCGTCGCCGGTTCCGTTGCCCTTGCCCAGGACGGTCCGGGCGAACGGCCGGGCCGACGGGCCGAGGTGGGTGATGCCCTGGTGGTTCTCGAACCCGGTCAGCTGGGGCAGGCCCAGGCGCGGGTCGATGTCCGCGAGGACGTCACCGACGCACCGCTCCCCCTCGCCGCGGGTCGAGACCACGTCGATCAGGCCGAGACCGGCCTCGCGCTCGCCGAGGTCGTTGATGAACTCGTGGCCCAGGATCTGGTACCCGGCGCAGACCGAGAAGATGATCGCGCCGTTGGAGGCGGCCCGGCTCAGCCCGCCGTCCCGCCGGAGGCGTTCGGCCGCGAGCCGCTGCGGGCGGTCCTCGCCGCCGCCGATCAGGTAGATGTCGCCCGAGGTCGGCACCGGCTGGTCGCTGCGGACGTCGACGCGCTCGACGCTGAGACCGCGCTGCAGGGCGCGGCGCTCGACGACGAGGACGTTGCCCTGGTCGCCGTAGGTGCTGAGCAGGTCCGGGTAGACCCAGACCAGGCGCAGGCTGCTGTCAGTCATGCTGCATGTCCTCTACGGGTCAGTTGCCGACGCGGCGGCGGACGTCCTGGAAGGCGGTGTAGTTGGCGATCAGCTCGATCTGGCCGGGCGGGGCCATCGTGACGGCCTCGTCCAGCGTCTCGCAGACGCGGAAGTCCACGTTCGCGACCTCCAGGCGGACCGCCAGGTCGAGCCGGCGGTCGCCGATCACCATGATCGGGTGGCCGGCGAGCCGGCCGTAGTCCACGTCCCACAGCCAGGAGGTGTCCGTGCCGTCGGCGCCGCGCGCGTTGACGGAGAGGATCACCGGCGCGGGCGGGCCGTCGATGAGGGAGAACGTCTCCAGCCAGCCGGCCGGGTTCTTGGCGAGCAGCAGCCGCAGCTCGCGGCCCTGGAAGGAGACCACGTCGTACCGGCCGGCCACGGCCTGCACCTGGTACATGCGCTCCAGGGCCACCTGCGGCGGCACCCCGAAGACGGCGGCGACGGCGGCCGAGGTGGTGGCGTTCGCCTTGTTGGCGCGGCCGGGGAGCTGGAGGCGGATCGGCCAGGCCGAACCGTGCGGGTCGAGCACGTGGTCACCGCTGAGCGCCCAGCTCGGCGCGGGGCGGCGGAAACCGCACTCGCCGCAGAACCAGTCGTCGCCGGGACGCTGCATCACGCCGCCGCAGGCGGGGCACGACCAGGCGTCGTCCTTCCACTCCTGGCCGGCGGCGACCCACACCACGTTGGGCGAGGAGGAGGCGGCCCACACGATCAGCGGGTCGTCGGCGTTGGCGACGACCACGGCCTTCGTGCCGTTGAGGCCCTCGCGCCACTTCTCGGCGAGCATCCGGGTCTCGGCGGCGCGGTCGAGCTGGTCGCGCGAGAGGTTGAGCAGCGCGATCACCTTGGGCGTGGTGTCGCGGGCGACGCCGGCCAGGTACTTCTCGTCGACCTCGATCACGCCGTACTTGGAGTCCGAACCGCCGGCGAGCGCCGAGGTGATGCCGGCGGGCATGTTGGCGCCGAGGGCGTTCGAGACGACGGGGCCCGCGGCCCGGAGCGCCTCCGCGATCAGCCGGGTCGTGGTCGTCTTGCCGTTGGTCGCGGACACCAGGACGACGTCCAGATGCTGGGCGAGCCGCCCGAGGAGGTCGGGGTCGAGCTTCAGCGCCACCCGGCCTCCGATCACCGATCCGCTGCCGCGCCCCGCCGCCCGCGACACCGCGGCCGCGGCCTTGCCCGCCGTCACGGCCAGCTTGGCGCGCGGCGACAGCGGCTCTGGATTACCGGGGTGTCCTGACATCGTTCTTGTTCCTCCTCGCGTCGGTCCGGGCTCAGCCTATCGAGATCCGGCCAGGAGCCCGAACAGCGGCACCGCCGACCGGCCGCACGAAACGCCGAGGTCACGGCGGACCGTACCCTTGCCGCCATGCGAAACCGCCCCATCCCCGGCAGTTCCGGCCTGGTCCGGACGATGACCCTGCTCGGCGACCCCGTCCTGCGCGCCCCCTGCGAACCCGTCACCGACTTCGGCCCCCGGCTGGCCCGGCTGGTCGAGGACATGTTCGCCACGATGTACGCGGCGAACGGGGTGGGCCTGGCGGCGAACCAGGTCGGCATGGGCCTGCGGGTCTTCGTGTACGACTGCCCCGACGACGAGGAGAACCGCCACCTGGGGCACGTGGTGAACCCGCGCCTGGTGGCGGCGGACGGCGACGTGGTCCGGGGGCCGGAGGGGTGCCTCTCCCTGCCGGGTCTGGAGGCCCCGACGCCCCGCTTCGACCGCGCGGTGGTGGAGGGCGTACGCCTCGACGGGTCCCCGGTGCGGATCGAGGGGACGGGTTTCTTCGCCCGCTGCCTCCAGCACGAGACCGACCACCTGGAGGGCGGGGTCTACGCGGACCGCGTCACGGGGTGGCGGAAGTCACGGCTGCGGCGCGCGGTCCGGAAGCGGGCGTGGGGCGACGGGGCGGCGGAGGCCCTGTGGGCGTGAGCCCGGGGGACCCGGCCCAGGGCGTGTGTCGGAAAGTCCCGTCTGCCCGGCACGCACGCCCTAGAAGCCCGGGCCGCCGGGACGGTCGTCGGCCTCGGCGAGCCGGCCCCAGAGGAGGTCCGCCAGGCTGCGCACCAGCTCGGCGCGGGAGCAGGGCCGCTCGCCGAGCCACCAGTCCCCGGCCGCGTGCATCATGCCGACGATGCCGTGCCCCCAGATCCGTGCCTGGTTCTGGGCGCCGGGTCCGGGATCGACGCGCTCGGCGATGACCTGGCCCAGCTCCTCGCCCATGCGGCGGAGCAGCGGGGCCGAGTGGCGGCCGACGTCGAAGCCCTGCTCGGTCTGGTGGGTCTCCTCCGCCGGGTGCATGAGGAAGCGGTAGACCTGGGGCATCGCCTCGATCGAGGCGAGATACGTGTCGAGGGTGGACTCGACCCGGCGGCGCCGGTCGGAGGGGGCGTCGAGCGCGGCCCGCAGGGCGGCGAGGAGGGCGTCGGTGTGCCGGGTGGCGAGGGCGCGGTAGAGGCCGCCCTTGTCGCCGAAGTGCCGGTAGAGGATCGGTTTGGTGATGCCGGCCTCGGCCGCGATCGCGTTCATGGAGGCCTGGGGGCCCTCCCGGAGCACCACCCGGTCCGCCGCCTCCAGCAGTTCGCGCCGCCGCTGCTCGGCGGGCGTCCGCTGGTCGGTGGTCCGGTGTGCGATGTCCATGTGTGTGTCTCCCCGGCCGTGCCGTTCCGCGGTGGCGCGGTCCTGCCGTTCCGCGCTCCTGCCCTGTGTGGGGCTCTCGCAACGTAACACCCGGCCGGGTTCCGGTGCCGGTCGGGCCGGATCGCGTCCCCGCAGGTTGACAGCCTCTACCCGCCGGTAACAGACTGTTGTTACCGCAAGTAACATACTGCTGGGAGGGAAAATGGGCGAGTTCACGTTCGAACTCAACGAGGACCAGAAGCAGGTGCGCGACTGGCTCCACGGCTTCGCCGCCGATGTGATGCGTCCCGCGGCCGCCGAGTGGGACGAGCGTGAGGAGACCCCCTGGCCGATCATCCAGGAGGCGGCCAAGCTCGGAATCTACTCCCTCGACTTCTACGCCCAGCAGTTCTTCGACCCGACCGGCCTCGGCGTCCCCCTGACGATGGAGGAGCTCTTCTGGGGCGACGCGGGCATCGCCCTCGCCATCGTCGGCACCGGCCTCGCCGCCGTCGGCGTCCTCGCCAACGGCACCGAGGAGCAGATCGGCACCTGGGTCCCGCAGATGTACGGCGACGCGAACGACGTCAAGGTCGCCGCCTTCTGCTCCTCCGAGCCCGACGCCGGCTCGGACGTCGCCTCCATGCGCACCCGGGCCGTGTACGACGCGGCCAAGGACGAGTGGGTCCTCAACGGCACCAAGACCTGGGCGACCAACGGCGGCATCGCCAACGTCCACGTCGTCGTCGCCGTCGTCGACCCGGAGCTCGGTTCCAAGGGCCACGCCTCCTTCATCGTGCCGCCGAACACCCCCGGCCTCTCGCAGGGACAGAAGTTCCGCAAGCACGGCATCCGCGCCTCCCACACCGCCGAGGTCGTCCTGGAGGACGTCCGGATCCCCGGCCACTGCCTCCTCGGCGGCAAGGAGAAGCTGGACGAGCGCCTCGCCCGCGCCCGGGAGAAGGCGAAGGCGGGCGGCGAGCGCGTGAAGAACGCCGCCATGGCCACCTTCGAGGCGTCCCGCCCCGCCGTCGGCGCCATGGCCGTCGGCACCGCCCGCGCCGCGTACGAGGTGGCCCTCGACTACGCGAAGACCCGCGTCCAGTTCGGCCGCCCGGTCATCGAGAACCAGGGCGTCGCCTTCCAGCTCGCCGACATGGCCACCCAGATCGACGCGGCCCGCCTCCTCGTCTGGCGCGCCTCCTGGATGGCGACCGCCGGCAAGCCCTTCACCTCCGCCGAGGGCTCCATGTCCAAGCTGTACGCCAGCGAGGTCGCCAAGAAGGTCACGGCCCAGGCCATCCAGATCCTCGGCGGCAACGGCTACACCCGCGAGTACCCGGTGGAGCGCATGCACAGGGACGCCGCCATCTACACGATCTTCGAGGGCACCAGCGAGATCCAGCGCCTGGTCATCAGCAGGACGATCGGCAAGTAGGGCCCGCCCGGCCCCTCCCGCCCCGCACCCCGTCCGGGGGTGCGGGGCTTCTTCGAAACCGCTTTCCGCGGGGGCCGGGGAGGGCCCCGGACTTCGGTCGGCCCACCCCCCGGCCACAGACACGGCTCAGTCCGCGCGCTTCCCGTCGTACAGGTGCAGGGAGCGCAGGGCCGCTTCGAGGGCGAAGCGGCGGTCGGGGTCCAGCAGGCGGTCGCCGAAGTGGCTGTCCAGGTTCCGCAGCCGGTACCGGACCGTCTGGGCGTGCACGCCCAGCATCTCGCCGACCTGCTCGGCGGGGGCCCGGGTGGAGACGTGGACGCGCAGGGTCTCGACCAGCCGCTCCCGGCGGGTGCCGGACAGCCCGTCGAGCGGGGCCAGTTCGCGCTTGGCGAGCTGGGCCACGAGGGCCGGGTCGGAGAGTAACCACAGCGTCGTCAGGTGGTCCTCGCAGTGGACGAGGGGGGCGTCCGCCACGATGCCGTCGTCGATGAGCCGCAGGACGCGCCGCGCCCAGCGGACGGAGTGTCCGGCCTCTCCCGGCGGCACGGTCAGACCGATGACGGCGGGGGTGCCGGCCAGGGCGGAACGGAGCATCGCGAGGCGTTCGGCGGTGAGCGGGCCGGGGACGAGCAGGTGCGGCTCGGGGAGGGTCAGGTCGGCGAGGACGTCCCGGTCGAGGCCCGTCTGGGCCGGTTCGGCGACCGGCGGGCGCAGGGCGACCATGGTGCACTCGGCCGGGAGCTGCCAGGACGCCTCCTGGCACAGTTCGGTGATGGCCGCGCGGGGCAGCGGCGGGCCGGCGACGACGAGGTGGAGCAGTTTCCTCCGCAGCGCCGCCACGTCGGACAGCGCGCGGGACTGGACCATCGCGTACCCCTCGCGGGAGAGGGCCGCCAGCTCCTCGACGTAGGCGAAGAGGGCGTCCGCGAAGGCCAGGATGAGGGTGGGGGAGAGGTTGTACGTGCGCCCGATGCTCTTGGCCCGGCGCAGCGCGATGCGCGCGCCGAGGCGGTAGGCGCCCTGCAGGGTGTCGAGGTCGCGCCCCTCGTACGCCTCCACCCGGCCGAACTTGCGCAGCAGTTCGTCCCGGAAGGGGGCGTTCACCCCCGGGTCGGCGACCCGTTCCACGAAGGCCGTCAGGGCCTGCTCCACCCCCTGGCGGATCGCGTCCGAGTGGGGCCCGCTGAAGAGGTGGGCGTACACCGGGTAGGTCCGCTGGACCTCCACCCCGATCTCCTTGATGAGTCCGGGGATCTCCGGCCTCATCAGGGCGGCGAACTCCCTGGGGAGCGGGTCGAGCGGTTCACCGATGTGCGGTGACTGTGCGATGGGGGGCATGGACCGATCCCTTTGTTCTTCTGCGCGACCGGTGGGGGAACGGCGGCGCGGCGCCCCGCTGTCGTGCGGGGCGCCGCCACGGCCGTCAGTGCGTACCGACAGGGCCTGTTGAAGCTAGATCAACTGCTGTGCGCTGTACACAACTTGCGCAGGAGTTGCCGTGCGGGGAGACCGTATGTCGCCGAGTAGGCCGGGAATCGCCCCTGGGTGGCTGTTATTTGACGGCCGAGTGCCAGTTCTGGGACAGCGTCTTTCCGGCGTCGGGGGCGACGAGGCCCGGCGCGTAGAGGCCGGTCAGGTACGTCTGGGTGTTGTTCAGGACGAGGCTGTTCTTCCCGGCGGCGGAGGGCAGCCCCGTCTTGAGGTTGACCGCGCCGTCGATCAGGCCGAGCAGGCCGAGGCCGCAGCCGCTGGCACCGGGGACGGCGAAGGTGTTGTCGTACTGGGTGGCGCCGAGGAGGTTGAGGCGGCTCATGTCGCCCTCCTCGTTCGCGGAGCCGTCGCCGTTGAACCGCTCGAAGCCGAACTCGGGCGCCGTGCGGTTGCGCGGACGCAGCAGGATCGGCTTCTCCTTCGTCCCGATGTAGCAGTTGTTGCCGAGGAACGGGTTCTGCAGGCGGATGCGGACCGGGATGGTCACGATCGGCTGGTCGGTGAGGACGCCGGCGATCTGGTCGAAGTCCGAGGGGGTGCCGACCGACTCCAGGGTCGCGGTGATCTTGTTGAGGCTGCCGTCGGAGAGCTGCTTGCAGATGCTGGTGATGAACGGGATGTCGCTCGGGCACATCAGGCCGAGCAGGCCGCCGGGGACGGTGGCGGAGTCGGCGATGATCGCGCCGGAGGCCGGGGCGACGACCGAGCTGGTGCCGTCGGAGTGCTGGATGGTGCCGATCTGGAGGTCGGTCTTCCCGGTGGTCACGGTGGTGTTGCCCAGCTTGATGGAACCGCTGAGGGAGAAGGAGGCGACGCACTGCGGCGCCTGGTCGAGACCGTCGGTGGCGAGCATCGCCGGCGCGTCCACGGGACAGCGGGTGGACGGCGCCCAGCCGCCGTTCAGCTGGGGGGCGGCCGCGGTCGCCATGCCCGTGGAGGCGAAGGCGCCGAGGGCGGTGAGGGCGGAGACGGTGGCCAGTTTCGTACGGGCGGAGACGAGGGGCACGGTGGAAGCCTTCCTGGGGAAAAGGGGAACTCGACGGGTGGGTCAGCGCTTGGGCCTGGGGACCACGTACGGCTGGAGGTCCGAGGTGCATTCCCGGTCCAGAGGGGAGGAGGCGACGAGGACGTTGCAGGTCTGGCCCTGGATCTGCTTGATGTAGTTCCCGGGGCCGGAGATCGAGGCCGTGAGGAGCCGGTCGAGGTTCTCGCCGTTGACGCCGCAGCCCCTGAAGGCCGGGATGGTCACTTCTCCGGTGAGCGTGCCACCGGAGGTGAGCTGGTATCCGAATGAACCGATGTTGAGGTCCTGCACGACCTTGCCCTCGAGCACCAGGTGGTTCCCGGGGTACTGGGCGGGGTCGGGTTCGGAGGAGGCGAGCGGTGTCACGGTGCGGCAGGAGGGGCCGACGTCCAGCTTGGTGCCGTTGACCTCGACATCGAGGACGCGCAGGACGAGCGGGGCCCGGATGTGGCTCTTCCCGAAGCTGAGGGGGAAACCCATCGCCATGTCCGATGTGATGATGATCCGACCGACCTGCTCCAGGGACATGGTCGCCGTGATCGGCGCGAAGCCGAAGCCGAGGAGGGTGGCCTTGAAGGGCTGGCTCCGTGTGAGTCCGTCGTGGGAGAGGGAAGCGAGCGACTTCTGGTAGAAGCGGCCGCCGCTCTCCGAGAAAGTGACCTCGACGGCGCCCTGCTGGACCAGGACGCAGACCGGCGGAATGAGGGCGGCGCCGTTCAGTTTCCGCGCGTTGGTGTAACCGGCGATGTACGCCGACAGCGAATTGCTGTCCGGCTTCTCGTGCAGGCAGGGTGGCGCCGGCGGCCGGTACTCCGGGGGTACGGGCTTCGGGTCCATGCCCGGTATGTTCGGGTCTATGCCCGTCGGGAGCCCGGCCGTGGGGGTGCCCGGGGCCGCGTCCGCCCCTTCCGGGGTCTCCCGCTCCGCCGGGAGCGACGGCTGCGCCGAGGAGGACGGAAGCGGGGCCGGGGGGGTGGCCGAGGACGGATCGGCCGAAGGCGCCGGAGCCGTGCCCGGCTCCCCGGTGGCGGCGGGGCGGACCGGGACCGTGGCGAGCGCCCGTCGGTCCTTCTCCTCCTGTTCCGGGACGCAGGCGACGGAGAGGGCCCCGGGCGTGGTGGCCGCGCCCTCGGCCGTGCTCAGGGCGAGGTCGATGTCCAGGTTCCCGGCGGTGAGGACCAGGTCGCCGGCGCTGCCCGTCGTCAGGATCGGGACGTCACCGGTCGTGGCGAGCGTGAGGGGTCCTTCGGCGGGAGTGCCGAAGGGCTGTGCCGTACCGCTCCACGTGGCTTCCGCGCGCTGCCCGTCCTGGGCCACGCCGACCGTGAGGCGCGTCTCCGGCCGTACGGTGGCGGCCTTGAGCGCGGTGAGGTCGGCCACCGCCGCCGCGGGGAGTTCCACCGTCGTGGTGACGTCGGTGAACCGGATGTCCTCGCCCGCGACCACCCGGTCGGGGAAGGCCGCGGCGATCCGCACCGTCGCGGGCTGCTGCCCGGAGGGCAGGGTGCAGACGTAGGGCAACGCGGCGTCGACCTTCAGCGTCCCCACGGCGACGGCCGCCGCCGGAAGCAGGGGGGCGAGCGCCACGAACGCGGCGATCGTCGCACCGCGCGCGCGGGAACGGGACGGTCGGGGGGTGGGCCCGGGGCCTCTCATCTGCTGCTCCGCTCGGGTCGTTCGTGTGCCGGCGGGAAACGCCGGCGGAGGGTGCGGTCGGCTCGTGGACGCGGGAGGACGCGTTCCTACGGGTTGGTGCCGACGATCGTCGGGACGGTGGTGGTCCCCGTCTTCCTGATGGAGCGTTCGAACTTCAGGGTCGGCTTGGAGCCGACCGGGACGACGGCACCGCAGTTGACCGCCGAGACGACGGTCAGCTCGCCGGCGACGCTGTTGGCGGCCAGCCCGCCGGTCGCGTTGGTGTAGGTGAGGGACGCCTTGCCCGTGACGCGGAAGGCACAGGCGCCGATGGTCGCCTTGAGGTCGACGTTGCCGAAGTGGCCCTTGGTGACACCGGTGGTGGCGGTGTGGTCCAGGGCGACGATGCTCCAGGGCAGGGTGGGGACGACGGACGCGTTGCCCAGGGGACTGGTGCAGGACGCGCCGAAGACGAGGGCGCTGACGCCGCCGATGACCGCCGGGTTCCCGGTGGCGCTCTCCAGGGTGCCCGAGATGCCCGGTTGACCGCAGACCACGGAGAAGCCGTTGAGGCCGAGGGTGAGGCTCGTGCCGCTCGTCGAGGAGAAGGCGACGGGGGAGGGCGTGACGGTCCAGGTCGTCGAGGGCGCCGCCGAGGCCGGCGGCACCGCGAGGACGAACGCGGACGCGGTCGCCGCGGCAGCGACGGCGAGCTTTCCGGTCGGCTTCTTCACGGTGCTGGTTTCCTCCGGGTCGTGGTCGGATGCCGGAACGGTCGTGCCGTCCGACGCGCTCGGAACGGTCCGCCCGCCTCCTCGCCCGGTCGCCGCGCACCGGCGCGCGGGGGGCGCGGACAGACCCGCGTCCGTCCGGCCGGGATCACCGGCCGGACGGACGCGGGTCGCCCTCTTCCTTACGGGTTGCTGCCGACGATCGTCGGGATGGTGCTGGTGCCGCTCACCTTGGCCAGGTAGTCGCCCTTGAAGGTGGGCTTGGCGCCGACCGGGATGGCGGTGCCGCAGTTGGTCGCCGAGACGACGGTGAGCTCGCCGGCCGTGCTGGCGATGGCCAGCTTGCCCGTCGAGTTGGTGTAGGTGCCGGACGCCTTGCCCGTGACGCGGAAGGTGCAGGCGCCGACGGTCACCTTGGCGTCGACGTTGCCGACGTAGCCCTTGGTGACGCCGGTCGAGGCGGTGTAGTCCTGCGCCACGATGGTCCAGGGGGTGGTCGCGACGGTGGTCACGTTGCCCAGGAGGCTGGTGCAGGGCGCACCGGCGGCGCCGAAGGCGATGGAGTTGATGGTGCCGACGGTCGCCGGGTTGCCCGTGGCGCTCTGCAGCGTGGCCGCGGCGGTGGACTGCGTACACGTCATGGCGAGGCCGTTGACGCTCAGTACGATGTTTCCGCTGTTCACCGCGGAGACGTTGGCCGGCGACGGGGTGACGGTCCAGACGGTCGAGGCGACGGCCGAGGCCGGCGAGACCGCGAGGGCGAACGCGGCCGAGGCTGCTCCGGCGACGACGGCGAGGTTTCTGATCGACTTCATGGCTCTGGGACTCTCCTTGGGGATTGACCGGCAGAGGGTGGCCGCCATGGGGGACGAACGAGCGGCCGGCACCCCGGTGACCCGGGCTGCGAAACCTGACGTTACTTGCGGGAAACTTGGCTGAACAATGCCGCAGTACAAGATTCTTTGAAGAGGCCGTATTGCCTGTCAGGCCGGTGAGCGGTAGCGGGGGGCCTCTTGGTTCCGGCGTGCGCAATGTCGACAATTCTGATCGATCGTCCGAGAGGTGCCGGCGCGGCGGTCGCATACGTGGCCACGCGGCCCGGCGGAGGGATTTTTTGCTCTCCCGGTGACAAGTCGCGCGGTGGAATTGTTTATCCGCTGACAAGTATTCCGATGTCCGGTGCCGTCTTGCGAAAACTCGGAACTTGGTATTGCCCCATGAGGTTACTCGGCCGTAGCGTTCCCCGGGTGGCGCTCAGTCGCAGGTCGGCGCGTTTTCACGGGCCGCTCCTGTGGCGGACGGTGTTCCGCCCGGCCTGGCGGCCAGGTGGGGCCCGGCCGACGGGGCCTTGCAGGACGGTCCTCCCGAGGCGCGGTGCCCGCCCTGTCCCGGCGGAGACAAAAACCGTTCCCGATCTTGTCTCCGCGGTGATAAAAGCGGAAGCGGATCAAGGTTTCTGGTGCCCGCCTATTGTCCAGGTGATCCGCACCGACTTACCGTGCGCCCGCGGCACACGCCCGGCGCGCGCTTGCTGGAGGTGAAATGGGAATCGAAGTTGTCGTTGAGGGTCTGACCATGTCCTTCGGCAAGCAGAACATCTGGCAGGACGTGACACTGACATTGCCGGCCGGAGAGGTGAGCGTGATGCTCGGCCCTTCCGGTACCGGTAAGACGGTCTTCCTCAAGTCGCTCATCGGGCTGTTGAAGCCGCAGCGCGGCCGTGTCCTCATCAACGGGGTCGACATGGTCAGCAGCCCGGAACGCGACATCTACGAGACCCGGAAACTCTTCGGCCTCATGTTCCAGGACGGAGCCCTCTTCGGCTCCATGACCCTGTTCGACAACATCGCCTTCCCGCTGCGCGAGCACACCCGCAAGCGGGAGTCGGAGATCCGGCGCATCGTGATGGAGCGGATCGACCTCGTCGGCCTGCTGGGCGCGGAGGGCAAACTGCCGGGCGAGATCAGCGGCGGCATGCGCAAGCGCGCCGGCCTCGCCCGCGCGCTCGTGCTCGACCCGCAGATCGTGCTGTGCGACGAACCGGACTCCGGTCTCGACCCCGTCCGCACCGCCTACCTCTCCCAGCTCCTGATCGACCTCAACGCCCGGATCGACGCGACGATGCTGATCGTCACCCACAACCTGGACATCGCCGCCACCGTCCCCGACAACATGGGGATGTTCTTCCGGCGCAACCTCGTCACCTTCGGCCCGCGCGAGGTCCTCCTCACCAGCGAGGAACCGGTCGTCACCCAGTTCCTCGCGGGTCGCCGCGAAGGTCCCATCGGCATGTCCGAGGAGAAGGACGCCGCGACCCTGGCCGCCGAGGCGGACGCCTCCGCCGGCCGGGTGACCGAACCCCGCGTCATCGTGCCCCAGCTGGAGCCGTCCCCCGGCCTGCCGCCGCGCGCCGCGGTCGCCCGGCGCCGGGAGCGCGTCCTCGGCATGCTCGACCAGCTGCCGCCCGCCGCCCGCGCCGCCATCCACGAGACGTACACGAAGGACGCCGCGGCGCCCACGCTGTCCATGCCCGCCCCCGGGAGCGGCTCGTGATCGCCGGCGCGCTGCGGCAGACCGGCCGTCTCTTCGCCCTCACCGCCGAGGTGAGCCGGGCCGTCTTCCGGCGGCCCTTCCAGTTCCGGGAGTTCGTCGAGCAGTTCTGGTTCGTCGCGAGCGTCACCATCCTGCCCGCCGCGCTCGTCTCCATCCCGTTCGGCGCCGTGATCGCCCTTCAGGTCGGCTCGCTCACCCAGCAGTTGGGCGCCCAGTCGTTCACCGGCGGCGCCAGCGTCCTGGCCGTCATCCAGCAGGCCAGCCCGCTCATCGTCGCCCTCCTGATCGCCGGCGCCGGCGGCTCCGCCATCTGCGCCGACCTCGGCTCCCGCAAGATCCGGGAGGAGCTCGACGCGATGGAGGTCATGGGCGTCTCGCCCGTGCAGCGCCTGGTCGTCCCCCGCGTCCTCGCCACCATGGCGGTCGCCGTGCTCCTCAACGGCATGGTCTCCGTCGTCGGCACCCTGGGCGGCTACTTCTTCAACATCGTCCTCCAGGACGGCACCCCGGGCGCCTACCTCGCCAGCTTCTCCGCCCTCGCCCAGCTCCCCGACCTCTACATCAGCGAGCTGAAGGCCCTGATCTTCGGGTTCATCGCGGGCATCGTCGCCGCCTACCGGGGGCTCAACCCCCGGGGCGGCCCCAAAGGGGTCGGCGACGCCGTCAACCAGTCCGTCGTCATCACCTTCCTGCTGCTGTTCTTCGTGAACATGGTGCTGACGGGCATCTACCTCCAGATCGTCCCGCCGAAGGGAGGCTGAGACCGATGGCCTCCCCGTTCGTCTGGCTCGACCGGTCCGGTGACCAGCTCCTGTTCTACGTCAGAGCCCTGCTCTGGATACCCCGGACCCTGCGCCGCTACCTCAAAGAGGTCCAGCGCCTGCTCGCCGAGGTCGCCTTCGGCTCCGGCGGCCTCGGCGTCATCGGCGGCACCATCGGCGTCATGATCGCGATGACGCTGGCCACCGGCACCGTCGTCGGCCTCCAGGGCTACGCGGCCCTCGAACAGATCGGCACCGCGGCCTTCACCGGCTTCGTCTCCGCCTACTTCAACACCCGCGAGATCGCCCCGCTCGTCGCCGGACTCGCCCTCTCCGCGACCGTCGGCGCGGGCTTCACCGCCCAGCTCGGCGCCATGCGCATCAACGAGGAAGTGGACGCCCTGGAGGGCATGGGCATCCGCTCCATGCCGTACCTGGTCACCACCCGCATCATCGCGGGCGTCGTCGCCATCATCCCCCTGTACGCGATCGGCCTGCTCTCCTCCTACCTGGCCTCCCGCTACGTCACGGTCCTCTTCAACGGCCAGTCCCAGGGGACCTACGACCACTACTTCAACCTCTTCCTGTCACCGACGGACGTCCTCCTGTCGGTGCTCAAAGTGCTGATCTTCAGCGTGATGGTGATCATCGCCCACTGCTACTACGGCTTCCGCGCCTCCGGCGGCCCCGCCGGCGTCGGCATCGCCGTCGGCCGCTCGGTGCGCAACGCCATCGTGCTGATCAGCGTCACCGACTTCTTCCTGTCGCTGGCCCTCTGGGGCGCGACCACGACCGTGAAGGTGGCGGGGTGAGATGAACGATCCACGAGGAGAGATCCTGCGCCGCCGGTTCGCCGGCGTCGTCTTCCTGCTGGTGCCCGCCCTGCTCGCCTGGCTGGCGGTCGCCGTCTACGACAAGAAGTTCACCGACTCCGACCCGGTCGTCGTCGAGACCGGCAGCGTCGGCAACGAGATGCACCTCGGCGCCGAGGTGAAGCTGCGCGGCGTCGTCGTCGGCGAGGTCCGCGCCATCGACGCCACCGGCGGCGGAGGCGCCCGGCTCACCCTCGCCATGCGGCCCGGCACCCTGGACCACGTCCCCTCCGACGTGCGCGCCCAGATGCTGCCGACGACGCTGTTCGGCGAACGGTTCGTCGCCCTCGTACCGCCCGGCGGCTCCTCGGCGCGTCCCCTGCGCCCCGGCTCCGTCATCCCGGA
Organism: Streptomyces sp. NPDC041191; assembly: GCF_055591945.1. NCBI lineage: Bacteria > Bacillati > Actinomycetota > Actinomycetes > Kitasatosporales > Streptomycetaceae > Streptomyces > Streptomyces sp. NPDC041191. The sequence goes on along the minus strand of NZ_JBVIZC010000013.1, from coordinate 80,563 downwards.
GGACCGCTCCAGCAACGCCGTCGAACTCCAGCAGGTCCTCGACAACGTCCTGCCCATGCTCACCGCCGTCCAGCCGCAGAAACTGTCGGCGACCCTGTCCGCCGTCTCCAGGGCCCTGGAGGGACGCGGCGACAAGCTCGGCGAAACCCTCGTCCAACTCGACGCCCACCTGCGCGAGTTCAACCCCCAGCTGCCCGCCCTCACCCGTGATCTGAAAGAACTCGTGAAGGTCAGCCACCTCTACGCGGACGCCGCCCCGGACATCGTCACCGCGCTCACCGACTTCACCACCACCAGCGGCACCCTCGCCGAGAAGGAGACCGCCTTGGCCGGCACCCTCGGCGCCACCACGCGGACGGCCGAGGACCTGACGACCTTCCTGCGGCAGAACAAGGACAACATCATCCGGCTCAGCGCCACCAGCAGGCCCACCCTGGAACGGATCGCGGAGTACTCCCCGTCCTTCCCCTGCACCCTGCGCACCCTCGCCCAGTTCGTGCCCGCCATGGACAAGGCGCTCGGCAAGGGCACCAACCAGCCCGGCATCCACGTGGACGTCACCACCGTGCCCTCGCGCGGCGCCTACGTCCCCGGCCGCGACGCCCCCTCCTACGGCTCCGGCGGCGGTCCGCGCTGCTACCCCGTGCCCTACCTCGGCGTCCCGGCCGCGCCCGCCGCGCGGGCGTCCTCCGCGACCGCGCAGGACCTCGGCCCCGCCAACTCCCCGCAGGAGAACGACCTCGTCAACGAACTCCTCGCCCCCGCGGCGAAGAAGAGCCCCGGCGACCTGCCGGACTGGAGCAGCCTGCTGGCCGGTCCCGCGTTCCGCGGCGCGGAGGTGACCCTCCGATGACGACGCCACCCGCCCACACCCGCCGCCGGGGCCTGACCGGGACCATCCTGAAGTCCCTCGTCTTCGTCCTCGTCACGGCCCTCGCCACCACCGTGCTCGGCTTCAGCATCGCCAACACCGGCGTCGGCTCCGACACCCGCTCGTACCGGGCCCTCTTCACCGACGTCACCGGACTCGCCGAGGGCGACTCCGTGCGCATCGCCGGGGTGAAGGTGGGCGAGGTGACCGACGTGCGCGTCGTCCAGCGGCGCACCGCCCAGGTCACCTTCACGGTCAGCGAGGATCGCACCCTGCCCCGGTCGGCCACCGCCGCCGTGAAGTACCTCAACATGGTCGGACAGCGGTACGTCTCCCTCGACCGGGGCAGCGGGGACCTGGAGGGCACCCTCCGGGCCGGGGACACCATCCCGCTGGAGCGCACCACGCCCGCGCTCGACCTGACGCTGCTGTTCAACGGGTTCAAGCCGCTGTTCGAGGGCCTTTCGCCCAACGACGTCAACGACCTCGCCGGATCGCTCGTCCAGGTCCTCCAGGGCGAGAGCGGAACCGTCGACAGCCTGCTGCGCCACATCGGCTCCCTCACCCGGACCGTCGCCGCCAAGGACAAGGTCATCGGTGAGGTCGTCACCCACCTCAACACCGTCCTGGGCACCCTCAACGACCGCGAGGCCGGCTTCAACGACCTCGTCGTCACCCTCCAGAAGCTCGTCACCGGCTTCAACGCCGACCGCAAGCCCCTCGGCGAGGCGGTCAAGGCCATCGGCGACCTCAGCACCACGACCGCCGGGCTCTTCCAGGAGAGCCGCGCCCCCCTCAAGAAGGACATCGCCGAGCTGGGCCGGCTCTCCGGAACCCTCGGCGACCACGCTCCCCGCCTCGAACAGTTCCTCGCCAACACCCCCGCGAAGATGACGGCGCTGGCCCGGCTGACCTCGTACGGATCGTGGTTCAACCTCTACCTCTGCGAGGCGCGCGTGAGCGGCGTGGGAACCTCCGACGGCTCCAAGCCGCCGACCGGCATCGCCGTGACCGAAGCGAGGTGCCGCGGATGAGCCCCCGCCCCCTGCTCAAGCCCGTCAAGGAACGCAGCCCCGTCGGCGTCGCCCTCGTCGGCCTGGTCCTCCTCGCCCTGCTGGGAGCCCTGGCGTACAACGTGGAACGGCTTCCCCTGGTGGGCGGCGGCACCTCCTACAGCGCCGACTTCACCGAGGCCGCCGGACTCGACTCCGGCGACGAGGTGCGCATCGCCGGCGTCAAGGTCGGCAAGGTCACCGGGGTCGCCCTCGACGGCCCCAAGGTCAAGGTCACGTTCGAGGTCGGCGACGCCTGGGTCGGCGACCGGTCGACCGCCGCCATCGCCATCAAGACCCTGCTGGGCGAGAAGTACCTGGCGCTCGACCCGCTGGGTGCCGCCCCGCAGGACCCCGGCACCCGCATCCCGCAGACCCGCACCACCTCTCCGTACGACGTCACCCAGGCGTTCCAGGACCTCAGCGGAACCGTCGACGCCATCGACACCAAGAAGCTGGCGAAGAGCTTCGAGACCATCTCCGACACGTTCAAGAACTCGCCGCCGCACGTGCGCAGCGCCGCCGACGGCCTGTCCGAACTGTCGAGGACCGTCTCCAAGCGCGACGCCGAACTCGCCAGGCTCCTGGAGAACAGCAAGAAGTTCACCAAGACCCTGGAGAACAAGAAGTCCAGCTTCGAGACGCTCATCGAGGACGGCGGTTCCCTGCTCGGAGAGCTCCAGAAGCGCCGCGACGCCATCCGCGCCCTGCTCAGGGGCAGCAGGGAACTCGGCACCGAACTCAGCGGTCTCGTCAGCGACAACGACCGGCAGCTCGGACCCACCCTCAAGGCCCTCAGCCGCGTCACCGGCGTCCTGGAGAAGAACAGCGGCCAGCTCGACAAGACGCTCGCGCTCGTCGGCCCGTACTACCGGCTCGTCGGCAACACCCTCGGCAGCGGCCGCTGGTTCGACAGCTACCTGTGCGGCGTGGTGCCGCGCGCCTACCTGCCCGAGACCTCGCAGCCCAAGACCGGGTGCCTGCCGCCGAAACAGACGGCGACGGCCAAGGGGAGCGGTGAATGATGACCAGACCCAGAGCGCCCCTCGCGGCCGGACTCGCCCTCGTGGTGCTCGCCGCCGGCGGAGTCGCCGTCGCGCAGCACGTCCTCGACCCCGCCGGGACCCGCGTCACCGCCTGGTTCGACCGGGCGGTCGGCATCTACGCCGGATCCGACCTGCGCGTCCTCGGCGTGCGGGTCGGCGAGGTGGAGTCCGTGGAGCCGGAGGGCACCCGGGTGCGCGTCGAACTCCGCCTCGACGAGGGCGTACGCGTCCCCGCCGACGCGCGGGCCCTCGTCGTCGCCCCGAGCATCGTCGCCGACCGCTACGTACAGCTCACCCCCGCCTACAGCTCCGGCCCCGCCCTCACCGACGGAGCCGAACTGCCCGCCGACCGCAACCGCGTCCCCGTCGAGATCGACCAGCTCTACGCCTCGATCACCGAACTGGGCGACGCGCTCGGCCCGAACGGCGCCAACTCCGAGGGGGCCCTGTCCGAGCTGCTGAACACCGGCGCGAAGAACCTCAAGGGCAACGGCGCGGCCATCGGCACCTCCATCGAACAGTTCGGCAAGGCCGCCAAGACCCTCGACGGCAGCAGCGACGACCTGTTCACCACCCTCGGCCAGCTCCAGACCTTCACCACCATGCTCAAGAAGAAGGACGGCGACGTCCGCACCGCGCAGGAGCGCCTGGACGAGGTCGTCGGCTACTTCGCCGAGAACAAGAACGACCTCGCCGGCGCCCTCAGGGAACTCGGCAAGGCCCTCGCCCAGGTCAAGACGTTCATCAAGGACAACCGCGGCGAGCTGAAGAAGAACGTCGACCGGCTCGTGCCCCTCACCCAGACCCTCGTCGACCAGCGCGCCTCCCTCGCCGAGGCGCTCGACACCGCCCCGCTCGCCGCCGGGAACGTCGTCAACGCGTACAACCCGAAGACCCGCACCCTCGACGGTCGCGCCAACCTCAACGAGATCAGCATGGGCGGGCCGCTGCTCCCGCTGCCCGTGACCGGCGCCTCCTCGGCGAGCACCGGAGAGGAGAAGCGATGAAGCGCGGCACCCTCCCCTCCCGGAAGGCGGCCGGAGCCGGAGCCGTCGGCGTGATCGCGGTCGGCCTGGGCCTGGCCGTCGTCCTCGGCGGGGTCCCCGCCGTCCCGGTCCGGTTCGACGGCATCCAGGACCTGCCGCTGCCCGGCGGCGCCGACCTCGGCTCCCACCCGTACACGGTCACCGCCGAACTCGACGACGTCCTGAGCCTCGTGCCGCAGTCCGCGGTCAAGGTCAACGACGTCGCCGTCGGCCGGGTCACCGCCATCGAGCTGGTGCCCGGCACCTGGACCGCCCGCGTCACCCTCAGGATCAACGGTGACGTCGAGCTGCCCGCCGACGCCGGCGCCCGCCTCGAACAGTCCAGCCTCCTGGGCGAGAAGTACATCCAGCTCGTCGCCCCGCAGGGGAACGGCAAGGGCCGGGGAGGCGTCCAGCAGGCCGCCGCCCGCACGGACGGCGGCGGACGGCTCACCGACGGCAGCGTCATCCCGCTGGCGCGCACCAGCCGCAACACGGAGGTCGAGGAGGTCTTCGGCGCCCTGTCCCTGCTGCTCAACGGCGGCGGGGTCAACCAGCTCAAGACCATCACCAAGGAGCTGAACACGGCACTCGGCGGACGCGAGCCCGAAGTCCGCTCGATGCTGAGGCGGGTGGACACGCTGGTGACGAACCTGGACGCCCACCGCGGCGACATCACCCGCGCCCTCGACGGGGTCAACCGGCTCTCCGCCACCCTGGCCGGCCGCAAGGACGACGTCGGCACGGTCCTCACCGGCCTCTCGCCCGGCCTGAAGACGCTGGAGAACCAGCGGGGCTCCCTGCTGACCATGCTGCGCGCCCTGGACACGCTGTCCGGCGTCGCCGTCACCACCGTCGACGCGAGCAAGAAGGACATGGTCGCCGACCTCAAGGCCCTCGCGCCGACCCTGACGGCCCTCGCGGACGCCGGTGCCGACCTGCCCGAATCGCTCCAGGTGATGCTGACGTACCCCTTCACCGACGAGGTGATGCGGGGCATCAAGGGCGACTACCTCAACGCCTATCTGCACCTCGCCTCCGCCTCCGGCACGAAGGTGATCCCGCCGCTGGTCCCCAGGGACGAGACCCCGACCATCCCGCCCCAGCCCCCGACCCCGGGCGCGCCCGGCCTCCGGAAGCAGGGGGGGAACGGCCCCACCGCCCCGGGCACGGGAACGGCCCTGCCGCTGCCGGTCACCACACCGACGAACGGAGGCGGGAACCGGTGATCACCCGTACCGTACTGCTGAAGAACCTCGCGTTCCTGGTCATCGCCGTCCTCGTGCTCGGCTTCCTGGGCATCCGCTACGCGGACCTCGGCCGCTACGCGGGCGTCACCGACCACTACGTCGTCAAGGTCCACCTCGCCCGCACCGGAGGACTGTTCACCCACTCCGACGTCACCTACCGGGGCGTCTCCGTGGGGCGCGTCGGCAACATCGACCTCACCGCCGACGGGGTCGTGGCCGAGCTGCGCATCAAGAAGTCCGCCCCCCGTATACCCGCCGACGCGCGGGCCGTGGTCGCCGGGCTCTCCGCCGTCGGCGAGCAGTACATCGACCTGCGCCCCGAGAGCGACGGCGGTCCCTTCCTCGCCGACGGCGCCCGCATCGAACAGACCGACACGCAGGTGCCCGCACCGGTCACCGACGTGCTCGCCAGCATGAACGACCTCACCAACTCCGTACCGCTGGAGTCCCTGCGCACGGTCGTCGACGAGTTCGGCAAGACGTTCGAGGGGCACGGGGACGACCTCCAGGTCCTCCTCGACAACGGCAGCAGGTTCGTCCAGGCCGCCGACCGGGCGCTGCCGTCCACCACCCGGCTCATCCAGGACGGCGAGGTCGTCCTGCGCACCCAGGCCGACGAGAGCCGCGCCATCCGCGGCTTCGCCACCGGCGCGCGCGACCTCGCCGCCACCCTCAAGGGCTCCGACGCCGACCTGCGCCGCCTCCTGACCGTCACGCCCGACGCGGCGGGCCAGGTCAGCGGGCTCCTGCGCGACCTCGACCCGAGCCTCGGCGTCGTCCTCGCCAACCTCCTGACCACCTCGGAGGTCGCCGTCACCCGGCAGCGCGGCATCGAGGAACTGCTCGTGAAGCTCCCGGCGGCCGTCTCGGCCGGAGCCACCGCCGTCGACGGAGGAAAGGTCAACTTCGGGATGGCCGTCACCTTCTTCAAGCCGCTGCCCTGCACCAGCGGGTACGGCGGCACGCGCTACCGCAACGGGCTCGACCTGGGGACGGCGCCCGCCCTCAACACCGGCGCCTCCTGCACGGCCCCCGCCTCCTCCGGGGTCAACGTGCGCGGCTCGGCCCACGCTCCGAAGGGCGGGGGCGTGCCCGTCCCGGCCCGGGCCGGCTCCCTGCCCTCGGGCAGCGCGGGGGGCCCGGCCGGCACGGCGGACGAGCGGCAGTCGCTGCCCGGCGCGCTCGCCCTGCCCGGCCAGAACGCCGGAGCGACCGACATGGCCGGACTGCTCGGCCTCGGCACCGGGAGCACGCGGTGAAGCGGGCGAGGGCGCTCGGCGCCGGAGTCCTCGTCGTCGCCCTGGGGTTCTGCGGGACCGGCGCGTGGACCTACGCGCAGGCCCGCGCCGACGACGGCCTCGCCTTCGGCCGGGAGCGGGACACCGCGCTCGCCGAGGGCCGGGACCGGGTCACCGTACTGAACACGCTCGACGCCTCGACCCGCGAGCACGCCGAAGCGGGCGTCCGGGCCTGGCGCGACGCGTCCACCGGGCCGCTCCACACCGAACTGGGGCGCACCCAGCCCGCGGTGGGAGCCTCGGCGCGCGCCACGGTCACCGAAGCGGCCCTGACCGCCCTGGACGCGAGGGCCGGCACGGCGAAGCTCGTCGCGACCGTCCGCGTCGACGTCACCCCCCGGGGAGGCGGCGCCCCGACCACCGACCGCAAGCGTCTGGAGGCCGTCCTGACGCGCACCGGCGAGGACACCTGGAAGGTCGCCGCGCTGAGCGCGGTGCCCGTCGCCGGAGCCGAGGGGAGCGAGGACGAGTGACACGACTGCTGCGCGGGGCGGCCCGGGGAACCGGAACCGAGGAGAAGGCGGAGAAGGCGGAGAAGGCGGAGTCGGCGGAGACGGTGCGTCGGACGGAGCCGGTCCCGGACACGGCCGGGGCGGCGCCCGGGGCCGAAGCCGTCACCGACCCGGACGAGCGGCCCGGGGACCGGACGGAGAAGGCCGAGAAGGCCGAGAAGGCGCCGGAGACGAAGAAGGCGCTGGAGACGAAGAAGCCCGAGAAGCCCGAGAAGCCCGAGAAGGCGGAGGAGGCGGAGGAGGCGGAGGAGGAGCCGCCGGGGGACGGGGGCGGACGCCGCTCCACCTCCCCGTGGCGGAGGATCGCCCTGCCCGCGGCCGTCGTCGCCCTGCTCCTCGGCGGAAGCGCGTTCTTCTACGGCGCCCACCAGCTCCGCTCCACCCCGTCCGCGCGCAACCACGCGCTCACCGACGTCGCCGCCACCACCCGCGTCGGCGGCGACGTCGGCGAGGGCCTCGCCCGGGTCTTCTCCTACGCCCCCTCCAGCGCCGACGCGGCCGAGCGCTCCGCCCGGACCGTGCTGACCGGACGCGCCGCCCGCCAGTACGCCGACCTGTTCGCCCAGGTCCGCGCGAACCTGGTCAAGCAGCGCGTCACCCTGACCACCCAGGCCGTCCGCGTCGGAGTGATCGAGCTCGACGGGGACGACGCGCGCCTCCTCGTCTTCCTCGACCAGACCTCACGGCGGGACAAGGCCCCCGCCACGACCGCCGCGGCCCAGCTCACCGTCACCGCGAAGTTCCAGGGAGACCGGTGGCTGATCGCCGACATCAAGGCCCGCTGACGATGAGCGGGAGACGGGAGCACCCCATGAAACGCCCGGTCCGCACTCCGGCGGGCATCCGGCCGGTCCTGGCCGCGGCCCTCGGGCTCACCCTCGTCGCGGGCGGCTTCGCGGCCTGGACCGGCCACGACTGGTACGCCGCGGCCCACGACGACTCCGCCGCGTACGCCGTGCAGCGCGACCGGGCGCTCGCGGCGGGGGAGCAGGCCGTGCAGAACCTCAACACGCTCGACCACCGGCGCGTGGAGCAGGGGCTCGACCTCTGGGAATCCTCCACGACCGGGGAGCTGCACAAGCAGCTCGTGGGCGGACGCCAGGAGTTCACCAGCCAGGTGAAGAGCGCGAAGACGGTGACCACGGCCCGGGTGCTGTCCGGCGCCGTCACGGAACTCGACGACCGGGCGGGCCGCGCCCGGCTGCTCGTCGCCCTGCGCGTCACGGTCACGACGCCCGACAACAAGAGCACGGACAAGGACAGCCGCATGCTGGGCGAACTCACCCGCGCCGACGGGCAGTGGAAGCTCAGCGGCCTGGGGCAGGCCCCCGTGGGCGGCACGGCGTCCGGTTGACCGGGCCGTACCACGTGAACCGCCCGCACCCGAAAGGACACGCACGATGCCGACGCCCCGTCACCACCTCAACCGCCAGCGCCGCCGCCAGGCCCTAGCCGCCCCGTCGGCGCCCGCTCCCGCCCCCGGGGAGACCGCCTCCCGGCCGTCCGGTGACGACCGGTCCCGTACGCCGGTGGGCCTCCTGACCGAGACCGCCCCGCGGAACCGGCGGGGAACGGCGGCGAAGCCCGCGCGGGGGACGGCGGCGGACGGGACGCCGGAACGGGACGCCGGCGGGAGCACCGCCGACGGGGACACCGCCCGTCCCGGACGCGGCGGGCCCCGGGACCGGGCGGCGTCCGCCGGGGAGGCCGGGGGCGGGGCACGGCCGCGCCCCCTCGTCCCCCTTGTCCCCCTTGTGGTTCTGTGCGTCCTGACGCTCCTCCTCGGCGGCTTCTCCGGCTGGGCTCACCACAGGGCGTCGGAGCTCCGCGACGACCCGGCGCGCTCCAACACGGCCCTCACCGACCTCGCCCGCACCAGCGAGATCAAGGGCCAGACCTCCGCGGCCGTCGCCGCCCTCTTCTCCTACGACCACGCCGACACGACCCCCTTCGAGCAGGCCGGGAAGACGCTCCTCACGGGCAAGGCCGTCGCCCAGCACCGGACGCTGCTCGGCGGGGTCCTCGCCCAGGCCGCCCAGCAGAAGACGGTGATCACCACGACGGTCACCGACAGCGCGGTCGAGCGGATCGACGGCGACCGGGCCCGGGTCCTGGTCTACGCCGACCAGAGCAGCGTGAGCACGGCCGGGACCGGCGGGGCCGGCAAGCGGCAGCCGAAGGCCCAGGACCAGGGCGTCTACGCGGGTGCCATGTTCGCCGTGGACGTCGTGCGGCGGGACGGACGCTGGCTCGTGGAGAACATCGACACCTTCGGCCGCTGAGCCGCCCGACCGCCGCGGCGCCCGCGGCCCCGTACGGGACGGCCGTACGGGGCGCGGGAAAGCGCCCCGCACGACCGGCCGCCGCGACCGCCCCGCCCCGCGCACGGCGGCCGCGACCGCCCCGTACACGTCACGCGGCGGCCGCGGCCGTCCCGCTACGCCCTCCGCGTGGCGACGAGCACCGTCGCGTACCGCTCCTCGCACGTGACGATCCGCGCCTCCAGGCCGCACGCGGAGACCGCCTCCACCGCCCGGTCCGCCTGGCCCTCGCTCGTCTCGGCCAGCAGGTGGCCGCCGGGCGCCAGCCACTCCGGGGCCCCGGCGGCGACCCGCCGCAGCACGTCGAGCCCGTCCGGGCCGCCGTCCAGCGTGACGAGCGGTTCGTGGTCGCGCGCCTCGGCCGGCAGCAGCCCGATCTCCCCGGTCGGCACGTACGGCACGTTGGCGACCAGGATCTCGACCCGGCCCCGCAGCCCCGGCGGCAGCGGGGCGAACAGGTCCCCCTCGTACACCCGGCCGCCGCGCGGTTCGAGGTTCCGCCGGGCGCAGGCCACCGCCGCCGGCTCGATGTCCGAGGCGTGCACCTCCGCGCCCCCGACCCGTTCGAGCAGCACCGCGCCCGCCGCTCCGGAACCGCAGCACAGATCGACGCAGAGCGCGCCGGGCGCGGCCAGCGCCACGGCCCGCTCGACCAGGAACTCGGTCCGCCGCCGGGGCACGAACACCCCCGTCTCCACGGCGATCCGCAGTCCGGCGAACCCGGCCCAGCCCACGACGTGCTCCAACGGCAGGCCCGACGCCCGCCGCTCGACCATCAGGTCCAGCTCGGCGGGCCCGCCGGCCGTCGCGAGCAGCATCGCGGCCTCCTCCTCGGCGAAGACGCAGCCGGCGGCCCGCAGACGTCCGGCGACCTCCGTGTCAGGCAAGTCGCGCCTCGATGGCCGCCACGAGTTCCGGGGCGTCCGGCTCGGTGCGCGGACGGAAGCGGGTGACCTCGCCGTCGCGGCCGATCAGGAACTTCTCGAAGTTCCACTGCACGTCACCGGCCTCGCCCTCGGAGTCCGCGACCTTCACCAGCTCCGCGTAGAGGGGGTGGCGGTCCTCGCCGTTGACGTCGGTCTTCTCCAGGAGCGGGAAGGTCACCCCGTACGTGGTCGAGCAGAAGGTCCGGATCTCCTCCGCGCTGCCCGGCTCCTGGCCCGCGAACTGGTTGCAGGGCACGCCGAGCACGGTGAGGCCGCGCTCCCCGTACTCCTTCTGCAGCCGCTCCAGGCCCGCGTACTGCGGGGTCAGGCCGCACTTGGAGGCGACGTTCACCACCAGGACCGCGCGGTCCCGGTAGTCGGCCAGGGTGACCGGCTCGCCGGTCAGGGTCTTCAGCGGGATGTCGTACAGGCTCATGGCTGCTCCTCGTCCGAATGGGGTTTGATCTCAGCATGCGCGACGAACCACTGGCAATGACGATCGGCCCCCTCGCGGAGGAAGGACCGGAAAGAGTCCGCTGCCGGCTCTGCGGACGCCCCCTGACGGGCGCGGGCTCGCGCCGCACCGGACTCGGCCCGGCCTGCGACGCCAAGCTCCACCCGCCGGGCCCGGACATCCGCGCCCGCCGCCACGAGGTCGAGCAGGACGCCCTGCCGGGCCTGGACCCGCCGGGGGCGGCCACCGGGTCCGAGTAGAGCCCCCGGGTCCTCAGAGCCTGCGGAACAGGCCCTCCTGGACCACGGACACCAGGAGCCGGCCCTCCCGGTCGTAGATCCGGCCCCGCGCGAGGCCCCGCCCGCCCGTGGCGATCGGGGACTCCTGGTCGTACAGGAACCACTCGTCCGCCCGGAACGGCCGGTGGAACCACATGGCGTGGTCGAGCGACGCCATGTCGAACCCGCGCGGACCCCACAGGGGCTCAACGGGGATCCGCACCGCGTCCAGCAGGGTCATGTCCGAGGCGTACGTCAGGGCGCAGGTGTGGATCAGCGGGTCGTCGCCCAGCGGCCCCACGGCCCGCATCCACACCGCGCTGCGCGGGTCCGCGCCCTCGACCTCCTCCCGGGTCCACCGCAGCCGGTCCACGTACCGGATGTCGAAGGGCTGCCGGCGGGCCATCCGCTCCAGGGCCTCCGGCAGCGCCCCCAGGTGGTCGCGGATCTCGTCCGCGAGGTTCGGCAGGCTCTCCGGGTCCGTCATGTGCCGCGGCGGCAGCTGGTGCTCGAACCCGGCCTCCTCCGGCAGGTGGAACGAGGCCGTCAGATTGAAGATCGTCCGCCCCTCCTGCACCGCCGTCACCCGGCGGGTCGTGAACGAGCGCCCGTCGCGCACCCGCTCCACCTGGTACACGATCGGCACCCCGGGCCGGCCCGGCCGCAGGAAGTAGGCGTGCAGCGAGTGCACCGGCCGCTCCTTCTCCACGGTGCGGCCCGCCGCCACCAGGGCCTGGCCGGCGACCTGCCCGCCGAAGACCCGCTGCAACGACTCGTGCGGGCTGAGCCCGCGGAAGATGTCGACCTCGATCCGCTCCAGGTCGAGCAGGTCGACCAGCCTCTCGGCGGGATTGGTCACCACGGAACTCCTCCTACAGCTGTCCGACGGACGTCACGCGGACGACCGCGCGGCCCTCCTCGTCGGAGGCCGCGAGATCCACCTCCGCGCCGATGCCCCAGTCATGGTCGCCGTTGGGGTCGGCGAAGGTCTGCCGGACGCGCCACAGGCCGTGCGCCGCGTCCTCCTTGATGGCGAGCAGCTTCGGGCCGCGCGCGTCCGGGCCCGTGCCGAGGTCGTCGTACTCGTCCCAGTACGCGTCCATCGCCTCGCCCCACGCGTCCGCGTCCCAGCCGGACTCCGCGTCCAGCTCGCCCAGCGCGTCCACGTTGTCCAGGGCGGCCAGCTCCACCCGGCGGAACATGGCGTTGCGCACCAGGACCCGGAAGGCGCGGGCGTTCGCCGTGACCGGCTTGACCTGGTCGGCCTTCTCCTGGGCCTCCTCGGCGGTCTGGACCTCGGGGTTCGCCAGCTGCTCCCACTCGTCGAGCAGCGAGGAGTCCACCTGGCGCACCATCTCGCCCAGCCAGGCGATCAGGTCCTCCAGGTCCTCGGTCTTCAGGTCGTCCGGGACGGTGTGGTCCAGCGCCTTGTACGCGCTCGCCAGGTACCGCAGGACGATCCCCTCGGTCCGCGCCAGCTCGTACCAGGAGGTGAACTCGGTGAAGGACATGGCGCGTTCGTACATGTCGCGGACGATCGACTTCGGCGACACCGGGTGGTCGCCCACCCACGGGTGCGACGTCCGGTAGACGCCGTACGCGTGCCAGAGCAGCTCCTCCAGCGGCTTCGGGTACGAGATCTCCTGGAGCCGCTCCATCCGCTCCTCGTACTCGACGCCGTCCGCCTTCATCCGCCCCACGGCCTCCCCGCGCGCCTTGTTCTGCATGGCGGCGAGGATCTGGCGCGGGTCGTCGAGCGTCGACTCGACGACGGACACCATGTCCAGGGCGTACGAGGGGGACTCCAGGTCGAGCAGGTCGAACGCGGCGAGGGCGAACGTGGACAGCGGCTGGTTGAGCGCGAAGTCCTGCTGGAGGTCGACGGTGAGCCGGATCGTGCGGCCCTCGGCGTCCGGCTCGTCCAGCTGCTCCACCACACCGCCGTCGAGCAGCGAGCGGTAGATCGCGATGGCCCGGCGGATGTGCCGCAGCTGCGCCTTGCGCGGCTCGTGGTTGTCCTCCAGGAGCTTGCGCATCGCCTCGAAGGCGTTGCCCGGACGGGCGATCACCGAGAGGAGCATGATGTTGGTGACCTTGAAGCGGGAGGTCAGCGGTTCCGGATCGGCGGCGATCAGCTTCTCGAACGTCGTGTCGCTCCAGGCGACGAAGCCCTCCGGGGCCTTCTTGCGGACCACCTTGCGGCGCTTCTTCGGGTCGTCGCCGGCCTTCGCGAGCGCCTTCTCGTTCTCGATGACGTGCTCGGGCGCCTGCGCGACGACCAGGCCCGCCGTGTCGAAACCGGCCCGGCCCGCCCGGCCCGCGATCTGGTGGAACTCACGGGCGCGCAGCGTGCGCACCCGGTTGCCGTCGTACTTGGTGAGGGCCGTGAAGAGCACCGTGCGGATCGGCACGTTCACACCCACGCCGAGCGTGTCCGTCCCGCAGATCACCTTCAGCAGACCGGCCTGCGCCAGCTTCTCCACGAGCCGCCGGTACTTCGGCAGCATGCCCGCGTGGTGCACGCCGATGCCGTGGCGCACGAACCGCGAGAGGTTCTGGCCGAACTTGGTGGTGAAGCGGAAGCTGCCGATCAGCTCGGCGATCCTGTCCTTCTCCTCGCGCGTGCACATGTTGATGCTCATCAGCGACTGCGCGCGCTCGACGGCCTGCGCCTGCGTGAAGTGCACGATGTAGACGGGCGCCTGCCTGGTCTCCAGGAGCTCCGTCAGGGTGTCCGTGATGGGGGTGAGCCGGTACTCGTACGAGAGCGGCACCGGCCGGGTCGCGGAGCGGACCACCGAGGTCGGCCGGCCCGTGCGCCGGGTCAGGTCCTTCTCGAACATCGACACGTCGCCGAGCGTCGCCGACATCAGGACGAACTGCGCCTGGGGGAGTTCGAGCAGCGGGATCTGCCAGGCCCAGCCGCGGTCCTGCTCGGCGTAGAAGTGGAACTCGTCCATGACGACCTGGCCGATGTCGGCGTACCTGCCGTCCCGCAGCGCGATCGAGGCGAGGACCTCCGCCGTGCAGCAGATCACCGGCGCGTCCGCGTTCACGGAGGCGTCGCCGGTCAGCATGCCGACGTTCTCGGTGCCGAAGAGCTTGCACAGGTCGAAGAACTTCTCCGACACCAGCGCCTTGATCGGCGCGGTGTAGAAGGTCACCTGGTCGTTCGCGAGCGCGGTGAAGTGCGCACCCGCCGCGACCAGCGACTTTCCCGATCCGGTGGGGGTGGACAGGATGACGTTGGCCCCGGAGACGACCTCGATCAGCGCCTCTTCCTGGGCCGGGTAGAGCGTGATGCCCCGCTCCTCGGCCCAGGAGGAGAAGGCTTCGAAGAGGGCGTCGGGGTCGGCGGTCGGCGGAAGCTGATCGATGAGGGTCACGCTCCCATCTTGCCTGGATTCCGTCCGGATCAGGGAACCGGCCGTCGTCGGCGGTGATCACCGGCGGTAGGCTCGTCCGTCGACCGGGCGTCGAACGAACGATCCGGCAGGGGAGAAACGGGGCGGGCCACTCATGATGGGACCGGCGCACTCACTGTCCGGAGCGGCGGCCTGGCTGGGGGCCGGGGCCCTCGCGGCGGCCTACGACCGCCCGATGCCCTGGCCGGTGCTCGTCGTCGGCGCGCTCATCTGCGCGGGGGCGGCCCTCGCCCCCGACCTCGACCACAAGTCCGCGACCATATCGCGCTCCTTCGGGCCCCTCTCCAAGATCCTCTGCGGGATCATCGACAAGGTGTCGTACGCCGTCTACAAGGCCACCCGTTCCAAGGCCGACCCCCGGCGGACCGGGGGACACCGGACCCTCACCCACACCTGGCTCTGGGCGGTCCTGATGGGCGTCGGGGCCTCCGCGGCGGCGGTCAGCGGCGGCCGGTGGGCGGTCCTCGCCCTCCTCTTCGTCCATACGGTCCTGGCCGTGGAGGGTCTCCTCTGGCGGGCCGCCCGGGCGTCCAGCGACGTCCTGGTCTGGCTGCTCGGCGCGGCCGGCGCCTGGATCATGGCGGACGTCCTGGAGGACCCCGGCAACGGCGCGAACTGGTTCTTCACCGGTCCCGGCCAGGAGTACCTGTGGCTCGGGCTGCCGATCGTCCTCGGCGCCCTCGTCCACGACATCGGCGACGCCCTGACGGTGTCGGGCTGTCCGGTCCTCTGGCCCATACCCGTCGGCCGCAAGTTCTGGTACCCGGTCGGCCCGCCCAAGTTCATGCGGTTCCGGGCCGGCAGCCGGGTCGAGCTGAAGGTCCTCACGCCCGCCTTCATGGTGCTCGGCGGGATCGGCGCGGTCTTCGCGCTCGGTCTGGTGTGATCCGTGCCGTACGCGCGGGGGTCGCTCCCCCCACCGGAGGGAGCGACCGTTTTTCCCCATGAGGGACAGATCGCGCCATGTCCGTTCTTCGTCCTCTGGACCGGCCGCGCCCCCTCGCGCTTCACTTCCGCCCCATGAGACCACTCAGGATCACGAGCGTGATCGGGGCGCTGCTGCTGGCCGCCGGCGCGCTGTTCACCGCCCAGCCGGCGACCGCCGGGGTGCCGGACGGCCCGACGCCCCCGGCCGAGTTCACCACCGACTGGCACGACCCGGTCACCGCCGCCCCGCCCGTCGCCGTCCCCGGGACCCCCAGCTGCGAAGTCACCCTCGCGGCGGCGCGGTTCCGTGACTTCACCCCCTACCGGGGGAGCTACGTCCCGCCGGCGGAGTGCGGCACCCGCTGGAACAAGGTCGTCCTGCGTCTCGAGGGCAGGGTGAAGGGCCGCCAGTACGACCGGCTCGGCCACGTCACCGTCGGCGGCGTCGAGATCCTCCGCACCTCCACGCCCCAGCCCTCGCCGGACGGCATCACCTGGTCGGTCGAGAAGGACGTCACCCGGTACCGCGACACCCTCAGCCGCCCGCAGCCCGTCGAGATGCTCATCGGCAACGTCGTGAACGAGACGTACACCGGCGTCCTCGACGTCCGCGTCACCCTCACCTTCCACACCGCCCGGGGCCGGGTGAAGCCCGCCGCCGACACCCCCGACCGGGTGCTCCCGCTCACCGGCCCCACCCTCACCACCCCGCGCAACACCGAACGCGTCCTCGCCGAGGTGTACGCCACCGGGTCGGGCGGGGGCTGCGAGGAGTACTGGTACCTCTCCGTCCCCGACACCGCCCCCTACTCCTGCCGGGCGGCCGGCGGACCCCACCGCGAGGTCCGCGTCTCCGTGGACGGGCGCCTCGCCGGCATCGCCGCCCCCTTCCCCACGGTCTGGACCGGCGGCTGGTCCAATCCCTTCCTCTGGTACGTCACCCCCGCCCCCCGCGCCTTCGACGTCCAGCCGGTCGTCTACGACCTGACCCCCTTCGCCGCCGTCCTCAACGACGGGCGCCCCCACCGCGTGGAGGTCGCCGTCGCCGGCGTCCCGGCCGGTCTGCCGGGCTGGTCCGCGCCCACCAACGTCCTCCTCTGGCAGGACGAGGGCAGCCGGGTCGTCACCGGCGGCCTCGACCGGCACGAGGAGAGCGATCCGGCCAACTCCTCGGTGTACACGGCCGGTACCGCCGGCTCCCTCCACCGGGTCGACACCGGGGCCGGTCACCGCCTCACCGTCGGCGGCCACCTGAACACCTCGCACGGCCGGGTCGTCACCACCGTCACCCGGACCGTCGGGCACACCTCCGCGCACCGCTGGGGCGAGGGGGAGAACCCGGACGCGTTCACCGGCCGCTGGACCGACCGGGAGACCGTGACCAGCGGCCGCACGGTCACCCGCACCGACCGCGCGTACACGATGGACGGCGAGACCACGGTCGGCGCCGGCGACCGGCTGCGGACCGTCCTCACCCTCGGGGACCGCGCCGACACCCTCGTCCTGCGCGACGGACGGCGCCTGTCCTGGTCCCGCCTGGACCACACGTACACCGGCGACGCGACGTACACCACCGGCGTGCCGCGCGAGGAGCGGCACGCCGTCGGCACCACGACCGAGCGCTACCGGCTGTACGGCTCCGGGGGCTGTCACGACCGGACCCTGACGACGGTCCAGGGCACCGTGACCCGGGACCTGCGCCGCTGCTGAACGGGGCCGTGCCCGGCCCCCCTTCCGCGCGGGGGCCGGGCACGGTGCCTCAGCGGGGCTTCGCCGAGTCCACGCCCGGACGGGCCGCGCGCCACTCGCCCCGGGTGAAGTCGGGGATCTCCTGCGGCACCCCGCCGGCCTTGATCGAGGCGTGGCTCAGCGGCACCGGGGCCGACCAGGTGGCGGCGTCGTACACGTCGAAGTCCGGCACCAGCCCCTTCTGGAGGCACTGCACCAGGCGGTAGACCATGAGGTAGTCCATTCCGCCGTGCCCGCCCGGCGGGTTGGCGTGCTCCTTCCACAGCCAGTGGTCGAACTCGGCCGCGTACGCCGAGAAGTCGCCCCACTGGTCGTCCTTGTGGTCCGGCTCCAGGTAGATCCGGGCCGGATAGTCCTCGAAGACGCCCCGGGTGCCGCCCAGGCTGTTGATCCTGCTGTACGGGTGCGGGGTGGAGACGTCGTGCTCCAGGCGGATCACCCGGCCCCTGGCCGTCTGCACCAGGCTGATCGTCCGGTCGCTCCCGACGTACGTCTCCTTCCGGCTCGGGTCGCCGGCCGGCACGTGCTCCGCGCGGTACTCGGCGAGTCCGAGCGCCGGGGTGCCGAAACTGCTGATGCGCACCGCCCGGTCGCCCCGGTTGAGGTCCATGTAGTTCGCGACCGGGCCGAAGCCGTGGTTGGGGTAGAGGTCGCCGCGCAGCCGCGTGTGCCACAGCCGGCGCCAGGGCCCCTCGTAGTACGTCGGCGAGAACATCAGGGCGCGCAGGTCGTGGTTGTACGCCCCCGCCCCGTGCAGGAGGTCGCCGAACTTCCCCGCGTGCGCCATCCGCAGGACCCGCATCTCGTTCCGGCCGTAGCAGCAGTTCTCCAGCTGCAGGCAGTGCCGACGGGTCTGCTCCGACAGGTCGACCAGCTCCCACAGCTGGTCCAGCTCCATCGCGAGCGGACACTCCACGCCCACGTGCTTGCCGTTCAGGAGCGCGGCCCGGGCGACGGCGAAGTGGCTGTCCCAGGGGGTCGCCACGTACACGAAGTCGAGGTCGGTCCGGGCGCACAGGTTCGCGTAGTCCTCCTCGCCGTTGGCGTACAGCGCGGGGGCCGGCCGTCCGGCGGCGACGACCTGGGCGGCGGCCCGCTCGGCCTTCTCGCGCACCGGGTCGCAGACGGCGACCACCCGCACCCAGGAGTGGGCGAGGAAGTGACCGATCATGGAGGCGCCCCGGTTGCCGAAGCCGACGATGCCCACCCGGACCGTGGAGCGGGCCTCGAAGGGGACCCCGGCCATGGTGGCGCCCCGCCGCCGCGGCACGGCGGTGGGGGCGGTAGGAGCGGCGTGGGCGGTTCCGGTACCGGCGGCGAGACCGAGCCCCGCTCCGGCGGCCCCCGCCGTGGTCCTGAGGACCGTACGCCGGCTCGGAGTGCGCGGTGTCTGCTCGTTCATGGAACCTCCCGGAGCTGTGTGGGCACGGCCGTTTCATGAATCCCGCACAGGACCCTGGCCCCGGCGCCCGGCGGCCCGCAAGGGTGCCGGCGGGACACGGGAGACGGATGACCGGACTGTACTGTTCCGGACCCCGGGCGGAACCGCACCGCCCCCGTGCCTCACCCGAACGTACGAAGGGCCCCTCGCCGCCCGGGGCGAGGGGCCCGCCGACCGGGGACGCGGGGCGCCCGACGGAGGGTCAGGGGCGGGTGGCGCGCTCCAGGCCGAGCAGCACCGATCCGTAGGTCCGGCCCGTCGCCCGGTCCATCCCGATCTCGCACGTCCGATTGGCCGAGAAGTGCGCGTCGAACGGCCGGGCGGTGACCTCGGCCGCCTCGCGGGCCGTCGCCGAGGCCGTCAGCTCCGGGTGCAGCATGCCCCGGTCGCCCGCGAAGGCGCAGCACCCCGCGTCGGCCGGGACCACGACCTCCTCCGCGCACGCCCGGGCCACCTCGGTCAGCTTCTCCCCGCCGCCCAGGCGCAGCGCCGAACACGTCGGATGGACCACGGCGGACCCGACCCGGCGGCGCACCCGGAGGCGGGGGAGGAGCTCGTCCGCCGCCCACACCGGCGAGTCCACCACCGTCAGCTCCGCGTGCAGCGCCCGGTTCTCCTCCGTCAGGTACGGCACCACCTCGCGCGCGATGCCGAGCGCGCACGAGGAGGCGTCCACCACGAGCGGCAGCCGCCCGCCCGCCGTCCACCCCCAGGCCGCCTCGACGATCCGGTTCGCCATCACCTCGTTGCCCCGCTCGTACCCCTTGGAGTGCCAGATCGTCGCGCAGCAGGTGCCGGCCACGTCGTCCGGGATCCACACCGGCCGCCCGGCCCGCGCCGACACCGCGACGACGGCCTCCGGGAGCGAGGGGCCGGGCTCTCCGTCCGGGTTCCCGAAGACGCGGTTCACGCAGGCCGGGTAGTAGACGGCGACCGCCGCCGGACGGTGGGCCCGGGGCAGCCGCCGCGCCGCCGCGCCCGGGATCTCCGGCAGCCACCCCGGGACGAGGTCGGGGCGGACCGCCCTGCGGGCGAGCCCCGTCACCGGGGTCAGGACCCGGTCGCCGACCCGGTCCGCGGCGGCGACTGCGAGCCGCGCCGAGGCTTCCACGAGACGGAAGTGCCGCGCGGCCAGGGCGGCGATCCGCTCCTCGCGCGGGGAGTGCCGCTCGTGCCGGAATCCCTTCATCAGCGCGCCCGTGTCGATGCCGACCGGGCAGGCCGACGCGCACAGGGAGTCCCCGGCGCAGGTGTCGACGGCGTCGTACCCGTACGCCTCCAGGAGTCGGGTCTCGACCCGCGAGCCGTCGTTCTGCCGCAGCATCTCCCGGCGCAGCACGATCCGCTGGCGCGGAGTGGTCGTCAGGTCGCGGCTGGGGCACACCGGTTCGCAGAACCCGCACTCGATGCAGGGGTCGGCGGTCCGTTCCACCGTCGGGATCGTCTTCAGGCCGCGCAGGTGGGCCTGCGGGTCGCGGTCCAGGACGATCCGGGGCGCGAGGACCCCGGCCGGGTCGATGGCCTCCTTGGTCCGCCACATCAGCTCGGTCGCCTTCGGCCCCCACTCCAGCTCCAGGAAGGGCGCGATGTTGCGGCCGGTGGCGTGCTCGGCCTTCAGCGAACCGTCGAACCGCTCCACGACGAGCGCGCAGAACTCGTCCATGAAGGCCGCGTACCGCTCGACGTCGGAGGGGTCGCCCGCGTCGAAGGCGAGCAGGAAGTGCAGGTTCCCGTGGGCGGCGTGCCCGGCCACGGCCGCGTCGAAGCCGTGCCGGGCCTGGAGGTCGAGCAGCGTGGCGCACGCCTCCGCGAGCCGGTGCGGCGGCACCGCGAAGTCCTCGGTGATCAGGGTCGTGCCCGAGGGGCGGGCACCGCCGACCGCCGCCACGAACGCCCTGCGGGCCTTCCAGTACCCGGCGATCCGCTCCGGGTCGCGGGTGAACGCGTTCTCCGCGGACGCGACGGGGGCGACCAGGTCGAGCCCGGCCAGGACCTCCTCCGCCGCCCGCTCGTACGCCTCCCGGGCCGCCGCGTCCGGCGCCCGGAACTCGACCAGGAGCGCCGCCGTCGGCCCCGGCAGCTCCGCCCAGTCCGCCGGGGCGCCCGCCACGCCCGCCGAGGCCCGCAGGGTGTTGCCGTCCATCAGCTCGACGGCGAGCGCCCCCGCCCCGTTGAACAGGGGCACGGCGGCGGCGGCGGCCGGGAGCGACGGGAAGAGGAGCAGGGCCGTGGAGACCTCGCGGTCCAGCGGCAGGGTGTCGAGGACGACCTCGGAGATGAAGCCGAAGGTGCCCTCGGAGCCGACCATGAGGCCCCGCAGGATCCCGGCGGGCGTCTCCCCGTCGAGGAAGGCGTCGAGCCGGTATCCGTTGGTGTTCTTGAGCGCGTACTTGGCCCGGATCCGCGCGGTCAGTCCGGCGTCCGCCTCGATCTCCGCCTTCAGCGCGAGCAGTTCCGCGCAGAGCTTCGGCTCGGCCCGCGCCAGCTCCTCGTCGGCGCGCGGGTCCCCGGTGTCGACCACCGTGCCGCCCGGCAGGACGACGGTGAGCGAGGCGACGGTCCGGTACGCGTCGCGGGTCGTGCCCGCCGTCATGCCCGAGGCGTTGTTGGCGACCACCCCGCCGACGGTGCAGGCGATCGCGCTGGCGGGATCGGGTCCGAGGGCGCGGCCGTACGGGGCGAGCGCCGCGTTGGTCCGCGCCACGGTGGTGCCGGGGCGGACCCGGACGCGGGCGCCGCCGTCCAGGACCTCCACCCCCGCCCAGTGGCGGCGCACGTCCACGAGGACGTCCTCGCCCTGCGCCTGCCCGTTGAGGCTGGTGCCGGCGGCCCGGAAGACCACCGCACGGCCCTTGCCGCGCGCGTACGACAGGACGGCGGAGACGTCGTCGATGTCCTCGGCGACCACGACGACCTGCGGGACGAAGCGGTAGGGGCTCGCGTCGGAGGCGTAGCGGACCAGGTCGGAGACCTTCGACAGGACCTTCCCGGGGCCGAGCAGCTCGGTCAGCTCCTCGCGCAGCCGCCGGGGCGTCCCCCCGGCCCTGAGGTCCGGTACGCGGTCCGGGGCCGGGGTCCGCTTCACGCCGGGGCGCAGGGTCCGGGGGTTCGGTTCCAGCAGCGGCATGTCGGGCTCCCCTTCGGCGCGGCGTGCCCGAGGGGTCAGCAGCCGCCCTCCGGGCCGGGGGCGACCAGGGCGGACAGCAGTCCTCCGAGGACCTCGCGCTGGTCGACGGTCAGGGGATCAAGGATGTCCTCCGCGGCCGCCCGGCGCGCGTTGCGCAGCTCTCCCAGCGTGGCGCGGCCCGCGTCGGTCAGCTCGATCCGGATCGCGCGGCGGTTGTCCGGGTCGGGCGCCCGGCGCACCCGGCCGGCCGCCTCCAGGCCGTCGACGAGGCTGGTCACCGCCCTGGGGACGACCTCCAGACGGGCCGCGAGGTCGGCCATCCGGGGCGGCTCCCCGAAGGACGCGACCGTGCGGAGGAGCCGGGACTGCGCGGGGGTGATGCCGACCGGCTCCAGGTGGCGCTTCTGGACGCGGTGCAGACGGCGGGTGAGCCGCAGCAGCTGTTCGGCGAGGAGCCCGTCGGCGTCGGTCCCGTCCGTCCTGCCCGCCCCGTCCGTGCGGCTCGCGCGGCCGGGACCGTCCGCGGGTCCGGGACCGTCCGACGGTCCGGTGTCGTTCGTACGGTCGGCGCCGCTCGTACGGTCGGGGGTGTCCATACGGGAACAATATCAGGACGCAGTTCATTGTGAGCATAGGTAACAGTGATCTAAACTCTGTTCGACAGCGAACCCCCGAAGGAGCCCATGCGCCCCCACGACCGGTCCGAATGGACCCCTCCGCCCCGTGACCCGGGGGAGCCGAAGGAGCCCGCCCAGGTGCGGCGCATCCTGCGGCTCTTCCGCCCCTACCGCGCGCGCCTCGCGCTCGTCGGCCTCCTGGTCGGCGCCGCCTCGCTCGTCTCGGTCGCCTCGCCGTTCCTGCTCAGGGAGATCCTGGACGTCGCCATCCCCCAGGGCCGCACCGGGCTGCTCAGCCTGCTCGCCCTCGGCATGATCGTCACCGCCGTCCTGACCAGCGTCTTCGGCGTGCTCCAGACCCTCATCTCGACCACCGTCGGCCAGCGCGTCATGCACGACCTGCGCACCGCCGTCTACGAGCGGCTCCAGCGCATGTCGCTGGCCTTCTTCACGCGCACCCGCACCGGCGAGGTCCAGTCCCGCATCGCCAACGACATCGGCGGCATGCAGGCGACCGTGACCTCCACGGCCACCTCCCTCGTCTCCAACCTGACCGCCGTCGTCGCGACCGTCGTCGCCATGCTCGCCCTCGACTGGCGCCTCACCCTCGTCTCCCTGCTCCTGCTGCCCGTCTTCGTCTGGATCAGCCGCCGCGTCGGCCGCGAACGGAAGAGGATCACCACCCAGCGGCAGAAGCAGATGGCCGCCATGGCCGCGACCGTCACCGAGTCCCTCTCGGTCAGCGGCATCCTGCTCGGCCGCACGATGGGCCGTGCCGACTCCCTGACCAGGACCTTCGCCGAGGAGTCCGAGCGCCTGGTCGACCTGGAGGTGCGCTCCTCCATGGCCGGGCGCTGGCGGATGTCCACCATCGGCATCGTCATGGCCGCCATGCCCGCCCTGATCTACTGGGCCGCCGGCCTGGCGGTCGGCTCGGCCGGCACCGCGATCTCCCTCGGCACGCTCGTCGCCTTCGTCTCGCTCCAGCAGGGCCTCTTCCGGCCCGCCGTCAGCCTGCTCTCCACCGGTGTGCAGATGCAGACCTCCCTCGCGCTGTTCCAGCGCATCTTCGAATACCTCGACCTGCCGGTGGACGTCACCGAACCCGCCGAGCCCGTCCGGCTGCCCGTGGTCCGCGGCGAGGTCTCCTTCGAGAAGGTCGAGTTCCGGTACGACCCCGAGGCCCCCGGCCGCGCGACCCTGGACGCCGTCGACCTGACCGTCCCCGCCGGCGGCAGCCTGGCCGTCGTCGGCCCCACCGGCTCCGGCAAGTCCACCCTCGGCCTCCTCGTGCCCCGGCTGTACGACGTCACCGACGGACGCGTCACCCTCGACGGCGTCGACGTGCGCGACCTGGACTTCGACACCCTCGCCCGCGCGATCGGCGTCGTCTCCCAGGAGACGTACCTCTTCCACGCCTCCGTCGCCGACAACCTCCGCTTCGCCAAACCGGACGCCACCGACGAGGAGATCGAGGCCGCCGCCCGCGCCGCCCACATCCACGACCACGTCGCCGCGCTCCCCGACGGCTACGACACCCTGGTCGGCGAGCGCGGCCACCGCTTCTCGGGCGGGGAGAAGCAGCGCCTCGCCATCGCCCGCACCATCCTGCGCGACCCGCCCGTGCTGATCCTCGACGAGGCCACCAGCGCCCTCGACACCCGTACCGAACACG
Organism: Streptomyces sp. NPDC041191; assembly: GCF_055591945.1. Taxonomy (NCBI): domain Bacteria; kingdom Bacillati; phylum Actinomycetota; class Actinomycetes; order Kitasatosporales; family Streptomycetaceae; genus Streptomyces; species Streptomyces sp. NPDC041191. The sequence continues at coordinate 56,569 of NZ_JBVIZC010000013.1, read as the reverse complement.
CCGTGCAGCAGGCCGTCGACGCCCTCTCGGCCGACCGCACCACCATCACCATCGCCCACCGCCTCTCCACCGTCCGCGACGCCGACCAGATCGTCGTCCTGGAGGAGGGCCGGATCGTGGAGCGCGGGACGCACGAGGAACTGCTCGCCCGGGACGGACGGTACGCCGCCCTGGTCCGCAGGGACGCCCGTACGGCGCCGGAGGAGGGAGCACCGGCGGACGCGACGGCGGTCGCGCGCCGGAACGGGTGATCGTCCGTCCCGGGGGCCGGTGACCGCCGCGTGCCCGGGTTCCCCCGATTTTCGTACGGGCCGGGTTAGCGTGCGCCCATGACGTACCGGTCGCCGTCCCCGTACGCGCCCCCGCGCCGTCCCTCCCTTCCCCGGCCGCCCCGCCGTCCCCGTCTCACCCGGCGCGGCCGCGTGGCCCTCCTCCTCGGAGCCGTCCTCGCCGCGGCCGTCGCGGTCGCCGTGGCGCTGCTGCTCGCACGCGGCGGACCGGCCGCCGAACGGCCCCGTCCCCTGCTCGTCCCGGAGGGCTGGCGGTCGGCCCAGGTCTACACGGCCGTCGACCGGGCGCTCGGCCTCCCCCGGGGAACCGCCCGGAAGACCGCGACCGCGGCCGCGCTCCCCCTGCCCGCCGAGGCCCGGGGCAACCCCGAGGGGTACCTCTTCCCGGCGACCTACCCGGTCCTGCCCACCACCGACCCCCGGGACCTGCTGCGCTCCATGGTGGCCACGGCGGGCGGACGGTTCGGCACCGCGAAGGTCGCCGAGGGCGCGCGGGCCCACGGACTGAGCGTGTACGAGACGGTGATCGCGGCCAGCATCGTCCAGGCCGAGGCCGACAACCCGGACGACATGGCCAAGGTCGCCCGGGTCGTCCACAACCGCCTCGCCCGGGGCATGGCCCTCCAGATGGACTCGACCCTGAACTACGCGCTGGGCCGCAGCACCGTGGACACCACGTACCGGGAGACCCGGTCGGCCAGTCCGTACAACACCTACGCGCGCAAGGGCCTGCCGCCGGCCCCCATCGGCAACCCGGGGGACCAGGCCCTGGACGCGGTGATCCGCCCGGCGGACGGGGACTGGCTCTACTTCGTCACCGTGGCGCCCGGCGACACCCGCTTCACCGCCGACTACGCGTCCCACCGGGCGAACGTGGCCGAGTTCAACGCCAACCGGAGCGCGGAGAAGGGCTGAGGCGACGGGCCGCCCCGCGGGCCGTTCGCTCCGCCGGACCGGACCGGAACGGACCGGACCGAATCGAACCGAACCGGACCGGACCGAACCGGACTGGATCGAACCGAACCGGACCGAACCGGACCGGACTGGATCGAACCGGACCTGACCGGACCGGACCGCCCTGCCGAGTCCCCGGAAGGAACCGGCGCGGCTCCTCAGCCCGCCGGGGCGGCGGCCGGTTCGCGCTCCAGGAGGCGGCGGACACCGGAGACGGCCGCCCGCCCGGCCCGGTTGGCGCCGATCGTCGAGGCCGAGGGGCCGTACCCCACGAGGTGGACGCGTTCGTCCCGCACCGCGCGCGTCCCCTCCAGCCGGACGCCGCCGCCCGGTTCCCGCAGCCGCAGCGGCGCCAGGTGGTCGATCACGGGCCGGAAACCGGTCGCCCACAGGATCACGTCCACGTCGGCCGTCCGGCCGTCGTCCCAGGCCACCCCGGTCGGGGTGATCCGGTCGAACATCGGGAGCCGGTCCAGGACCCCACGCTCGCGCGCCGCCCGGACCGCGTCGTTCAGGGGCAGGCCGGTGACCGAGACGACGCTCCGCGGGGGCAGCCCGCGCCGCACCCGCTCCTCCACGAGCGCGACGGCCGCCCGCCCCTCCGCCTCCCCGAACGGGCCCTCCCGGAAGACGGGTTCGCGCCGGGTCACCCAGAACGTCTCCGCCGCGACCTCCGCGATCTCCATCAGGTGCTGGGTTCCGGAGGCCCCGCCGCCCACCACGAGCACCCGCCGCCCGGCGAACTCCCGCGGGCCCGGGTAACCGGCGGTGTGCAGCTGACGGCCCCGGAAGGTCTCCTGGCCCGGGTAGCGGGGCCAGAAGGGCCGGTCCCAGGTGCCGGTGGCGTTGATCAGGGCCCGGGTCGCGTACACGCCTTCCGAGCTCTCGACCCGGAGCCTGCCGCCTTCGCCCTCCCGGACGGCGGTGACGTCCACGGGCCGGTGGACCCGCAGGCCGAAGGTCCGCTCGTACGCGTCGAAGTAGGCGCCGATCACCTCCGAGGAGGGGCGCCCGGGGTCCGCGCCGGTCAGCTCCATCCCCGGCAGCGCGTACATCCCGTGGACCTTCCCGTACGTCAGGGACGGCCACCGGAACTGCCACGCGCCGCCCGGGCGCGGCGCGTGGTCGAGGACGACGAAGTCCCGGTCCGGCTCCAGGCCGGCGCGCCGCAGGTGGAAGGCGGCGGAGAGCCCCGCCTGCCCGGCGCCGACCACGACGACGTCCACCGCGCGGACGTCCGCCGGCGCCGCCGTCCCGCCCGTCTTTTCGGCCTCGAAAACGTTCACGCTTCTACCAACTGTGGCGAAGGCGTGGATCTTCCCGCGCCCGCCCCGGCGGGGGACCCGGGCCGGAGGGGCCGGGGCTCAGTACGTCCTCAGGAGGGGCTGGGTGCTGCAGCGGAAGGACCCGCCCAGGGAACGGGTGACGGAGAAGTCCACGTACGCGACGTGGACGCCGTGCTTCTCGATCTCCCGCCCGAGGAACGAGAACTCGGGATCGGTGACGTACGCGTCCGGTCCCAGGGGAAGGCCGTTGACGGCCAGGGAGGAGGCACGGCCGAGCTCGACGGTGATCCTCTCCCACCCCGCGAGCGCGTCGGGGACCCCGTTCGGCAGCGCCTCCTCGCAGACGACGAGAAGCCCCTCCCGCACGAACCCGAGGGCGCAGTCCAGGTGCAGGACGCGTTCGTGCAGACGCACCGTCTCGACCGTGTAGCCGTGGGGCGCCAGGAACTTGGCCAGCCACCGGACGCCCAGCGCGTTCGAGGCGAGTCCCGAGACCCCGACGAAGACCTTCCTGCCGAGGACCAGGACGTCCCCGCCCTCCAGGAACGGTCCCGGGCCGAGGGTGGGGTCGCCGGGGGCGGCGACCTCCGGCACGGGCACCGCGACGTACGCGCAGTCGGCCGGATACACGTGGTCGCGCATCACCTCCCGCAGCGGCAGCACCTCGCGGCGCCGGTGCAGGAGGCGCATGGACCCCTCGACGACCTGGTCGCCGACGGTGAAGAACGGGTCGCGGACGAAGAAGTTGGCGTAACCGTCGCCGTCGGCCGTCTTCTCCGCCGGGGTCAGCGGACGGGGCCGGAGGACCCGGACCCCGTACCGTTCGAGAACCGCGCGGAACGCCTCCCGCTCCTTCTCCCAGCGGGCCTGCCGCTCCGGGGCGAAGTCCCTCATGTCGCCCCCGGCGGAGAGGCTGTCCCGTGCCTCCGGGGGCAGGAAACGGAGACCGTCCGACGACACCGCCGACGAGGGGATCGACACCTCGCTCCGGGCCAGCACCACCGTCCGCAGCGGAGCGAACTCGCTCTCCACGTACACCTCGTCCACGGCGCTCCTCCCGGCGTCGGGCCCGGCCGGCCCGCGGGTCTCCCGTGACGGTAACGCGCGCCCCGGCGGTCCGCCCGGCGAGCCGGTCCGCCGCCCCGCAGGCCGGGGGCGCCGGTCCCGTCCGCCCCGGCCCCTCCGCCCCCGCGCGCCGGTCCCGCACAATACGGGGATGAGCGACGACGACCCGTACCTGTGGCTGGAAGAGGTCTCCGGCGACGCCGCCCTCGCGTGGGTGGCCGAGCGGAACGCCGAGACGGCGGAGGCCCTGGCCGCCGATCCGGGCTTCGCCCCGCTGAAGGAGCGCCTGCGGGAGGTCCTCGACGCCCCGGACCGCATCCCGTACGTGACCCGCCGGGGCCCGCACCTCTACAACTTCTGGCGGGACGCCGGGCACGTCCGCGGGGTGTGGCGGCGCACCACCCCGGAGGAGTACCGCAAGGACGCGCCCGCGTGGGAGGTCCTCCTCGACCTCGACGCGCTCGCCGCCGAGGAGGACGAGAAGTGGGTGTGGGGCGGGGCGGTCGTGCGCCGGCCCGACCGCGACCGGGCCCTGGTGCGCCTCTCGCGGGACGGCGGCGACGCCGTGGTGGTCCGCGAGTTCGACCTCGCCGGCCGCCGGTTCGTCCGGGACGGCTTCCACGTGCCGGAGGCGAAGACGAGCATCGGCTGGATCGACGCCGACACCGTCTTCGTCGGCACGGACACCGGACCCGGTTCGCTGACCGACTCCGGCTACCCCCGCACGGTCCGCCGGTGGCGGCGCGGCACCCCGCTGGAGGAGTCCGAGCAGGTCTTCGAGGGCGAGAGCGGGGACGTGGCGGTCTGGGGGTACCGCGACACCACGCCCGGCTTCGAGCGGGAGTTCGTCGGCCGCTCGCCGGACTTCTTCCGGAGCGAGACGTACCTCCTGGAGCCCGGCGGGACGCCCGTACGGATCGAGGTGCCCGACGACGCCTCCGTCCACGCGCACCGCCGGCACCTGGTCGTCGAGCTCAGGTCCGAGTGGCTCGGCCGTCCCGCCGGCTCCCTCCTCGCGTTCGGCTTCGACGCCTTCCTGGCGGGCGACCGCGCCCACGAGGTCCTGTTCGCCCCCGACGCGCGGACCGCCCTCGCCGGATGCTCCTGGACCCGCCACCACCTGATCCTGCGGACGATGCGCGACGTCAGCACCCGCGTCGAGGTCCTCACCCCGGCCGCCGAAGGCCCCTGGAAGCGCGCGCCCCTCGCCGGCGTCCCGCCGTTCTCCGAGGCCGACGTCGTCGGCACGGATCCGGACGTCTCCGACGAGTACTTCCTCGACGTGTCCGGCTTCCTCCAGCCCCCCACCCTCCACCGGGGGGACGTCGGCGGCGACACGGAGGTCCTCAAGCAGGCCCCGGACCGCTTCGACACGACCGGCCTGACGGTCGGGCAGCACTTCGCGACCTCCCCGGACGGCACCCGCGTGCCGTACTTCACCGTCGGCCCCGACCACGCCGTCACCGGGCCCGGCCCCACCCTGCTCCACGGCTACGGCGGCTTCGAAATCTCCCTCACCCCCTCCTACGGCGCGGTACGGGGCCGGGCCTGGCTGGAGCGCGGCGGGACGTACGTCGTCGCCAACATCCGGGGCGGCGGCGAGTACGGCCCGGACTGGCACCGGGCCGCGCTGCGGGACGCGCGACCGCGCGCCTTCGAGGACTTCGCGGCCGTCGCCCGGGACCTCGTCGCCCGGGGCGTCACCACCCCCGCCATGCTGGGCGCGACGGGCGGCAGCAACGGCGGCCTGCTCATGGGCGCGATGCTCACCCGGTACCCGGAGCTGTTCGGCGCGATCGTCGCCCAGGTGCCGCTCCTCGACATGACCCGCTTCCACAAGCTCCTCGCGGGCGCGTCCTGGATCGCCGAGTACGGCGACCCGGACGACGGGGCCGACCTGCCGCACCTGCGCGACCTCTCCCCGTACCACCGGATCGAGGCGGACCGGACCTACCCGCCCGTCCTCCTGACGACCTCGACCCGCGACGACCGCGTCCACCCCGGCCACGCCCGCAAGACGGCCGCGCGGCTCCGGGAGCTGGGTCACCCCGTCCTGTTCCACGAGAACACCGGCGGAGGCCACGCGGGCGCCGGGGACAACGAACAGGCCGCCCACAACAGCGCCCTCGTCCACACCTTCCTGTGGCGGCACCTCGCCCGAGCAGAGGCCACCGGGGTCACAGCCACCCCGCGCGCTGCGCCTGGAGCGCCATCTGGAAGCGGCTCCCGGCACCGAGCCGGGCCATCAGGACCTGGATCCGGCGGAAGAGCGTACGGCGGCTGACCCCGATCTCCCGGGCGATGGCGTCGTCGCTCGCCCCGGCCGCGAGCAGCCGCAACAGCCTGCGGTCGGCGGGCGCCAGCCCGGCCGGCCGCACCGAACGGCCGTGCAGGGGCAGCGCGCTCCGCCACGCCTGCTCGAAGAGCGCCACGAGCGCCGAGAGCAGGCCGCAGGGCTGCACGACGAGCATGCTGTTGTGGACGTCGGCCTCCTTGATGGAGAGCGAGACCAGCGCGTACGAATCGTCGATGATCACCAGCTTCACCGGCACCGAGGGCAGCACCCGCGCCTGCTCGCCCGCCTCCACGCACGGCTCGATCGACTCCTCCAGCTGCCCCGGGTACTCCAGGGACGCCCGCGAGTAGACGACGCGCTGCGTCACCCCGCGCGCCAGGGTCGCCAGGGCGTCGTCGGTGGCGCCCGGCAGCGGGAAGTACGGCGGCGAGTCCAGCTGCCGGATCTGCTCGCGCGCCCCGGCCCAGGCGTGCCGCATGCGGAGGCCGACCGCCTCGCCGGTCACCACCTCGACCAGACCGTCGTGGTACGCGGTCAGCCGCTGCCGCCGGAAGGACTCGAACGCTCCGCCGACCGTGATCCGGGACTCGTCCAGTTCGGCCGTCCGGTGCCGCCCCAGGATCTCCAGCCCCGCCGCCGGCGGCACGGGCGCCACCGGCTCCCCGTCGTCCCCGCCGGGGCTCGCGAGCCCCGCGTCGGCCAGTTCGCCGTAGGCCGCCGCCAGCTCGGCGCCCTCCAGACCGGCCGCCGCGCCGATCGCGGACAGCGGCGCGGGACCGAGCTCCAGGAGGTGCGGATAGATCCGCCGGGCCCGTTCACCGATCCCCAGGAGCCGCAGGGCCTCACCGAGCTTCGCGTTCGCCATGGACCGCATTATCGGCCCCCGCGCCGGCCCGGACGGCCGATCCGTGCCAGTGGCACTCCCCGGCCACCGGCGGGCACCGGACGCAGTACCGTCCGGGAACCGCCGACGACCGACGACCGACGACCGACGACCGACGACCGGCGGCCGGGGGACGACGTCCCACAGGAAACGGAAGAAACGGAAGAGGGTGCGGGACATGGCGAAGGGCCGCAAGAACGGTCTCTACGAAGGCGTCTCCGAGGAGCTTTCCGCCCTGATGAGGACGGGATGGGCGGACACGGAACAGCACGGCCTCGAACCCGACGAGCAGGCCCCGTACGCGGCCCGCCGCCGTGCCGCGCTCTCCGCCCGCTTCCCCGGCGAGCGCCTGGTGATCCCCTCGGGGAACCTCAAGACCCGCTCCAACGACGACACCTACCCGTTCCGCCCGTACTCGGGCTACGTGCACATGACCGGCGACCGGGCCCGCGACAGCGCCCTCGTCCTCGAACCCCGCGCGGACGGCGGCCACGACGCCCACTGCTACCAGCTGCCCCGCGACAGCCGGAAGGACGACGAGTTCTGGACCGGCTACACGGCCGAGCTGTGGACGGGGCGGCGCCGGTCCCTCGCGGAGGCCGAGGCCGTCCTCGGCCTGCCCTGCCGCGACGTCCGCACCGCCGCCGGGGACCTGGCCGCCGGCTCCGGTGCGCCGACCCGGATCGTCCGGGGGATCGACCCGGCCCTCGAAGCCGCCGTCACCACCGACGAGGAGCGCGACGGGGAACTGGAGGAGGCGCTGAGCGAACTCCGGCTCGTGAAGGACGCCTGGGAGATCGGGGAGATGCGCAAGGCGGTCGACTCCACCGTGCGCGGCTTCACCGACTGCGTCGGGGAGCTCTCGCGGGCGGTCGCCTCGTCCGAGCGCTGGATCGAGGGCACCTTCTTCCGCCGGGCCCGCCTGGAGGGCAACTCCGTCGGCTACGGCTCGATCTGCGCCGCGGGCGAACACGCCACGATCATGCACTGGACGGAGAACGACGGACCGGTGCGGCCCGGGGACCTGCTCCTCCTCGACGCGGGCGTGGAGACCCGTTCCCTCTACACCGCCGACGTGACCCGCACCCTTCCGGTGAGCGGGACCTTCACCCCCGTCCAGCGCCGGGTGTACGAAGCCGTGTACGAGGCCCAGGAGGCCGGGATGGCGGCGGTGCGGCCGGGTGCCCCGTACCGCGCCTTCCACGAGGCGGCGCAGCGCCACCTGGCGGCCCGCCTGGTGGAGTGGGGGTTCGTCGAGGGCCCGGCGGACCGCGCGTACGCCCTCGGTCTCCAGCGCCGCTTCACCATGGCCGGGACCGGCCACATGCTCGGCCTGGACGTCCACGACTGCGCGGCCGCGCGCACCGGGGAGTACGTCGACGGCGTCCTCGTCCCGGGCATGGTCCTGACCGTCGAGCCGGGCCTGTACTTCCAGCCCGACGACCTGACCGTGCCCGAGGAGTGGCGCGGCATCGGCGTGCGGATCGAGGACGACCTGCTCGTCACCGACGACGGCCACGAGAACCTGTCGGCGGGGCTGCCGCGCTCCCCGGACGAGGTCGAGGCGTGGATGGCGAGGGTGGGGGGCTGACCGCACCGCCGCCCGCGCGCCCGCACCGCCCCCCGCGCGGGCGGCCACCGTGCCCCCGGCGGGAGGGCGGCGCGGTACGACGCGCGGCGGCCGGCCACTGGACGGGCCCCGCGTCATGCGGTTGGGTGAGGGCACGCCTATTCAACTAGTTGCCCATGGAGCCGCCCCGTGCACCCGTTCCGCACCGCCGTGGAGAACCGCGACTCCGCGGCCGTCGAGGCCCTGCTCGCCGAGGACGTCGTCTTCACCAGCCCGGTCGTCTTCCGGCCCTACTCCGGCAGGGCCGTCACCGCCACGATCCTGCGCGCGGCCCTCCGCGTCTTCTCCGACTTCCGCTACGTCCGCGAGATCGGGAGCGCGGACGGCCGCGACCACGCCTTCGTCTTCACCGCGAAGGTCGGGGACAAGGAGATCCAGGGCTGCGACTTCCTCCACTTCGACGAGGAGGGGAGGATCGACGAGTTCACCGTCATGGTCCGCCCCCTCTCCGCCGCCCAGGCGCTCTCCGCCGCCATGGGCGCCCAGTTCGACCGCATCCGGGAGGAGGCCGCCGCGACCCCCGCGGAGGGCGGACGGTGAGCACGCCCGGCTCCGGGGCCGTCGCCGCCCCGGGGCCCGCGCCCGGCGGGGCGGCCGAAAACCCGTGGTGGACGCGGGCCCGCCGGGCGAGGATGGCGGGATGACCCAGCGCGCGCGCCCCGTGGAAGCACTGATCGTCGTGGACGTGCAGTCGGCGTTCGTCACCGGGGACGGGGCCGTGCCCGCGGCGGCACGCCTCGTCGACCGCACGGCGGACCTGATCGCCCGGGCCCGCAGGAGCGGGGCGCTCGTCGTCCACCTCCAGAACGACGGGCCGCCCGGAGCGGAGGATGAACCCCACACCCCCGGCTGGGAGTTGCACCACCCCGTGGAGCCGGGCCCCGCGGAGCTGGTGATCCGCAAGTCCCACGACGACGGCTTCCGGGACACACCGCTGGGCGGTGTGCTCGCCGAAGCGGGGGTGCGGGCGGTCGCCGTCTGCGGCGTGATGTCGGAGATGTGCGTCCAGGCGACGGCCCGCACGGCCCTGGAGCGCGGTCACCGGGTCGTCGTGCCGCACGACGCCCACGCCACCCAGGACGTCCCGGCCGTGCCGGGCGTCAGCGGGGTGATCCCGGCCGCGACGGCCTCGCGGGTGGCCGCGTACGCCCTCGGGAGCGACGCGGAGGTCACCGTACCGGCCGCCGAGGTCGCCTTCACGGCCCCCGGAAGGGGCTGAGTCCGGCCCCGGCCCCGGCGCCGGCCCTGTGCCTGTTCGCCCGGCCGCCCCGGGCCCGTGCCGGGGCGGCCGGGCGGCCCGGCGGTCCGCGCGGATCAGTCCTCGCGGGGGTTGACGGTGATCACCCGGCCCCGGGCGTCGGCCGTCAGGTGGGCGGAGCCGTACGCGTCGGACAGGTAGACGCTCAGGCCGGCGTCGCCGCCCGTGAGCGTCGAGGCCGGGGTGACGACCAGATAGCGGCTGGTCGGACTGGTGATCCCCAGCTCCGTGTCGGCGCGCTTCATGAGCGCCGGCAGGGCGTCCCACGAGAAGGAGTCCAGGTCGGCCGGGACCGAGCCGGGGAAGACGGTGCCCCCGGGCCCCTCCCGGACTGCCACGTCCCCGCCCCGGTACATGTAGCGGTCGTACCGCTTCGTGCTGCCCTTGACCATCACCTGGGCCACGGCGTACTCCGGGTACACGACGAAGCTGGTGACCTTGGCGCCCCCCGAGGCCGCCTTGACGGCCGCGACGGCGGTCCGCGCCCCGGCGGGCGTCAGCAGGTCGGTCTTCCCGGAGCCCGTCTCCTTCGCGGAGCCCGTCTCCCCGGCGGGTGTCCCCGACACCGTGGGGCGCCGGGCCGCGGGACCCTGCCGCGAGGGAGCGGCGGTCGGCCCACCGTTCGGCTCGGCCGTTCCCCAGTCCCGGTTCACGGCGACGGGCACGCCCACCGCGAGGACCGCCACCACGGCCGCCGCCCCGAAGACCCGGCGCCCGCGCCGCCCGGGGGTGCCCGCCGCCGGGGCGGCCGGGGGAGAGGGGGGCGGAGGGCCGGCCGGGACCCCGGCCGGCCCTGCCCACGCCCCCGCCGGTCCCGCCGGCGCTCCCGCCGGGACCGCCGGCACCGACCGGAGCGGCATCGTCCCCGCGTCCCCGCCCCCGGCCCGCCCGTCCCCGGCGTCCGGCACCCGGTCCCGTACGGCGTCGCCGCCCCCGGGGGCCCCCGCCGCGACGGCGGCCAGTACGCGGTCCAGCTCCTCCGCGTCCGGGCGCGCGGCCGGGTCCCGCACGAGGAGGCGCGTCAGCACGCCGGTCAGCGCGCCCGCCCGGACCGGAGGGGGCACGTCGTCGGAGAGGACCGCCGCGAGGGTCGCGAGGGTGTTCTCCCGGCGCAGCGGGTGGTGGCCCTCCACCGCCACGTACAGCAGCATGGCCAGCGACCACAGGTCGGCCGCCGGGCCGCTCGCGCCGCCCCGGACGCGCTCGGGCGCCATGTAGTCGGGCGAGCCGATGATCGAGCCCGAGGCCGTCAGGGCCGTGGACTCCCGGATCGCCGCGATGCCGAAGTCGGTGAGGACCGGCCGCCCGTCGGGCCGCAGCAGGACGTTGGCGGGCTTCACGTCACGGTGTTCGATGCCCCGTTCGTGAGCGGCGCGCAGGGCCGCGAGCAGCCCGAGGCCGAGCCCGGCGGCCTCGGCGGGGGTCATCGTGCCCCGGTCGAGCCGCCCCTGGAGGGTGCCGCCGGTGACCAGCTCCATCACGAGCCACGGGTAGGTCCCCTCGCCCGCGTCCACGATGTGGTGGATCGTCACCACGTTGGGGTGGTCGATCCGGGCCAGGGCGCGGGCCTCCCGCAGCACCCTGGCGCGCAGGGTCCGGGCGCCCTCGGGGTCGTACTCGGCCATCGCGGGGTCCGGCGGGCGCACCTCCTTGAGCGCCACGTCGCGGTGGAGGGACAGGTCGCGGGCGCGCCACACCGTCCCCATGCCGCCGCCGCCCAGCCGCTCCAGCAGTTCGAAACGGCCGTCGATCACTCTGCTCACGCGCGCACCCCTGTAGTCGGATCTCTCCCGGTCCCCGAGCCGGTACCGCCCGGCGGGGCGGTCGCCCGCCGCCGTGCGCGCCCGTTCGCGGCCGCCCCCGGACGGGCCGGGGCCCGGAGGTCCTCCCGGAGCGGCCCCGCGTCCGTCCGCGTCCAGATCTTCGTCGCTCCCGGCCGTACTGTCACGCCCCGTTCCCGACCGGCCGGGGCCATCGATCGGCCGTATCGCGCAGCGCCCGCCACCGATGTCTCGGATAGGGTGATTCGGTAGGTATCGCGCCCCCCGGGGCGGGGTCGAGGCGTAGGGCGATGCGTTGGAGACACACCGGTCGTCGAACAGGGTTCCCCCACCGCCCAGGGCGGCCATGGGCGATGCCGGGGTGCTCCGCGAGCTGCTGCCGATCGCCCTGTGGCGCGAGGACGCCGAGGGCCGCGTCGTCGAGTGGTCCCTCGCCGCCCAGGACCTCCTCGGCCACCGGCCCGAGCACGTGCTGGGGCGTTTCGCCGGGCCGCTCCTCGTCCCCGACGCCAACCGCGGACTCGCCGACCGGCTCACCCGCCGCGTCCAGGCGGGCGAGACCATGGTCGGCACGCTGCCCGTCCGCCACCGCGACGGCCACACGGTCGTCATGGAGATGTGGATCGTGCCGGCCACCGATCCCGAGGGGCGGCCGGGGGCGATGCTCATCGCCGTGGAGACCTCCGAGGTCCTGCGCATGCGGGAGAGCCTGGCGGCGATGGAGAGCCTCTTCACCCAGTCGCCCATCGGCCTCGCCCTGCTCGGGCCCGACCTGCGCTTCCTGCGGGTCAACGACGCCCTGGCCCGGATGAACGGCGTCCCGGCGGCCGGACACGTGGGCCGCCGCCTCACCGAGGTCGTGCCCGGCGTCAACGCCGAATCGCTCGAATCCCTCATGCGCCGGGTCCTGCACGGCGGCACCGCCGTCGTCGACGCGCACCGGATCGGCCGCACCCCCGCCGACCCGGACCGCGACCACGTCTGGTCCTGCTCGTACGCCCCGCTCGTCGACCGCGCCGAACAGCGGCCCCTGGGGATCATCGCCTCCCTGGTCGACATCACCGAGAGCCACGAGGCGCACGCCGAGGTCGAACGGGCCCGCCGGCGCTTCGCCCTGCTCGCGGAGGCCGGCGCCCGGATCGGCACCACCCTGGACCTGGAACGGACCGCCGAGGAGACCGTCCGCTTCCTCGTGCCGCAGCTCGCCGACTCGGCCGACGTGCAGATGCTGGAGACGGTCTTCGCGCCGGACGACCCGGCCGCCTCCACCCGGGGCGTACTGCGGCGGCTCGCGGCCCGGCTCCCCGACCCGGCCGCCCCACCGTCCCTGCTCCTCCCGGGCCGGACCTTCCAGGTCCCCTTCGACTCCGTGTACGAGCGGGTCGTCGTCCAGGGCCGGCCCGTGGACCTGCGCGCGTCCGATCTCCCGGTCCTGCTCGGCGACCCGCACGCGGAGACGCTCCGCGCCTACTTCACCGGCCGCGTCGGCTCGGTGCGGCTCGTGCCCCTGGTGGCGCGGGGGAAGGTCCTCGGCGCCGTCATGGTGACCCGGCTGCGGACCCGCGAGCCCTTCGACGCCCAGGACCGGGTCCTCGTCGACGAGGTCGTCGCCCGCGCCGCCCTCAACATCGACAACGCCCGTCTCTACACCACCCAGCGGGAAGCCGCCCTCACCCTCCAGCGTTCCCTCACCAACAGCGCGCTCCCCGCCGTCACCGGTCTCGAACTCACCGGCCGCTACCTGCCCGCCAGCGCCCACGACGTCGGCGGGGACTGGTTCGACGCCATCGCCCTGCCGGGCGGCCGGACCGGTCTCGTCATCGGCGACGTCATGGGCCACGGCATCCACGCGGCGGCCGTCATGGGCCAGCTGCGCACCGCCGTGAGGACCCTGGCCCGCCACGACATCCCGCCGGCCCGGATGCTCAGCTCCCTCGACGCCGTCGTGGCCGACCTGGGCGAGGACGAGATGGCGACCTGCGTCTACGCGGTCCACGACCCCGCCACCGGCCGCTGGGTGATCGCCCGCGCGGGACACCCGCCGCCGGCCGTCGCCGCCCCGGACGGGACCGTCACCTTCCTCGACGGCCCGCCGGGGACCCCGCTGGGCACGGGGGCCCACGACTTCGGCACGGAGGAGGTCGTCCTGCCCGACGGCGGACTCCTCGTCCTCTACACCGACGGCCTCGTCGAAGCCCGCGACCGGGACCTCGACGAGGGACTGGGCCGGCTCGCGCGGGCGCTCGTCCCTCACGACCGGCCCCTGGACCGGCTGTGCGACGAGGTCCTCGCCGGGCTCCTCGCGGACTCCGCCCAGGACGACGTGGCGATGCTCGTCGCCCGCAGCACCCGCTGACACCCCCGTACGGCCCCGGCTCCCGCCCGGTGGCCGGGGCGGCTCCGCGGCCGTGGCGGCCGGATCCGGGTGGTCATGGACGGTCCGAGGGCGACGGGTTCGACGTCCCGCGCACACCGGCACCGACCGCCCGCCCCACCGCCCGACCGCCCGGGTCCGCGTCCCCGTACCGCGACGGCGCCCGGCGGTCGCGGGGCGCGTCCGCCGCGTCAGGCCACGTCGATGTGGACGCTGGTCGACTTCACGCGGGCGGTGGCCCGCATGCCGACCTCGATCCCCAGCTCCTCCACGGCCTCCCGGGTGAGGAGCGAGACGAGGCGGTGGGGTCCCGCCTGGATCTCGACCTGGGCCGCGACGTCACCGAGCTTGACCGCCGTCACGATCCCCGGGAACGCGTTGCGCGCCGAGGTGTACGGCTGGTCCTCGTCGCCGGTGGCGCCCTGCCCGGCCTCGACGGAGAAGGCGGCCAGATCGCGTCCGTCGATGAGCCGCCGGCCGTTCTCGTCGCGGTGGGTGGTGATCCGGCCCGCATCGGCCCAGCGGCGTGCGGTGTCGGGGCTCACGCCCAGGAGGCGCGCCGCCTGCCCGATGGTGTAGGACTGCATGTGCGCAAGATTAAGGTCCACAGCCTCGCATGCGCAAAGCTCATGCCCTTTTCCAGCCGCGTCTGCGAGGCCGGACGGAAGGGGTCACGTGGTTTCCTCTCCCCGCCCGACCGCCTCGACCAGCGGCAGCAGCCGGTGGGGCACCCGCTCGCGCAGGGCGATCTCGGTCCGGGTGCGGACCACTCCGGGCAGCCGGATCAGGCGCTGGATGACGTCCTCCAGGTGACCGGCGTCCCGCGCCACCACCCGGGTCAGCAGGTCGCCGCCGCCGGTGATGGAGAACGCCTCCACGATCTCCGGGACGGCCGCGAGCGCGTCCCCGACCTCGTCCAGACGGCCCTGGGTCACCTCGACGTGCACGAAGGCGAGCACCGGATGGCCCAGGGCGGTGGGGGAGAGGACCGGCCCGGTCGCCGTGATCACCCCGTCCCGCTCCATCCGGTCGATCCGGGCCTGCACGGTGCCCCGCGCGACCCCCAGGAGGCGCGCGTACTCGCGCACGCTCGTCCTCGGCCGCTCGATCAGCAGCCGCAGGATCCGGGTGTCGAGCCCGTCCACCGCCATGACCCGCCCGCCTTCTCCGCTTCCGTGCCGTGCGCGTTCCCGGTGCCGACTCTATCCGCGCGCCGGGGACCGGTCCCGCGGGCCCTGCGCGCCGCGGGCCGCGTGCCCGGCCCAGAGGATCAGGGGGAGCTGGAGGGGGACGCGGGCGCGGGCGACGGCCCTGGCGACCGGGGAGCGGTGGCGCCAGTCGTGCGCCATCTGTACGTTGGCGGGGAGGACGGCGATCAGGAAGACGGCGGTCGCGCGGGCGGCCTCCCGGCGTGTCCCCGGCACCGCGAGGCCGGCCGCGAGCGCCAGTTCGGCGGCCCCGCTGAGCCGGGTCCACGTCCTCGGGCGCCCCGGAAGGACGCGCGGCACGAGCGCGTCGAACGGCTTCGGGACGAGGAAGTGGGCGGTGCCCGCGGCGGCCATCAGGCCGGCGAGGGCGAGGGCGGAACGTGCGGACCGTGGCATGGCGCTCCTCCGGGGGTGGCGGTACGGGACCGGTGCCGGCCGGTGAGCACTGTTACCGGCCGGTAAGTACGGAGTGAGGGTGGCACGCGCGGGGGCGGGTCGTCGAGACCTGCGGCCGTTTCGGGGAGGCCGGACCGCGTTCCCCGCCGTCCCGGCGGGGAACGCGGCCCGCCGGTCTCGCCCGCGGTGGTCCGTTGGCCCACGGCCGGAGCGGTTCCGCCGCCGGAAGGTGGGCCAATGGCCCAGTCGATCGGCGATGAGTTGAGCCAATGGGGTGCGGATGCTTTCCTGTGTCACATCCACGTACTTTCGGCGCCGCGCAGCGCCGGGGCGGCGACGAGGCCGGTCCGGACCGCGGCGCCTTCGTCGTGTCCGCACGGCCCCACCACCCCCGGGCGCCGCGCGGCCGGCGAGAGGCAAGACAAGGGGGCGGCCGAAGCCGTGAAGAAGATGTTCGTGGCCCCGGATCCGGGGCTCGTCCGACTGCGCGTCTCCCTGCGGGCGGTCCTCGGCATCGGCCTCGCCGTCGCGCTGGCCGAACTCGCCGGGCTCTCGCTCACCGCCTCCGTCACCGCCGGTCTGGCCGCGCTGCTCGCCCTCTTCACCGTGGGCGATCCGACCGTGCGCCGCCAGGCCGTCACCACCGCCCTGCTCCCGGCCGCCGGCTTTCCCGTCCTCGCCCTGGCGACCGCCCTCCACGGCGTTCCCCCGCTCCGCGACGCCGTCTGGCTCCTCGTCGTCTTCGCCGGCGTGTACGCCCGCCGCTGGGGGCCGCGCGGGCACGCCCTCGGCATCTTCGCCTTCATGCAGTTCTTCGTGACCCAGTTCCTGCACGCGCTCCCCGCGCAGCTGCCCGAGCTGTACGCGGCCGTCGCCCTCGCCCTGCTCGCGGCGGGGACCGTCCGCTTCGGCGTCTGGTGCGTCGAACGGCGCGTCCCGCCGCCCGCCGCGCCCGCCCCGCCGCCCGGCACCGGTCTGGCCCGCCCCACCACCCGCCAGGCGTTCCAGGCCACCGCCGCCTGCGCCGTCGCCCTCGCGGCGGGCCAGCTGATCTCCCACGAGCGCTGGTACTGGGCCGTCGGCACCGCCTGGTGGATCTTCGTCAACACCGCCTCGCGCGGCGAGACCCTCGTCCGGGGCTTCCGCCGGGTCCTCGGCACCGTCACCGGCATCGCCGCCGGGCTCCTGATCGCCGTCCCCGTGGGCGGCGCGCCCGCCCCGACCGCCCTCCTCGTCGCCGTGTGCGTCTTCGGGATCTTCTACACCGCCCCCCTCTCGTACAGCTGGATGATGTTCTTCGTGACCGTCATGGCCGGACTGCTGTACGGCCTCCTCGGCGTCCTGCACCCCGGACTGCTGCTCCTGCGCCTCCAGGAGACCGCCGTCGGCGCGGCCGGTGCCGCGATCGGCGTGCTGCTGCTGCCCGTGACCACGCACGCGGCCACCAACGCCTGGATCGAACGGGCCGTGACCTGCGTGCACACCTGCACCACGGCCGCCGCCCGCCGGCTCGCCGGCGACCCGGACGCCGACCCGGCGCCGCACGCCGCCGAACTGGAACTCCTGCTCGGCCGGGTCCGGCTCTCCCTCGCGCCGCTCGTGCACCCGCTCAGCCCGCTGCGCGCCCGCAAGGCCCGCGCCCGCCGGGTGCTCGCGCTCCTGGACGACTGCGCCCGCGAGATCAGGGGCCTCGCCGCCGTCGCCGCCGACCCGGCCGCCTCGCACGACGCCCGGCTCGCCGCCGCCGCCTGGCGCGTCGAGGCCGCCGTCCACGCCCTCGTGCCCCCGGCGGAGCCCGTACGGTCCCCGGCCGCCGAAGTGGGCGGAGCCCCGCACCACCCCGGCGCCGAGGCGGCCCTCGGCCATCTGCACGGCCTGGAGCAGGCCCTCGTGGAACTCGCGGCGCCCCTGCGCACCTCCCCCCGCGCGCCCCTGGTCCCGGCCGCCTGAGAACGGGCCCGGCCGACCGCCCCGTCTTCCCCTCCTCTGGTCTAGACCCCTGCTACCGTCGGCGCGGAACGACCGGCCGAACACGGCCGGCGCCGGGAAGGAGAGACGACGTGGGCGGCACAGGGACGGCTCGGGACGCGGGCGGCCGGAACGGCGGGAACGGCGGAGGGGGTGCCGGCGCCGTACGGGCGTACATCGGCTCCTTCACCTCGGAGGGCGGGCGCGGGGTCCTCGCCGCCGAGGTGGACGGGGAGACGGGCGCCCTCACGGTCACCGGCTCCAGCGACGCCGTCGCCGACCCCTCCTTCCTGGCCCTCGCCGGCCCCGTGCTCCACGCCGTCTCCGAGACCGACGCCGGCGCCGTGGCCGCCTTCGACGTCACCGGACCCGTGCCCCGGCCGCTCGGCGCGCCCGTACCCGTCGACGGCGCGGGCCCCACGCACCTCTCCCTGGCCGCCGGGCACGTCCTCACCGCCAACTACACCTCCGGCAGCGTCAGCGTCCTGCCCCTGGCCGGGGACGGCACCGCCCGCCCCGTCACGGCGGTCCTGCGCCACGAGGGGAGCGGCCCCGTCGCCGACCGCCAGAGCGGTCCGCACGCCCACCAGGTGCTCCCCGACCCCAGCGGCCGGTGGGCCGTCGGCGTGGACCTCGGCACCGACTCCGTATGGGTCTACGCCCTCGACCCCGCGACCGGGGTGCCCGCCCTCCACGGCGAGACCGCGCTGCGTCCCGGCACCGGCCCGCGCCACCTCGCCTTCCACCCGTCCGGCACCCACGCGTACGTCCTGCACGAGCTGGAACCCGTCCTCACCGTCTGCCGGTGGGACGCCGCGACGGGCACCCTCGAACCGCTCGGCGAGACCCCCGTCGTCCCCGCGGGCACCCCCGGCCCCAGCTACCCCTCCGAGGTGGTCGTCGCCCCCGACGGGCGCTTCCTCTGGGCCGCCGTCCGGGGCGACGACACCCTCGCCGTCCTCGCGCTCGACCCGGACGGCGCCGGGGCCGCCCTGACCGCCACCGTGCCCTGCGGCGGCACCTGGCCGCGCGACCTGACCCTCGCCCCCTCCGGGCGGCACCTGTACGCGGCGAACGAGCGCTCCGGCGACGTCACCTGGTTCACCCTCGACCCCGAGACCGGCGTACCCGCCCGCGCGGGCGCGATCGAGGCCCCGGCGGCCTCCTGCGTCGTCTTCGGCTGAGCCGCGCCGGCCCCGGCGGACACGCCGAAGGGCCCGCACCGCCCGGTGCGGGCCCTTCCACGGACGGCGACCGTGACCCTCAGAGCGAGGGCACGCCCTGCGGCTGCTGCGGCGAGATGCCCAGCGCGGCCGTGTACTGCGAGAGCACCAGCTTGCCGATCGCCGGGTAGGCGCCCAGCGGCTCGGCGGCGGCGCACCCCGCCTCCTTCGCGGCCTCGTCGAGGAGGCCGTCGGCCAGCTCGGGACCGATCAGGTACGGGGCGAGGGCCAGCTGCTCCGAGCCGGCGGCGCGCAGCTGCTCGGCGACGGAGGCGATCGAGCCCTCCTGGTCGAGCGCGGCGGCGATCACCGGCACGGCGAGGCGCGCGGCGAGCAGCATGCCGGTGATCCCGGCGGCCCGCACGGCCTCCTCGCCGCCGACCGTCGCCAGGATGATGCCGTCGGCGGCCGTGGTGACCGTGAACAGCCGGGCGCGGTCGGCGCGGGCCAGCCCCACCTCCGACAGGCGCACGTGCAGCGCCTCGGCGAGGAGCGGGTGCGGTCCGAGGACGTCGGTCAGCTCGGCGTTGTTGCCGCCGTCCATCAGTGCCTGGCGGACCCGGCGCATCTGGGCGCTGTCCGGGCCGGCGAGCAGCGGGACGACGACCGCGGCCGGGCCCGTCGGGGCGGGGACCTCGCGGCCGGCGGCCAGGGCCAGCTCGTAGCGGTCGTCGCGCAGCGCGGCGGCGGCCGTCAGGACGCTCGCCAGGGAGGGGTACTCGGCGTCGTCGCCCTCCAGGAAGCCGATCACGGCCTCCAGGCCGGGCAGCTCGGAACGGGCGATGCTCACGACCTCTTCGGCCAGCGAGCGTATGGCGGCGGAAGGCACGCCGGGTACGGCGAGAACCAGCGCGGGAGCGCCCTCGGGCGCCGCCGCGGGTTCGGGGCGACGGTGCCGCCCGGACTGGCGGGGTCGAGGCATTCGTACAGGCAGGCCGGAAGCAGGCCCAGTGGGGGAGCTCATGGCGCCGCATGCTACTGGTTTCGCCCCCGGCGCCGTTCGCTGAGGTGCGACCACGCGTCTTCTGTCCCTCTATGTCCGGCCCGAAACTCCGCTTCCGTTCTGTTTCCGCCCGCCTCTGCCCTTTTCCTGCGGTTCCTGTGTTCTTTTCGTTTCAGGACACCGGCTTCCGCCCGGACGGACGCTCCGGTGGCGTCGCCTCGCCGAAGAGTCGCAGCAGCGCCGCGTCCACCGGCAGCCGCAGCGTGCCGGTGGCGAGCGCCGAGGCGAGGGCGACCGCTCCCGCCAGCGGGTCTCCCTCCGGAGCCGTCGTACGGGCGTGCGGAAGCAGCTCCTCCAGCGCGGCCCGCAGGGGCGCGAGCAGGGGCTCGCCCATTCCGAACAGGCCCCCGGTCAGGGCCACCACGGCCCCGGGCCCGGCCGGGCACACCGCCTCCGCGGCCTCCGCGACGTGCGCGCCGGCCCGGACGAGGATGTCCGCCGCCACCGGGTCCTCCGGGGCGCAGTGCCCCACCTCCGGCGCGAAGGAGGCGAGCACCGCGGGCCGGTCCGTGCGCGGGTAGAGCAGGCCGGGCAGGCCCGCCGCCGGTCCGAACCGCTTCTCCGCCCGGTCCAGGAGCGCCGCCGAGCCTCCCCGCCGCCCGTCGTGCGCCCGCATCGCCGCCTCCAGGCCGGCCCGGCCGATCCAGGCGCCGCCGCCGCAGTCGCCCAGGAGGTGCCCCCAGCCGTCGGCCCGCCGCCAGGTCACCAGGTCCGTGCCGAGCGCGACCATCCCCGTCCCGCCCGCGACGACCGCGCCCGGCCGCTGGCCGAGCGCTCCCGCGTACGCGGTGACCGCGTCGGCCGCGAGCGCGAGCCGCCGCACCCCCCACGCCTCCGCGAGCGCGCCCGGCAGCCCGGCCCGCAGCTCGTCCCCGAGGGTCGCCATCCCGGCGGCTCCCACGGCCGCGGCGAGCACCGGCCGTGCGCCGAACGGCTCCCTCAGGGCGCGGACCGCCGGCAGGACCTGCTCCAGGAAGTGGGCGGCGGAGATCCCGCCGGGACCGGTCCGTACGGGTTCGCGCGACGTGCGGCTGCCGAGGACCGTGCCGGTCGCGGCATCCGCCAGGGCGATCCGGAGGCCCGAACCGCCGGAGTCGACCCCGACGACCAGGCCGTCCGGGGCGTCCGGGCCGTCCATGCCGTCCGATCCGCCGGGATCGCAGGGAGCGCCGGGTTCGGGGGAAGGGGCGTTCACGGAAACCACGGTGCACCGTCCTCGGGGGAGTGGGCGGATCCTGCGGGGGAGGCGCCCCGCCGGGCGGTCGGGGCCGGTTGTCACTGTAGGCCGGTAGAGTGACGGACCGTGACAGCGCGACCTTTGAACGAACTGGTGGAGCCCGGCTGGGCGGAGGCCCTGAGCCCCGTCGCGGGACGGGTGGCGGCGATGGGCGACTTCCTGCGCGCCGAGATCGCCGCGGGCCGGACCTATCTGCCCTCCGGACAGAACGTGCTGCGGGCCTTCCAGCAGCCCTTCGACGACGTGCGGGTCCTGATCGTGGGTCAGGACCCCTACCCGACGCCGGGGATGGCGATCGGGCTGAGCTTCGCGGTCGCGCCCGAGGTCCGTTCGCTGCCCGGGAGCCTGGAGAACATCTTCCGGGAGCTGCACACCGACCTGGGCCTGCCCCGCCCGTCGAACGGCGACCTGACCCCCTGGACCCGCCAGGGCGTCCTGCTCCTCAACAGGGCGCTCACCACCGCCCCGCGCAAGCCGGCCGCCCACCGGGGCAAGGGCTGGGAGGAGGTCACCGAGCAGGCGATCCGCGCCCTGGCCGCCCGGGGCAAGCCCCTGGTGTCGATCCTGTGGGGCCGCGACGCCCGCAACGCCCGCCCGCTCCTGGGCGACCTGCCCGCGATCGAGTCCGCGCACCCCTCCCCGATGTCGGCGGACCGGGGCTTCTTCGGCTCCCGGCCCTTCAGCCGCGCCAACGAGCTCCTGCTCGGCCTGGGCGCCCAGCCGGTGGACTGGCGCCTGCCCTGACCCGGCGCGCGGGCCGCGGCGCGCCTCAGACCACCGCCGCCCGCACGCACAGCACGTCCGGCAGGTGCTCGGCGAGGAGGTGCCAGGTGTCCCCGTCGTCGGCGCTCGCGTACACCTCGCCGTTCCGGTTGCCGAAGTAGACGCCCGCCGGGTCCGCGTCGTCCGTGCACAGGGCGTCCCGGAGCACCGTGCCGTAGTGGTCGCCCCCGGGGAGTCCGGCGGTCAGCGGCTCCCAGGTGCTCCCGGCGTCGGTCGTGCGGTAGACCCGGCACCGCCGGCCCGCCGGGACCCGGTCGGTGTCCGCCGTGATGGGGAAGAGGTAGGCGGTGTCCGGGCGGTGGGGGTGGGCCGCGACCGCGAACCCGAAGTCGGAGGGGAGGCCCGCGCCGATGTCGGACCAGACGGCCCCCGCGTCGTCGCTGCGGAAGACGCCCCAGTGGTTCTGGAGGTAGAGCCGGTCGGGATCGCCCGCGTCCTGGGCGATCTTGTGGACGCACTGCCCGAACTCGGGGTACGGGTCCGGCAGGAACACCGCGGACACGCCCGCGTTGGAGGGTTCCCACGCGCCCCCGCCGTCCCGCGACCTGAACACCCCGGCGGTCGAGACCGCGACCGTGAGCGCGTCCGGGTCGCGGGGGTCGGTGACCACGGTGTGCACGGCCTCGCCGCCCCCGCCGGGCACCCACCGCGAACGGGTCGGGTGCTCCCACAGCGGCCGTACCAGCTCGAAGGACTCGCCGCCGTCCGCCGACCGGAAGAGGGCGGCCGGTTCCGTCCCCGCGTACACCACGCCGGGGGAGTGCTCCGGTGCCGGGTGCAGCTGCCAGACGCGCTCCAGGGAGGCCCCGGTGTCCTCGGGGAACCGCACCGCCGGCCGGGCCGGCTCGGTCCAGCTCCGGCCCAGGTCGTCGGAGTGGAAGACGGACGGCCCCCAGTGGGCGCTGTCCCCGCCGGCGAGCAGGCGCGGGGTCGCCCCCCGGGTGTCGACGGCGACCGAGTACACCGCCTGGGCGGGGAACACCGGATCGCCGAACTCCCACCGCCCCCCGTGCCTGCGGCCGATGAAGAGCCCCTTGCGGGTGCCCACGGTCAGGAGTACGTCGGGCATGGCTGCCACCTCCAGGACGTCCTTGTCACGGATGCGGCCAGTCTGCACCCGCCCGCCGATCGTGCTCCCCGGACGCGCCCCGGAGCCCTCCCGGGATGTGCGGCCCGGTTCAGATCGCCCAGGCGTACGGGGCCGGCGCGGGGAGTTCGGCGCCGAGTTCGCGGGCGGCGCGGCGGGGCCAGGAGGCGTCCCGCAGCAGCTCGCGGCCGAGGAGGACCGCGTCGGCCTCGCCGTTGGCGAGGATCTTCTCGGCCTGCCCGCTCTCGGTGATGAGGCCGACGGCGGCCACGGGCAGCCCGGTCTCCGCCTTGACGCGGGCGGCGAAGGGGACCTGGTAGCCGGGGCCCACCGGGATGCGGGCCGGTCCGCCGTTCCCGCCGCTGGAGACGTCGAGCAGGTCCACGCCGTGCTCGCGCAGCAGCGCGGCGAACCGTACGGTCTCGTCCGCCGTCCAGCCCCCCTCCTCCAGCCAGTCGGTGGCGGAGATCCGGAAGAAGACGGGCAGCTCCTCGGGCCACACGGCCCGCACCGCGTCCACGACCTCCAGGGCGAAACGGGTCCGGTTCTCGAAGGAGCCGCCGTACGCGTCCGTGCGGTGGTTGCTGTGCGGGGACAGGAACTCTCCGACCAGGTAGCCGTGGGCGCCGTGCACCTCGACGACCCGGAACCCGGCCTCCAGGGCGCGGCGGGCCGCGTCCGCGAACTGTCCGGTGATCTCCCGGATGCGCTCCGGGGTCAGCTCGTCCGGGACCGGGTGGTCCTCGGCGAAGGCGACCGGGCTGGGGCCGACGGGCTGCCAGCCGTTCCCGCCCGGGGCGACGGGGCCGCGGCCCTCCCAGGGGCGGTTGGTCGACGCCTTGCGCCCCGCGTGTCCGATCTGGATCCCGGGCACGGTGCCGTGCTCCTCCAGGAAGCCGGCGATCCGGCGCAGCCCCTCGGTCTGGGCGTCGTTCCAGAGGCCGAGGTCCGCCGGGCTGATGCGGCCCTCGGGGGCGACGGCGGTCGCCTCGACCAGGATCAGCCCGGCGCCGCCGGTGGCGCGGGCGGCGTAGTGGGCGAAGTGCCAGTCGCGGGCGACGCCCGCGTCCGGGCCGGTCGCCTCGGCGGAGTACTGGCACATGGGAGCCATCCAGACCCGGTGGGGAATGGTCAGGGACCGCAGGGTGAGGGGCTCGAAGAGGGCGACGCTCATGACGGACTCCGTTTCGGGATGCCGGGAAGGACGCTCATACGATAGGCATCGTAGTACGACGCATGTCAAACTACGAGAGGTCTCGTACAATGGGGCCGTCCCGGATGAAGTGGAGCCGCCATGACGACCACCGCCGACCCGCGCGCGCTCGAACACCCCCCGCGCGACCGGATCCGCCTCGAAGACGTGCTGCACGCGCTCGCGGACGCCGTGCGCCTGCGGATCGTGCGGGACCTGGCGGGCGAGGGCACCGAGCTGAGCTGCTCGGACTTCGACCTGCCGGTGACCAAGTCCACCACGACGCACCACTTCCGGGTGCTGCGCGAAAGCGGCGTCGTCCGGCAGGTGTACCGGGGGACGGCCAAGCTCAACACCCTGCGCAGGGACGACCTCGACACGCTCTTCCCCGGCCTCCTCGACGCCGTCCTCGCGGCGTCGGCGGCCCAGGCCGGCCGCGGGGGCGCGGCCGTCTGACGGCCGCCCCCCGTGGCGGGAGCGCGACCGTCTGACGGCCGTCCCCTTCGCGGCGGGGGCGCGTGCCCTACAGCGAGCGCATCCGGTTGATCTCCGAGGTCTGCTGGGCGATCACGTCGTTCGCCATCTCCTCCACCAGCACGTTGTTGCCCTCGCTCAACAGCTCGGCCGCCATCGTCACGGCGCCCTGGTGATGGGCGATCATGAGCTTCAGGAAGAGCTCGTCGAAGGCCCGGCCCCCGGCCTTCCCCAGCTCCGCCAGCTGGGCCCCGGTCGCCATGCCGGGCATCGCGTGGTGGTCGTGGCCGCTCTGTTCGCGCGGTCCGCCGTTGCTCTTCAGCCAGCCCTCCATCGCCGCGATCTCCGGCTTCTGCGCGGCCGCGATCCGCTCGGCGACCTTCTTGACCGCCGGGGACTCCGCCCGCTGCGGCACCAGCTCCGTCATCGTCAGGGCCTGGCGGTGGTGCGCGATCATCATCTGCACGTACCGGAAGTCCGCGCCGTTCGGGCTCTCGTCGGGGAGCAGCCGGGCGGCCTCCTCGGGGGACACCCGCCTGGTCGGCTCGCCCGGCCGCCCCGGCGCCACCACGGTGACCCCCGTCGGGGACGCGGCCTCCGGCCCTCTCCCGTCCGGCTCCGAGTCGCAGGCGCCCAGGGCGAGTACGGCGACGGCGGACAGGAGCGCGGCCACGACGGCGCGCTGACGGCGGATCAACAACGTGACCTCCAGGTGTTCTTGCGGGACGGGGACGTCCTCACACTTTCCGCGGGGCACCGGCCGGAATCCTTCATGACGTCCGTGTTGCCATCTGTTGAGATGTGCACGGCAAGGAACATACTGCCGGGGTCCCACACCCGTTCACGACCGAACGGACCCCAGGGAGGACGGAGTGACTTCGTTGCGTACCCCGCTTACCACGTCCACCGCGCGAGTTCCGCGCGGACGGACCAGACGACTGGGCGTGGCATCCGCCGCGGCCGGCCTGCTGGCCACACTGCTCGCCGCCGGACCCGCCGCCGCCACACCGGACCCCGGAGACGCCCCCGTGCGGAGCGGAATCTCCCGGGAGCAGGCGGCCGACACGCGCGCCGCCCTCCGGAGCGGCGAGATACCCGGGGTGGACCAGATCGTCCACACCCCGAACATCGAGCACCTCGCGAACATCCCCAAGGACGCCCTTCCGGGCCTCAACACCGACCTCGCCTTCCAGGGCAAGTACGCCTTCGCGGGGAACTACGACGGCTTCCGGATCTTCGACATCAGCAGGCCGAGCGCGCCCGAGACCGTCGCCCAGGTCCTCTGCCCCGGTTCCCAGAACGACATCTCGGTCTCCGGGAACCTGCTCTTCCTCTCCACCGACTCCTCCCGCAGCGACGACTCCTGCGCGAGCACCACGCAGCCCGCCACGGTCAAGGAATCCTGGGAGGGCATGAAGATCTTCGACATCAGCGACGTCCGCAACCCGAAGTACGTCGCCTCCGTCGAGACCGCGTGCGGCTCCCACACCCACACGCTGGTGCCGAAGCGCAAGGACGTGTACGTCTACGTCTCGTCGTACAGCCCCAGCGCCGCCTTCCCGGACTGCCGGCCCCCGCACGACGGCATCTCGGTCATCAAGGTGCCGCGCAAGGCGCCCCAGAAGGCCGAGGTCGTCGCCTTCCCGGTCCTCTTCCCGGGCGAGGGCCCGGACGGCGGCGGCAACCCCGGCGCCCCCACCAACCCGGGCGTCTCCAAGACCACCGGTTGCCACGACATCACCGTGCTGCCCGGCGAGGACCTCGCGGCCGGCGCCTGCATGGGCGACGGCATCCTCTTCGACATCTCGGACCCCGAGCGGCCCCGGGTGATCGACCGCGTCCAGGACAACGTCAACTTCGCGTTCTGGCACTCCGCGACCTTCAACCAGGATGCGGACAAGGTCGTCTTCACCGACGAGCTGGGCGGCGGCGGTGCGGCCACCTGCAACGCCGAGGTCGGCCCGAACCGGGGTGCGAACGGCATCTACGACATCGTCGGCAAGGGGAAGAAGCGCAAGCTCGTCTTCCGCAGCTACTTCAAGATCCCGCGCCACCAGGCCGCCACCGAGAACTGCGTCGCCCACAACGGCTCGCTGATCCCGGTCCGCGGCAAGGACATCATGGTCCAGGCCTGGTACCAGGGCGGCGTCTCCGTCTGGGACTTCACCGACTCCGCCCGGCCGAAGGAGATCGCCCACTTCGACCGGGGCCCGCTCTCCGACACCACCCTCTCGGTCGGCGGCTCCTGGTCCGCGTACTACTACAACGGCCACATCTACTCGAACGACATCGCCAAGGGCTTCGACGTCCTCAAGATCTCCGACCGCCGCACCGATCCCGCGAAGCGGGTCCGGCTCGACGAGTTCAACGCCCAGACCCAGCCGGACTACTTCGACTGATCCCCGGGCCGCCCGGCATCCCGGGCGACGGCGTGCCGCCGGACGGGCCCCCGTCCGGCGGCACGCCCGCCTCCCGGTCCAGGCCGTACCGGTGGAACAGCTCCGAACGCAGCCGTGTCCACGGCATCGGCGCACCCGGCAGCAGCACCGCCACCACCGCGCCCATCAGCAGCGCCCGCAGCAGCGGGTAGTCCGTGTCCACGTCCTCGGAGCCGTACCGCGCGAGCGTGTCGCGCAGCAGGAGGGCGAGGCGCTGCTGCTCCTCGCACCGCACGAAGCCCTCGGCCTGCAGGATGCCCGCCATGTGGGTCCGCATCAGGGTGGGGTGCTCCACCGCCAGCCCCAGGATCGCGTCGATCGCGCGGGCCAGCCGCTCCCGGCCGTCCTCCGTGCGCGGCTCGCGCTCCAGGGCGGCCTCCAGGGTGAGGTGCATCAGCCGGTGCACCGCCGACTGGAGCAGTTGCCGCTTGCCCGGGAAGTAGTACGAGATCAGCCCCCGCGCCGTACCGGCCCGCTCCGCGATGTCGCCGAGCGTGGTCGCCTCGTAGCCCCTGGTGTCGACCAGCTCCACGGCGGCCCGCAGGATGCGCTCCCGCGACCGGCGCCGGAGCTCTTCATTGACCGATGCGCTACGCGGGGACATGCTGGACTCCTGCGTTGACTGGCTGACGGCCAGTATACTCGGCGCGTCCTGTCGGTACGCCCTCGTGGCGGACCGCCGGGGACGCCGTCTGTTCTGGGCGACACGGGGGATCGTCCAGAACAGACGGCTTCATCGCGCCCCTCCCGCCCGGCCCGCGCCGTTCCCGCCCGGCGACGCGGCCCGCGCCTCCCTCCTCCGGTACGTGAGCACGGCCACGGCCACGCAGCACCACCCCAGGAGCCACCCCCCGAGGACGTCCGAGGGCCAGTGGACGCCCAGGTAGACCCGCGTCCACCCCACTCCGAGCACCGACACGACGGCGGCGCCCGTGAGCGCGCCCCAGCCCCGCCACCCGTCCCGCCAGTACAGGGCCAGGACCCACAGCAGCAGCCCGCAGGTGACCGTCGCCGTCATCGCGTGCCCGGACGGGAAGGCCGCGTACCGCGCCGAGTCGACCGGATCGGGCCAGTGGGGCCGGTCCCGTCCGACCAGTGCCTTGAGGCCCTGCTGGAGCCCCGCGGTCAGCAGGCTCGTCCCGGCCACCCACACGGCGAGCCACCGTTCTCCCCGCCACCACAGCAGCCCCACGGCGACGGCGGCCAGCAGCCGCATCGTCACGGGGTCCCACACCCAGTCGCTCAGGACGCGGTTCGCCCGGGTGAACCCGGGATGGGCGACGGCGCTGCGGTGCAGCTCCCCGGCGACCGACCGGTCGAAGGAGAGCAGCGGGGACCAGCCCGCGGCGACGCAGACGAGCAGGAGGACGGCCAGGACACCGGTGGCCACGGCGGAGGAGCGCATGGGCCGATCCTGCCGCACGGACGGCCCCGCGCCGCCCTCCCCACGCCTCGCGCGGTCTTCTCCCGGGTTCGTACGCCTCCCCGCGCGCGCCGTCTGCCGCACCCCGGTCGCGGTCCGGCGCCGCGACGGCCGTCAGCCCAGCGCGCCGAAGGCGGGGAGGAAGGCCACGAGCACCGGGACCACGGGGACCAGGGAGGCGGTCGCCGTCAGGCGCAGCCGGCGGCCGGCCGTGAGCCGGGGCGCCGCGGCCAGGAGGCGGTCCACCCGCTGCGGCAGGCCCGCGTCCGGCCCCGGCCCGGGGCCGAACACCCCGCGCTCCTCGTTCAGTCCGACCAGGGCGAGGGCCACCGTCAGACGGCCGAACCGACGCGAGGCCACGTCGTCGGCGGCCAGCTCCACCAGCCGGTGCATCTCCTCGCGGAAGGCCGCGAAGACGGGGACGCCCGGGAACCCGGCGGCCAGCGCCGCCGAGCAGTGCAGCAGCCAGTCGTGCCGGGCACGGGCGTGGCCCTGTTCGTGCGCCAGGACCGCGTCCAGCTGTCGCCCCTTCAGGCGGCGCAGCGCCGCCGTGGTGACGACCAGCCGGGGAGTGGGCCCCGGCATCCACCAGGCGCCCGCCCGTTCGCCCTCCAGGACCACCAGGCGCTCGCCGTCCGGCTCCTCCCCGGGCAGCAGGGGCACGCGGGCGAGCAGGTCGTGGCGGCGCCGCCGGCGCCGGGCGCGGGCCAGGCCGATCTCCCGGCCCAGCATCGCCCCGGACCACACCCCGCCGGCCGCGAGGGCCACGGCGAGCACCGCCGACCAGGGCCCGGTCGTGCCGAGTTCGTACGCGTCGACCACGGCGCGCGGCGCGGGCGCGAAGAGCCGGCCCCGTACGGCCTGCCAGGCGGCCGAGGCGCTGAACGTCATGGAGAGCGCGAAGCTCAGCAGGACGGCGGCCACCACGCACTGCCACACCCACAGGGCCACCACGGGTTCTCGCTCCACCCAGTCGGCCCGGGACAGCGGCCGGGGGGCCGCGAGGGCGGTCAGGAGGCCGAGCAGGAACAGCGCGAGGGAGACCCACATGGCGGCAGCCTATGAGCGCGGTACCGGCCGGGGGTACGGGCGCGAACGGCAAGTGACGTACGCCACGGACGGGTTGGCCGGGCCGTCTCCCCGGCGGGCCGGGGGAGCGGGCCCGGGGCGCGCCGGACCGACGCGCGCCGGACCCGTCCCACCGGCCCGCCGGAACCACGCGGCCGGTCCCGTGCGACGCACCCCGCGAAGGACCCGCGCACCCCGCGAGGGGCCCGCGCGCCTCACAGCGTCACCAGCATCGCCACCATGGCCAGCGCCATCGAGACCCGGCACGCGAGCGTCAGCTCCGGTCCGGGGGCCCGGGGCGCCGGTGCCGGACGGCCCGCGGGCGCCGCCACCGGGACGAGCCGCGCCCCCGCGCGCAGGACGTACACCGCGTAGTAGAGGAGGAGGAGGAGGCCCGTGAGTACGGGCACGCCGCCCGCGCCGGCCGTCGTGTGCCCCGCGTGCGCCCCCGGCGTGCCGGGGGCCGCCATCGCCACCGCCATGTAGACCATGGCGAGCGAACCCACCAGGTGGTGCGAGTGGTGACCGCCGTGCCGGACGGTGGGCAGCCCGCGCAGCGCCGCCGCGCCGAACACCGCCGCGTACACCCCCCAGCTCCACCCCGGCGGGGCGAGGACGCCGGCGGGTAGCGCCATGAACGCCATCCCGAACCCCATCAGCGCCTCACCGCCCGCGGCCCGCCGCTCCTCCCCGGCGCACCTCCGCGTCCGCAGCAGGCAGTACGCGCCGGTCGCCCCGCACAGCGCGACCAGCAGCCATCCGGACAGGGCCGGTCCGTGCACGGCACACCCCCTCGACGCGGTCGTGATCCCCGGGGAGGGATGCCCGGCCCCCGGGGAGGTCACGCGGGCGCACGGTTGCGCGGAGGCGTACGAGGGGGAGTGAAGGGCGCGCGTTAGGCTCGGTGCGCTTGCGCACCCGATCACCGATGCCCGAGGGGGACCGCAGATGGACGCCACCACGTCCCGGGAGACCGGATGGATCCACTACCGCGAGGCGGTCCCGGAGGACGTCCCCGTCCTCGTCCCGCTGGTCGAGTCGGCCTACCGGGGCGACGCCAGCCGGGCGGGCTGGACCACGGAGGCGGACATCCTCCGGGGGCAGCGCGTCGACGCCGAGGGCGTGACCGCCGTCATCGCCGCTCCCGGCAGCCGGGTCCTGGTGGTGGAGCGGGACGGGGAGGTCGTCGCCTGCTGCCAGCTGGAGCACCGGGGCGAGGCCGCCTACTTCGGCATGTTCGCCGTCCGCCCGCAATTCCAGGGCGCGGGCCTCGGCAAGCGGATCATCGCCGAGGCCGAACGCCGGGTGCGCGAGCTGTGGGACGTGCGCGAGATGCACATGACGGTGATCTCCGTGCGCGAGGAGCTGATCGCCTGGTACGAGCGGCGCGGTTACCGGCGCACGGGCCGGAGGACTCCCTTCCCCTACGGCGACGAGCGTTTCGGGGTGCCCCAGCGCGACGACCTGGAGTTCGAGCTCCTGGTCAAGCCGCTGGTGTGACCCCAGGGGGAACCCGGAGGGCGGAAGCGTGGCCTCCACGCTGAACGGCAGGAAAAACTTCTGTCACCAGGGGGGTCGCGCAGGACGATTTCCCTTGATCCTCTTGTGGGGAAGAAGCGTCGGTGGTTACCGTGTCCTGACGCAAGGTTCTCCTGTGGAGGAAGAGGCATGACGGAAGTTCTTGTGCAGGACGCGACCGGCAGGGGCATATCCACCGACGCCCGGGTGATCGACCACCCGGCCTGGCCCGAGCTCAAGGGGGCCGTGGAGGAGATCCGCGCCTGGCAGGGCGCGGACGGCTCCATCGACTTCGATGCCGAGGGCGCGCCCTCCCGCTCCCTCGTCGAGCTGACCGTCGACCGTGTCGTCTCCGCCGTCGAGCAGCTCTCACCGCTCCTGCCGCACGACGCCGCCTACCACCGCGCCCTCGTCTCCGACCTGCGCAAGTGGGCCGAGAGCGGCTTCGCGGTCCCGGACTTCCTGGACGCGCTGCTCGCCTTCCAGCCGGCCGCCGACCGCGTCGACGGGCTCCAGCACCTCGTCCTCTTCCCCATGTACACGCAGAACGGCAATCCGGACCGCAACCTGGAGGCCGTCGTCCTCCGCATGGTCTGGCCCGAGTGGCTCGCCGAGCTGGAGCGCACCCGCTACGACAACCCGCTCTTCTGCGGCATCACCTTCGAGGACTTCACCGCCGGGTACGACACCAACTCGGCCGTCCTCTTCCCTGAGACCATCGCCGTCCGCGAGGCCCCCGAGCGCTTCACCTGGGGCGGCATCTTCTGCGACCGCGAGGCCGCTCGCTTCCGCAAGGTCACCGAGGCCGCCGTCGACACCCTCGGCATCGAGCTGCCCGCCGACATCGCCGCGATGATCGGCGACCAGGAGCGCTGCGAGAAGGCGTTCGTGCTCTGGGACATGGTCCACGACCGCACCCACAGCCACGGCGACCTGCCCTTCGACCCCTTCATGATCAAGCAGCGCCAGCCGTTCTGGATGTACGGCCTGGAGGAGCTGCGCTGCGACCTCACCGCCTTCAAGGAGGCCGTGAAGCTGGAGGCCGAGGGCAACGCGCACGGCCGTGACGTGCAGTACGCCGTCCTCTTCGACCGCATGTTCCGCTTCCCGCTCACCGGCGACCGGAACCGCAACTACGACGGCCTCGGCGGCCAGCTCCTCTTCGCGTACCTCCACAAGCACGACGTGGTGCGCTGGACGGACAACACGCTCAGGATCGACTGGAAGCGGGCCCCCGAGGTCACCAACCAGCTCTGCGCCGAGATCGAGAAGCTCTACCGCGACGGCATCGACCGCCCCAAGCTCGTCCACTGGTTCAAGGCGTACGAGCTGGTCTCCGCCTACCTCGCCCCCCACCCGGGGTCGAAGTGGGCCAAGGGCCCCGACGCCCTCGACCTGTCCCTGCCGCCGCGCAAGCTCGTCGACGACGTGCTTCCGGACGAGTTTCCGCTCAGCATGTTCTTCGAGGCCCTCGCCAAGAAGCTGAAGGGCGTGATCGCCGACACCAAGGGGATCACCGCCGCCGACGTCCCGTCCACCGGTCGGGCCGCCGCGTGAGCGCTCCCGCCGGAGAACCCGGGAACGCCGAACACACGGAGGAGACGGTGCCCATGAACGCCGAAGGAAACGGCGGCCCGCTCGACGGCGCCGTCGTCGCGGTCGCCGGCGCGGCCGGTCCCGCGGGCCGCGCCGCCCTGCTGCGGCTCGCCGAGGCGGGCGCGACCGTGGTCGCGTCCGACGCCGACCCGGCCCGCCTCGCGGAGGCCGTCGACGCCGCCCGCTACGCGCACGGCGGCGCCACGGTCGTCGGTGACACCGTCGACCTGCTCGACCTCGCCGCCACCCGCGACTGGGCCGCCAAGACCGAGAAGGAGTTCGGCCGGATCGACGGCCTGGTCCACCTCGTCGGCGGCTGGCGCGGCAGCGCCTCCTTCACGGAGACCGACCTCAAGGACTGGGACTTCCTGGAGAAGCTCCTGATCCGCACGGTCCAGCACACCTCGCTCGCCTTCCACGACCCCCTGCTCCGGGCGGGCGGCCGCGGTCGCTACGCCCTGATCAGCCAGGTCGGCGCCCACCGGCCGGTCGCCGGGAACGCCGCGTACAACGCGGGCAAGGCCGCCGCCGAGGCGTGGACCCTGGCCATGGCGGACTCCTTCCGCAAGCTCGGGGGCGACGACGGCCCGCAGGCGGCGGCTGCGATCCTGGTGATCAAGGCATTGGTGCACGAGGCGATGCGCGCCGAGCGCCCCCATGCGAAGTTCGCGGGCTTCACCGACGTCGACGACCTGGCCGGAGAGATCGTCGGCCTGTGGGGCAAGTCCGCCCGGGAAGTGAATGGACAGCGCCTGTGGCTGACCCCCGAACCGTGACCGCGGTTCCCCCCCTCCGGACCGACGCGCGCCGTCGCCACGACCCGTCGGTCCGGGGCTTCGCCAGCGACAACTACGCCGGCGCCCACCCCGAGGTCCTCGCCGCCCTGGCCCTCGCCAACGAGGGCCACCAGGTGGCCTACGGCGAGGACGAGTACACCGACCACCTCCAGCGGATCGTGCACAGCCACTTCGGCTCCCGGGCCGAGGCGTTCCCGGTCTTCAACGGGACCGGCGCCAACGTGACCGCCCTCCAGGCGCTCACCGACCGCTGGGGCGCCGTCATCTGCGCCGAGTCCGCCCACATCAACGTGGACGAGGGCGGCGCGCCGGAGCGGATGGGCGGCCTCAAGCTGCTCACCGTGCCGACCCCGGACGGCAAGCTCACCCCCGAGCTGATCGACCGGCAGGCGTGGGGCTGGGAGGACGAGCACCGGGCCATGCCCCAGGTCGTCTCGATCACCCAGAACACCGAACTGGGCACCGTCTACACGGTGGACGAGATCCGCGCGATCGTCGAGCACGCCCACTCCAAGGGCATGAAGGTCCACCTCGACGGGGCCCGGATAGCCAACGCCGCCGCCTCGCTCGACGTGCCCATGCGCGCCTTCACCAACGCGGTGGGCGTGGACGTGCTCTCGTACGGCGGCACCAAGAACGGCATGGTCTTCGGCGAGGCCGTGATCGTCCTCAACCCGGACGCGGTCAGCCACATGAAGCACCTGCGCAAGCTGTCCATGCAGCTCGCGTCGAAGATGCGGTTCGTGTCCGTGCAGCTGGAGGCGCTGCTCGCGAAGGACCTCTGGCTGCGCAACGCCCGCCACTCCAACGCGATGGCCCAGCGCCTCGCGGCCGGGGTGCGCGCGCTCGACGGGGTGGAGATCCTCTACCCGGTCCAGGCCAACGCGGTCTTCGCCCGTCTCCCGCACGAGGTGAGCCGCCGTCTCCAGAAGCGCTTCCGCTTCTACTTCTGGGACGAGACCGCCGGCGACGTGCGCTGGATGTGCGCCTTCGACACCACGGAGGACGACGTGGACGCCTTCCTCCAGGCCCTGAAGGAAGAGCTGGCCCGCCAGGCGTACTGACCACGAGCGTCGTCGACACCGGCCTGCTCCTGATCATGGCGAAGACCTCCGGTGTGGTGGGTTGCCGGACGGCTCCCATCACACCGGAGGTCTTCGTGTCCCACCGTCACGACCGGCCGGCCGTCCGAGGGGCCCCTCGGACGGCCGGCCGCACCCGGTACCCACCAGAACCGGCCGTCCCCGGGGCACGGACCTGGAGAACCCGCCGCATTCCGTGCCCGTGGCGCCGGCGCTTGCCCTGGTTTGGTGCGCCGACCGATCAACGGGGATCGTCACATGCCCAAGGACGAGAGCGCGCATCCGGACCGAACGACCGGCCCCGGCCCTCGCGGCGCCCGCCGTCGAACGCGGCCCGGACGACCGGGTCGACACGCTCGCGACGACACGGGGCTCCGCGGGGAAGAAGCCGCGGAACTCGCGGCTCCGGCGACGATCGCGCGCACCGGGCGGGGCGAACCGCCGGCCTTCGGTCCGCACGCCGTCGACCGGCGGGGCGCCTCCGGCAAGAAGCACACGGCCGCACGGACGGAGACCGCCGGGATCGGCTCCACCGCGGACGCCCTCCTGCTCGACGGACACCGGCGCAGGTCCACGGCCCCGGAGCCCGCGCAGGCGCACAGGACTCCGGCGGCAGGGCCGCGCTGGTCCTGGTGGGCCGGCACGTGGGCACCGCACTGGGACTCGTCCTGCTCTCCGGGATGTTCCCGGTACTCGGCCCGCGCGAGCCGTCGAACCAGTACCTGGCGGCCGGAGCCCCGTCGGCAGCCGCGCTGATCGGCGGACCGACGGTCGGGGCGAGGCCCTCGGACGGGGAGACGGGCAGCACACCTCCGGATCTTGCCGGGCTCGCGGGCCCCGGCCCGATCCGGAAGGAACGGCCCGGGCGACGGTGAACAGGCGTACGGCCGGACGGAAGGTCATCGACCCCGTCCGGCCGGGAGCGGGCCCGTCGGCCGCGGGCGTCCGCGTCAGGCTTCCTTGACCTGGGCCGGGGTCGGGGCCGTGCCGCCGAGGTGCGCGGGCACCCACCAGGTGTCGCCCGCGTCCCTGGGGCGGACCGGGTAGGCGCGCTGCGCGGCTTCCAGGAGCTCCTGCACCCGTTCGCGCAGCCGTCGGGTGATGGCGCCCGCGTACTGGTCGGCGGGGGCCTCGACCGCCTCGCCGACGCGGATCGTCACCGGGATGTGGCTCCGTCTGAAGTTGCGCGGACGCCCCTTCGTCCACACCCGCTGGGTGCCCCACAGCGCCATCGGGATCAGCGGGACGCCGGCCTCCTGGGCGAGGCGCGCCGCACCCGTCTTGAAGCCCTTGAGCGTGAAGGACTGGGAGATGGTCGCCTCGGGGAAGACGCCGACGATCTCCCCGGACCGCAGCGACTCCAGCGCGTGCTTGTAGGCGTGCTCTCCCTGCGACCGGTCCACCGGGATGTGCTTCATGCCGCGCATGAGCGGCCCCGAGACCTTGTGCCGGAAGACCGAGTCCTTCGCCATGAAGCGGACCAGCCGCTTCTGCGGCAGCGCGGCGAGGCCGGTGAAGATGAAGTCCAGGTAGCTGATGTGGTTGCTGACGAGGACGGCCCCACCGGTCCGAGGGATGTGCTCCGAACCCTGTGTGTCGATCTTGAGGTCCAGCGCCTTGAACATGGTCAGTGCGGCGCCGATGACCGGCCGATAGACGAGTTCTGCCATCGGAGAGGAACCCCTTCTTCCTGCTGTGTCCGGGGAGGGTTCTCCCGGCGAAGTTACGGAGCCGTAGGTTTTCGGCTTCGGGCAGATCGTGCCCCATGCGGAGCGCCGTGACCAGCCCGAGCGTCTCCGTACGGGGAGATTCTCGTCACTCGCGGTGGCCGGAACGGGAATCGAACACCCTTCTCCGATGCTGTACCCGGTAAAACGCGGAACAGACCCGGGCGCGGGAGAAGGAGACGGAAACGGGATGGACGACGTCCTCGGGCCGGAGGCGCTGGGCGCCGAACTGGGGGAGCGGGCCACCCTCGTGCAGTTCTCGACCGCCTTCTGCCAGCCCTGCCGGGCCACCCGCCGCACCCTCGCCGAGGTCGCCGCGATGGTTCCCGGCGTGGGCCACGTCGAGATCGACGCCGAGGAGCGGCTCGATCTCGTCCGCGCGCTCGGCGTCGAGCGCACCCCCACCGTCCTCGTCCTCGACCGGGCCGGCCGCGTCGTCCGGCGGGCCTCCGGACAGCCCCGCAGGGCGGACGTCATCGCCGCCCTGGGGCGGGCGGTCTGACGCGGTGACGCTCCTCCCACATCGCGGGGCGTACTTGACTGCACCCGCCATCGATCGTCACGCTGGCGGAATGCCCGGAGAACCCCTTCTCCACGGCCGGACGCGCCGGGAGCCGGCCCCGCGCCACGGGTGCGCGCCGTCCGGGTCTCCGACCGCCCCGGGACCCCTCTCGTGCCGTTCCCGCAGAAGGACCACTCCATGACGGTTTCGCCCGAACTCCGCACCGTTCCCACGGTCGGCGCGCCCCGGCACGCCTCTCCCGATCTGCTCCGCTCCGTCTTCCGCCGGCACGCGGCCGGCGTCGCGGTGGTCACCGCCCACGGCGAGCGCCCCGTCGGGTTCACCGCGACCTCACTCAGTTCCGTCGCCGCCGACCCGCCGCTGGTCTCCTTCGGCGTGGGCACCGCGTCCTCCTCCTGGCCGGTGCTCTCCGAGGCCGAGTTCGTCGGTGTGCACATACTCGGCGAGCACCAGGAGGGGCTGGCCGCCACCTTCGCCCGCAGCGGCGCCGACCGGTTCGGCGGGGCGACCCGCTGGAGCCGCGGTCCCGAGGGCGTGCCCGTGCTCGACGGGGTCCTGGCCTGGCTGGTGTGCCGCGTCGTGGCCCGGGTGCCCGCCGGGGACCACCGGATCGTGATCGCGCAGGCGGTCGCCGGCGACCCGGACGGGGCGGGCCGGCCGCTCCTCTACCACCACGGCGGCTTCAACGCGCTGCGCGACTGAGAGTTCCCGTGCGCGCCGCTCTCCGCGCGTTGGGAAGGTCACACGGCTGAGCGCTTGCTCAGTGGTGCCCGGCTGGGTGTACTGACGAGTAATATTTCCGGTGGGAGCCTCCGGTGCCCCGACCGGAAACCCGCCCTTCAGGCGCCTATGCTGCGAGCAACAAGGCAGCCCAGTTATGACGATGCAGTAGGAGAGCCGGCGTGAGCTTGAGGATCGTTGTCTGTGTGAAGTACGTGCCCGACGCCACCGGCGACCGGCACTTCGCCGATGACCTGACGGTGGACCGCGACGACGTCGACGGCCTGCTGTCGGAACTCGACGAGTACGCGGTCGAGCAGGCCCTGCAGATCGCCGAAGAGGCCGACGACGCCGAGGTCACCGTGCTCACGGTCGGTCCCGAGGACGCCAAGGACGCGCTCCGCAAGGCCCTGTCCATGGGCGCCGACAAGGCGGTCCACGTCGAGGACGACGACCTGCACGGCAGCGACGTCATGGGCACCTCGCTGGTGCTCGCCAAGGCCGTCGAGAAGACCGGCTACGACGTCGTCATCACCGGTATGGCCTCCACCGACGGCGTCATGGGCGTCCTGCCCGCGATCCTCGCCGAGCGCCTGGGCGTCCCGCAGGTCACCCTGCTCTCCGAGGTGAAGATCGAGGACGGCAAGGTCACCGGCCGCCGCGACGGCGACGCCGCCTCCGAGCAGCTGGAGGCGTCCCTGCCGGCCGTCGTCTCCGTGACGGACCAGTCGGGCGAGGCGCGCTACCCGTCCTTCAAGGGCATCATGGCCGCCAAGAAGAAGCCGGTGGAGTCCCTGGACCTCTCCGACCTCGGCCTGGAGGCCGAGGAGGTGGGCCTGGAGGGCGCGTGGACCGCGGTCGACTCCGCCACCGAGCGTCCGGCCCGCACCGCCGGCACGATCGTCAAGGACGAGGGCGAGGGCGGCAAGCAGCTGGCCGAGTTCCTCGCGAGCCAGAAGTTCATCTAGTCGGCGGCGGTCCGGGGAGCCCCCGGACCGGACCGGCGACCGAGGCTCGCGCGAGCCCCTTTGACCAGCCCCTTTTCGTTCGCAGGAGATGGAATCCCCATGGCTGAGATCCTCGTCTACGTCGACCACGTCGACGGTGCCGTACGCAAGCCCACCCTGGAGCTGCTGACGCTCGCCCGCCGCCTCGGCGACCCGGTCGCCGTCGCGCTCGGCAACGGCGCCGCCGACACCGCCGCCGTCCTCGGCGAGCACGGTGCCACCCGCGTTCTGACGGCCGACGCGCCCGAGTTCGCCGAGTACCTCGTCGTCCCCAAGGTCGACGCCCTCCAGGCCGCCCACGACGCGGTCTCCCCGGCCGCCGTCCTGGTCCCCTCCTCGGCCGAGGCCAAGGAGATCGCGGCCCGTCTCGCGGTCCGCATCGGCTCCGGCGTCATCACCGACGCCGTGGACGTGGAGGCCGGCGCGGAGGGCCCGGTGGCGACGCAGTCCGTGTTCGCCGCCTCCTTCACCACCAAGTCCCGCGTCTCCAGGGGCACGCCGGTCATCACGGTCAAGCCGAACTCGGCCCCCGTCGAGCCGGCCCCGGCCGCCGGCACCGTCGAGGCCCTCACGGTCTCCTTCGGCCCGCTGGCCACCGGCACCAAGGTCACCTCGCGCACCCCGCGCGAGTCGACCGGCCGCCCGGAGCTGACCGAGGCCGCGATCGTGGTCTCCGGCGGCCGCGGCGTCAACGGCGCCGAGAACTTCGCGATCATCGAGGCCCTCGCCGACTCGCTCGGCGCGGCCGTGGGCGCCTCGCGCGCCGCGGTGGACGCCGGCTGGTACCCGCACGCCAACCAGGTCGGCCAGACCGGCAAGTCGGTCTCGCCGCAGCTGTACATCGCCTCCGGCATCTCCGGCGCGATCCAGCACCGCGCGGGCATGCAGACCTCGAAGACGATCGTCGCGATCAACAAGGACGCCGAGGCGCCGATCTTCGAGCTCGTCGACTACGGCGTGGTGGGCGACCTCTTCGAGGTCGTCCCGCAGCTGACCGACGAGGTCAAGACCCGCAAGGGCTGACCTGCGCTTCTGTCGGCCGGGGGCCGCACGGTGACCTCTCACCGTGCGGCCCCCGGCCTTTTCGGACACCCATTGACTCAGGTCGACACCGCCCATTAACTTCGCCATACGGATTGTTGATTCCGTTCAGCGGAAAACAGGAGGGTGTGGGATGGGTCAGCAGGAGAAGGTGTCGACGAGCCTCGCGGGCGCGGTCGGCGAGGGCATCAGCGCCTCCCTCGCCGCGGTGGACGCCGAACTGGACCGCCGCTACCCGGGAGACCCCGGCACCCGCCAGCCCGTCCACACCGTCTACGTCCCCGGCAACCTCTTCGACGCCGGAACCGTCCGCTCCTGGGGCGACCGGGCCCTCGCCGCCCTCGACGAACACGCGCCCGACGCAGCCTCCTTCGCCGCCGTGCTCGGCCTCGGGGACGACCTCGCCGAGGACGTGTACGGACGCGTGCGGGCGAAGCTGGAGCGCGAACCGGTCGAGGACCTGCGGATCGACTTCGAGGACGGGTACGGGGGCGAGGACGAGGACGCCGACGCGGCCCGCGCCGCCCGGCTGGTCTCCGAGGCCCACCGGAACGGCACCGCCACCCCGTACGCGGGCATCCGGATGAAGTGCATGGAGGCCGCCGTGCGCGACCGGGGCATCCGCACCACCGACGTCTTCCTCACCGGCCTCCTGGAGAACGGCGGCCTTCCCGACGGCCTCGCCCTCACCCTCCCCAAGGTCACCTACCCCGAGCAGGTCTCCGCCTTCGTCCGCCTCCTGGAGGCGTTCGAGAAGACCCACGGCCTCGACGCCGGCCGCCTCGGCTTCGAGATCCAGATCGAGACCAGCCAGGCCATCCTGGCCGCCGACGGCACCGCCACCGTCGCCCGCATGATCGGCGCCGCCGAGGGACGCGCCACCGGGCTGCACTACGGCACCTTCGACTACAGCGCCTGCCTCGGCGTCTCCGCCGCCCACCAGGCCGGCGACCACCCGGCCGCCGACCACGCCAAGGCGGTCATGCAGGTCGCCGCCGCGGGCACCGGGGTCCGCGTCTCCGACGGCTCCACCAACGTCCTGCCGGTCGGCACGACCCGGCAGGTCCACGAGGCGTGGCGCCTGCACTTCGGCCTCACCCGCCGCGCCCTCGCCCGCGCCTACTACCAGGGCTGGGACATGCACCCCGGTCACCTCCCCACCCGGTACGCCGCCGTCTTCGCCTTCTACCGCGAGGGCTTCGAGGCCGCCGCCAAGCGCCTCGCGGCCTACGCCGGTCACCTGGGCGGCGACGTCATGGACGAGCCCGCCACCGCCAAGGCCCTCGGCTCCTACCTGCTGCGCGGCATCGACTGCGGCGCCCTCGACGCCGCCGAGGTCGGTGCCCTCACCGGCATGACCCGCGCCGACCTCGACCGCTTCGCCGCCCCGCGCCGAGGAGACCTCACCGCCTCCGCCGAGTAGGCGTACGGGGCGGCCCGGCCGGTACGGGGAACGGCCGGGCCGCCCCGGGGGCCGCTCCCGCCGGAACCTCGTCCCCGGTGCCGGTGCCGGTGTCAGCCGGCCGGTGGCGGGACCTCGCCCGTCCCACGCGCGAGGAGCCTCGTACCGAGCACCACCCGCTCCGGCGGCCCCTCCCCTCCGTCCAGGCGCCGGAACAACCGCTCCGCCGCCGTCCGGCCGAGCGCGGCGGCGTCCTGGGCGACGACCGTGATGCCGAGCAGGTCGGCCAGTTCGATGTCGTCGAAGCCGACCAGGGCCACCGGCCGGGGGTGCCCGGCGAGTGCCCGGACGGCCGTGACGGTGATCCGGTTGTTCCCCGCGAACAGCGCCGTCACCGGTTCCGGCGCGGCCAGCATCCCCCGTACCGCCGCGCCCACCCGCTCCGGGTCGGTCGGCCCCAGCGAGACCCACTCGTCCCGCACCGCGAGGCCCGCGTCCTCCATCGCCGCGCGGTAGCCGCGCAGCCGCTCGGCCGCCGTGTGGACGTGCGGGCGGTCGCCGATGAAACCGATCCCGCGGTGGCCGTGCGCGATCAGGTGCGCCACGCCGTCGCGCGCCCCGCCGAAGCTGTCGGAGAGGACCGCGTCGGCGTCGATCCGCCCGGCGGGACGATCGACGAACACCGTGGCGACGCCGGCCCGCATCTCGGGCTCCAGGTACCGGTGGTCGTCGCCCGCCGGGACGATGACGAGGCCGTCGACCCGGCGCGCGCACAGCGCGAGCGCCAGCTCCTGCTCCCGGCCCGGGTCCTCCGCGCTCGATCCGTTGATCAGAAGGGCGCCGTGCGCCCGGGCGACCTCTTCGACCGCCCGGCTCAGCGGCCCGTAGAAGGGGTCGGCGAGGTCCTCAAGGACCAGGCCGACGGTCGCGGTCCGGCCCTTGCGCAGGACCCGCGCGCTGTCGTTGCGGCGGAAGCCGAGGACGTCGACGGCCTCCCGGACGCGCCGCTCGGTGTCGGGGGTGACGCCCGGCTCGCCGTTCACGACCCGGGACACCGTCTTCAGGCCGACACCCGCCAGGGCCGCGACGTCCTTCATCGTGGGCCGATTGCCGTAGCGGTGAGCGGGGCGGCGGGCGAGATCGGCCACGGTGTCCGGTTCCTCCGTCGTGTCGGGGCCCGCCGGGGACGGGACGCGGCGCGGGCCCGGGTCGAGCATAGGACCCGGGCCGCGGCGACGCTCCGGGTCCCGGCTTCCGGGGGCCGGGCCACGTGGCCCGGCCCCCGGAAGCCGGGACCCACCGGTCGCGCGGACCGCCCTCACTCCCGTACGGACCCGACCGGTTCCCGGTCGGCGGCCCTCTGCTCCGGCGGTCTGCGCCCGGCCGCCCTCGGGGACGGCGCCCTCTGCCCGGAAGCCGTCCTCTGCTCCGGCGGCCTCTGCTCCACGACCACCAGGAACGCGTCGGACTCCAGGTCCATCACGACCCTGGCCGGCACGCCCTCGTCGCGCCGCGCTCCGGCGAACTCCTCCGCGGGCCAGCTGCCCCGGGGGCCACCGGCCGGAAAACGTTCGAGAACTGTACGCGTCATCTCCACACCCCTTGTGCTCGCCGTTCTCCACGACGAATTCCCGCAAGTCGCACGCACATGCCGATAACGACGTCGATCCATACGTTCGTGGTTTCCGTGGCAGGGTGTTGCGGGCAAGCCACAGGGGGCTACCGAAGAGGGGGAATCGTGATCGTCTGGATCAACGGTGCGTATGGCGCGGGAAAGTCCAGCACCGCGCGCGAACTGGTCGATCTGATTCCGCACAGCACGTTGTACGACCCCGAGCTGACCGGCGGGGCGATGAGCCGGCTCCTCCCGGCCGAGCGGCTCGCCGAGGTCGGGGACTACCAGGACCTGCCCATATGGCGGCGCCTCGTCGTCGACACCGCCGCCGCCCTGCTCGCCGAGGTGGGCGGCGTCCTGGTCGTCCCCATGACCCTGCTCCGCCAGGAGTACCGGGACGAGATCTTCGGTGGCCTCGCCGCCCGCCGCATCGAGGTGCGCCACATCCTGCTCGCACCGGAGGAAACGATCCTGCGTCAGCGGATCGACGCCCGGACGGAGTACGGCGACCCCGAGGCCGACGCCCGCGTCCGGGAGTGGTGCCACGCCCACGTCGCCCCGTACCGCGCGGCCCTCGGCTGGCTGGCCGGCGACGCGTACGCCGTCGACACCTCGGCGCTCACCGCGGCCGGGGCCGCCCGTACCGTCGCCGACGCGGTCCGCTCCGGCCTCGCCGCCCCCTGCGGGATCGTCCAGACGCCCGAGCCGACCGGCGAGACCCTCGCCGCCGGTGTGCTCCTCTTCGACGAGCAGGACCGCTTCCTGCTCGTGGACCCCACCTACAAACCCGGCTGGGAGTTCCCCGGCGGCGTGGTCGAACCGGGCGAACCCCCGGCCCGCGCCGGGATGCGCGAGGTCGCCGAGGAGATAGGCATCGAACTCGACGCCGTGCCCCGGTTGCTGCTCGTCGACTGGGAGCGCCCGCAGCCCCCCGGCTACG
The DNA here is from genome assembly GCF_055591945.1 of Streptomyces sp. NPDC041191. Lineage (NCBI taxonomy): Bacteria > Bacillati > Actinomycetota > Actinomycetes > Kitasatosporales > Streptomycetaceae > Streptomyces > Streptomyces sp. NPDC041191. Next base: position 13,284 of record NZ_JBVIZC010000013.1, on the reverse strand, counting down.
GCGGACTGCGCCTCCTCTTCGACGGCGGGACCCTCCGCACCGCCGACGCCGCACGCCTCCGCCTCCCCGGTTCCGAACTGCGCGGCTGGCGCTTCGTCACCGAGGAGGAGGCCGCGGACCTCCTGCCCCCCGTCCGTTACCACCGCCTCCACTGGGCCCTGCGCGCCCGCGAGCGCGGCACGGTGCTCAACCTGGAGGCCGGGGCCCCGGTGGGATGACCCCGAGGGACGAACGGACGGGCGGGTCAGGCGGCCGCGGCGGACAGCCGGGCCGCCGCGTCCGTGACCACCGGCGCGCCGTGACCGCAGCACAGGACCGAGGGGGCCAGCTCCGCCAGCGCCCGCATCGACTCCCTCGCGAGGGCGCGGTCCACGTGGAACACGCCGAAGGTCACGTCACCGACCGAGGCCACCGTGTCCCCGGTGAACAGCACGCCGTGGCGGGGGAGGTGCACCGCCATCGAACCCGGGGTGTGGCCGGGGGTGTGGACCACCACCGCCCCGTCGCCGAAACCGAGGTCCTCGCCGTCCCCGACCTCGCGGTCCACCCGGGTCGGCGGCGCCTCCGGCACGGTCAGGCCGTGCTCGTACAGCGGGATCTCCCAGTCCAGGAGGTCCGGTTCGGGGACCGGAGCCGCGCCCCGGACCACCGGCGCGTCCAGGTGGTGGGCGACGATCTCGGCCCCGTGACGGTCCGCCAGTTCCTGCGCCGCGCCCACGTGGTCCCGGTGGCAGTGGGTCAGCACGACACGGCGCAGCCGGTCCGGGTCCAGGCCGGCCGCCCGTACGGCCGCCGCCGTCGTGTCCGCCGTCCCCGCCCAGCCGGCGTCGATCAGGGTCAGCTCCCCCTCGTCCTGCCAGAGGTACGCCTGACCCACGGAGAAGTCGAGCAGATGCAGCCGCGGAGCGATCCCGATGAGTTCCATGCGGCGAACCTACGCACACGCGTCCGTCCGCCGCACGGCTCTACGCTCTCGGCGAGTTCCGCCGAACGCCGAAGGGCGGGCTCCGTGTCGGGGCGGCCGGCCGTCAGGCCCGCTTCGAGCGGGCGTAGCCGACGAGGAAGTGCGCCTCGGCCACCGACAGGCGCTCCAGCTCCTCGGGGGACACCGACTCGTTGGGCGCGTGGATCTGCGCCTCCGGCTCGCTCAGGCCGATCAGCAGGATCTCCGCCTCCGGGTACAGCGAGGCCAGCGTGTTGCACAGCGGGATCGAGCCGCCCATGCCGGCCGTCTGCATCTCCTGGCCGGGGTACGCGACGGCCATCGCCTCGGCCATCGAGGCGTACGCCGGGCTCGACGTGTCCGCCTGGAACGCCTGGCCCTGACCGACCTGCTCCAGGGACACCCGGGCGTTCCACGGCGTGTGGTTCTCGATGTGCGCGAAGAGCAGCTTCGTCGCCTCGGCCGCGTCCTGGCCCGGCGGCACCCGCAGGCTGATCTGCGCGCGGGCCGTCTTCGGGATGGACGGGGTGGCGCCGGCCACCGGGTGGCAGTCGATGCCCATGACGGTGACGGCGGGACGCGCCCAGATGCGGTCCGCGACCGTGCCGGAGCCCGGGAGGTCCACGCCCGGAAGCACCTTGGCGTCCTTGCGGAAGTCCTCCTCCGGGTACTGGAGGCCCTCCCAGACCTCACCGCCCGGCAGGCCGTCGATGACGGTCGAGCCGTCCGGGCCGCGCAGCGAGTCCAGGACGCGGATCAGCGCGGCCAGCGCGTCCGGGGCGGCGCCGCCGAACTGGCCGGAGTGCAGGTTGCCCTCCAGGGTGTCGATCCGCACCCGGACCATCGTCATGCCGCGCAGGGTCGCGGTCACGGTCGGCAGGCCCACCCGGAAGTTGCCCGCGTCACCGATCACGATCGCGTCGGCGGCCAGCAGCTCGGGGTGCTCCTCCGCGTACCGCTCCAGGCCGCCGGTGCCCTGCTCCTCGGAGCCCTCGACGATCACCTTGACCGTCACCGGGACGCCGCCGTTCGCCTTCAGGGCGCGCAGCGCGAGGAGGTGCAGGACGACGCCGCCCTTGCAGTCGGCCGCGCCGCGCCCGTACCAGCGCCCGTCGCGCTCGGTCAGCTCGAACGGCGGGGAGAGCCACGCGGACTCGTCCAGCTTCGGCTGCACGTCGTAGTGCGCGTAGAGGAGGACGGTCGGCGCGCCGGCCGGGCCGGGCAGCACGCCGTACACCGCCTGCGAACCGTCCGGGGTGTCGAGCAGCGCCACGTCCCGGAAGTCCTCGGCGCGCAGCGCGTCCGCGACCCAGTTCGCCGCCGCCTCGCACTCGCTGCGCGGCGCCACGTTCTCGTCCGCCACCGACTCGAAGGCCACCAGCTCCGCGAGCTCGGCCTTGGCACGGGGCATCAGGGACCGTACGGTCTCGGCGATCGGGTTCGGGGTCATGGGCACGCTCCTGATGGGTGCGACGTTACGGGGAGGACGGCTTCCGCCGAGGGTCGTGGCGCGGCGGACGCACCGTCGATCCTACGGGCGGGGCTCCGGCTACCGAGCCGTAGGATGCGTCAGGAGCAGACCCCGGTCGGATCAGGAGCAGAAGCACATCGTGAGCAGCGAGCACGCAGGGAACGCCGGTCCGGAGAACACCGAGCCCGAAGGCGCGGCTCCTGAGGGCAGCGGTGCGGAGGCGACGAGGGACCACGGTCCGGACGCGGCGGCGGCCGGGGGCGCGGAGGGCGACGGGGACGCGGGCACGGACGCGGGCACGGGTACGGACGCGGTGGCGCTCCCGGAGGAGACCGGGGCGGCGGACGCGGACGGAGCGGCGGACGCGGACGGTTCGGCCGACGTCTGGGACGTCGTGGTCGTCGGCGCCGGACCGGCCGGCGCGTCCGCCGCCTACGCGGCGGCGGTGGCCGGACGCCGGGTGCTCCTCCTGGAGAAGTCCGAGCTGCCCCGGTACAAGACCTGCGGCGGCGGCATCATCGGCCCCTCCCGCGACTCGCTCCCGCCGGGCTTCGAACTGCCCCTCCGGGACCGGGTGCACGCCGTCACCTTCTCCCTCGACGGGCGCTTCGCCCGCACCCGCCGCTCGCGCAGGATGCTCTTCGGTCTCATCAACCGCCCCGAGTTCGACGCGCGGCTCGTCGAGCACGCGCAGAAGGCCGGTGCCGAGCTGCGGACCGGGGCCACGGTGTCCCGGGTGGAGCAGCACGGTCCGGCGGTGCCGGACCGGCGGACCGCGGCCGTCGTCCTGGCGGACGGCGAAACGATCCTGGCGCGCGCGGTCGTCGGCGCCGACGGCAGTGCCAGCCGGATAGGCGCTCACGTCGGGGTGAGGATGGGCCAGGTCGACCTGGGCCTGGAGGCGGAGATCCCCGTGCCGCCGTCCGTGGCCGAGGACTGGAAGGGGCGGGTCCTCATCGACTGGGGTCCGATGCCCGGCAGTTACGGCTGGGTGTTCCCCAAGGGCGACACGCTGACCGTCGGCGTCATCTCGGCGCGCGGCGAGGGGGCGGCCACCAAGCGGTACATGGAGGACTTCGTCGCCCGGCTCGGTCTGGCCGGCTTCGAGCCCGCGCTCTCCTCCGGCCACCTCACCCGCTGCCGCACCGACGACTCGCCGCTCTCCCGGGGCCGGGTCCTGGTCTGCGGCGACGCGGCCGGTCTCCTGGAGCCGTGGACGCGCGAGGGGATCTCGTACGCGCTGCGCTCGGGCCGGCTCGCGGGCGAGTGGGCCGTACGGGTCGCCGAGGCGAACGACGCGGTCGACGCCCGCCGCCAGGCCCTGAACTACGCCTTCGCCATCAAGGCGGGCCTCGGTGTGGAGATGGCCGTCGGCCGGCGGATGCTCGCCGTCTTCGAGCGGCGTCCGGGACTGCTGCACGCCACCCTCACGGGACTGCGGCCGGCCTGGAACGCGTTCGCCGACATCACCCGGGGCGCGGCCACGCTCGGCGGCATGGTCCGTTCGAACGGCGTGGCCCGGCGGGCCCTCGAAGTCCTGGACCGGAGGATGGACACCGCGTCCGGGGTCGGCCCGGCGGGCCGGGGCGTCACCGCGAAGGAGCGGAACGCGCCGGGACCCGAAGGTGCGGAGAGTGCGAAGAGTACGGAGAGCGCCGGGGGCACGGGGGCGGACGGGGACCGGGGGGAGCCGGAGCGGTCCTGATCCGGGGGACCCGGAAGGTTCGACGCGCACGGGCTTCGCCGCCCCGGCCCGCTCACGCGGCCGGGGCGGCGGGGCCCGTCGTCGTAATGCGGAAGACGGGGTGCTTCGGCGCGACGGCGCGCAGCTCGGCGTCGGAGGAGCCGGGGCCGACCCCGCCGAAGAAGACGCCGACCTCGGCCTTCCAGCGCTTGAGGTAGGCGCGGAGCAGGACGGGCTTGTCGTCGTCGGCCACCTCGACGGCGGTGAACTCCCACATGCGCCTGCCGAGGTGCAGTCGTCCACCGCCGGCGGCCCGCATGTTGTGGGTCCACTGGACGTGTCCGCGCGGAGCCACGAGGTACTGGGCGCCGTCCACCGTCAGGAGGTTGACGGGGGTGCGGCGCCATGCGCCGCTCTTGCGGCCGCGGACGGCGAGCACGCGGGACCCCAGGACGCTGATGCCGCGGCGAGTCGCCCAGGCGACCAGGCGGTTGAGGACGTTCACGGTGAACCAGCCGGGCTTGATGACGTGGGCGGCGGGGGAGGGGCTGGTGGGGCTGGCGGGGCCGGTGGGGCTGGCGGGTCCGGTGGGGTCAATAGGGTTGGTAGAGCTGATGGGGCCGGTGGGGCCGGTGGGGCCGGCAGGCTGAGCGGGGCGGGCGGACACGGCTGCCTCCTGCGGGTTGCGGAGCGGGGCTACGACTCTTCCGGCGGCGAGCAGATAGTGAGCAGTGCTCTCGCTTGAGATCAGTGTGCACAGTCCGGTGTTCGCAATCAAGAGCAGTGCTCTCGAAACGTTGCGGTGCTCCGGAAATGGCACACTGCTCTCCATGACGACCGTTCGAGGGGCCCGCGCCCGCGCCCGCATCGAGATCACCGCCGCCATCAAGGACGAGGCCCGCCGGCAGCTCGCGGCCGAGGGAGCCGCCAAGCTGTCCCTGCGGGCCGTCGCCCGTGAGCTGGGCATGGTGTCCTCCGCGCTCTACCGCTACTTCCCCAGCCGCGACGACCTGCTCACCGCCCTGATCGTCGACGCCTACGACGCGGTCGGAGCCGCCGCCGAAGAGGCCGCCGCAGGTTCCGCCGACCGGCGACCGCTGGACCGCTGGACCGCCGTCTGCCGGGCGGTCCGCGCCTGGGCGCTCGCCCACCCCCACGAGTACGCCCTGATCTACGGCTCCCCGGTCCCCGGCTACGCCGCGCCCCAGGACACCGTCGTCCCCGCCGCCCGCGTCGGTCTCGTCCTCGTCGGCATCGTCCGCCGGGCCCACACCGGCGAGGGCGTCGCGCTCCCCCCGCTCCCGGAGTCCCTGCGCCCCGAGGCCGCCCGCATCGCCGCCGACATCGCCCCGGACCTCCCCCCGGCCCTCGCCGTCGCGCTCGTCGCCGCCTGGGCGCAGCTCTTCGGTCTGGTCTCCTTCGAGGTCTTCGGCCAGTTCCACCGCGTCGTCGAGGACCGGGACGCCTTCTTCGCCGAGGCCGCCCGCCGACTGGGCCGGGAGGCCGGCCTGCTGCCGCGCGGCTGAGGCGCCCCGGGCGCGTACTCCGCGGGGAGTACGGGCGGCCACCCCGCCGGGCCGATGCTCCCGCCGACGGGTGCGACTAGCGTGGCGGACATGGACGAGGAGAGGGCGGACCGGCCCCCGCGCGACCGCCGGAAGCGGCGGGAGGGACGGGAGCTGTGGGACGGAGGGAAGCGGGGAGAACGGGGAGAGCGGGGAGAACGGGAGGAGGGGGAGGGGCGGGACCGGGACGACGGCCGGCTGCCCTGGCGCTCGACGCTGCTGATCGCCCTGGTGGCGGTGGCGGGGAGCGGGTTCGCCGCGCGCAACCAGGAGGGCCGGGAGGCGCTCGACGCCCTCGGGAGGGTCCTGCTGCTGCTCGGGGCGGCCCCGCTGGTGTTCCGCCACCGCCGGCCCGTGCCCGTGGTGTTCGCCGTCGCGGCCGTCACCCTCGGCTACCTCGCGGCCGGTTACCCGTACGGCCCGGTCTTCGTCCTGATCGCCGTGGCCTGTTTCGCGGCCGTCGTGCACGGCCACCGCGCCGCCGCCGGAGGGGCCCTCGGCCTGCTCTGGACGGGACATCTGCTCCTCGCGCACCTGTTCTACCGTCACCTGCCCCCGGCTGGCGACGGGCCCGCCCCCTGGGGCCAGGAACTCACCGCGGCCGCCTTCGCCGTCGCCGTGCTCGCCGCCTCCGAGGCGATCCGGGGGAAACGCGAGCAGCGGGCCCGGCGCAGGGCGGACCGGGCCGCCGCCGAACGGCGCCGCGCCGACGCGGAGCGGCTCCGCATCGCCCGTGAACTCCACGACGTGCTCGCCCACTCGATCTCCGTGATCAACGTGCAGGCGGGCGTCGGCCTGGCTCTCCTGGACTCCGATCCCGAACAGGCCCGCACCGCCCTGACCACCATCAAGGCGGCCAGCAAGGAGGCGCTCGGCGAGGTGCGCCAGGTCCTCGGCTCCCTCCGTACCCCCGGCGACGCCCCCCGGGCGCCGGCCCCCGGGCTCGACCGGCTCCCCGAACTCGTCGAACAGGCGGGAGCCGCGGGCCTGACCGTCACCGTCACGACGAGCGGCCCGTCCGGGGGCCTGCCGCCCGGAGCCGGCCTCGCCGCCTTCCGGATCGTGCAGGAGGCGCTCACCAACGTGGTGCGCCACTCCGGTTCCCGCACCGCCCGGGTGCGGATCGCACGCGGCCCCGGACGCCTGGACCTGACGGTCGACGACGACGGCCCCGCCACCGGCACCGAGGCGGGCGGCAGCGGCAACGGCCTCGCCGGCATGCGGGAACGCGCCGCGGCCCTCGGCGGCACCATCGACGCGGGCACCCGCCCGGACGGCGGCTTCCGCGTCCACGCCGTACTCCCGCTCGCCCCCGAGGAGACCCCGTGACCGAAGACGCCCCCGCCCCGAGCCCCGGAGACGCCTCCGCTCCCGGAGACGCTCCCGTCCCCGGTGGAGCCTCCGCGATCCGCGTCCTGCTCGCCGACGACCAGGCGCTGGTACGGGCCGGTTTCCGCGCCCTGCTCGACGCCCAGGCGGACATCGAGGTCGTGGGGGAGGCCGCCGACGGCGACGAGGCCGTGGAACGGGTGCGCGCCCTGCGGCCCGACGTCGTCCTCATGGACATCCGGATGCCCCGCCTCGACGGCCTGGAGGCGACCCGGCGCGTCACGGCCGACCCGGGACTCGCCGGGGTGCGGGTCGTCATGCTGACCACCTTCGAGCTCGACGAGTACGTCTTCGAGGCGATCCGCGCCGGCGCCTCCGGGTTCCTCGTCAAGGACACCGAGCCGGACGAACTGCTGCGGGCGGTGCGTGCCGTCGTCCACGGGGACGCCCTGCTCTCCCCGGGCGTCACCCGCCGTCTGATCGAGGAGTTCGCGGCCCGCTCCAGGGCACCGGCGGCCACGGCCGCGCTCGGTGCCCTCACCGAACGGGAGCGGGAGGTGATGGCCCTCGTGGGCATCGGTCTGTCGAACGCGGAGATCGCCCGCCGGCTGGTCGTCAGCCCGCTCACCGCCAAGACCCACGTGAGCCGTGCCATGGTGAAGCTCGGCGTCCGCGACCGCGCCCAACTCGTGGTGCTCGCGTACGAGTCGGGCCTCGTGCGGCCGGGCTGGCTGGGCTGATCCCCCGGGGGCGCGGCACCGCGCGCCGCGCGACGGGGCGGTGACGTACGGGAGGTCCGGCGCGGAGGGCCTCAGTCCCAGGTGATCGCCGAACCCTCCCGCCACAGGCGTACGAGCGAGGCGTCCCCGGTGACGGTGACCGCCTCCTCGGGCAGCCGGTTCCACAACGCCAGGTACAGCGGCCCGGCGGGTCCGCTCAGCTCCGTGTCCACGGGGCCGGGGCCGGGGGAGCCGGTCGCGCGTTCCGTGCGCGGGGCGTCCGCCGAGAGCCGTACGGTCCAGACGTCCCCGGTGTCCGTCGTCCGCACCCGCAGGGTCCGGGGCGCGGGCGTGCGCACCCGGCTGCGGTCCCGGGTGTGGAAGAGGCTCAGCAGCTCGTCGATCCCGTCGGCGGCCACCCCGGGGTCCACCGGTCCGGGACCGGCCGGAAGCGCCGACTCCGCGTCCGCGCGGTGGACGGCCGTCTCGTGCGCCTGCCGCCGGGCCCAGAAGGCGAGGGGTGAGGGCGCCGGGAGGAACGTCCAGCACTCCAGCGTCTCCGGCGCGGCGCGCAGGGCGGCCACCAGGCCCGCGTGGCCCTCGCGGTAGTGGGCGAGCAACTCGTCGCCGTCGAGAGCCGGTTCGCCGCCGCCCGGACGGTACGCGGTGTGCCCCTCGGCCACGAACGCGGTGGCCCAGCGGTGCACCGTCGTCACGTGCCGGAGGAGGTCGCGGACCCGCCACCCCGGACAGGTCGGCACCTCCGCGTCCGGTCCGGCCCCGGCCGCCGCCTCCGCGAGGCCCCGGCCGGCCTCGTCCAGTGCCTCGACGTACTCCGCGATCTTCATCGTTCCCCCGTCGTCCGTGTCCGTGCGACGGATTCTGGCAGAGGCGGGGGGGGCTCCCCGGTACGGGCCCGGGGGCGCGCCGGAACGGAACGCGCGGGCGAGGCCGCGACAACCTCGGGGGCCGTCTCACGCGATCATTCCCGACGGTGGGGTGACCTTGTGCGGAGGGGAAGCCGTGCACCGGCGTCGGGTGCGTCCGGGACGCGACAGGCAAGGGTACGTCCCGCGAACCGTTCGGCCGCGCGGCCGCGCTCCTCGGCGGTCGGCGGGTCGGTACCCGCCGGCTTCGGGTCCACCGCCCGCTCGGCCTCGATCCACCCGTGACCGGGATTCACGCGGTGGATCGGGGTTCGGATGTCTTGTGGCGCTGCCGGGCGGCACGCATCTCCGCAAGTGCCACGGCAAGGGCCCCGGCGTTCAGCGGGAAGGCCACGGCGTTGGCCACGTCAGGTATGTCGAAGGCGCGAAGCGCGCTGGTGAGGGCGGAGGCGAAGAAGAGGGCGAGCGGGAGGCACCGGCGCCACCGGGGCAGATCCTTGATCCGGGCTACGGTGACGGAACACCACAGGGTGAAGGCGAAGACGGCGATGCCGATGGCGGCGACGGCGAACAGCATGGGGACGGACTTTCGTTCCGGGCGGTCGCGGGGAGGACCGGGGACCGCGAGCGATCGGTCATGGGCGGGGTGGGTGTGTCCAGCGCTCACACGTGGACACACCCACCCCTCATCGGATCAGCACTCCGGCATCAGCCGTTGGTGTAGACGATCCGATAGCTGGACACATATGTCCGTGATGTCCGGGCCCAGCTCCAGCCGCCGGTCCGGGTCCACTTGATGCCCGACCAGGCTATCCGGTAGGTGGTCCGGTCACGGTAGGAGTACTGGTAGCGGGTCTCGTACGAAGCCACGATCTTCTGTCGGCCCCATCCGTACCAGGCTGCGACGCGGCACTTGAAGACGTACTGCTTGCGGTAGCGGTACTGGCGCTTCCACGAGGTGATCGGCAGGGGGCCCCAGTCGCCGCTGACGACGTCCCAGAACCAGTGGTAGTTGTAGTTCTGCCAGCTGCCGTAGCTCCACGCGGTCGTACGCAGGACCGTGGTGAAGGTGCGGCCGGTCCACGCGTGCTTCGGCACCCGGCAGGTGGCGCACCCGGTGACGTCTTCGCTGTTCACCGGGTCGGCGCACGCGTAGTCGTACGCGTTGCAGCTGCCCCCCGGCACGGGGTCGGCCGACAGGAACCGGCCGGTGGCCGGGTTGTACAGGCGTACGCCCATGAGCAGGAGGTTCGTCCGCGTCTCGGAGGAGCGGTGCTGACCACCGTGCCAGCCGTAGCGGACGGTACCGGCGTCGTCGGTGCGGTTGCCGAACTCGTCCGTGCCGAGGACCGTGGCGGACTGGCCGGTCGCGGTGGGCAGCTGCATCACGACGTCGCCGTGCAGGTTGACCAGCTGGAGCACCGTGTCACCGGTCTTGCCGGTCGTGGCCGCCAGTCCGCCGTCGAACCCGTTGACGTTGCGGGTCAGCTCCCCGGTGGCGGTGTCTTCGACAATCCAGCGCGGGGAGTCCGCGTCGGAGCCGTAATGGTTCAGCTTGGACTGGGTCTGCGTCCAGGTGCCGGAAGCGTTCGACTCGGTCGTCCAGCCGCGGAAGCGGAGCTGGGAGTCGAGGGACCAGGTCTGCCGCTGGGAACCGGCCGTCTGCTGGCGTACCAGGTCGTTGGCGTAGTACGCGAGCGTGGTGCCCGGGACCGCGGTGGTGCGTCCGAACGCGTCGTAGGCGTAGCCGGTGTCGACAAGACGGTCGCCGCTGTCGTGGGCGTGCGTGGTGGTGGTCGCGCCACTGGTGGTGCAGTCCAGGCCCGGGGCCGCGGCCGCGATGGAGCGCGTCTTCCGGTTGGAGTTCTTGTCGAAGGTGTAGCTGCGGGTGACGCAGACGGCGTCAACCGTGTCGTCCTGGGCCTTGGTGAGTCGTCCCGCCTTGTCGTAGCCGTAGGTCTGGTTGGCGGTCTGCCCGGCGGAACTGGTGTAGGTGGCCCGCTGGCCGTGGACGGTGGGCAGCAGGTTCTCGGAGAAGAGGATCGCGCCGTCGCTGTCGCGCGTGTACGTGCGCTCCGTCGGCTGTCCGGCGGGGTTGGTGCTCTGACGCATGGTGAAGCCGCCGGGCAGCTTCCTGCTCAGCACCTGGCCGTCGGCGTCGTAGCTGACGGTGAAGGTGCCGGCCACCGAGTCGGTGAGGGAGGACACCAGGCCGCGCGGGTCGTTCGTGGTGTCGTACCCGTACGTGGTGCTCGACGGCACGCTGTCGCTGACCTGGACCGGCTGGCCCTCGGCGTCGTACGTGCTGGTGGTCACACCTCCGTCGGCGTCGGTGTAGGAGATCAGGCGGCCCAGCTTGTCGTAGGACTTCCTGATCGTGCCGCCGTCGGCGGACGTGATCGTGGCCACCTTGCCGCTGGCCGGGTCGTACGCCGTCGTGACCGCGGGGACGGCCGTGCCGAGACCACCGGTGACGGTCACCGTGGAGGCCCGGCCGGCGGGGTCGTACGCCGTCGTCTTGACGCGCGTGCTGCCATTGGCGGTCTCCGTCAGCTTGGCGGTCTCGCCCCAGCGGTCGTACTCGGCGAGCGTGGTGACCAGCTCGGCCGGGTTGCCGCCGCCGCCGGTGACGGCCGCGGCGGGCCGGGTACGGCACACCTCGTCGGCCCACTCGGGACGTCCCCCGCACACGCCGGTTCCGTCACCGGTGTAGTACTCGGTGATCAGGGTTCCGGCGTCCGAACCCGTGGAGGCCGGCAGGCTGCGGCTGATCTGCCGGCCAGTCGCGTCGTACGTCGCCTTCTCGGTGAGGGCGAGGCCGCCCGGGTCCTGGATGGTGCTGGTGGGCTGTCCGTTGCCCCAGTCGAACACGGTCTGGGTCACCCGGGGGTCCGCGGTCAGCGTCGGCCAGTTGCGCGGCTGGCCGCCTTCGGTGGACCTGGTGACCTTGTCGGACACGGTGGCGCTTCCGTCGGTGGGACGGCCACCGTCGTATTCCTTGACCGTGCGGTGCCGGACCATCAGCTGTTCGCCGGCCGCGGCCACGGTGGTCGCACCGTCCTTCAGGTCCGCTTCGAGCACCGCTCGGTGCAGGGGACCCAGAGTCTCCAGCTCGCGTGAGCCGTCGGCGTTGTAGATGCCGCGGTTCGACAGGAGCTCCGCGCGCTCGGCGGCCGGCAACGTGGCGATGCCGAGATCCGCGAGCGTGGCCCTCTCCGCGGCGGTGGTGCCGAGGGCGAGGGCGCGATTGGCCGCGGAAAGCTCGCGGACGCTGTTGCCGAACTGGTCGTACTCGGTCGTGGTGACGTTCTTCGCCGGGTCGAGGGTGTTGACCTCGCGGCCGGACGCGTTGAGGTAGTGCACCATGGCACGCCGGTAGTCGGCGGCCGTCAGCGCGCTGCCGTCGCTGGACGACGGGCGTGCGTCCGTGGGAAAGACCGCGGTGGCGTCGGTGGGCGCGTCGAGTTGGCCCCATGCCTTGACGTCGGCGGCACCCATGGCCTGAGGAGCGCCACCGCCCGTCAGGGGCACGCCGTAGACCACGGTCGTCTGGGCGGTGTTGCCGTCGGTCTCGGCGGCGGAGCCCGGCTTCAGCGTGGGCCGGCTGACGTTGAGGAGCATGCCGTCACCCGTCACCGGATCGCTGCCCACCTTGCCGTAGGAGAAGGTCCACGGCAGCTGGCCGGGCGGGGTCATCCGAGTGACGCGGCCCGCCGAGTCGTACGCGTAGGTGGTCTTCAGCGCCGGGGAGATCCGCGGGTCCCAGGTCTCCCTGAGCCGTCCGGATTCGTCGTAGGTGTACTTGGCGACGGTGGTCGAGGTCGAGGACGCCGCGCCGGGCGAGGTCGCCCAGACGCGGATCTCGGAGACCTGGTCCTTGACGTCCCCGAAGACCGAGGAGGTCGCGGTGGTCGAAGGTGCGTAGACGAACTCCAGGACCCGGCATCCCCTGGTGGACGGGTCGGCCTCGCACGTGCCCACGGTCACGGCACTGGTAGCCGCGATGATCCGCTTGGGGCGGGCAAGCACTTTGCCGTTCACGGTCACGGACTCGGAGACGACATCGGTGGTGGAGTTGGCGTGTCCGTCCAGCAAGGAGCGGCTGACGGTCCAGGCGGTGCCGGCGGTGCCGACCCGGCTGAACGTGGTGATGGTGCCGTCGGTGTCCGACAGCGTGAGATCACCGCTGGTGAGGCTGCCCTTGAGCGTCAGGTTCTCCGCGCCGGGTTCGGGGATCCAAGCCGTCTTGGTCGCGTTGGACGTGAAGGAGATCGTGCCTCCCTCGGCGGTGACGGCGTCCAGTGACGTGGCCGAGGTCTTGCGGATCTCGGAGTAGTCGGACTGCACGGCCTGAGCGGCCGTTCCCGCCACCCACTCCTTGCCGAAGATCGCCGCCTGGCCCTCCTGGCCCGCGCCCGCAGTGGGCGTCCGCGAGGAAGCACTGCGTGTCACGTTCATGTCGAACACGGAGACATCGGTGCCGGACAGCGTGTAGTCACCGGTCAGCAGGTTGACCGAACCGGGCCCGACCTCGGAGGTCGCGGCGCTGTCGGCGTTGTGGTCCACCACGACGGTCAGCGGCTGCGTGGCACCGGTGGCGCTGTTCGCACCGGTGAAGTCGGCCTTGATCTGGACGGTGCCGTCGGGGTTGACGGTGTCGGTCGCGTTCCAGACCAGCGGCGCGTT
>NZ_JBVIZC010000012.1:0-300342 GCF_055591945.1 Streptomyces sp. NPDC041191 | reverse complement strand
ACGCCTGGCTGGCCACCTGGAGCCGCGCGGACGCCGCGGTCACCCTCCCGGTGGAACCCGTCGAACTCGCCGCCTCCCTCGCCGCCCTGCTGCGCCCGCCCGCCCCGGCGGGCGAGTAGCGGCAGGCCCCGGGCGCGGTGACCGCCGAACGGAATCCACGCCCCTGCGGAAGCGCGGGGGGCGTCCGGTCCGGCGGGCCGGAGGGGGCTCCCCGGCGGTGCGGGAGCGCTCCGGTCACGAATTCTCTACAGGTCTGTAGAAAGATAGAGTGCGGGCAGCGCGACGGAAGCGCTCCGCGAGGGCCTACGTGTGGAAAGCCCGGAAACGGTCGTGCGCCGACGCGTGAACGCCGGTACGCGGTGAGGCGAACGCCTCCCTCCGAAAGGAACGTCCATGAGTGATGCCCTGTACGCGGGTGACGAACTCGGTCCCGGCCGGTCCCTGCGGGGTGGCGCCTACGTCCTGACGCTGCAGGGCGACGGCAACCTGGTCCTCTCCGAGCCCGGCGGCGTCGTCTGGGCGACCGACACCCATGGGCGGGGGGTCGAGCGGGCGGTGCTCCAGTGCGACGGCAACTTCGTGCTCTACGCGGGCGGCGACGCCGTGTGGGCCACCGGCACCAGCGGCCGGGACGTCCACCGCCTGGTCGTGCAGACCGACCGCAACGTGGTGCTGTACGCGGCGGACGGCGGTCCCCTGTGGGCGTCGGACACCCACACCGACGCCCCGATCCTCGTCGAGGACCCGGTTCCGGCCCAGGTCGTCGCGGGACCGGACGGACGCCGGACCGCGCCGGCACCCCCGCGCGGCGCGGGGGTGCCGGGCGGAACGCGGCGGGACTACCCGGCGGCGGCGAGCGTGGCGAGCGCCTGCGCCCAGCGCGCGTACTTCAGCTCCGCGAGGTCGGAGACCGTCTCCACCCCGAACGCCTCCCGCAGCAGTTCGCCGTCCCGGTCGGAGACGCCCTTGAGCGCGGCGACCGGGGCCGCGAGGACCTCGGGCAGGCTCTTGTCCGCCCACGCCTTGTCCAGCACCTTGTCCAGGTCGATCGAAGCCATGACGTCCTCCCGAGAAAAAACGGATGAGCGCGGTGGGGGTCCACCCGCCGATACGCGAGCGCCCCACCTCGAAATTTCTACAGTACTGTAGAAGAATAAGGGTGGACGCCTCAACGGGGCTGCCCCGCAGGGGCCTTCGGGCGGAAAGTCCGAAAACGATCATGCGGTGTCGAGGGGCGTGCGGTCCGCGGCGCCGGCTTCGTCCTCTTGTTAGCCTGTGACGATGGACGAGGTGCTGGACGGGGGACCGTTCTTCCACGGAACGAAGGCCGACCTGCGCGTCGGGGATCACCTGACCGCCGGTTTCCGCTCGAACTACCGGCCCGAGGTCGTGATGAACCACATCTACTTCACCGCGCTGCGCGACGGCGCCGGACTGGCCGCCGAACTCGCCGCGGGCGACGGGGCCCCGCGCGTGTACGAGGTCGTACCGACCGGGGACTTCGAGAACGATCCGAACGTCACCGACAAGAAGTTCCCCGGCAACCCCACCCGTTCCTACCGCAGCAGGGCGCCGCTCCGGATCGTCGGCGAGGTCACCGACTGGACGCGGCAGACCCCCGAGGCCCTGCGGATGTGGCGGGACCGGCTGGCCGCGGTCCTCCGGGACGAACGCGCCGAGATCATCAACTGAGGGGCGGCGCGAAGCTCGCCGCCGAGGCCGCTTCGGGCCGCCGCGGGGCAGGCCGGGAACGACGCCGCCGGTGCCCGTACGGAGACGGCCGGGACGCCCTCCGCCGCCAACGGGCCGGGGACGGGGCCCTGTTCCGCGTACGGGACTTCGTCGGCCGACGGAGCGCGGCACCGGGGAGGGGCCGCTTGCCCTCCGGCGAGAAATAACCACTCTTTCGAGGTAATGCCCGGCAGATCACCAGATAGTACGTTGGGAATGGCTTCAGAGAAGCTGAACAGCTGAGCTTTTGATGTGCCTACGTCCGGGCGGACTTCCTCACCTCCCTTCTCCCTCTCCCCGCCCGTCGCTCGGCCGGCTTCCGGTCCACCGTGAGTTTCCGACAGGCCCCTTCCGGAGCGGTTCCCGTGCGCTCCGACCGCGCGCCGACACCTCACCCTCCCGTGCACCCCTGCCCCGAGCGGCACGGCGGCACGCCGTCACTGAGGCCACCCCCACCCCATCCCGTGCGAGGAGTTGACCCATGAGTGGATGCGGTTGCGCACAGTCCCCGATCGCCGTCGGCGGCCGACGGCCCACCGAGCCGGCCCACCTTCCCGCCCCCTGCCCCGACTCCAGGTGCCCCGACTCCAGGTGCCCCGACTCCGGGTGCGCCGGGTGCTCCGGCTCCCCCCGCCCCGGTTCCTCGTGCTGCGGTTCCGGGCGGTGCGAGCGCTGCGAGACGATTGCGCTGCGCGACTCCGCGCCGTACCGGGTCGTGGCGACCGCCGAGAGCATCGACCCGACGCCGTACTACACCCTCGCCAACACCCACGCCGCGCTGGACCCCGTGGTCGCCCAGACCATCCTGGACAGCGGCACCGGCACGTTCCCGGCCGACGACGGGACGCACAACGGACAGCACACCTGGCTCGCCGGCGTCGTCCGTGTCGACCCCGCGTCGCTGCGCGGCAAGCCCACCGAGGTCACGATCGGCGCCTCGGTGCACGTCCGCAACGACGGCGGCGGCGCGGCGTGCCGCCTCTACGGCCGCTTCGCCCTGTGGAACGGCGCGACCCCGGTCCGCACCGACCTCCTGGGACCGCCCGACCTGCCGGCGGGCGGCGAGGACGACGGCGTCATCCCGCCGACCACCGTGCCCCTCGCCGACGTCCTCGCCGGAAAGGTCGTCGTCGAACTCAACCTGGAGACCGGCAACGACGACGCCTGCCGGGTCGGCCCCAAGCAGTGGACGGTCGACAGCTTCGTCCTCACGGTGCGGGCGGCGACCCCGGGCTGCGGCAGGCCGTTCCTGCGTACGACGTGCCGCACCTGCGACGGAGCGGTCACCTGCACCACCGACACCCTCGACGGCTCGACCCCCTACGCCCCCGTCCCGCCGGTCGTCCCGGTCGCCTCCTGCCAGGACGGATGCGCCCCCGCCCGTCCGCCGTGCCTGTCCACCGACCGGGGCAACGCCCTCGTCCGGGGCAGCGACGGATGCCTGTACGCGCCCGACACGCCCGCCCTGGACCCGTCCCCGTGCAACGCCGCCCGGAACACGACCGGCGGACTGCTCGTCCCCCGGATCGACGTGACGGGCATCGCGCCCGGCGGCAACACCGGCACCGAACGGTCGGTGGACATCGACGTCACCGGGGTGCGCGGCTGTCCCGAGCGGTGGCGGATCGGCGCCCGTCTCACACCGGTGAGCGGCTTCCTCAACACCGAGCAGCAGCACGCCAACCTCCTGGCCAGGGCCGGTACCGACGTACCGATCCCGAAGTCCGACGTCGTCCTCCCGGAGGCCGGGGTGTACCACATCGACAGCGACGTGCGGTACGCGCTCGGTTCCGCCACCGGCGGCAGCGGCTACATCATCGGCTGGCTGCGGGACGAGACCACGGACACCCTCCTGACGAGCTTCACCCAGATCGCGGCGATCAACGCGGACCGCCAGGAGCACCAGGGCGGAACCACGCACCTCATGACCGAGTACGCGGTCGCCTCCGGCCCCCGTACGGTCCGCCTGCACCTGATGTTCGTCCTCACCGGCGGCAAGATCACCACCGCCGAGGCCGGGGGCACCGACAGCAACGGGGCGACCCGGATGCGGTTCCTCAAGATCAGGGATTAGACCGCGCCCCGCGCGGGAGTCGCCACCGGCGGGGTCGGATGAGCTGACGAACGGGACCGGTGAAGCGGTCCGGCCGCGACAAGGGAGGTGTCCGACGTGTCGCGTACGCGCATGTAACTTTCCTTCTGTCACCAGAAGCGAAGATCGGGAGCCTGCGGCTCGTCGAGGCGGTTTCATGGGGCATGGCCGCCGCACGTGCCGGGTCGGGAAGAGCGGTCAAGGCCGCCGGTATCGAGGCCGTTCGGTCGCGTCAGCGCGGCCGACGGCAGGATTCCGTGCGTCCCGGCACGGTCGAGCGGCGGCTCCCATTGACCCAGGCCCGACATGCGTCGGGCCGCAGGAGACAGGTGATGGAAATGCGAGACGAGGCCGCCAAGCGGGTCGAGCTGGTCTTCTCCCTCTTCGACGCCAACGGCAACGGAGTCGTCGAATCCGACGACTTCGACCTGATGACGGGCCGTGTCCTGGAGGCGGCGGCCGCTTCGGACGACGGTGCCAAGGCCGCTGTCCGGGCCGCGTTCCGCCGCTACTGGACGACGCTGGCCGCCGAACTGGACGCCAACGGCGACGGTGTGATCACCGTGGACGAGTTCCGCCCGTTCGTACTCGACCCCGAGCGTTTCGGTCCCACGATCGCCGAGTTCGCCGAGGCCCTGTCCGCGCTCGGAGACCCCGACGGAGACGGCCTGATCGAGCGCCCCCTCTTCGTCTCGCTGATGAGGGCGATCGGCTTCGAGGAGGCGAACATCCACGCCCTCTTCGACGCCTTCGGTCCGGACGACAAGGACCGCATCGCCGTGGACACGTGGGCCGTCGGCATCAAGGACTACTACGCACCGGACCTGGCCGGGATCCCGGGCGACCGTCTGGTGGACGCCCGGGCCGTCTGACGCGGCCCGTCAGCGGCTCTCCCGGTCCACGGGCGGCACCCCCCGCCACGACGTCACCGGACCGCCGCTTCCACCGGGACGCGTCCCACCGACCGGGGCCCGCGAGCGGGGCCCCGGTCCCGGGCCCCGTGCGGACGCCGCCGTGAGCGTCGCGGGCGTCATGGCGAGGGCTTGTGCGCGAACACCCACCGGTTCCCCTCCAGCGCGTCGTTGGGCTCGGGGAGGGGGCCGCGTCCGTACCGGCGGGTGAATTCGAAGGGCGTGTGCAGGGAGGCGGACCAGCCCCTGGCCGTCAGGTCGCCCCTGGAGTCGGGGCGCGGCCCCGTGTGGAAGAGGCGGAGCAGGTCGATGCCGATCTGTTCCCGCGTCGCCGTGTAGATCGGACTGTCGCGGTACGCGTGGAGATCCTTCTCCAGCTTGGCCTCGAAGGCCAGAGCACTGCCTCCGGTCGTCAGTCCGTCCACCGTGTCGACGAGGTGCGTCTCGACGGGGCCCGGCAGGTAGAAGAGGAGTCCCTCGGCCAGCCAGACGCTCGGTGCGGCCGGGTCGAAGCCGGCGGCGGTCAGCGCGCTGCCCCAGTCCCCGCGCAGGTCCACCGGTACGGGGACCCGCCTCGCCTTCGGGGCGGCCGGCAGGTCCGTGAGCACCCGCTGCTTGAAGGCCAGCACGCCCGCCCTGTCGAGCTCGAAGACGACGCAGCCGGGCGGCAGGTCCAGCCGGAAGGCGCGGGTGTCCAGTCCCGCTCCCAGCAGGACCACTTGGCGGGCGCCCGTACCGGCCGACCGGAGGACGAAGTCGTCGAGCGCCCTCGTCCGCAGGCCGAAGTAGCGGGCGAACCGCCCCCACAGCGGGTTGTCGTCCCCGCCCGGAGCCTGCTCGGCGCGCACCGGCCAGTCCGCGCAGGCGGGGGCCGCGCGGACGAAGTGTTCCGCGTAGGGGTCCTGGGCCAGGCTGTCGTGGCGGTGGGTCTCGATGGCCCGTGCCGCGGCGACCAGCAGGGCGGTCAGGCCCACGCCTCCGTCCACGCCTTCCGCGTCCGTGTGCAGGGGTGCCGGGCCTGTCATGTTTCCTCCGTCGTCGGCGGGAGTGGGGGTGCGAGATGCTCACTCGCCGGGTGGGGCGGGTCCTCGGCGCCGCGTGCCCCGCCCATCGGCTTGCTCATCGGCTTGCTCTCTCCGGGAGCAGGACGGGTTTGACCACGCGGCCCGTTTCGCAGTCGTGTTCGGCCTCGTTGACGCCGGCCAGCGGGTAGGTCCGGATCAGCTGGTCGAAAGGGAAGCGCCCGGCCTGCCACAGTCCGATCAGCCGGGGTATCAGCACGCCGGGTACGGCGTCCCCTTCACAGATGTGGCGAATGCTCCGGCCGCGGTCGAGCGTGCCCGGTTCGAGCGCCAGGGGGGCGTGGAGGCGTGCCACCAGACCGAGGCTGCCGGTGGGGCGCAGGGCCCGGAGCGCCTCGTTGACGAGCGGGGGCGAGGCCGTGGTGTCCAGCGCGTACTGGGCGCCGCCGCCGGTCAGTCGCCGGATCCGCCCGGCCAGGCCGGGCGAGGCGGCGGGCAGGGGGGTCGCGCCGAACCGCTCGGCCGAGGCGAGCCTCCCGGGATGCCGGTCGACGGCCACGGTCCGTACGCCCGCGGCGGTGGCCGCCATCACCGCGGACAGGCCCACCGCTCCCGCGCCGAGGACCACGAGGGTGTCGCCGGGACCCGCGCCGAAGGTGTTCAGCACGGCGCCGGCGCCGGTGAGGAAACCGCAGCCGAGGGGCCCGAGCAGTTCGAGCGGCAGCGCGGGGTCGACCCGTACCGCGTTGCGGGCCGGAACGAGGGCGTACTCGGCGAACGAGGACTGCCCGAACCACCGGGACGCCAGTGCCGCGCCGGTCGCGTCGGTGAGCCGCGGCGGTTCCTCCCCGCGCCCCCCGAAGAGGTTGAGGGAGGCGAAGGAGTCGCAGTGGGCGGGGGCCGCGCCGAGGCAGTTGCGGCAGTGCCCGCAGGAGTCGAAGCTCAGCACGACGTGGTCACCGACGCCGATCGCGGCGTCCGGACCGTCCCCCGTCCGCACCACGACCCCGGCGCCCTCGTGGCCGAGGACGGCCGGCACGGGGCTCCGGCCGGCGGACCGCCGGACCGCGAGATCGGTCCGGCACATCCCGGTGCCCGCGATCTCGACCAGGATCTCGCCGGCGGCGGGTTCCGTCCGCAGCACCACCTCCTCGACCGTGAACGGGCTCTCGTAGGAGCGCAGGACGGCTGCCCGGAACCTCGTCGTCACGCCTCCTCCCGCGGGCGGTGGACCACGAACGGCCGGAGGTTGCCGTACAGCCCCCACGGCCCGCCCGCGACGCCGACACCGCTGTCCTTGGTGCCGGCGAAGGGCTGGGCGAGGGACAGTTCGGCGTGGTGGTTGATCCAGGCCGTGCCGCATTCGAGCCGGTCGGCCACCGCCCCGGCCCGGTCGAGATCGGTGCCCCAGACGGAGCCGCCCAGTCCGAAGCCGGTGCCGTTGGCCGCCTCGACGGCTTCGTCGAGGCTCCGGTAGGGCAGTACCGGCAGGACCGGGCCGAACTGTTCCCCGGTCACCACCGGGCTGCCGGGCGGGACATCGGTGAGAACGGTGGGCGCGAAGAAGTAACCCGGCCGGTCCGGCCGCCGGCCACCGGCCGCCGCCCGTGCGCCGTCCGCCAGGGCCCGCTGCGTGACCCGCTCGACCCGGGCGAGCTGGGGGGCGTTGTTGACCGGGCCCAGCCGGGTGTCCGGGTCGAGGCCGGCCCCGACGGCGACGGTCCTCGCGCGCTGGGCGAGGGCTTCGACGACCTCGGCGTGGAGCCGGGCCGGGGCGTAGACGCGTTTGACCGCCATGCAGACCTGCCCGCAGTTGCGGAAAGCGGCCCAGAACAGCCGGTCCGCGATCCGGTCCACCTCCACGTCGTCCAGCAGGACGGCGGCGTCGTTGCCCCCCAGTTCCAGGGTCACCCGGGCGAGCGAGGCCGCGGCCGCTCCGGCGACGGCCCGCCCGGTGGGCACCGAGCCGGTGAAGGTGACGTGACGGATGCCCGGGTGGGCGGCGAGGCGGGCGCCGAGGGGTTCGCGGCCGGTGACGACGGTCAGGACGTCCTCGGGCAGGACGGCGGCGAGGACGGAGCCGAGCAGGCGGGTGGCCAGGGGGGTGAAGGGAGACGGTTTGAGGACCACGGTGTTGCCCGCCGCGAGCGCGGGCGCGAACTTCGCCGCCGCGAGCTGGAGGGGAAAGTTCCACGGCACGATCGCGGCGACGGGCCCGAGCGACCGCCAGCGGATCTCGCTGTCCACGGGCCGGCCGTCGGCGATCCGCCGGGTCGTGGGGGCCAGGTCCGCGAAGTAGCGCAGGCGGGCCGCCGTACGGGCGACCTCCGCGTGCGCCTCGGCCAGCGGCTTGCCCTGTTCCCGCGTGAGCAACCGGGCGAGGTCGTCGCCGGCCGTCTCCACCGCGTCGGCCGCCCCGCGCAGCGCGGTGGTGCGTGCGACGGGGTCGGCCCGCCAGCCGTGCCAGGCCCGGCGGGCCCGGTCGACCACGGCGTCCAGCTCGTCCGGCCGCTGATCGGGAGCCTCGTCGAACGCTTCCCCGGTGGCCGGGTCGACGACGGCGAGACGCGCGGCCCCGTGCCCGGGGGAACGACCCGCCTCGGAGGTCTGCATGACGGCGGTCAGCGCGCGGCGGGGGCGTCGGCGGCGTGCTCCCGGGCGTGCCGGTCCAGCTCCGCCCGGAAGGCGGCCACCAGATGCGGCCGGATCCTTCCGGCATTGCGGTCACCGCCCTCGCAGACCGCGCCCCGCACGCCCACGATGTCCGTACCGATGCGGGTCAGCGGACCGAGGTCGGCCCGCGTGACGCTGCCCGCGAGGGCCGCGAGCCGGCCGGACGCGTGGGTCAGCCGGACGAACTCGGCGCAGACCTCCGGCGCGAGGTGGTCGAACAACCGCGTCCCGTCCTTGACGGCGGTGTCGAGCATGGCCGCGTCGGCGCCGGAACGGGCGGCGATGTCGGGCACGGCGAGCGGATTGACGCAGCCGATCCGGTGGGCGTCGGCATAGCCCGAGGCGACGACGAGCGCGTCCGGACGGTGGTCCTTCACCGCCCGGACGACCGCGCGCATGACCTCGACGCCCTGATCGGGCGTCGTGCACCCGAAGAGGCCGACCTTGATGTACGTGGCTCCCGAGACGGCCGCGCCGAGCGCGGCCAGGGCCACCGTGCCGGGCTTGTACGGGACGTCCCCCACGGTCGCGGACACGGGCTTGTCCGCCGGGACCGCGTCGCGGACCTCCCTGATGACCCAGGGGAAGTTGGCGCCGAGAGAACCCTCGTCGGGCTTCTTGACGTCGACGATGTCGAGATGCTCCGCCGCCTTCGCGCAGTCGAGAGCCTCCTCGACACCGTTCGGGGAGATGAGAAGCAGCACCCTGACCTCCTTCGCCGCCGGTTCGCCCGGCCGAGGGACAGGGGCCCACGGTTGACCCGGCTCATGCGCGGCGCGCCCATCATTTCCGTCACCCTCGGGAAGGGGAAGGGCGCGCGCAGTATCCGAAGGGGCGCTCGTGCCCGCCACGGAGTGCGCCGTGCGTACCCGGGCGAATCCCCCAGGGGGGAACGATTCGGCTGCCGGTCCTGTCCGGGACGGGAGCCCGCCGGCACCCTCCGCCCGCATGCCCCGACGGCCGCCCGAGGCGATACTGGTAACAGCCTGGGAGGACGCTCCCCACGTGCTGCGGCCCGAGGGAAATCCCGCGTCCGACCACCGCGGTGGTGCTGTCGCCGGAAGGGACGTCACGATGTGCCGCTGGATCGCCTACTCGGGTACGCCCGTCCTCCTCGGCCAGGTGCTGCTCCAGCCGAAACACTCGCTGATCGACCAGAGCCTGCACTCCCGCATGGGCGTGGAGACGACCAACGGCGACGGCTTCGGCATCGGCTGGTACCACCGGGAAACGGCCGAGTCGGCGGTCCTGCGGGACACCGGCCCGGCCTGGAACAACCGCAACCTGCGGGAGATCGCCCGCCACACCCGTTCGGGGCTGTTCTTCGGTCACATCAGGGCCTCGACCGGAACGGCCGTGCAGCAGAGCAACTGCCACCCCTTCCGGAGCGGTCGCTGGATGTGGATGCACAACGGGTCGATCAGCGAGTTCCACCGGCTTCGGCGCGATCTGGCCCTGGCCGTCGATCCGTCGCTGTACGCCGACATCGAGGGGTCCACGGACTCCGAGGTCATGTTCTTCCTCGCCCTCACCTTCGGTCTGACGGAAGACCCGCCCGCCGCCGTGGCGCGCATGGCGGGCCTGATCGAGACGACGGCGGACGCGCGCGGTGTCCCGCTCCCGCTGCAGATGACCGTCGCGGTGACCGACGGCGAACGCGTGTGGACCTTCCGTTACTCCAGCGAGGGCCGCTCGCGTTCGCTGTACGTCAGCGCCGAGGTGGACGCCCTGCGCGCGCTCCACCCCGACGTGTCGTTCCTGCGCGAGGTGTCCGACGAGACCCGCCTCGTCGTGTCGGAGCCACTGGGCGATCTGCCGGGCGCGTGGAACGAGGTACCGGAGAACAGCTACGGCGTCGTCCAGCCGGGCGAGAGCGCGCTCCACGACTTCCGGCCCGAGTACGCCGGCCTCCCCCCGTCGGGTCGGTGAGTACCGCGCCCCCGCCCGACGGCGGGATCCGGGAACCGGCCGGTGAGCGGGCCGACCCGCTGGGGTACCCGTTCCTGCGCACCCGGTTCGTCCCTCCCTCGCGGCCGGTCACGTTCCTGCGGCGGCAACGGCTCGTCGAGCATCTGGACCAGGCCCTGCGGACCCCGCTGACGCTGGTCAACGGCTCGGCCGGGGCCGGCAAGACCCTGCTGACGGCCGACTGGGCCGCCGGTCTGCGGCAGCCGGTGTCCTGGCTCACCGTGGAGGCCGGCGACCACCGGCCGGGGGTCTTCTGGGCCTACGTCTTCGAGTCCCTGCGCGCCCGCGGGGTGCGGTCGGCCGCCGCCGGCGCCCCCGCGGACCCCGGGGGAGTGGAGCGCGGGCCGCTGGCCGCGCTCGCCGCCGAGCTGAACGCCCGTGACCGCCCCGTGGTCCTCGTGCTCGACGAGTACGACCGGATGACCGCCCCCGAGGTCGCGCGACAGCTGGAGTTCGTCCTGCACCACGCCGGAGGGGGGTTGCGTCTCGTCCTCGTCACCCGTACCGAGCCGCTCCTTCCGCTGCACCGGTACCGGGCCGCAGGCGAGCTGACGGAGATCCGCGGCGCCGAACTGTCCTTCACCCCCGGGGAGGCCGACGCGCTGCTGGAGCTGCACGGCCTGCGTCTTCCCGCGTCCGCCGCGTCCGCGCTGGTGGAGCGCACCCGGGGCTGGGCGGCCGGATTGCGCCTGTCCGCCCTGGCGGCCCGGGAGAGTCCCGATCCCGAGCTGTACCTGAAGGAGTTCGAGGCGGGCCACAGCACGGTCGCCGACTTCCTGTTGGGCGAGGTCCTCAGGGGCAGGACGGAGGAGACGCAGGACCTCCTGCTGCGCGTCAGCGTCCTGGACCGCTTCTGTCCCGAACTGGCCGACGCCCTGACCCTGCGGAGCGACGCCGAGCCCCTCCTCGCCGGGCTGCACCGGGAGAACGCGTTCATCGAACGGCTGGGGCACTCCTGGTACCGGCTGCACCCGCTCTTCCGGGAGATGCTCCGGGTCCACCTGCGCGAACGCCTGCCCGGCGAGGAGCCGGAACTGCACCGGCGGGCCGCGCGGTGGCTGCGCCGTTCCGGCTTCCCCGCGGAGACGCTCGCCCACGGCGCCGCCGGCGGTGACTGGGACCTCGCGGCCGGCGTCCTCGTCGACGACCTCGCCATCGGCCAGCTCTTCACGGGCCTGCGCTCCGACGACCTGGGGCAGCTCTTCGCCCGCATGGGACCCGAGGCCCGGAGCCCGGCGAGCGACCTCGTGCGCGCGGCCCGCTCCCTGGCCCGGCACGACCTCGACCACGGCCCGGCCCAGCTGCGGCGGGCGAAGGAGGGATTGCCCGAGGACGCTCCCGGCCTGGCACCGGCCCGGCTGAGCTGCGCCCTGCTGGAAGCACTCACCGCCCGGCTCACCGGATGCCCGCCCCGGGCCGAGGAGGCCGCTGCGGCCGCCGAGCAGCTGCTGCGGGAGCTGCCGGCCCCCCTGCTCGGCCGGCACCCCGAACTGACCGCCCTCCTCATGACGCACCTGGGGTCGGCGCGTCTGTGGGACGGGCGGTTCGAGGACGCGCGGGCCGCCCTGACCAGGGCGGCCAACGCTCCGGTCGAAGCCGCCACCGTGCTGCCGCGGGCGGAGTCGATGGGGCACCTGGCCCTGCTCGACTACCTGAACGGCTGGCTCGGCCGGGCGGAACGCAAGGCCCTGGCCTCGGTGTCGGAAGGAGAGCGGGCAGGGCTGCCCCGGCCCCCGGGCGCGGGCATCGCCCGGCTGGTCCTGGCCGCGGTGGCCGTGGACCGCCACGAACCGGCCCGGGCCCGCGCCCTGCTCGACGTGACGGCCCGGCCCCCGGCGGGGGAACGCGATCCGGTGCCGGCGGCGGGACGGGCCCTCGTCATGTCGCGGCTGCTGCTCGACGGCGGCGAGGCGGACGCCGCCGTGGAGGCGGCGGAGCAGACCGCCCCCGGCGCCGCGGCCTCGCCCTGGGCGCGGAGCCACGCGGCCCTCGCCCGCTCCGCCGCGCACCTGGCCGGGGACCGGCCGGACGAGGCGTCCCGGACGCTCCACGAGGTCTCCGGCGACCAGCCGGTGTGCGCCGTCGAGGCAGCGGCCCTCCAGATCGCGGCGGGACACCTCCGGGAAGCCGTCGACCTGCTCGGCGCCGTCCCCGCCACGGGACGCGCCGGGCCCGCGGTGAGCGTGGGGGCGGCGCTGGTGAAGGCGCGGGCCGCCGCGGAGGCGGGCGACGGACCGACCGCCCGCCGGCTCGTCGCCCGGGCACTGATGGACGCGCGGCGCGAGCGGCTGCGGCGCCCCTTCCTCCGGGCGGGGGACTGGCTCCGGCCGCTGCTGGCCACTGACCCGCTGCGCGAACTGGCGGAGGGCTGGCTGGTGCCCGCCCCGCCCCGGCGACCCGGGGAACGGCCCCGGCCCGAGCCCGATCCGGCCCCCCTGGTGGCGGTGGAGCTGAGCGGACGCGAGCGCGACGTACTGCGACGGCTGGCCCGCATGATGTCCGCGGAGGAGATCGCCGCCGACCTCTACGTGTCGGTCAACACGGTGAAGACCCACCTCAAGAGCGCCTACCGGAAGCTGGCGGTGAACCGGCGCGGCGACGCGGTACGCCGGGCACGCGACCTCGGGCTCCTGTGACCTCCCCCGCGAGGGGTGAGGCACGCGGCGCCACCGGCGGGGTGCGATGGGGAGGGACGTGCCGCGGCGCACGGCCCGAACCGATGAGGTGAGGTGGGACGACGTGAAGCACTGGCGGGCCCTGGCGGTCCTCGGCACGGCCCAGTTCCTGATGGTCCTGGACACCTCCGTCATGAACGTGTCGATCAGCCGGCTGGTCGAGGACTTCGACACCGAAGTCACCGCCATCCAGGCGGTCATCACCCTGTACGCGCTGGTCATGGCGGCGTTCATGCTCATCGGCGGCAGGCTCGGGGACATCCTGGGACGGCGCCGCGTGTTCCTCACGGGGCTGGCCGTGTACGGCGTGGGGTCGGCCCTGACCGCCCTGGCGCCCACGCTGTGGGTCCTCACGCTGGGCTGGTCCGTCGTCGAGGGCCTCGGCGCCGCCATGGTGCTGCCGGCGATGGCCGCCCTGGTCGCCCAGTCGTACCGCGGACGGGACCGCGCCGTCGCGTACGCCGTCATCGGCGGCCTCGCCGGGGCGGGGATCGCGGTCGGTCCGCTGCTGGGCGGCTGGATGACGACGTACCTCACGTGGCGGCTGGTCTTCGCCGGCGAGGTACTGGTCGTCGTGGTCGTGCTGCTGTGCCGGAAAGCGATCGCCGCGTCCCCGCGGGCCGGACCGCGGCCCCGGCTGGACGGGGTGGGCGCGGCGCTCTCCGCCGCCGGGCTGGGTCTGGGCGTGCTCGGGGTGCTGCAGAGCAGCAGCTGGGGCTGGGTGGAGCCGCGCAACCCCCCCTTCACCGTCCTCGGTTTCTCCCCCACCCTGTTCGTCGTCGGCGCCGGGCTCGCCGTGCTGGCCGCCTTCCGGCTCTGGGAGCGGCGGCGGGAGAGCCGGGGCACCGACCCCCTGGTGCATCTGGCCCTCCTGGGCAGGCCCGCGCTGCGGGCCGGTCTGACGACTCTGCTGAGCCAGAACTTGATCCTCCTCGGTCTGTTCTTCGCCATCCCGCTGTACCTGCAGGTGGTGCAGGGCTTCGACGCCTTCCAGACGGGGCTGCGTCTGCTGCCGGTGTCCGCCACGATGCTGGTGACCTCCTTGTGCGGGTCCTCGCTGGGGCGGAAGGCAGGGCCGCGCCGGGTGGTGCGGCTGGCCCTGGCGATCCTGGTGGCGGCCGTCGTGTGGCTGCTGGCCACCATCGACCCGCTCATCGACGACGCCCAGTTCGCCGGGGCGATGGCCCTGCTGGGCGTGGGCGTCGGCCTCCTCGCCTCGCAGCTCGGCAACATCGTCCAGTCCGGCGTCGGCGAGGAGGAGCGCAGCGAGGCCGGAGGACTTCAGTTCACGGCCCAGAACCTGGGCTCGGCGCTGGGCACCGCGCTCATCGGGTCGATCCTGGTCGGTACGCTGGCCCACGCCTTCACCACCCGGGTCGCGGACGACCCGCGGCTCTCCCCGGCGGCCCGCGAGCAGGTCGGGGTCCGGCTGGAGGCCGGGATCACCTTCGTCTCCACCGAGCAAGTGCGCTCGGCGGCGGAACGGGCCGGGCTGCCACCGTCCGAGGTCGACGCCGTCGCCGACTCCTACGCCTCCGCCCAGCTGGGCGGACTGAGGGCGGCGATCCTCGCGGCGGGCGGCGTCGCGCTGGCGAGCTTCCTGGTCACCTCGCGCCTGCCGCCGGCCCGGGCGGACCGCCCGCCCGCGCCCGCCCCCGGTCCCGGTCCGACCGGACCGCCCGGCCCGGGGGGCTGAGCACGGGAGGAGACGCCGGTGTCCAGAGACACGAGCGGGACCGGCCCGGCCGACGGCCGACGGGAGCGCCGCGCCCACGCGGACTACACCGGCGGGGTCTACGGCTCCATGCTCGCCGCCTCCGTCGTCATCGGCGCCGGCTCCCTGGGATCGTTCCCCCGCGTCGAACTGGTGCTGCTGCTGTTGCTCACCAGCCTGGTGTTCTGGATCGCCCACGTCCACGCCGAGCTGTTCGGCGCACGCCTCGCCCGGCACGCCCCGGACCGCCGGGTGATCCTGCGCGTGTGCCGTGACGAGTGGCCCGTCGTCAAGGCGTCCGTACCGCCCGCCGCGGCCGTCGCCGTCAGCCCCCTGCTGGGACTCGACGCGCAGGGCGCCCTGTGGCTGGCGCTGTCCGTCGCCGTCGCCGGGCAGGTGGGCTGGTCCGTCGCCGCGGCGCGCCGGGCCGGTGCCTCACGGCGGCTGACGGCCGTCACGGCGTCGGTCAACCTCCTGCTCGGCCTGGTGATCGTGGTCGTCAAGCTCGCGCTGACGCACTGAGCCCGGCGGCCCGGGTCACCTGTACCGGGTGAGGCCCCCGCGGCGTGGCGGAGCGGACGATCGTCACAGAGAGCACCGTCCGCGCCGGCCCCCCGGGCGGCGCCCCGAGTCCGTCCGGTGGAGGGACCGTCCGTGCGCTACGAGATCCGAGTCGAGGGACACCTGTCGGAGACGCTGGCCAAGGCGTTCCCGGAGCTGGAGCACGTGGTGATGTCCGGCCAGACGGTGCTGTTCGGCACGGTGGTCGACGAGGCCCACCTGTACGGGCTGATCACGCGCTGCCAGTCACTGGGCCTGCGCGTCATGGAGATGCGGCAGCTCCCGGAGTGACGCCGGCACCCGGACGGCCCCCCGGCCGTCCCCTTCATGCCGGTCTCACGGCTGTACGGCCGTGATCCGGCCGGAGCGGTGGGCCGCCCGCAGGGCTTGGTGGTCGCGCTGGTTCTGGTCGGCGTAGGACTGGGCGAACTCGGTGAGCGCGCGGTCGAAACGGTCGCCGCCTCCCAGGTAGGCGGCGAGCGCGACGGGGTCTCCCGAGCGGGCGTGGGCCCGCGCCAGGCAGGCCCCGCACAGCCGGCCGAAGAGGGAGAGCAGATCCGGTCCCATGGTTTCCGGCCGCGCGATGCCCTTCCAGTCCCACAGCTGGCGCACGTAGAAGTCCCGGCCCCGTCCGTCGAGGCCGGTGACGTGGGTCCAGCCGAGGAAGATGTCGCTGGTGGTCTGGATCAGGCGTTGGCCGGTCACCACGCGGCGCCCCTGGTTGTCGTGGCGTTCCCCGCCCGTGTGGGCGGCCAGCACCGACTCCGAGGCTTCCTTGGCCTGGAGCAGCAGGGGATCGTCGTCGTCCCTGCCGAGCAGGAGCAGCACCCAGCAGCGCGTGCCGACGCTGCCGACGCCCACCACCTTGCGGGCCATGTCCACCAGCCGGTAGTGGCGCAGCAGGTGCCGCCGTTCGGGCGGGAGGGTCCGCGCGTAGCCGTTCATGACGGACCGCAGTTCCTCCTCCCGGCCGGCCCCTGCCGGGTCGGCCGTCAGATCCCCGAGGGGGGTGATCAGCGGTGGGTCCGGGGCGATGCGCCGGCCCTCGGCGGTGACGCGGGTGAGCTTGGCGAACGCCCTCACGTGGGTCCGGGTGCGGGCTCTCGCGGCGGCGTCGCGAAGGCGGTGCTCCGCCTCCCCCTCCGCCTCCGTCGCCAGCAGCCGCCGCACGTGGTCGGCGTCGTCCTGGGCGTACCAGATGTCGAGGGTGGGCATGCCGGCGAACTCGCGCATCCGCTGCCGGTAGGCCCGTACGCAGGCCCTTACGGTGTTGTCCTGCGCCTCGGGCGAGAAGCCGTTCGCCCGGGCCGCGATCACGAATCCGGCGGCCAGACGCTTGACGTCCCACTCGAACGGCCCGGGCAGCGTCTCGTCGAAGTCGTTGATGTCGAAGACGAGGCGGCGTTCCGGTGAGGCCAGGAGCCGGAAGTTCAGCGGGTGGGCGTCCCCGCACAGTTGCACCCGCAGCCCGCTGTGGGGGAGGGACGCCAGGTCGGCCGCCATGATCGCCGCGGCACCCCGGTAGAAGCGGAACGGCGACTCCAGCATGCGGCCGTAGCGGACCGGCACCAGTTCCGGAACGCGCTTGGCCGACTGCCGCTCGAGCACGTCGACCGGGTCGAAGCGTTCCCGGCCCGGCTCGTACCGTCCGTGCTCCGCGCGCGGGACCCGTTTGCGGGCCTTCCTGCCGTAGGCGTTCCGCTCGGCCGGTGTCAGGGAGGGGGTGAAGGCGCCCGGTACGGTCATGGTCCGGCCTCCGGTTCCGTGGGGTCGACGGTGATCGGCGCGGCACGCGGGGCGGCGGCGACCGCGCCGGTCCGGCGGGACCGCGGTCCGCCACGGGCGGCGGGCCCGGACGGGGCCGGGTTCCCGCCGCCCGGATGCGCATCGCTTGTCGCACGTCTCTTCGTCGCGTCCGGTTCCCGCGGGCCGATCGTTCCCGGATCCCATCCCACCGTCCCGGTGGCACGGAAGGATCACCCCTCACGGGTGACCCGGGTCCGCGGTGCCGGCCCCGACCGTGGAATGGTCGGGCGACCGCACCCGGGTCCTCGCCGGCCGTGCCGTCGGGGGCCGGCGGCGACCCACCGATCCACGAGGAGGCGCCATGCCCGTGCCACGTGACGCGGCGGCATCCGCCGGCCGGGGGGACGGGCCCGACAGGGCGGGCCCCGGACCGGCGGGCGGTCCCGCGCGTTCCCTCCCCGGACCGGGCGGTTCCTGGACCTGGCTCATGGGCGCGGCCGTCACCACGCTGGTGCCGGGCGTCCTGGTCCTGGCCTGGCCGGAAGCGACCCTGCACGTCCTGGCCGTGCTCATCGGTCTGTACCTGCTGCTGACCGGGGCGTTCCGGTTCGTGGCCGCCTTCGCGCGCGGGGGGCACGACCGGCTCTCCGGGCTGCCGTCGGCCCTCCTGTACGTCCTGGCCGGGGTGCTGTGTCTGCGCGATCCACTGCAGACGGTCGCCGCGCTCTCGCTGATCGTCGGCCTGGTGTGGCTGGTGTCCGGCCTCCTCACCCTGTGCAGCGCCCTCGTCGCCGACGACCTGCCGCACCGCGGCGTCGTCCTGGGGCTGGCGGTGATCGCAGTCGTGGCGGGGATCGTGGTCCTCGCCCTGCCCGCCGAGTCGGCCCGCGCCCTGACCCGGCTGCTCGGTCTGTGGCTGGTCCTGCTCGGTCTGGGCGAGGGGGTGGTCGCCCTCGGCCGGCGGGCCGCGCTCCGCGGGACGTCCCGCCCCCGGCCGCCGGGAACACCCGGCGACGCGGCCTGACCGCCGTCCACCGCGGAGGAAGGAACACCCGGCGACGCGGCCTGACCGCCGACCGCGGCGGAGGAAGGAACACCCATGGACCCGGTCCCACCCCCGGATTCCTCCGGCCCCCGCGGAGAAGCGGGTCCGCGGTCCGTCCTCGACCCCGGGGAACGGGCGGAGTACGAGCGCCTGCGCAGGCACCGGGCGGCGCGCCACCGGCGGACACGCCTGGCCGGCTCCTCGGTCCTCCTCCTGCTGACCCTGTTGCTCGCTCCCGCGGCCGTCGTCGCGGCCTGGACGCGGGACACCGTCTCCGACACCGACCGGTACGTGGCGACCGTGGCGCCGCTGGCGTCCGAGCCGGCCGTGCAGGACGCCCTGACCGACCGGCTCACCGACCGCGTGGTGGCACAGGTGGACGTGAAGGCGGTGACGGACTCGCTCGCCGGCACCCTCCGGGACGCCGGGGCGCCGCCCCGCGTCGTGGAGGGCGCCGAGTCCCTGGAGGCACCGCTGCGCGACGCGGTGCGATCCGTCGTGGACCGCACCGTCGGCGGTGTGGTGGCCGGCGACGTCTTCCGGCAGGCGTGGGAGGGGGCCAACCGGCGGGCGCACGCCGCGGTGGTGCGCATGCTCACCGGTGACGGCCGGGGCGCCCTGAGCACGGAGGACGGCACCGTCCGGCTGGACGTGGGGGAGGTCGTCGACGAGGTGCGGGCGCGGCTGGTCGACGCGGGCTTCGGCAGGGCCGCGGAGATCCCCGACAGCGACCGGACGATCACGCTGTTCGAATCGGAGCAGCTGGGCAGGGCGCAGGACGCGATGCGGCTGCTGGACGTCGTCGGTGTCTGGGTGCCGGTCCTGACCGCCGTCCTCGCCGCGCTCGCCGTGTGGGTCGCCCCCGACCACCGGGTGATGCTGACGGCCACCGCGGCCGGGGTCGGGGTGATGATGGTGCTGCTGCTCGTGGCCTCGGCGGTGCTCCGCCGGACCTACCTGGAGTCGGTGCCGCCCGCGGTTCTGCCGCCCGACGCGGCGGCGGCCGTCTTCGACACGTTCTTCCGGTTCCTGCTCGACACCACGCGCACCCTGCTGGTCGTCGCGGTGATCACCGTCCTGGCCGCCTGTCTGTACGGCCCCGGCCGTGCCGCCCGCGCCGTCAGGGCGACGGCCGCACGCGGGGCGGGCGCCGCCGGCCGGGGGCTGCGGCGCGCCGGCCTGGACACCGGAGCGGGCGGACGCTTCCTGGCGAGGCATCGGAGAGGGGCCTTCGGCACCGTTCTCGCGGGGGGAGTCCTCGCCCTGGTGCTGTGGAACCACCCCACGCCCGCGGCGGTGGCCCTCGTGCTCGGCGTCGTCCTGGTCGTCCTGGCGGTGCAGGCCGTCCTCGCGGCGGCCACGGGCCCCGCGAGACGGCCGGCGGGCCGGGCGGCACCGTGAGCGGAACCGTCGGGCCGGATGCCGGATGCCGGATGCCGGATGCCGGATGCCGGTCACGGCCGGCGCCCCGCACTCACCCCCGCCGGGTGAGGCCGGGCGGCGGGGATCGCGGACAGGCTGGAGACGGTACGGAACAGCTGCCGGGCCCCGCCCGGATCGGAGGACCCGAACCATGAGCGCGCAGACCTATCTGGCGTACGACTATCCGTTGCTGAACATGTTCTGGACCATGCTCCTGGTCTTCCTCTGGGTCATGTGGTTCGTCCTGCTCTTCCGGATCATCGGCGACATCTTCCGCGACGACCGGCTGAGCGGCTGGGCCAAGACCGGCTGGCTGGTGTTCTGCATCCTCCTGCCCTTCCTGGGCGTGTTCGTCTACGTGATCGCCCGGGGGAAGAACATGGGCCGCCGGGAGGTGGCGCAGGCCCGTGCCCAGCAGGAGGAGTTCGACGCCTACATCAAGAGGACCGCGGGCGGCGGACAGCGCAGCAGCGTCGACGAACTGGCCCGCCTTTCCCGGATCAGGGACCGGGGCGACATCACGGACGAGGAGTTCCGCAGGGCGAAGGAGCTCGTCCTGAGCGGCCACGGCCCGGGGCAGCACGCGGACCCGGCCTCCGGCGCTTCCGCCCACTGACCGCCCCCTCCCACGAATCGAGGCGCACGATGACCACCACACACACCCGGCCGACGCACTCGTCGAAGCAGGCATGGGCGTCCGGCCTGACCGTCTTCGCCGCCGTCATGCTCTTCCTGGTCGGCCTCCTCGACCTCCTGCGGGGCATCATGGCCATCGCCGAGGACGACGTCTTCGTCAGGGCGCCCGACTACGTCTTCCACTTCGACCTCACCGGCTGGGGCTGGATCCATCTGGCCCTGGGAGTGCTCGCCATGGTCATCGGCGCCGGGCTGCTCAGGATCTCGGGGTGGGCGCGCGTGTCCGGTGTGATCGTCGCGGGACTCGTGATCCTCGCCAACTTCCTCTCCCTGCCGTACTACCCGGTGTGGTCGGTGGTGATGATCGCCATGTCGGGCTTCATCATCTGGGCCCTGTGCGTGATCAAGCCCGACGGCAACCTCTACGACCTGTCCGGGGAACGTACGCCGCACTAGGGCGGGCGAAAGGCACCTCGACGGGCTCCAGGCACTGCTCGTCAGCAACAACCCCTCCGGCCGCGCCGTCGACGCCTCCCACCCGGGGCGCCGCGGGCGGACCGCCCCGAGTCCCCGGCCGACGCCTCCTCTCCGTCCTGCCCGCGGACAGCGCGAACGCCGACGACACGGCACTCGTCGTCGTCCGCCTGTGAACGCCGCTCGGGCGCGGGCGGCAGCACGGGAGGGCGCGTGCGCCGGGGGGAGCCGCCCCCCCCGCCTCTCGCGGTCTCCGTGCGCGCCCCGGCGGGGTGGCGGCCCGCCGGGCTTCCGCAGCCCCGGCCGGTTAGGCTGCGGGCCATGAGCGGACCGGTGCTGGTGATCGAGTTGGCGCAGGCCGTTCCCCCCGCGGCGATCCGGCGGCTCCGCGACCTCCTGGTCCGCTCCTCGGTGCGGTTCGAGGAGAAGCGGGTCGGCGAGTACGACCTGAACATCCGCGCGGAGAGCCTCGGCATCCCGGAGACCGGGGGTGACGAGGGGCGTCCCGTCCTGGTCTCCGTCACGGGGCCCGGCATCGGCGACGAGGCCGCGTTCGAGGCCGGACACGACGGGGAGATCGACCAGGAGCCCCTCATCGGCTTCAGGCCGACCCACGCCGCCCATGTGGTCGCCTTCTCCAACCGTCCGGTCGACCACGTCGTCACGGCCCTGCTGGCCGCCGCCGTCATCGACGTGATCGGCGGAGTCGTCAACGCCGAACTGTGGGAGGACCGCGTGCCCGTGGTGGCGGGCCTTCCCGGCGTCATCGCCACGACGACCGATCCCTGGCCCGCCGTGTACGGCTCGGCGGAGTTCCTCCGGGCATGGGTCCGGCAGCCCGGGTTCCGGCTGCTGAAGTAGCCGGAACCCCGGCCGGCCGACTCGGGCGAGCGGTACACGCTCGAGCAGCGGCCCGAAGCTCGCGCGGCCCACCGACCGCCGTGATGACGGTTCGCTTCCCGGCGGCTTCACCCCCTGCCCGGAGAAGCCCGGCCGCCGCTCGGGAGCATCGTCGTCGCGCGGGCACGTCCGGCTCGCGGTCGGCACCGCCGGCTCGGAAAGAGCCCGGTGACGTGAAGACCACCGGGCGGTGGTACGTGAAGCGGGACGTGGAGGACCCGCGTGGAGCGGCAGCGGCGTGGGGCGGCCTCCACGGACCCGCGGCGGGGCGGCCGGTTCCGGACCCGGCATCCGGACGGGGGCGGGAGCCGCTGGGTTCGACCCGGCGATGTGAGAAAACGTGAGAGATGAGAGGGGCCAGCGGGTGAGCGAGACACCACCGAACACCCTGCAGTGAGCCTTTTCCCACTTCACGCCGACGTGTGATGAAGGACGAGGGCGGCCTGGACGATCGCGGTGATGCGGTTGGTGCTGCAGCGGGGTTTTCGCAGAAGCCGCCAGCCCTTCGGGGTGGCCATGGCCTGCTCGCCGGGGCAGCGGATTGTGGCGTGTGTACTGTCGTGCCGCCGCTGCCACCGCTTGAGGCGGCGTCCGCGGAACGGCACCCGGATGGAGCCGTCGGCGTCCTGGTATGCCTTGTCCGCCCAGCACGTGAGGTCGGCGGCGGCGAGAGCCTCGACGATCCCATGGGTACGGGCGATGGTCCGATCGTGCGGGGAGTCGGGCAGCACGGGCGAAGCCCACAGCAGGCGGCCGAACGGATCGGTGAGGACCTGGATGTTCATGCCGTGGCGCTTGTGCTTCCCCGAGCAGTGGGGGGTGTCTGCTGCGATCCGGTCGATCGGCAGCAGGGTGCCGTCGAGGATCACGAACGCCTTGACCCGTGCGACACGCATCGCCTCGACCAGGGTGGGCGCAAGCGCGGCCGGCACTTCGACGGCCTCGCGTATGGAGCGGTACGCGGTGGCGATGCCGATACCGAACCCGGCCGCGAGCCGGGCGTAGGTGTCACCGCACCGCAGATGCGCCAGGGCGGGGAGGGCCTGCCGTCCGGTGGTGGGCCGCCGCCACCGGGTCCCGACCTCCCCTCGCCGGACGGCGAGGTGTCCGGCCGGGCACCGCAAGGTGCGACTGGACAGGTCGATCGACGAAGCCCGGCGCCAAGCGATCGAGGCTTCGTGGAGGGAACGCGCGCTCACCACCGAGGACGCCCTCGAAGCGGCCCACGCGGAGATCATCGACCAGCGTGATCGCATTGCGGAACTCCTGGGTCGGATTGCCGAGTTGCCGCAGGACTGGACGGATGCCGATGTCGTGCGCATCACGACCGCCGATGTTGCCCTGCGCCGCGAAGTCGCCGCGCTGACGAACACCGACGAACGTCTCAACAAGCGTCTTACGGCCGCCCGGGACAACGCCCGCTTTGCCGATCGGCGCATCGCCGCGCTGGAAGCCGGCATCGCCGAGGAGTTCGTCGTGCCACCAGCCGGCAACTGACAACGGTCCAGCAGGCATTCGGACGCTGAATTCCGCTTCGTGAGTTTGGTGCGTGGGTCAGCGGGTGGTGTAGCCGCCGTTGAGGAAGAGGGTCTGGCCGTTGGCCCACCAGCCTTCGGTGAGCAGGTGCATCACCCAG
Source organism: Streptomyces sp. NPDC041191 (assembly GCF_055591945.1). Taxonomy (NCBI): domain Bacteria; kingdom Bacillati; phylum Actinomycetota; class Actinomycetes; order Kitasatosporales; family Streptomycetaceae; genus Streptomyces; species Streptomyces sp. NPDC041191. Next base: position 277,136 of record NZ_JBVIZC010000012.1, on the reverse strand, counting down.
GGCACGATGTCCTCGATCTTGGTGAGGTCACCGTTCATCGCGGACGACTTGTGGTAGGCGACGGAGTCGTCGTCCTCCGCGGGGTAGAAGAATGAGGTGTCCATCGGCCCCGGGGCGATGTTGTTGACCGAGATGTTGCGGCCGAACAGTTCCTTCGACAGGGCGCGGGTGAAGTGCTCGACCGGGGCTTTGCTGCCGGCGTAGGTGGAGTACAGGCCGGTGTATGCGGCCAGCAGCGAGGTGACGATGGTGATGATCTTCCCGCCGTCCTCGATGCGGCGGGCGGCCTCGCGCATCACGAAGAACGCGGCCTTGGAGTTGACCGCGAACATCCGGTCGTACTCCTCCTCTGTGATCTCGGTGAGCGGCTTCTTCAGCACCATGCCGGCGGTGTTGATGCTGTAGTCGAGCTTCCCGAACCGGTTCACGACGTCGTCGAAGACCCGCTCCACCTCGAAGACCTGGGTCAGGTCGCCCTGGATCGCGAACGCCTCGCCCGCGCCCGCGTTGATCTCCTTCACGACGTCCTCGGCCTTGGCCCGGGAGGAGTCGCTGTTGTAGTGCACCGCGACCAGGGCGCCCTGCGCTCCGAGGGTGGTGCTGATCAGCCCGCCGAGGTTACGGGACGCGCCGCCGACGAAGGCGACCTTGCCGTTGAGCGTCTTGTCCGGGGTGGTGCCCATGACTGCCTCCTGTGATGTGCCGGGGTGGGCTGGCACGACCCCGGCCAATGCCGAGGACCAAGTCATACTCACCAGACTCGCCGCAGAACCGCATGTGGATCTTGAACGGTCCGATCAGAGGTGGAACAACTCTTCACGACTTCCCGGCGGCCGTCAGCGTCCGCCGTTGCCGTCCCGCCGCAGCCGTGGAGTGGTCCCGACGCAGCGCGGCATCATCCGCGTCAGGGCTCTGGCCCGCGAAACCCGCCTCCGTCGCGATCTCCGCGGTCAGCCTGCTGGTACGGGTGATTCCCGTCGTGCGTAGTCCAGGCGCCGCTGTACTGGTGCGGGGATTCGCTGACCCGCTGGGGGAGGTTCGTGTGGACGCGGTCCATGACTCTGGACGACTGACCAGCGCAGATTCACCGCCTGGCCCGTGTGCACCACCCAGCACACGCACCTGAGGGACCACGGACACCGGGGTGGAAGCAGGCGGGGTAGGGACAGCGCGGTCAGCGGACGGAAGGATCCGGGCGTTTCTCCGCTTCCCATCGCCCGATGGTGAATGCGTTGTAAATCTCCTCGGGCTGTGGAGATCCTTCAAGCGGCCAGCTCCACGGTGGGGTCGGCCTGGTGGTCTCGTTCGTAGTCGATCGGGCTGTGGTACCCGCACACGCCGTGCAGCCGTCGGTTGTTGTAGAAGCCGGTGATCCAGGCCGCGATTCTCAGCCGGGCCTCGGCGCGCTCGGCCTCGCGCATCCGGCCGCCCGGCGCGCGCTTCGCCGGCCGGCCGGACGGCGCCGACGCGTCGCGCCGCCACCGCGACACCCGGCTGTCAAGCTGTCGGATGGGCATGAATGGGAAGGACTCGTGCGGCAGGATCACCTCAATTCGATCTTGCTGCAACCGTCGCCGTGAACTGGTAACCCAACAGGATTGGGGGGGCGTGCGCCCCGCGCGAATCAGGGAGTGTGCGAAGGTCACCGCTTCGGTCGGTGGCGTGTTGTGCTGCCCGGGTTCCGAGCCGGACAGCGGCACCCGGCCACCCCGGATCAGCCGACTCTCCTCGATCGGGTGACCTTCCCCGAAAAGGCGGTCTGGCAAAAATCTGGCCTGCCAAGATCACCCGTATGACCATCCGTCGCTGGGTCGCTGCCGCGGCCGCCGTTATTTCCGTCGCAGCCCTGACAGGGGCCGCCCAAGCCGCACCCACCGCCGCCCCCGTCCCCTCCGGGCCTGTTGTCATCACCAACGACGCCCACACCAACTACCTGGTCCCTGACGACACGGTCGGCAACGCCGGCACCTTCCTGCAGGTGTACTACCGACAGGACCACCCCTTCCCCCGCACCTTCCAGTTCGACCAGGTGAACGGGCGTCCGGGAATCTTCCACTGGAAGAGCGCCAGTACGGGGAACTGCGCCGACGCCAGGACAGGCGAAGCAGGGGCCTCCGTGTACCTGGCCGCGTGCACGACGAACAAGTCCCAATGGTGGATCCTCAGGTCCACCGACGAAAGCCCCGCACGGTGGGTTCTGTCGCCCTTTCTGAACGAGGACGTTGCTGTCACCGGCCTCTACGGGGACGACAACTATGCACCGCTGCGCGAGCTCCCCCACCCCAACTCGGCGACCACGTCACAGATGTGGCACTTCACCGAGCAATAACCGCACCGTTCTCCAGGAGAGAAACGCTCTCTGTACGCCGGCCGGGTCCGCCGCACCCGGCCGGTCACTTCACGGAGCGAGGCCGGTTCTGTGCGCAGTCGCAAGAAACCGGCTGCGGCAGATCTCCGCCCGCCAGTGCACCACGGGTACGTCCGACGTCGGATGGGTCAGCAAGGCTCGCGACCGGCCGGCGCCCCGCAACGGACAGCGCGGCGGTGCGGTGTCCGCCGGCGCCGGTGGGGGACGGGGACGTTCCCCCGCGCCTATTTCGTAGGCATCTTCGGATTCTGCACACCTTGTGCCGATGAGATGACGACGATGAGACAACAAGAGTCGCCCGCTCGGTAGTGACCGTCAGCAAGCGCGAACAACCACACGCGGAGGAATGCCGATGGGTCAGAAAAAAGGCGGAAAGCCGGACCCGGCTGCGCGTAAGGAGCAGCCCGAGGAAATCCTTTCTGAACAGCTGTTCGTCGCTCACACCAAGAAGCAGCTCCATCCCAAGGCGTCCCGGGCGGTGGCTGCGGGGCTGATCTGCGTTATGGGGGAGATCTTGGATGGCGCTTATCTCCTCCGGTCGAACGCGGACGCCGACGAGGCGGGTGGCAAGGAGATCCAGCCTCGCCAGGTGGATGACGCGATCCGATCGGACAACGACTTGCGCCGCTTGCTGGCCGCTTGGCTGCTCGAGAGGGCACCAGCTGCCCGGACCGAGCCGCAGCCTGTGCAACAGCCCGTGGCAAGCACTCCGGACGGTGCCCTCGAGGGCGCCATCGACCGAATCATGAGCGCGCTCAGCCCGGACGAATCCGTCACCGTCAGCGCGTCGGCCAAGAGTGTCCTCGCCGGCCTGCTCGCCCTTCTCGTCGAACAACTGATGCACGCCGCCGATGTGCTCTCCACAAGGATTAGCAGCAACGTCATCTACGCGGAAGACGTCCGTGCGGCTGTCCAGGTGATGCTGACGGGCGAACTGCGTCAGCTCGCCGACCGGGAGATCAGCAGGGCGACCGCTTGACCGCGTCCGGGCCCCACGCACGTGCCCAGCCCCGACCCCAGGTCGGCCTGAGCGTTTCTGCCCTGCAGAGCGAATGTGGCCGACCGGGTTGCCGGCGTGTGGCAGCTCGGAGCGCTGACCGGCCGCATTGAGCGTCGAAGGCGCGATCTCCGACGCACAACTGATGGGTGATCTACTTCTCGTGACGGGGTGGAAGGGGGCCTCTCGCTGAGGGCCCCCAGTAGGGGATGTGGTGGTGTCGGTGGGGCGGGGCTTGCGAGTCGCGGTGCTGGGTGGTGGCGTGGCCGGGTTGACGGCGGCGATGGAGCTGGCGGAGCGTGGCTTCGAGGCCACGGTGGTGGAGCCCGCCGGCTGGGGTGGCAAGGCCCGTAGCGCGTGGGTGGCGGGGACCGGACGAGGCGGGCGGTTGGACCTGCCCAGTGAGCACGGATTCAGGTTCTTCCCCGGGTTCTACCGGAGTCTGCCGGACACTCTGCGCCGTATCCCTGTCGACGGCAGCGCGGAAGGGGTGGCGGGGAACCTGCGGGAGGCGACGCGGATGCTGTCCGCGCGCTCGGGCCGGGTGGGTGAGCGGGTCACCGATGTGTCCGGGGCTGCGGGTGCCCGGACTCCGATGGAGTTCCTGCGTTCTGTCGGGTTGGAGGCGGGTGGCAGGGGGCTGACGAGCGAAGAGCTGCTGTACTTCGCGAACCGGATGCTCGTCTACATGACGAGCAGTGATGAGCGGCGGCTGGGCCAGTGGGAGTCGACCTCGTGGTGGGACTTCACCGCGGCCGACGGCGCCTCCGAGGAGTACATCAAGGCGTGTGTGGTGGGCGCGACCCGCACGGTGGTCGCGGCACGGGCCGAGGTCTGCAGCGCGCACACGGTCGGCGGGTTTCTGGAGGCTTTCAGTTACGGGTTTCTCGGCAGGGGCGAGGAACTGCATCCGGCGGACCGGGTGCTCAACGGTCCCACCAGCACAGCCTGGATCGACCCGTGGATCCGTCATCTGGCGTCCCTGGGGGTGCGGCTGGAACTCGGATGGGCGGTCGAGCGGCTGGCTCTGAGCGGTCGCCGTGTCACCGGGGCCCAACTGCGTGGTCCGGCCGGCCGGCTGCGGGAGCTGGAAGCTGACTGGTTTGTCTGCGCGCTGCCGGTCCATCGCGTCGGCGCGCTGCTGGACCGCGGGCTTGCGGAGGCCGACGATGAGCTCAAGAGTGTGACGGGCCTGCACACGGACTGGATGGTCGGCATGCAGTTCTACCTGACCCGGCCGGTGCCCGTCACTCACGGCCATGTCCTGTTCCTGGACTCTCCCTGGGCGCTCACTTCGATCAGCCAGGCCCAGTTCTGGGACTGCGACTTCCCGGCCACCTACGGCGACGGGACGGTGGCCGACTGCCTGTCGGTGGACATCTCCTCTTGGGACACCCCGGGCATCCTGTACGGCAGGCCGGCCCGTGAGTGCAGCCGGGCGGAGATCGCGGCCGAGGTCTGGGCGCAACTGTGCGACGGGCTCAACGGAGCTGGTCGAACCCGCCTGCACGAGGGGTTGCTGCACTCGTGGGAGTTGGATCCGGCGGTGCGGAATCTGAACGGGCCGGGGCCGGCCGTCAACGACGAGCCGCTGCTGATCAACACCACCGGTTCCTGGGCGGCGCGCCCGCGGGCGGTGACGGCGGCGGCGAACCTGTTCATGGCCGGGGACTATGTGCGCTCCCCCGTGAACCTGGCGACGATGGAGGGCGCGAACCAGGCCGCCCGCCTCGCCGTGAACGCCCTGCTGGAGGCGGCCGGTGGCACCGGGGTTCCCGCGGCCGTGCACGCCCTGCACCAGCCCGGGGAGCTGCGCAGGCTCAAGGAGGTGGACGCCGAGCTGTTCGGTCAGGGGCGCGCTCACATCATGGACGGGCTGCCGCCGTGGAAGGTCAGTGCACGCGTCTGATCACGACCGTGCAGAGCGCTTCGAGGTCTTCGAGAGCTTCGGGTAGTGCTGTGAGGCGGTGCAGCCGGTCGCGTGCGGCTGTCGCGTGCTGGGCGGCGCGGTCGCTGGTCCAGGCCCGCCCGCCCGCCTCATCGACCAGGCGGGCGAGGTTGGCCGTATCGTCCCCCGGCTGGGCGTAGAGGCGGGCGAGTTCGTCGCCGGCCGGGGCCCCGGACGTCAGCGCGGCCACCACGGGCACCGACATCTTGCGGTTCTTCAGATCGTTGAAGACGGGCTTTCCCGTCACCGCCGGGTCGCCCCAGATGCCGAGCAGGTCGTCCACGAGCTGGAAGGCCATACCGAGGTCGTGCCCGAACTCTGCCCACTGGACGGAGACGTCCGGGTCGGCGCCTCCGTAGAGGGCACCCAGCCGGCAGGCGCAGGCGAACAGCGAAGCCGTCTTGCCCGAGACCATCTCCAGACACTCAGCCAAGGTCACCTGCGTCCGGCCTTCGAAGACCAGGTCCAGGCTCTCGCCGACGGCCAGTTGGATCAGCACGTCCACCAGGGCGGCCGACGCCTCACGAGCCACCAGCCCGTCCGGCGCGTCGGCTTCCGACAGGACGTCGAACGCGGTCAGCATCATTGCGTCCGCGGACCGGGCTGCGGACGACGGGCCGAAGACCTGCCACGCGGCCGCCCTGTGGCGCCGCACCGTGTCACCGTCCAGCACATCGTCGTAGAGAAGCGACAGGTTGTGCACCATCTCTACCGCCGCTGCCGCCGGCACCGCCCGCCGGTCCACACCTCCCACCGCACGCGCACACGCCAGAGTCAAGGCAGCACGAACGTTTTTACCGCCCTGCCGTGCTCCCTCTCCCGACCAGCCGAACTGATAGGCAGCCACTTCAGCAGCGGGCCCCTGAAGCGACCCCACCCACCCCCGCAACTGCCTCTCGCAAGCATCGCCCGCGCTCCGCAGCACCTCATCGACCGTGCCCACCGTCAAGCCCCCTCTCCTGGCTCCACACAAAACCATGCGCCTCTCTGTCCCGGCCGTCGGCGGGCAGGATTCCTCCAAGGCTCCATCATGGTGGGCCAAGCCGGTACACGACTTCATCACACGTCAGCGTGAGGTTGGAAAAGGCTCAATGTCTCCAACACGCGGACCATGATGGGTAATCGCACCGTGGTGGAGAAGGACACCGAGAGCATGGCGGGCGAAGCGTACGAGAGCAGCGGGTATGTACTTGTGGATGAACTCGGCGCCGCGCTGAACGGCCGGCAGCTCCGGGTGCGGGTCTGCAAGATCATGGACGAAAGTGGCCTACGCAGGGTCCGTCTGTACGATGCTCGGGCGTCGTGCTTGACCTTCCTGGCGAACAGCGGGGCGCCGGACCACCTGCTTGCGATGTGGGCCGGGCACACGAACGTGAAGACGACCAAGCAGTGGTACGTGAAACCGGACGTGGCGGACCTGCTCCCGGCAGCGAAGGCATGGGGAGGTCTGGCGGGGGGCGTGTGACAGATCGTGACAGATGAAGGTGTGAACCGGTGAGCGAGACCAAGATCGATACGCTGCAGTACCGCGTCGACGGGCCGGAACAGGCTCCGGTCCTGGTCCTGGGGCCCTCCCTGGGCACCACGTTCCACATGTGGGACCGGCAGGTCCCCGAGCTCGCGCGGGACTGGCGGGTCGTCCGTTTCGACCTGCCCGGGCACGGCGGGGCGCCCGCCCGGCCCTTCGCCTCCGTCGCCGACCTGGGGGACAGGCTGCTCGCCACCCTCGACGCGCTCGGCGTCCAGCGCTTCGGGTACGCGGGCTGCTCCCTCGGCGGAGCCGTCGGCCTCGACCTCGCGCTGCGGGCGCCCCACCGGGTCGCCTCGCTCGCCCTGGTCGCCGCCTCGCCCCGGTTCGGCACCGCCGACGAGTTCCGGCAGCGCGGCGTCATCGTCCGCGCCAACGGCCTGGAGCCGATGGCCCGCACCGCTCCCGAGCAGTGGTTCACCCCGCTCTTCGCCGGCGCGCAGCCCGCCATCGTCGACTGGGCCGTCCAGATGGTCCGCACGACCGATCCCGCCTGCTACATCGCCGCCTGCGAGGCCCTCGCCGTCTTCGACGTCCGCGAGGCGCTCGGCCGCATCGACATCCCGGTGCTGGTCCTCGTCGGTTCCGAGGACCAGGTCACCGGTCCCGCCGAGGCCCGCACCCTGGTCGCCGGCATCGCCGACGCCCGGCTCGCCGTCGTCCCCGGCGCCTCCCACCTCGCCCCCGTCGAGCAGCCCGCGGCCGTCACCGACCTGCTCGTCGACCACTTCGCCGGGACCGCCCAGGACACCAGCGGCGCCCTGGCAGTGCCGCCGCCCCGCACGCCCCCGGTCCTCGCCGCCGAGGCCCCGGAGGCCGCCCCGGACGCCGGGCCCGCCGAGGCGGACCGCCCCGATCCGTACGAGAAGGGCCTCGGGCTGCGCCGCGAGGTCCTCGGCGACGCCCATGTGGACCAGGCCCTCGCCGACGACCCCGACGGGGCCTTCCAGGGCCTCGTCACCCGGTACGAGTGGGGCGAGGTGTGGAGCCGCGACGGCCTCGACCGCCGCACCCGCAGCGCCGTCACCCTCACCGCGCTCCTCGCCGGGGGACACCGGGAGGCCCTGGCGGACCACACCCGGGCCGCCCTGCGCAACGGCCTCGCGCCCGGCGAGATCCGCGAGATCGTGCTCCACGCGGGCGTGTACTGCGGCCTCCCGGCCGCCGAGACCGCGCTGCGCGTCGTCACCCGCGTCATCGAGGAGGAGACCACGCCCCCGTCGTAGCCTGGCCGTGTGAAGCTGACGAAGAAGACCCACGCCTGCGTCCGCCTCGAAAAGGACGGGCGGACGCTCGTCGTCGACCCCGGCGGGTTCACCGAGGAGGACGCCGCCCTCGGGGCCGACGCCCTCCTCGTCACCCACGAGCACCCCGACCACTTCGACGAGGGCCGGCTGCGGGCCGCCCTGGAGGCCGACCCGGCCGTCGAACTCTGGACGCTGCGCAGCGTCGCCGGCGCGATCTCCGCGGCCTTCCCCGGCCGGGTGCACACCGTCGGCCACGGCGACGCCTTCACGGCGGCCGGGTTCGAGGTCCAGGTCCACGGCGAGCTGCACGCGGTGATCCACCCGGACATCCCGCGCGTCACCAACGTGGGCTACCTCGTGGACGGCACCGTCTTCCACCCCGGTGACGCCCTCACCGTGCCCGACCACCCCGTCGACACGCTGCTGCTGCCCGTGATGGCTCCCTGGAACAAGATCTCCGAGGTCATCGACTACGTGCGCGAGGTGAGGCCGCGCCGGGCGTACGACGTCCACGACGCCCTGCTCACCGACCTCGCCCGGCCGATCTACGACCGCCAGATCGGCGAACTCGGCGGCACCGACCACTCCCGGCTCGCCCCGGGGGCCTCCGCCGACGTCTGAGCCGGTCCGCCCCCGGGGTCCGCCGGGCGACCGGCCGTTGTCGGTCCCCGCCAGTAGGCTTGCGCCCATGCGCATCGCCACCTGGAACGTCAACTCGATCACCGCCCGGCTGCCCCGTCTCCTGGCCTGGCTGGAGAGCAGCGGCACCGACGTGCTGTGCATCCAGGAGACCAAGTGCGGCGCCGAGCAGTTCCCCGCCGAGGAGCTGCGCGCCCTGGGCTACGAGTCGGCGGTCAACGCCACCGGCCGGTGGAACGGCGTCGCCCTGCTCTCCCGGGTCGGCCTCGCGGACGTGGTCACGGGCCTGCCCGGCGGACCGGAGTACGAGGGGGTCCAGGAGCCCCGGGCGGTCTCCGCGACCTGCGGCCCGGTCCGCGTCTGGTCGGTGTACGTGCCGAACGGCCGCGAGGTGGCCCACGACCACTACGCCTACAAGCTGCGCTGGCTGGAGGCGCTCAAGGCCGCCGTCGCGGAGGACGCGGCGGGGAAGCGCCCCTTCGCGGTCCTCGGCGACTACAACATCGCGCCGGCCGACGAGGACGTCTGGGACATCGCCCTCTTCGAGGGCGCCACGCACGTGACGGAGCCGGAGCGGGCCGCGCTCGCCGCGCTGCGCGGGACCGGCCTGAGCGACGTGGTCCCGCGCCCCCTCAAGTACGACCACCCCTTCACCTACTGGGACTACCGCCAGCTCGGCTTCCCCAAGAACAAGGGCATGCGCATCGACCTGGTCTACGGCAACGAGTCCTTCACCGAAGCCGTCACGGACAGCTACGTGGACCGTGAGGAGCGCAAGGGCAAGGGCGCCTCGGACCACGCGCCGGTCGTCGTCGACCTCGACGTGTAGGGGACCCCCGGTCCGGACCGCGCCGGACCGCGCCGGACCGCGCCGCGCCGGGTCCGCCGGGCCGCCGCCCGGCCCGTCAGGGCCCTCCGGCCCGCCCGGGAACGATCTCCGCGCGCCGGGTGGTGGACCGGCGGGAAGCGGTGCGACGCTGTTCGGATGAACATCCCGTTTCTGGACATCTGGCGCAGACGGCACGATTCCGCCCCTCCGGCCTCCCCGTTGGCCGCGGCCTTCGACCGCGACCCGGACGGGGTGGCCGAGCTGCTCGCCGAGTGCGAGCTGCTGCGCGCCCGTGCCGGGGAGGCCGGGGTGGAGCTGGACGACACCCCGCGCTCCCTCCAGGAGCTCGACCAGTTGCCGCCCCGCTGGCGGGACGACCCGGAGGAGCTGCCCTGGTTCGGGAACGACGCCGGCCTCTACCTCGGCACGGTGGTCGTACGGAACGTCCCGGGCGCCCGCTGGCAGGTGCGGCCGGGCGGCGGCCCGGTGGTACGGCTCGCCTCCGGCCGGGAGATCCAGGCCGTCGAGGCCGGCCTCGACTGGGCGACGACGGGCGCTCCCCAGCTCTCCCGGGTGTACGCGGAGGCCGCCGAGTACTGACGGGGGCGGCCGGACGCCCACCCTTACGCAGTAAATACGGCTTATTCATGTTTCATGCGTGTCGTCCCGTGAAGTCCGTTTTTCGGTGGGTAGTTTGCGCTGACCGCGACACCGCTGAGAAATGGGGCAGGGCAGCGTATGGCCGTCGTCGATCCGTTGATCGAACTGCGTGGCGTCAACAAGCACTTCGGCACGTTGCACGTCCTCCAGTCCATCGACCTCACCGTCGCCTGCGGGGAGGTGGTCGTCGTCATCGGCCCCTCCGGGTCCGGCAAGTCCACCCTCTGCCGGGCGGTGAACCGCCTGGAGAGCGTCGAGTCGGGGGAGATCCTCATCGACGGGCAGCCGCTCCCCGCCGAGGGCAAGGCGCTCGCCCGGCTGCGGGCCGAGGTCGGCATGGTCTTCCAGTCCTTCAACCTCTTCGGGCACAGGACCGTCCTCGACAACGTCTCCCTCGCCCAGATCAAGGTCCGCGGGCGCAAGAAGGAGGAGGCCGACCGGCGTTCGCGCGAACTCCTCGACCGGGTCGGACTCGCCGCGCACGCCGGCAAGTTCCCCGCCCAGCTCTCCGGCGGCCAGCAGCAGCGCGTCGCCATCGCCCGCGCCCTCGCCATGGACCCCAAGGCGCTCCTCTTCGACGAGCCGACCTCGGCGCTGGACCCCGAGATGATCAACGAGGTCCTGGAGGTCATGCGGCAGCTGGCCCGGGAGGGCATGACGATGGTGGTCGTGACCCACGAGATGGGCTTCGCGCGCTCCGCCGCCAACCGGGTCGTCTTCATGGCGGACGGCAGGATCGTCGAGGACCGCGTGCCGGAGGACTTCTTCACCGCCCCGCGCAGCGAACGCGCCAAGGACTTCCTCTCCAAGATCCTCAAGCACTGACCGGGTGGGAACCATGCAGCGTACGCACCGGACCCTGGCCGCGCTCGCCCTGCTGCTCGCCGCGACGGCGCTCGGCGGCTGCGGCCGGGAGGGCAGCCCGCCCGTCAAGGGACCGCAGCCCGACCAGCTCCCCGTCTACGAGGTGCGGGAGGACTTCTCCCTGCCCGGCTCGGCCACCTGGAACCGGGCGAAGAAGCGCGGCCGGCTCGTCGTCGGCGTCAAGGAGGACCAGCCCTACATGGGCGAGAAGGACCCGGCCTCCGGCCGCTACTCCGGCTTCGACATCGAGATCGCCAAGATGATGGCCGCCTCCCTCGGCTTCGACCCGGCCCGCGTCGAGTTCCGCACGATCGCCTCGGCCAACCGCGAGACCGCCCTGCAGAACGGCCAGATCGACTACTACGTCGGCACCTACACCATCAACGACAACCGCAAGAAGCTCGTCGGCTTCGCCGGGCCCTACTACCAGGCCGGTCAGTCCCTGCTGGTCCGCACCGACGAGAACGACATCCACGGCCCGCGGGACCTCGCCGGCAAACGGGTCTGCTCGGCCGCCGGCTCGACCCCGTACCAGCGGATCCAGAAGGACTACCCGGAGGCCGAACTCGTCGCCTACGACACCTACTCGGTCTGCGTGGACAACCTGCTGACCTACCAGGTGGACGCGGTCACCACCGACGACACGATCCTCATGGGCTACGCCGCCAAGGTCCCCGACGAACTCAAGGTGGCGGGAAAGCCGTTCTCGAAGGAGCCGTACGGCATCGGCGTCCCGCGCGACGACAACACCCTGCGCCTGGCACTGGACGACGCCATCGCCGCCCACGAGAAGAACGGCGACTGGAAGAAGGCGTACGACGCGACCCTCGGCCTCTCCGGGGTCCCCGCCCCGAAGCCGCCCGCCATCGACCGGTACCCGGCGGGCCGACCCGGAGGAGCTCCTTCGACATGGACGTCCTGACCGACAACTTCTCGCTCTACGGAAAGGGGTTCCTCGGCACCGTCGAACTCACCGTCTACGCCTCGGCGCTCGCCCTCGTCCTGGGCTTCGTCATGGCCTCCTTCCGGGCGGCGCCCGTGAGGTCGCTCCGGGCCTTCGGAACGGCCTGGGTGACCGTCCTGCGCAACACCCCGCTGACCCTGCTCTTCTTCGCGGTCATGCTGGGACTGCCCCGCTTCGGACTGGTCCTGCCCTTCGAGCTGTTCGCGGTCCTCGCCCTCGGCTGCTACACCTCGGCCTTCATCTGCGAGGTGCTGCGCTCCGGCATCAACACGGTGCCGCGCGGCCAGGGGGAGGCGGCCCGCAGCCTGGGCATGACGTTCACCCAGACGCTCGGCACGGTCGTCCTGCCGCAGGCGTTCCGCACCGTCATCCCGCCCATCGGCTCGACCCTGATCGCCCTCGCCAAGAACTCGGCGATCGCGGGCGCGTTCAGCGTCACCGAACTCCTCGGCACCTACAAGACGCTGAACGAGCTCGGCTACAACATCGTCTGGACCTTCGTCTGGATCGCCGTCGGATACCTGATCATCACCCTCACCATCAGCGCCCTCTTCCACGTCATGGAGAAGCGCTGGGGAGTCGCCCGATGACCGAGTCCACCGCCCTCTACGACATTCCCGGGCCGCGCGCCCGGAAACGCCACCTCCTCTACGGCCTCGCCGCCACCGTCCTGCTCCTCGCGCTGGCCGGCTGGATTCTCCATCTCCTCTTCGCCACCGACCAGTTCACCTCCACCAAGTGGTCGCCCTTCCTCTACGAGGGCATCCAGGAGCTGCTGCTCAGGGGCCTGGGCAACACCCTCAAGGCGTTCGCCTGCGCGGCGGTCCTCTCGCTCGCCCTCGGCGCCCTCCTGGCCGCCGGCCGTCTCTCCGAACACCGGGTGCCGCGGTGGATCTCGACCCTGTTCGTCGAGTTCTTCCGCGCCATGCCCGTCCTGGTGATGATCTTCTTCGTCTTCGTGGCGCTGAAGGTGCAGCCGCTGCCCGCGCTCGTCACCGGCCTGACCCTCTACAACGGTTCGGTGCTCGCCGAGGTGTTCCGCACCGGGATCCACTCCGTCGAGAGGGGCCAGGGGGAGGCCGCGTACGCGCTCGGCATGCGCAAGACACAGGTGATGACGTACGTCCTGGTGCCCCAGGCCGTCCGCGCGATGCTGCCCGCCATCATCAGCCAGCTGGTGGTGGCGCTCAAGGACACCTCGCTCGGGTTCCTCATCACCTACGAGGAGTTCCTGCACGCGGGCAAGCTGATCGCGTCGAACCTCGACTACGACCTGCCGTTCATCCCCGTCGTGCTCGTCATCTCGCCGATCTACATCGGGATGTGCATGCTGCTCTCCTGGTTCGCCACCTGGCTGGCCCGCAGGGAGCGTCGCGACCCGAAGGCGGGGGCCGTGGAGGTCGCCCCCGCGGGGCCGGGGACGCCGCTGCCGGGAGGGCGGTAGCGGGACGGGAGCCGCACCCGCCCGGCAGCGGCCGGTGATCACTCCTTCCGCAGCGGTACCGACACGTACGACGGGTCGGCCGCGGGGGAGGAGAAGGTCAGCCGCGCGCCGGTCGGGTTGTGCTCGATGTAGAGCGGGTCGACGGTGTCGACCACCAGGGCGAGCCGGTGCCCGGCCGGCACGTCGTACGCCGTGGAGAACAGCTCCAGGTCGACGGCGAACGGCTGCCCCGGAGCCTTGTCGTGGAAGGTGTACGGAGCGTGGGTGACCAGTTTGCCCACGCCGAGCGGGCTCACGTCGTAGAGGTACGCGACGAGGGTGCCGCTCTCCTCGGTGGAGGCGACCGTGGTGTGCACCTTCGTCGTGCCGCGCACCCGCTGGGAGGTGTCGTACCGCTCGGACTGCCACACGCCGGCGAAGGAGCGGGGGAGGAGGGGGACGGAGACGACGGGCGGGACGCGGAGGAACTGGTCCAGGGCGTTGGTGAGCAGGGTGATGCCGCCGTTGGCGCCCGAGTCGACGTTCGCCCAGACCCGCTGCGTACCGCCGAGGTCGAACTTCCGCCGGTTCGCCTGGACGGACTTCCAGTCCGCGTAGCCCTCGTAGCCGCCGGCGGAGCGGGACGCGAGCTGGACCGGCTGCTCACGGTCGATGCCGTTGTCGGCGCCCTTGAGGTAGCGGTCGAACCAGCGGCGGGTGCTGGTCCAGGTGTCGTTGGGCAGGCCGAAGAGGCCGGTGAGTTCGGCGGTGGCGTGGTCGCCGGGGCGGAACTCCAGGCGCTTGGGGCCGGTGAGCTTCTCGTAGAAGCTCGCGTACTGGTTGGGCGGGAAGATGGTGTCGCCCCAGGCGTTGCCGAGCATGATCGCGGCACCGTTGGCGTTGATCCGGTCGAGGTACGTCACCGGGGAGCGCTCGCGGCCCCAGGCGATCATGTCCTCCTCCTTGGCGAGGTTGGAGGAGAGGAAGTCGCCCAGGATCCGCTGGAGTTCGGGCCCGGGGCGGCCGGTGAGGTATCCGGCGCCGCCGAGCAGGGCGGCGGCCTGGAGGTGCTGGGTCCGGCCGCTGTAGATGGACTCGATGAGGTCGGCCCAGCCGCTGAGCGCGGCGACGGCCTTGATCCGGGGGTCGTGCGCGGCGGCGAGCAGGCTGATCCCGGCGCCGTACGAGACGCCTCCCATACCCACGTGCCCGGGGTCGGCGGGGGTGTGGGCGAGGGCCCAGTCGATCACCGCGGAGGCGTCGGCGACGTCCTTGGGGCCCGCGGTCTCGATCTCGCCGCCGGACTGCCAGAAGCCGCGCGAGTTGTAGCTCACGACGACGTAGCCGGAGTCGGCGAGCTTCTGGGCCTGGGCGACGTACTCGATCTGGGGCATGGCCCAGCTGGTGGGGAAGACGATCAGGGGGAGGCGGGCGTCGGCGGGCGTCCCGGCGGGGGTGACGACGTTCGCCTTGAGGACGGTGCCGCCCTCCCCGGGGATGTCGACGAAACGGACTCCGGTGGTGCCGGTGGTGCCGGCCTGGGCGGTGGGGGCGAGGCCGAGGGCCGTCCCGGCCAGGAGGGCGGTCGAGACGGCGAGGACCAGGGGTGCGCGCACGGGGGTACTCCTCACTGGGGACGCCGCGGGGACGGCGCTGAGGGGGGCAGTGAAAGTACCCGACGGTAACCTCGGTGGCTTACCGGAGGTAACACCCCGGTGCGTCACGTGGGGGTAACGATTGGCGGCCGGGCGCCCCGCTCACGCCGCCGCGGCCCCGGACGCGGGGGCGGGCGCCGGGGGCGTGAGCGCCGCCCGCGTCACGTCGGCCACCAGCTCCACCACGTCGGGACCGTAGGCGTCCGAGTTGACCACCTTGAGGAGCAGGACGAACGAGCCGCCGCGGTGACGGCGCGCCAGGGCCTCGTGGTGACGGGCCAGGTAGCGGGTCGCGGCCTGGTTGGTGATCGCCCGCTGCCCGCAGAAGAGGAAGACCGGCCGGTGTCCCTCCCCGGCCGCGAGCCGGGCCAGGAGCACGTACTCGGACGTCCCCTTGTCCATGAGGTGGCGCTCGGTGCCGACCGTGATCGACCCCCGGGTCTCGGACGGCTCGACCTCCACGTTCACCGACACGCCCGGCAGCAGGGTGGCCAGATGGGCCGCCGTACGCCTGTTCGAGTACGGTCCTCCCACGCAGAACTCGGTGCGGTCGCCGAAGCCCTGGTGGGTCCGGTCGTGCGACAGGATGCGCGCGTGCGCCCCGCAGTCCTTGACGAGCGTGGAGAGTTCGAGCAGCGCGAAGACGTCGTGACGGTGCACCACGTTGTCCCCGCCGGACTCCCGGTTCACCACCAGCAGGCACTCGGAACCCCCGGGAAGCCCGAAGAACGCCTGCTTGCGGCGGAGCCCGCGCCGCCACTGGTACGTGCGGCCGAGCCAGCCGAGGGAGGCGCTGACACCGGTGGCCAGCACCCCGAGCACGATGTTGCGCAGGTCTTCGTCCATGGGCGCGCATGCTAGCGGCGATCCGGCATTCAGTTCGAGGCGTTCCTGACGGAAGGGCTCCGGGGAAGTTACGCTGCGCGGACCGCAGTTGACTGGAGGTACGCATGCGTCGCTCGGCCGCTGGCAAGGTCTCGCTTCTCGCCGTTGCGGCGACGGTGCTCTCGGTGGGCGCCGCCGCACCGCCGACGGTGGCGGCGCCACCCGTCAAGGAGCCCGTCGCGACCGGTTACGGCGGCGCCGTCGCCAGCGTCGACGCCGACGCCTCGGCCGCCGGGATCGAGGTGCTCCGCAAGGGCGGCAACGCGGTGGACGCCGCCGTCGCCGTCGCGGCGGCCCTCGGTGTCACCGAGCCCTACTCGGCCGGGATCGGGGGCGGCGGCTACTTCGTCTACTACGACGCGAAGAGCCGCACCGTCCACACGATCGACGGCCGCGAGACGGCGCCCCGCTCCGCCGACGCGAACCTCTTCGTGGAGAACGGCGCCCCCATCCCCTTCGAGGAGGGCATGACCAGCGGGCGCGGCGTCGGCACCCCCGGCACCCCGGCGACCTGGGGGTCCGCCCTCGACGCCTGGGGCAGCAAGCGGCTCTCCACCCTGCTCGCACCCGCCGAGCGCCTGGCCCGCGAGGGCTTCACCGTGGACGAGACCTTCCGCTCCCAGACGGCCGCCAACGAGGCCCGCTTCCGCGACTTCCCGGCCTCCTCCGCCCTCTTCCTGCCGGGCGGACGGCTGCCCGAGGTCGGCTCGCGCTTCAGGAACCCGGACCTGGCCCGTACGTACGAGAAGCTCGGCCGCGAGGGCGTCGGCGCGCTCTACGGGGGACCGCTCGCCCGGGACATCGTCAACACCGTCCGCACGCCCCCCGTCCGCCCGGGCGCCACCCGGAACGTCCGCTCCGGGGACCTGACGGAGCGCGACCTCGCCTCGTACCGCACCGAGTTCCGCGAGCCGACGAAGGTCTCGTACCGGGGCCTCGACGTCTACGGCATGGCCCCCTCCTCCTCCGGGGGCACGAGCGTCGGCGAGGCGCTCAACATCCTGGAGAACACCGATCTCTCCCGCGCCTCGCAGACCCGTTACCTGCACCGCTTCGTCGAGGCCAGCCGCATCGCCTTCGCCGACCGGGGCCGCTGGGTGGGGGACCCGGCCTTCGAGTCGGTGCCGACGCGCGGCCTGCTCTCCCAGCGGTTCGCCGACTCCCGCGCCTGCCTCGTCCGCGACGACGCCGTCCTGACCAGCCCGCTCGCCCCCGGCGACCCGCGGAACCCGGCGCACTGCGCCCCCGGCGGCACCGCCGCCCCCACCACGTACGAGGGCGAGAACACCACCCACCTGACGGTGGCCGACAAGTGGGGCAACGTCGTCGCCTACACGCTCACCATCGAGTCCACCGGCGGCAGCGGGATCACCGTGCCCGGCCGGGGCTTCCTGCTCAACAACGAGCTGACCGACTTCTCCTTCGCCCCGGCGAACCCGGCCGTGCACGACCCGAACCTGCCCGGCCCCGGCAAGCGCCCGCGCTCCTCGATCTCCCCGACGATCGTCCTCGACCGGCACGGCCGGCCCGTCCTCGCCCTCGGCTCCCCGGGCGGCGCGACCATCATCACCACCGTCCTCCAGACCCTCACCGGGGTCCTCGACCGGAGGCTTCCGCTGGTCGACGCGATCGCCGCGCCGCGCGCCAGCCAGCGCAACCAGGCCACCACCGAACTCGAACCCGGCCTGTGGAACAGCCCCGTCCGCGCCGAACTGGAGGCGATCGGGCACCGCTTCCGGCAGAACCCGGAGATCGGCGCGGCCACCGGCGTCCAGCGCCTGCCGGACGGCCGCTGGCTGGCCGCGGCCGAGACGGTCCGGCGGGGCGGCGGCTCCGCGATGGTGGTCAGGCCGGCGGGAGGGTGACGGGGGCTACGGTGCCGTCAGCACGCGCGGGCCGTCGTCCGTGATCGCCACCGTGTGCTCGGCGTGGGCGGCGCGCGAGCCGTCGGACGTGCGCATCGTCCAGCCGTCCCGCGCCGTGTAGTAGTCGTCCGTACCACCGCCGATGAGCATCGGCTCGATCGCGAGCGTCATCCCGTGACGCAGCTTCATGCCCCGGCCCGGGCGTCCCTCGTTGGGGACGCCCGGGTCCTCGTGCATGGTGCGGCCGATGCCGTGCCCGCCGAAGCCGTCCGGGATGCCGTACCCGGCGGCCCGGCAGACCCGCCCGATCGCGTGCGCGACGTCCCCGATCCGGTTGCCGACGACGGCCGCCGCGATGCCGGCCTCCAGGGCCTCCTCCGCCGTGGCGATCAGCCGGGCGTCCTCCGGCCGGGCCGGGCCGACCGTGAAGCTGACGGCGGAGTCGCCCGCCCAGCCGCCCAGCAGCGCCCCGCAGTCCGCGGACACCAGGTCGCCCGGCGCGAGCCGGGTGTCGTCCGGGACGCCGTGCACGATCGCGTCGTTCACCGAGAGGCACACGACCGCCGGGAACGGCACCGGCGCCCACTCCGGGCGGTACCCCAGGAAGGGCGAGCCGGCGCCCGCGTCCGCCAGCACCTCGCGCGCGGCCCGGTCGAGGTCCGTCAGCCGGACGCCGGGCGCCGCCTTCTCCCGTACGGCCGCGAGGGCGCGGGCCACCACCCGTCCGGTCTCGCGCATGGCCGCCAGGGATTCGTTCGTCTTGATCTCCACCATGACCAATTACTATACCGGTATTAGAATGGCCTCATGGTGCGCACCCCCCTGACCCCCGAAGAGCGCGAGCGCGGCGAGCGTCTGGGACTGCTCCTGCGCGAGGCGCGCGGCGAGCGGTCCATGGTCGAGATCGCGGCGGCCGCCGGACTCTCCGCCGAGACCCTCCGCAAGATCGAGACCGGCCGGGCCCCGACCCCGGCCTTCTTCACCGTCGCGGCCCTCGCCGGCGTCCTCGGCCTCTCCATGGACGAGCTGGTCGCGCACTGCTCCCCGGCCCCGGTCTGAGCCGGGGCGGGCCCGGTGCCCGGCGCGGTCCGGCGCGCCCCGTAGGCTCCCGGGCATGGTTCCCGAGGAGCTGCGGCGCGGCCGCTACGTCAGCCTGACCACCTTCCGGAAGGACGGCACGGGGGTCGCGACGCCCGTCTGGTACGCGGTGGAGGGCTCCGAGCTGTACGCCTGGACCCGCACCGACTCCTGGAAGGTCAAGCGGCTGCGGAACGACCCGCGGGTCGTGGCCGCCGTCTGCGACGTGCGCGGCAACGTTCCCGGGGGCGCCGCACGCGTGACCGGCGAGGCCCGCCTCGTGACGGGGGAGGAGCTGCGCCGGGTCCGGCGGCTGCTCCTGCGCAAGTACACCTGGCAGTTCTGGCTCGTCGACGTTCCGGCCACGCTCTTCCGGCTCGGCAGGCGCCCGCACACCGGGATCGTCGTGCGCTTCCCGTGAGCCCCGGCCGGGCGCGGCGCGAGGCCCCGGACGCCGGGACCCCGCGCCGCGCCCGCATGAGGTCGCGTGTGCCCGCATGTGACCGATGTGGACCACTCGGGTATGAAACATGATCGACTCGGCCGCTTCGCGGCAGTGGTCTTGCTCCGGGGTGTGACGGGGCTTACGTTCTCTTCCTACGCACCGCGTCTACGTGCGTAGAGGCTCTCTGACGCCGTGCCGAAGGAGCAGCTCATGAACGACGTCGTACGCGCCGCGCTCGTCCAGGCGACCTGGACCGGGGACACCGAATCCATGATCGCCAAGCACGAGGAGCACGCCCGCGAGGCCGCCCGGCAGGGCGCCGGGGTCATCGGCTTCCAGGAGGTGTTCAACGCCCCCTACTTCTGCCAGGTCCAGGAGCCCGAGCACTACCGCTGGGCCGAGCCCGTCCCCGACGGCCCGACCGTCCGCCGGATGCGGGACCTCGCCCGGGAGACCGGCATGGTGATCGTGGTCCCCGTCTTCGAGGTCGAGGGCGAGGGCTTCTACTACAACACCGCCGCCGTGATCGACGCCGACGGCAGCTACCTCGGCAAGTACCGCAAGCACCACATCCCCCAGGTCGAGGGCTTCTGGGAGAAGTACTACTTCCGTCCGGGCAACGCCGGCTGGCCGGTCTTCGACACCGCCGTCGGCAAGGTCGGCGTCTACATCTGCTACGACCGCCACTTCCCGGAGGGATGGCGCCAGCTCGGACTCAACGGAGCCCAGCTGGTCTACAACCCGTCCGCCACCCACCGCGGCCTCTCCTCCCACCTCTGGCAGCTCGAACAGCCCGCCGCCGCCGTCGCCAACGAGTACTTCGTCGCCGCCATCAACCGCGTCGGCGTCGAGGAGTACGGCGACAACGACTTCTACGGCACGAGCTACTTCGTCGACCCGCGCGGCCGTTTCGTCGGCGACGTCGCCTCCGACAAGGACGAGGAACTCGTCGTCCGCGACCTCGACTTCGGCCTCATCGCCCAGGTCCGCCGGCAGTGGGCCTTCTACCGGGACCGCCGCCCCGACGCGTACGACGGGCTGGTGCGGCCGTGAGCAGCCTGTACGACCGGCACAGGGCCGTCGTCCCCGACTGGGTCGCCCTCTACTACCGCGACCCCCTGGAGATCACCCACGGCGAGGGCCGCCACGTCTGGGACGCCGAGGGACGCAGGTACCTCGACTTCTTCGGCGGCATCCTCACCACCATGACCGCCCACGCCCTGCCCGAGGTCACCAAGGCCGTCGCCGAGCAGGCCGGACGGATCGTCCACTCCTCGACGCTCTACCTCAACCGGCCCATGGTGGAGCTCGCCGAGCGGATCGCCGGGCTCTCCGGCATCCCCGACGCCCGCGTCTTCTTCACCACCTCCGGCACCGAGGCCAACGACACCGCCCTCCTCCTCGCCACCGCGTACCGCCGCTCGAACCAGATCCTGGCGATGCGCAACAGCTACCACGGCCGCTCCTTCTCCACCGTCGGCGTCACCGGCAACCGCGCCTGGTCGCCCACCGGCCTCTCCCCGCTCCAGACGCTCTACGTGCACGGCGCCGTCCGCACGCGCGGGCCCTACGCCGGGTACACCGACGAGCGGTTCACCGAGGCGTGCGTCGCCGACCTCGAAGACCTCATCGGCCACACCCGGAACGTCGCCGCGCTCATCGCGGAGCCGATCCAGGGCGTCGGCGGCTTCACCTCCCCGCCCGACGGCCTGTACGCCGCCTTCCGCCGCGTCCTCGACCGGCACGGCATCCTGTGGATCGCGGACGAGGTGCAGACCGGCTGGGGCCGCACCGGCGACCACTTCTGGGGCTGGCAGGCCCACGGCCGGGCCGGACCGCCCGACATCCTCACCTTCGCCAAGGGCATCGGCAACGGCATGTCGATCGGCGGGGTCGTCGCCCGCGCCGAGGTGATGAACTGCGTCGACGCCCACTCCCTCTCCACCTTCGGCGGTTCGCCCGTCACCATGGCCGCCGGACTCGCCAACCTCTCGTACCTCCTGGAACACGACCTCCAGGGCAACGCCCGCCGCGTCGGCGGTCTCCTCCTGGAACGCGTCCGAGCGGTCTGCGCCGGTGTTCCCGCCGTGCGGGAGGTACGCGGCCGGGGGCTCATGATCGGCGTCGAACTCACCGAACCGGACACCGACCGCGCGAACCCGGAGGCGGTCGCCGCGGTCCTGGAGGCGGCCCGCGAGAACGGCCTGCTCATCGGCAAGGGCGGCGGCCACGACACCAGCACCCTGCGCATCGCCCCGCCCCTCTCCCTCACCGTCTCCGAGGCCGAGGAGGGCGCCGCCCTCCTCGAACGGGCCCTCCGGTCCCTCTGAACCCGTGAGGCCGGGAGCTCCCCGGCGGAGGAGGCCGGAGGCCGCGCGGGCCGACGGCGCGCGGCGGGCCGGGGAGCGGCCCCGGCCTGCACGGGCGGAGGACCGGCCGGTGGCCGGCGCGAAGGGAAGGAAGGGAAGGCGGGGAGATGACTCGGACTCTGATCACCGGCGGGCTCGTGATCACGGCCGCGGAAGAGGTGCACGCGGACGTGCTGATCGAGCACGGCCGGGTGGTGGCGCTGGCGTCGCCGGGAAGCCAGGAGTGGACGGCCGACCGCGTGATCGACGCGTCGCGGAAGTACGTGATCCCGGGCGGGGTCGACGCGCACACGCACATGGAGCTGCCGTTCGGCGGCACGTCCGCGTCGGACACGTTCGAGACGGGGACGCGGGCCGCGGCGTGGGGCGGGACGACCACGATCGTCGACTTCGCGGTGCAGTCGAAGGGAGAGTCGCTGCAGGCCGGCCTGGACGCCTGGCACGAGAAGGCGGACGGGAACTGCGCGATCGACTACGCGTTCCACATGATCATGTCGGACGTGAACGAGGCGACGCTGCGGGAGATGCCGAAGCTCGTCGAGCACGGGGTTTCCTCGTTCAAATTGTTCATGGCGTATCCGGGGGTCTTCTATTCGGACGACGGGCAGATCCTGCGGGCGATGCAGGTGGCCGGCGAGACCGGTGGGCTGATCATGATGCACGCGGAGAACGGCATCGCGATCGACGTCCTGGTGGAGCAGGCGCTCGCCCGGGGCGAGACCGACCCCCGATATCACGGGGAGGTCCGCAAGGCGCTGCTGGAGGCGGAGGCCACCCACCGGGCGATCCAGCTCGCGCGGGTCGCGGGCAGTCCGCTGTACGTCGTCCATGTCTCCGCGCAGGAGGCGGTGGCGGAGATCGCCGCCGCCCGGGACATGGGCCTGCCGGTCTTCGGCGAGACCTGCCCGCAGTACCTCTTCCTGTCGACGGACAACCTGGCGGAGCCGGACTTCGAGGGCGCCAAGTACGTGTGCAGCACGCCTCTGCGGCCGAAGGAGCACCAGGCGGCGCTGTGGCGGGGCTTGCGGACGAACGACCTCCAGGTGGTCTCCACCGACCACTGCCCCTTCTGCTTCACCGGGCAGAAGGAGCTGGGCCGGGGCGACTTCTCGAAGATCCCCAACGGCCTGCCGGGCGTCGAGAACCGCATGGACCTCCTCCACCAGGCGGTGGTGGACGGCCACATCTCCCGCCGCCGCTGGATCGAGATCGCCTGCGCGACCCCGGCACGGATGTTCGGCCTCTACCCGCAGAAGGGCACGATCACGCCGGGCGCGGACGCGGACATCGTCGTCTACGACCCGCACGCCACCCAGGTGCTGTCGGCCGGGACGCACCACATGAACGTCGACTACTCGGCGTACGAGGGGAAGGCGATCACCGGGCAGGTCGAGACCGTCTTGTCCCGGGGGGAGGTCGTCATCGACCGGCGGAAGTACACGGGGCGCGCGGGGCACGGGGTCTTCGTGCCGCGCGGTCTCTGTCAGTACCTGGGCTGAGCGGCCCGGGGTCCCGTCCCACCGACTCGAACCGGGAGGCCACCGCAGTGGACTTCGGACTCGTCCTGCAGACCGACCCGCCCGCCTCGCAGGTGGTCGGCCTGATGCGCCGGGCGGAGCGCAACGGCTTCCGCTACGGCTGGACCTTCGACTCCGCCGTGCTGTGGCAGGAGCCGTTCGTCATCTACAGCCAGATCCTGGAGCACACCACCAAGCTCCGTGTGGGCCCGATGGTCACCAACCCGGGGACGCGGACGTGGGAGGTGACGGCCTCCACCTTCGCCACCCTCAACGACATGTTCGGCAACCGGACCGTCTGCGGCATCGGCCGCGGCGACTCCGCGATGCGCGTCGCCGGCCGCAGGCCCAACACCCTCGCCCGGCTCGGCGAGGCCATCGAGGTCATCCGCGACCTGGCGGAGGGCCGCGAGGCGACCGTGGACGGCAACCCGATCCGCATCCCCTGGATCAAGAACGGCAAGCTCCCCGTCTGGATGGCGGCGTACGGCCCCAAGGCCCTCGCCCTGGCCGGGCAGAAGGCCGACGGCTTCATCCTCCAGCTCGCCGACCCGTTCCTGACCGAGTGGATGGTCAAGGCCGTCCGGCAGGCGGCCACCGACGCGGGCCGCGACCCCGACGCCCTCACCATCTGCGTCGCCGCCCCTGCCTACGTCACGGCCGACGACTCCCCGGAGGCATTGGCCCACGCCCGGGACCAGTGCCGCTGGTTCGGCGGCATGGTCGGCAACCACGTCGCGGACCTGGTCGCCAAGTACGGCGAGCACTCCTCGATGGTCCCCGAGGAGCTGACGGCCTACATCAAGGACCGGCACGGCTACGACTACTCCCACCACGGCCGCGCCGACAACCCCGACACCGCCTTCGTCCCCGACGGGATCGTCGACCGCTTCTGCCTCCTCGGCCCGGCCGGAGCCCACATCGACAAGCTCCGCCGCCTCAAGGACCTCGGCGTGGACCAGTTCGCCGTCTACGCCATGCACGACCACCGCGAGGGCACCATCGACGCCTACGGCACGGAGGTCATCCCCGCGCTCAACTCCTGACCTCCTCCGCACCCCGTCCTCAGGAGGCGCGCGACGGCCGTTCCCCGGTCATCCGTCCGATCCAGCCGAGGTGCGACCGGACGCGGGTGTTCACGGCGGGGGTGTCGGTGGCGCACCCCCACCCGTAGGAGACCAGGCCGACCAGGTACGGCTTCCGCGCCACCGTACGGACCAGGGGGCCGCCGGAGTCGTACTGGCAGGTGTCCCGCCCGGGGGAGTACGTGCAGAGCTGGGCGGGCGTCACCCGGGCGACGCCCCTGGCCTCGCAGGCCGCGTTGTCCATGGTGTCGAGGGTGACGGTCCGCAGGACGGGGGAGGCGCGTCCGCCGGACGAGGTGGCGCCCCACCCCGGCGCCTCGACCCGCGTGTGGTCGAAGGTGCCGTGGGCATAGGGCGAGGGCAGGGCGACCGGGCGCACGTCCCGGTCGAACACCACCGGCTCGGCCAGCCGGACGAGGGCGATGTCGTTCCGCTGGGTCTCCGGGTCGTACCCCGGGTGCGTCAGGAACCGGTCCGGGGCCGCGAGCACCGCGTGCGGACTGTCGTCCCCGCTCGTCAGGTCGTGGTCCCCGAGGAGCACGCCCACCCGCGCGGTGCTGCCGTACGCGCCCGTCAGGCAGTGCGCGGCGGTCAGGACGTACCGGTCGCCGATCAGCGCCCCGCCGCACATCACCCGCCGCTCGGCCAGGTCCACGAGCCCCGCCATGAACGGGTACTGGTGCGGCCCGGCCTCCTGTCCTCCGACGACCGCGTGCGCCGGCGCGGGCCCGAGCACGCTCATGCCCATCACCGCGCCCGCGACCGAGGCCACGAGCTTCCGCGTCCGTCCCATGGGACCTCCGATCCGTCGGCGTCACCCTGCCGGGGCCGACGGCGTGCAGAGACGTTTCCTCCGCGTGCTTTCCGGCCTGCGTCGGCATCAACGAACCGGACGGGACCCGGTCACCCCGGCCCGGCCCCGGACTGGCGTTCG
This sequence comes from Streptomyces sp. NPDC041191, assembly GCF_055591945.1. NCBI lineage: Bacteria > Bacillati > Actinomycetota > Actinomycetes > Kitasatosporales > Streptomycetaceae > Streptomyces > Streptomyces sp. NPDC041191. Next base: position 251,837 of record NZ_JBVIZC010000012.1, on the reverse strand, counting down.
ACGGGAGGGCGCGGAGGGCGCGGGTGGCGCGCGGGCGCGGAGCCGACGGAGCGGGGGCGGTGCGCGGGCGGGGGTCCGGGACGGGCGGCTACGGCACGCGCGCGGTCCACTCCTCGGTGGCGAACTTCGTCCGCACCAGCTCCTCCGCCCGGGCCAGCTCCTCCTCCGTGACCTCCCCGGCGGTCAGGCCGTAGCGGTCGCGGAAGGAGGCGATCATGTTCTCGATCACCCGCTCCCGGGGGAGGCCGGTCTGGCGCCGGAGCGGGTCCACGCGCTTCTTGGCGCTCCTCGTGCCCTTGTCGGACATCTTCTCCCGGCCGATGCGCAGGACCTCCAGCATCTTGTCGGCGTCGATGTCGTACGACATGGTCACGTGGTGCAGGACGGCCCCCGGCCCGCCGTCCGGGCCGACCACCCGCTTCTGGGCGGCGCCCGCGATCTTCCCGGCCTCGGTGGCGATGTCGTTGAGCGGCTGGTACCACGCCTTGATCCCCATGTCGCCGAGCGCGCCCAGGACCCAGTCGTCGAGGTAGGCGTAGCTGTCGGCGAAGGAGAGCCCCGACACCAGGGACTCCGGTACGGACAAGGAGTAGGTGATGGTGCTCATCGGCTCCACGAACATGGCCCCGCCCCCGGAGATGCGGCGCACCACGGTCATCCCGTGCCTCGCGGCCCCTTCGGGGTCCACCTCGTTCCGCAGCGACTGGAAACTGCCGATGATCACCGCGGGCGAGGCCCATTCCCAGACCCGCAGGGTGGGGGCGCGCCGTCCGGCGGCGACTTCGGCGGTGAGCACCTCGTCCAGTGCCATGTGCAGGGCGGGGGCCTGAGGTCCCGCGTGCACCAGCTGCCAGTCGTAGTCGCTCCACTCGGTCGCGTGGGCCAGGGCCCGCCGGACGGCGATGCCGATCCCTTCCGCGGTCAGCCCGAACATCACGGTCGACTCGGGCAGCGCCGCGATGATCCGGTCCGCCAGGCCCGTGGCGTCCGTGGCGGAAGGGGCGCCCTCCAGGGCGCCGTTGATCGCCAGGATCGCCTCGTCGGGCTCCAGGAAGAAGTCCCCGGCCACCCGCACGTCGCGGAGCGCCCCCTCCTCCACGTCCAGGTCGACGACGACGAGCTTGCCGCCGGGCGCCTTGTACTCACCGTGCACCGTTTCGTTCCCTTCCGGCAGGGGACCGGGACCCCGGGTCTCCCGGACCCGGCACTCGGACATACCTGTGCGTACTTCGCATCGCACTCTAGTACCGCACCGGGGCCCCCTCCGAGGGGCGGGCGGGCCCGGGTGGCGGGTGACCGCGTCTTCGGCGGCGGCCGGTCCCGACCCGGCGCCCCGGCGCACGACGTCAGTCGAGGGGGGTGCGCGGGGCGTCCGCGCCCTCCCGGTCCGCGAGGAGGTGCCGGGCGGTCCGCGCCACCTCCTCCGGGGAGCCGGGCGTCCGGATCGTACGGTGGCCTCCCAGCTCCCGGGGGCCGAGGACCCGCTCCCCGGCACCGGGGACCGGGGTCACCCGGGCGAGGGTGACGGCGCCCCCCGGCCCCGTCACCGCGGTGGTGTGGAAGACGCCGGCCCCCAGCCGGTAGAACGACCCGGCGGGCAGCGTCTCGTCGGACCGGCCGGAGATCCGCACCGTCCGCGACGAGGGCGTGAGACGGTCCTCGTTCCCCTCGCCCCGGACGTCGAAGAGCCGGAACCCCTCGTCCCCGGGGCACGGGGCCACCTCGACCGTCGTGTTGCGCACGGTGCCGAGGTGGACGTAGCTGACGAGGTCCCAGGCGTGCATGTGGTACGGCGAGGTGGTCAGGGTGCGCCAGTGCGGCCGGGCGGGCCAGAGGTGGAGCCGCAGCGCCGCCCCGGGCCCGCGGCGCAGCGGCGCGTAGAGGAAACCCAGCGGGTGGCGTACGGCCGGCACCGTGAAGCGGCCCTCCGCCAGGCCGAGCAGCAGGGCGTCGGCGAGCGGTCCGACGAGCGCGGCCGTCCCGTCCCGCCCGGCCGCCAGCAGCTCGTCCAGGCGTCCGGCGATGCGGGCCGCGGAGCCCTCCGCCCGCCCCGGGCCGCTCACGGCCGCGTCCCGTCGACGTGCCTCGCGTAGAGGCCGTCCAGGTAGCGCACGAAGGCCTCGACGTACCTCTCGTGGTCGGCGCGCCACCGCGCGAGGTCGGAGTCGTCGACGGGCCGCCCGATGACACCGGCCAGGTGCCGCTTGAGATCCTCGTCGTCGTCCGTGGCCGTGAAGGTCACCCGGCGGGACCAGATGTCCAGGCCGCGCGCCAGGTCCAGCTTGAAGACCCGGTACATGAAGGACTCCTTGTCGAACCGCAGGCTCTCGGGCATCTCCTTCGCCTCGGAACTGTCGCTGTGGTACCAGGAGATGTAGACGGAGTCGTCGAACATCTCGTACCGGTAGACGGAGGAGTCCTCGGTGTACAGCAGGTTGACGGGGCAGTAGCGACGGTAGTCGAAGAGCGAGACGACGCTCTGGACGAGTTCGAGCCGCAGCGCCTCCTCCAGCTGCTCCGCCGTCTGCCCGGCCGACGACGCCCAGTGGCGCCGGTCCGCCGCGCGCCGGGCGATGGCGCGGGAGTCGCCGGGGCTGAGCATGGCCACCGTCACCTGGTGCGGGTCGCGGCGCGCGCGGCGGAGCCGGGCCGCCACGTACCGCGCGCTCGGTCCGCGGAACGCGTAGAAGCCGGTGCGCTCCAGGCTGTTCGTCATGTCGATGTTGAACTGGTCGCCGAAGCCGGCCCGGGCCGGGTCGACCGGCGGGTAGACGGCGGTGGGGAGGAATTCCCTGCGCCCCTTGGCGAGTTCGTCGGTGAGGCTGACGGAGAAGCGGTCGAGCCCCTCCTTGAGGGTCTGGTCCAGGCTCCGCTCCTGCACGCGCTGGCTCAGCAGGGAGAAGATCACGGCGAAGATGACGCTCGCGACCAGATTGAGCCCGACGGCGGACAGCACCGCGCGCGTGGTCAGGCCGTCGTCGAACCAGGCCATCCCGAATCCGACGAGCAGAGCCGCCGCGCACGCCAGCCAGAAGGCGTACGTCACCAGAGACCGGCGCTCCTGACGCAGGACCGTCACCGCCGCCCCACCTCCCCCGAGAACGGTCCGGGTCCCCCTCGGACCCGGTCCTGGTTCCCTGCCCCGCCGCCGTACGCCTCGAACCCCCACGGGCCGCACGGGCGCGGACGGGGGGCGCGCTCCGCCCCCTATCCTGGGAGCACCGGCCACCGGCTGACGAAGGAGCCCGCGGGTGACGCACAGGACACCGATGCTCGACGCCGCCGTCGTGGGGGCGGGTCCCAACGGTCTGACCGCCGCCGTGGAACTGGCCCGCCGCGGCTTCTCCGTGGCCGTCTTCGAGGCCAGGTCCACCGTGGGCGGCGGCGCCAGGACCGAGGAGCTGACCCTTCCCGGCTTCCGGCACGATCCCTGTTCCGCCGTGCACCCCCTCGGCGCCGGCTCGCCCGTCTTCAGGACGATGCCCCTCGACCGGTACGGACTGGAGTGGCTCCATCCGGAGCTGCCCATGGCCCATCCGTGGGACGACGGCACCTCCGTCGTCCTCGCCCGCTCCGTCGCCGAGACCGCCGCCTCCCTCGGTCCGCGCGACGCCGGGGCGTACCGGCGGCTCGTCGCCCCCTTCCGCGGCAAGTGGGACACCCTGGCGGCGGACTTCATGCAGCTCCCGCTCACCGCGCTGCCCCGCGACCCGGTCACCCTCGCCCGCTTCGGCCTCGCCGGGCTGCCGCCCTCCACCTGGCTCGTGCGCCGCTTCCGGGACGAGAAGGCCCGCGCGCTCTTCGCCGGGCTCGTCGGCCACGTCATGGCCCCCCTCGGCGGCTTCGCGACCGGCGCCGTCGGCCTCGTCTTCGCGCTCGCCGCCCACGCCGGCGGCTGGCCGCTGCCCCGGGGCGGTTCGCAGTCCCTCTCCGACGCCCTCACCGCGTACCTCCGGGACCTCGGCGGCGCCGTCCACACCGACTACGAGGTCAAGCGCCTCGACGACCTGCCGCCGGCCCGCGCCTACGTCTTCGACACCTCGCCCACCGCCCTCGCCCGGATCGCCGGATTCGGCGGCCACTACGACCGCTACGCGTACGGCGCCGCCGCCTTCAAGATCGACTACGCCCTGGACGGCCCCGTGCCGTGGACCGCCGAGGAGCCCCGCCGCGCCGGCACCGTCCAGATCGGCCCCACCGCCGGGGAGATCGGCACCGCCCTGAACCGGGCGTCCTCCGGCACCGCCCCCGACGTGCCCTTCCTCATCACCGCGCAGCCCAGCCTCGTCGATCCCTCGCGCGCGCCCGGGGGCAAGCACGTCTTCTGGGCGTACGGCCACGTGCCCAACGGCTGGCGCGGCGACCTCACCGAGGCGATCGAACGCCAGATCGAGCGCTTCGCCCCCGGCTTCCGCGACCGCGTCCTGGCCCGCGCCACCGCCGGCCCGCCCGAGCTCGCCGCCCGCAACGCCAACTACGTCGGCGGCGACATCGCCTGCGGCGCCGCCCGCGGCCTCCAGCTCCTGCTGCGCCCCACCCTCTCCCCGCGCCCCTACGACACCCCCCACCCCGCGGTCTTCCTCTGCTCCTCCGCCACCCCGCCCGGCCCCGGCGTGCACGGCATGTCCGGCCACAACGCGGCGAAGGCGGTCTGGCGGCGGCTGCGCGCCCCCGCCCGCGAAAATTAGACTGGCCCCATGGCCAAGTACTTCGACGTGCACCCCGACAACCCGCAGCCGCGCACCATCGCGGCGGTGGCCGACAGCATCCGGAACGGGGCGCTCGTCGCGTACCCGACCGACTCCTGCTACGCGCTCGGCACCCGCATGGGCAGCCGCGACGGCATCAGCCGCATCCGGGCGATCCGCGACCTGGACGACCGGCACCACTTCACCCTGATGTGCCGGGACTTCGCCCAGCTGGGCCAGCTCGTGCACATCGACAACGACGTGTTCCGCGCCGTCAAGGCGGCCACCCCCGGCCCGTACACCTTCATCCTGCCCGCCACCAAGGAGGTGCCGCGCCAGCTCCTCCACCCCAAGAAGAAGACGGTCGGCGTCCGCATCCCCGACCACGTCGCCACCCAGGCGCTCCTGGCCGAACTCGGCGAGCCGATGCTCTCCAGCACCCTGCTCCTGCCCGACGAGGCCGAGCCGCTGACCCAGGGCTGGGAGATCAAGGAACGGCTCGACCACCAGGTCGACGCGGTCCTCGACTCCGGCGACTGCGGCACCGAGCCCACCACCGTCGTGGACTTCTCCGGCGGCGAGCCCGAGATCGTCCGCCGGGGGGCGGGGGACACCGCCCGCTTCGAGTAGCGGGCTCCGGGGCCGGACGGCCATGTCGTTTTTCCGCCAGCTCCGGCGCCGTCCGTCCCCGACCATGGAGACATGCACACCGACACCGAGCGCTGCGTGCGGGCCGTCCGGTCGAAGGACGCCCGCTTCGACGGCGTGTTCTTCACGGCCGTCCGCACCACCCGGATCTACTGCCGGCCGAGCTGCCCGGCCGCCCCGCCCAAGGCCGAGAACATGGAGTTCCACCCCAGCGCCGCCTCCTGCCAGCGCGCCGGCTTCCGGGCCTGCAAGCGGTGCCGGCCCGACACCAGCCCCGGTTCGCCCGAATGGAACGTCCGGGCCGACGCCGTCGCCCGCGCGATGCGGCTCATCCAGGACGGCGTCGTCGACCGGGAGGGCGTCCCCGGCCTCGCCCGGCGGCTCGGCTGGTCCACCCGCCAGATCGAACGCCAGCTCCTCGCCGAGCTGGGCGCCGGCCCCCTCGCCCTGGCCCGCGCCCAGCGCGCCCAGACCGCGCGGGTGCTCATCGAGACGACCCCGATGCGCCTGGGCGAGATCGCCTTCGCCGCCGGGTTCTCCTCCGTCCGCGCCTTCAACGACACCGTCCGCGAGGTCTTCGCCCTCACCCCCGGCGCACTGCGCGCCCGGGCCGCCCGTCCGGCCGCGCCCCGGTCGCCCGCCCCCGGAGCGATCTGCCTCCGGCTGCCGTTCCGCGCGCCCTTCGAACCCTCCAACGTCTTCGGCCACCTCGCGGCGACCGCCGTCCCCGGCGTCGAGGAGTGGCGGGACGACGCCTACCGCCGCACCCTCGGCCTCCCGCACGGGCACGGCACCGTCGCCCTCGCCCCCCGCGCCGACCACATCGCCTGCCGCCTCTCCCTCACCGACCCGCGCGACCTCACCCACGCGATCAGCCGCTGCCGCAGGCTCCTCGACCTCGACGCCGACCCCGTCGCCGTGGACGAGCGGCTGCGCGCCGACCCGCTGCTCGCCCCGCTCGTGGACGCCGCGCCCGGCCGCCGGGTGCCCGGCTCCGTCGACCCCGCCGAGTTCGCCGTACGCGCCGTCCTCGGCCAGCAGGTCTCCACCGCCGCCGCCCGCACCCACGCCGCCCGGCTCGTCGCCGCGCACGGCGTCCCGGTCGACGACCCCGAGGGCGGCCTCACCCACCTCTTCCCGGAACCCGGGGCGCTCGCCGCCCTCGACCCCGCCGACCTCGCCCTGCCCCGCAGCCGCCGCACCACCCTCCTGACCCTGGTCCGGGCCCTCGCGGACGGCACGCTCCCCCTCGGCCCCGCCGACGACCGCGAGGAGGTCCGCGCCCGGCTGCTCGCCCTGCCCGGCTTCGGCCCCTGGACCACCGAACTCATCGCCATGCGGGCCCTCGGCGACCCCGACGCCTTCCTCCCCGGCGACCTCGGCGTCCGCCGCGCCGCCGAACGCCTCGGCCTGCCCGCCACCCCGGCCGCGCTGACCGCCCGCGCCGCGTGCTGGCGCCCCTGGCGCGCCTACGCCGTCCAGTACCTCTGGGCGACCGACACCCACCCGGTCAACCACCTGCCCTCCTGAGGAGACCGCGCCCGTGCCCACCGTCCAGCACACCGTCGTGGACAGTCCGTACGACCCGCTGACCCTCGTCGCCGTCGACGGGGTCCTCAGCCGCGTCCACATGACCGGCCAGCGCCACCGCCCGCCCGAGGAGACCTTCGGCGAGCCCGACCCGCGCCCCTTCGGGGAGGCGATCCGCCAGCTCGACGCCTACTTCGCCGGCGAACTCACCGAGTTCGACCTGCCGTTGCATCTCGTCGGCACCCCGTTCCAGCTGCGCGTCTGGGAGCGGCTGCGCCTCATCCCGTACGGGGAGACCCGGACGTACGGCGAACTCGCCGAGGAGCTGGGGAGTCCCGGCGCCTCCCGTGCCGTCGGCCTCGCCAACGGCAGGAACCCCGTCGGCATCGTCGTCCCCTGCCACCGGGTGGTCGGGACCGGCGGCGGCCTCACCGGCTACGGCGGCGGCCTCGACCGCAAGCGGCGGCTCCTCGCCCTGGAGTCGGGCGCGGGGGAACCCGACGCCCTCTTCTGAACCCGGTGCCCCCGCCCGGCCGGGGTGTTAGGTTCCCGGCATGGCCAAGGTGAACATCGCGCTCGACGCCGAACTCGTCGTGGAAGTCATGGTCCTCGCGGGGATCAGCAACCCCCAGGACGCCGTCGAAGCGGTCGTCCGCGACTACATCGCCCGCGGGCACCGCACCGAGGCCCGGGTCGCCGGCCGGGACGAACCGCGGCACACCGGCGAGATCGTCCCTCCGGAGCCCCCGCAGGGCTGAGACCGGCCGGACGGCCCGCCCCGCCGGGGCCTCAGCCCTCCTGGTCCGGGGGCTCCGCGTCGCGTCGCGCCCTCGCCGCGCGCCGCAGACGGGGATGGCGGTCGCCGCCCTGCTCGGTCATCGCCTCGCCGACCATGGACCGCACCGCGTCCCGCAGCCCGTGCAGGGCGTGGTGGCGGACCGGACCCGCCCCCGGGTCCTCCCTCAGCTCCTTCACGAGCGCCCAGCAGAGCACCAGCATCGCCACCACGAACGGCAGCGCCACCAGGATCGTCGCCGTCTGGAGCGAGTCCAGACCGCCCACCACGAGCAGCACCGCCGCCACGGCGGCCATCAGGACGCCCCACACCACCACCAGCCAGGTCGGCGGATGGAGCGCGCCGCGGCTGGTCAGCGACCCCATCACCAGGGAGGCCGAGTCGGCGCTGGTGATGAAGTACGTCATCACCAGGACCATCGCCAGGACCGAGGTGACCGTGCCCAGCGGCAGCGCCTCCAGCATCCCGAACAGCGACGCCTCCGCCCCGTCCGCCACCGTCGCCGCCAGGTCGGCGGCGCCCGTCGACTCCAGCCGGATCGCCGTGCCGCCCATCACGCAGAACCACACCACCGTCGCCCCCGACGGCACGAGCAGCACGCCCACCAGGAACTCCCGGACCGTCCGGCCCCGCGAGATCCGGGCGATGAACGTGCCGACGAACGGCGCCCAGGACAGCCACCACGCCCAGTAGAAGATCGTCCACTTCCCCAGCCAGCCGGGGTCGGTGAACGCCCCGGTCCGGGTCGCCATCGGCAGCAGCTGGTGCAGGTAGCCACCGACGGAGGCCGGGATGGTGTCCAGGACGTAGACGGTCGGCCCGAGCAGGAAGACGAAGAGCATCAGACAGGCCGCGAGGACGACGTTCAGCGTGGAGAGCCACTTCACGCCCTTGTGGAGGCCGGAGAAGGCCGACAGGACGAAGGCCGCCGACAGCGACACGATGACGACGAGCTGGACGGTCGTCGTGTTCTCCACGCCCATGGTCAGGTCCAGTCCCTCGGCGACCTGGAGGGCGCCGAGCCCCAGACTCGTCGCCGTGCCGAACACGGTCGCGAACACCGCGAGCAGATCGATCGCCTTGCCCGGCCAGGAGGCCGCCCGCCGCGCCCCCATCAGCGGCACGAAGGCGGAACTCAGCTGGTTCCCCCGGCCCTTGCGGAAGCCCGCGTACGCCAGGGCGAGGCCCGTGATGCCGTAGATCGCCCACGGGGTGAGCGTCCAGTGGAAGAACGAGTACTCCATGGCGTTGAGGGCCGCCGTGCCCGTCCCGGCGGAGGCCCCGCTCGCCGGTGGCGGGGCCAGGAAGTGCTGGAGCGGCTCCCCGACCCCGTAGAACATCAGGCCGATGCCCATGCCGGCGCTGAACATCATCGCGATCCACGCCAGGTGCGTGAACTCGGGCTCGGAGTCGTCCGGACCCAGCCTGATCCGGCCGAACCGGCTCAGCGCCAGCACCACGCACAGCACCAGGAAGACGTCCGCCGCGACCACGAACAGCCAGGCGAAGTTGGAGAGGACCCAGTCCAGGGCCGTGGAGGAGGCGCTGTCGAAGGAGTGCTCGCCCAGGGCCGCCCAGGCCACGGCCGCGGCGACGGCCGTGACCCCGATCCCGATGACCTTGCCGTCAGGCGCGTGCCGCCCGTCCGGGGCTGCCGGGGCGCGCTCGCTCGGTTCCGTGCTCATGCGACCCCACTATGGTGCGGAATGTCCGTGTGGCGGGGGGTGGCACGCCGTCCGGCGGTCCGGATAGGGTCGGCGGCGGCGCGACTGCACGTTCGAAAGCAAGGGATGCAAGGTGACGGACGGAGCAGCAACTGAGGTCGCCCGCGTGCTCGTGGCGGCCGACAAGTTCAAGGGTTCGCTCACGGCGGTGGAGGTCGCGCGGCGGGTCTCGGCGGGTCTGCGGCGGGTCCTCCCGGACCTCGTGGTGGAGACGCTGCCGGTCGCGGACGGCGGCGACGGCACCGTCGCGGCGGCCGTCGCCGCAGGGTTCGAGCGCCGTGAACTGACCGTGACGGGACCGCTCGGCGAACCGGTCACCGCCGCGTTCGCGCTGCGCGGCACCACCGCCGTCGTCGAGATGGCGGAGGCGTCCGGCCTCCAGCTCCTCCCGCCCGGCGTGTTCGCCCCGCTCACCGCGACCACGCACGGTTCCGGCGAACTGCTCCGCGCCGCCCTGGACGCCGGTGCGACCACCGTCGTCTTCGGCGTCGGCGGCAGCGCCACCACCGACGGCGGCGCCGGGATGCTCGCCGCGCTCGGCGCCCGCTTCCTCGACGCGGCGGGCGAGCCCGTCGGCCCCGGCGGCGCGGCCCTCGCGGACCTGGCCACGGCCGACCTCACCGGCCTCGACCCCCGCTTCGCCGGGGTCGACCTGATCCTCGCGAGCGACGTCGACAACCCCCTCACCGGACCCAAGGGCGCCCCCGCCGTCTACGGCCCGCAGAAGGGCGCCACCCCGGACGACGTCCGGACCCTGGACGCGGCCCTCGCCCACTTCGCCGCCGTCCTGGAGAAGACCGTCGGCCCCCGGGCGGCCGAGGCCGCCGCGGCACCCGGCGCGGGCGGCGCGGGCGGCATCGGCTACGGCGCCCTCATCCTCGGCGCGAGCTTCCGCCCCGGCATCGAGCTGATGCTGGAGGTCCTCGGCTTCCCCCCCGCCCTGGAGCGCGCCGACCTCGTCATCACCGGCGAGGGCTCCCTCGACGAACAGACCCTGCACGGCAAGGCCCCGGCCGGCGTCGCCGCGGCGGCCCGCGCGGCCGGCAAGGACGTCGTCGCGGTCTGCGGCCGCCTCGCCCTCCCCGCCGAAGCCCTCGGCCGGGCCGGCATCCGCCGCGCCTACCCCCTCACGGACCTGGAACCGGACACGGCGAAGTGCATCGCGAACGCGGGCCCGCTCCTGGAGGACACGGCGGCCCGCATCGCGCGCGACTTCCTGTCGTAGCGCCCGCGGCGGGCACGCCGCCCGCACGGCGGTCCTTCGCCCCGGAGGCGGCGAGGACCCGCACGCCGCGGGCGCCCGTCACCGGTCCTGGTCCGCGAAGCCCGTCCGCCAGGACGGGCGGGCCGGGGCCCAGCCGAGCGCACGGGCCCGGGCGTTCACCGCGCCCCGGGCCCACGGCACCCGCCCCTCCGTCCGTTCCGGGGCCGGGACGCCCAGGGCCTCCGCCAGGACCGGCAGCCAGGCGTGACCGGGGGCGGGCTCGTCGTCCACCACGTTGTACGCGCCCGGGGGCCACTCCAGAGCCCGTACGGCCGCCTCGGCTGCGTCCCCGACGTGCACGAAGGAGCCGACCGAACCGTCGGCCGCCGTGCTCCCCAGGAACCGGGCCCCCGGGTCCCCGGCGAGCGCGGCGGCGACGGCGCCGCCCGGCGCGTACCAGGTGCCGGGCCCGTAGAGGGTCCCGTACCGCAGGACCACGGCCTCCGGCAGCTCGGCCACCGCCGACTCCAGGGCGCGCACCCCGGCGACGATCCGGGCCCGGGGCTGCTCCTCCGTCGGGTCGAGCGGCACGGACTCGTCGGCGGGCGCGTCCCCGGGCGCGTACGCCCAGGAGATCGACTGCGCCACGATCCGCCGGACCCCGGCCTCCCGCGCCGCGTCCACCAGGTTCCGGGTGCCCTCGACGCGGACCCGGTTGTTCGCGGCCCCGTCCGCCCCGCCCAGGTCGGTGAGCTGGTGCACCACCGCGTCCGGCGCCGCCCCGGCCACCGCCCGCCGCACCGCCTCCGCGTCCAGCACGTCCACCGGACGCGGACCGCGCCGGGAGATCCCCACGACCTCGTGGCCCGCCGCCTCCAGGCGCGGCACGAGCTGACGACCCACGGCGCCCGTGGCGCCCGCGACCAGTACACGCATGGACACCACCCTAGAAGCCCCCGTAAGCCCTCTCGGAAGCCCCTCCCGGAGGACCGTCATCTCCCGGAAACACACGGGTGTGAAGCTCGGGCGCATGAAGCCGTACATCGCTCCGCTCATCGAGGAGAACCGCTCCCACCCGCACCTCGCCGGCCTGCTGGGCGCCTACCACCTGGCCAACCAGGCGGAGAAGGGGACGCCCGTGGCGGCGGTCGCCGGGCTTCCGGCCGTATACCGGGGGGAGGCCGAGGACCCGGCCGCCGCGTTCGCCGCCGACACGGTCCTGCTCGCCACCCCGCCCGGCGGGGACGGTCCGGTCGGCTGCGTCGTCCTGAAGGCTCCCCGCGAGGGGCGCGCGCCCGAGGTCAAGCGCCTCTGGGTCGAGCCGGGGGAGCGCCGGAAGGGCCTCGCGCGGGCCCTCGTGGCCGAGGCCCTGCGCCGGGCCGCCGCCCTCGGAGCGCCCGCCGTGCGCCTCACGGTCCGGAACTGGCGACGGGAGCCGCTGGCCCTCTGCCGGAGCCTCGGCTTCGAGACCGTCCCCTCCTGGGACGTCCGCCCGGACCTCCTCTGCCTGGAGAAGCCGCTCGTGACGGACGACATCGTGCTCCTCACCCCCGAGGCCGTCCGCGCCCACGCCCCCGACGGCCTCGCCGCCCTCCTCGTGGACGCCGTGGACGGCGGGGCCTCCGTCGGTTTCCTCGCGCCCCTGGACGCCGCCGAAGCGGCCTCCTGGTGGCTCGGGGCCGCCGGGGAGGCCGAGGAGGGCGTACGGGACGTCTGGGCGGCCCTGGACGGGGCCGGGCGTCCGACCGGGGCCGTCACCCTCGTCCGTACGGGCGCCGCCAACGGCCGGCACCGGGGCGAGATCGCCCGGCTCCTGGTCCACCGCTCCGCCCGGGGCCGGGGCCTCGGACGGCGGCTGCTCGCCGCGGCCGAGGCGCACGCCGCCGCCACCGGCCTGACCCTGCTCGTCCTGGACACCCGGGCCGGCAGCCCGGCCGAGCGCCTCTACCGGGGCGCGGGCTGGACCGCCGCCGGGACGGTCCCGGAGTACGCCGCCGACCCGGCCGGGGCCCTCCGCCCGACCACGCTGTACTACAAGCGGCTCGGCTAGGGCACGCGAAAGGGCCCCGGGAGGCCGTATCGCCTCCCGGGGCCCTTCGTACGCGTACCGTCCGCTACGGCAGCTGCGCCGCCCGCGCCTCCCGGCTCTCGCGCCGGTTGCCGCGGAAGGTGTTCACCCGGCGGGCCGTCGCGAAGAGGGGGATCACGGCGCCCAGCACGACCTGGAGCGCGCAGCCGGTCTGGAGCAGGAACGCCCCGCCCGGCGCGTCGAACGCCCAGGCCGCCAGCATGGCCATCGCGCCGACGATCCAGCTCAGCATCGCCACCGCGAGGATGCCCCGGGGCTTCGGGTACTCGACCCGGCTGACCATCAGCCACGCCACCCCGATGATCGCGAGCAGCGTCGGGATGAAGGGCAGCTCCAGCAGCACGATCGAGACGACCGTCAGCGCGCCGAAGGGGCTCGGCATGCCCTGGAACATGCCGTCCTTCATGGTCACGCAGGAGAATCTCGCGAGCCTGAGGACCACCGCGAGCAGCACCACGATCGCGGCCACGGCCGAGACCTTCTGCTGCGCGTCGTCCGCGACCATGCCGTACACGAGCACGAAGTAGGCCGGAGCGAGACCGAAGCTGATCAGGTCCGACAGGTTGTCGAGCTCGGCGCCCATCGGGGAGCTGCGGAGCTTGCGCGCCACCAGCCCGTCGAAGAGGTCGAAGACCGCCGCGCACAGCATCAGGATCACGGCGGTGGCGGCGCTGTTGCGCGCCATGCCGGTCTCGTTGCTGCCGGTGAGGTGCGGGATGAGGATGCCCGTGGTGGTGAAGTACACGGCCATGAAACCGCACGTGGCGTTACCGAGCGTGAGGGCGTCCGCTATGGACAGCCTCAGCGACAACGGCATCTCCTCGGCCTCCTCGGCCGCCCGCGCCTCGGCGTCGGCGGCCCAGTCGGCCGACTGTGTCTCGGGATCAATCACGGTCAATGCGAGTCACCCCCGCTGTGGTGACCTGGCCGACCTCGACCGCGACCTCGACACCCTCGGGGAGGTAGATGTCGACGCGCGAGCCGAAGCGGATCAGGCCGATACGGTCGCCCTGCTCCACCTTCGTCCCCTGCGGGACGTACGGCACGATGCGACGGGCGACGGCGCCCGCGATCTGTACCATCTCGATGTCGCCGAGCTCGGTGTCGAAGTGCCAGACAACGCGCTCGTTGTTCTCGCTCTCCTTGTTGAACGCCGGGACGAACCCGCCGGGGATGTGCTCCACGGACGTCACCGTGCCGGCCAGCGGCGCGCGGTTGACGTGGACGTTCAGCGGGCTCATGAAGATGGCGACCCGGGTGCGTCCGTCCTTCCACGGCATGATGCTCTGCACCACACCGTCGGCGGGGGAGATGACCCGGCCCTGAGCGATCTCGCGCTCGGGGTCGCGGAAGAACCACAGCATGCCGGCCGCGAGCGCGGTGGTCGGCACGGCGATGGCCGCGGCGCGCCTCGACCCGCGCGCGCGCACGAGGCTGAGCGCCGCGGTGGCGACGGTCGGCAGGAGCCACGGCGATGCTCCGCGCGCGAGGCGTACGCCCTTGAGGCTGTCGCGGTGTGCAGAGGTTTGGCTGTGGGGCATGGATGACCTTCGTAGCGGATGATGCCGCACTGGCAACGGGGACGGCGGCTTTCCGGCGATGCTATCGGTTGCGGGGCGCAACTGGGCAAGCCAGGAACCGAGTCGGCGGCCGGAAGACGAACACGGGGTGTGATCTTCTTCGCGGCCGAACCGGCTCAAAAGCGACAATCAACCCTGGAATCGGTACTCCTCCAGCAGCCGGCGACCAATGATCATTTTCTGGATCTCGGCGGTACCTTCACCGATGAGCAGCATCGGAGCCTCCCGGTAGAGGCGCTCGATCTCGTACTCCTTCGAGAAGCCGTATCCGCCGTGAATGCGGAAGGCGTCCTCGACGACCTCCTTGCAGTACTCGGAGGCGAGGTACTTCGCCATCCCCGCTTCGAGGTCGTTCCGTTCACCGGAGTCCTTTTTGCGTGCTGCGTTCACCATCATGGCATGGGCGGCCTCGACCTTGGTAGCCATTTCGGCCAGTTTGAACTGGATCGCCTGGTGCTGGGCGATGGCCTTGCCGAAGGTGTGGCGCTGCTGGGCGTACGAAACGCCCAGCTCGAACGCACGCTGAGCGACGCCGCAGCCACGCGCCGCCACATTCACGCGTCCGACCTCGACGCCGTCCATCATCTGGTAGAAGCCCCGGCCCGTGACCCCGCCGAGCACACGATTGGCCGGAATACGCAGTCCGTCCATGATCAGCTCGGTCGTGTCGACGCCCTTGTACCCCATCTTGTCGATCTTCCCGGGGATGGTGAGGCCCGGACGGACCTCTCCGAAGCCGGGTTCCTTCTCCACGAGGAAGGTCGTCATCGACTTGTGGGGGGCGGTGCCCTCCGGGTGTCCTTCGTCACTCCGGACCAGAACGGCCACCAGCGACGAGGTGCCGCCGTTCGTCAGCCACATCTTCTGGCCGTTGAGGACGTACTCGTCGCCGTCCCTGACGGCCTTCGAGGTGATGGCCGACACGTCCGAGCCGAGGGCCGGCTCCGACATCGAGAACGCGCCGCGCGTCTCGCCGGCCGCCATGCGCGGGAGGAAGTACTCCTTCTGCTCCTGCGTGCCGTGCTGCTTGAGCATGTACGCCACGATGAAGTGGGTGTTGATGATGCCGGAGACCGACATCCAGCCGCGGGCGATCTCCTCCACGCACAGCGCGTAGGTGAGCAGCGACTCGCCCAGGCCCCCGTACTCCTCGGGGATCATCAGGCCGAAGACGCCGAGCTCCTTGAGCCCGTCCACGATCTGCTGGGGGTACTCGTCGCGGTGCTCCAGATCGGTCGCGACCGGGATGATCTCCTTGTCCACGAAGTCGCGGACGGTGGCCAGGATCTCCTGCTGGACATCGGTGAGGCCGTGGGTCTGGGCGAGTCGCGCCATGGTCACTTCTCCGGCTTCTTGGAGGGCTCGACGAGGTCGGGGCGGCCGGGCTGCTCGCCGCCGCGCTCCTTGATGTACGTCTCGGTGGGGACCATCACCTTGCGGCGGAAGACGCACACGAGGGTGCCGTCCTGCTTGTAGCCCTTGGTCTCCACGTACACGATCCCGCGGTCGTTCTTCGACTTCGACGGGGTCTTGTCGAGGACCGTGGTCTCGCCGTAGATCGTGTCGCCGTGGAAGGTCGGCGCCACGTGCCGCAGCGACTCGATCTCCAGGTTGGCGATGGCCTTGCCGGAGACGTCCGGCACGGACATGCCGAGCAGCAGCGAGTAGACGTAGTTGCCGACGACGACGTTCTTGCCGAAGTCCGTCGTGTTCTCGGCGTAGTGCGCGTCCATGTGCAGCGGGTGGTGGTTCATCGTGAGCAGACAGAAGAGGTGGTCGTCGTACTCCGTGACCGTCTTCCCGGGCCAGTGCTTGTAGACGGCACCGACCTCGAACTCCTCGTACGTGCGGCCGAACTGCATGGTGCTACGCCTCCGGGATCTCGAACGTGCTGGTGCGCCGCATGCCGGCGGCGCGGCCCTTGCCGGAGATGACCAGGGCCATCTTGCGGGACGCCTCGTCGATCATCTCGTCGCCGAGCATCGCGGAGCCCTTCTTCCCGCCGGCCTCGGACGTGTAGTAGTCGTACGCGTCGAGGATCAGCTCGGCGTGGTCGTAGTCCTCCTGCGAGGGCGAGAAGATCTCGTTCGCGGCGGCGACCTGGTCCGGGTGCAGCACCCACTTGCCGTCGAAGCCCAGGGCGGCGGCGCGGCGCGCGACGGCCCGGTAGCCCTCCTGGTTGCGGATCTGCAGGTAGGGGCCGTCGATCGCCTGGAGGTTGTTGGCGCGGGCGGCCATCAGGATGCTCATCAGGATGTGGTGGTAGGCGTCCGCCGGATAGCCGGGCGGCTGCTCGCCCACGACGAGGGACTTCATGTTGATGGAGGCCATGAAGTCGGCCGGGCCGAAGATGATCGTCTCGACGCGCTGGGACGCCTGCGCGATGGCGTTGACGTTGGTCAGGCCCTGCGCGTTCTCGATCTGCGCCTCGATGCCGATCTTGCCGACCTCGAAGCCCATCGTCTTCTCGATCTGGGTGAGCAGCAGGTCCAGCGCGACGATCTGCTGCGCGTCCTGGACCTTCGGCAGCATGATGCAGTCGAGGTTCTGGCCGGCGCCCTCGACGACCGTGACGACGTCCCGGTACGTCCAGTGGGTCGTCCAGTCGTTGACGCGGACCACGCGCGTCTTGCCGGTCCAGTCGCCCTCGTTCAGGAACTTCACGATGGTGTGCCGGGCCTCGGGCTTGGCCAGCGGGGCGCAGGCGTCCTCCAGGTCGAGGAAGACCTGGTCGGCGGCGAGACCCTGGGCCTTCTCCAGGAAGCGCGGGTTGGAGCCGGGGACCGCCAGGCAGGAGCGGCGGGGGCGCAGCCGGTTCACGGGAGACGCGGGGCTGGTCATGCGGGGACCTCCGTACTTTCAAGGGAGCTGAGCTTGTTGGCTCTGCGGATCTCGTCGACGATACGGCCGATGATCTCCGTGATGCCGAAGTCCTTCGGGGTGAAGACGGCGGCCACGCCCGCGCGCCTCAGTTCCGCGGCGTCGGCGTTCGGGATGATCCCGCCGACGATGACGGGAATGTCGGACGCGCCCGCCTCGCGGAGGCGGCCGAGGACGTCCGGGACCAGCTCGGCGTGCGAGCCGGAGAGGATCGACAGGCCCACGCAGTGCACGTCCTCGGCCAGGGCCGCGTCGACGATCTGTTCGGGGGTCAGCCGGATGCCCTGGTAGACCACTTCGAAACCGGCGTCGCGCGCGCGTACGGCGATCTGCTCGGCCCCGTTGGAGTGCCCGTCCAGGCCGGGCTTGCCGACGAGCAGCCGCAGCCGTCCGGCGTTCAGCTCCTCCGCGGTCCGCGCCACCTTCTCCCGTACGAGGGCCAGCGGCGTGCCCGCCTCGGCGGTCACCGCGACCGGGGCGGAGGACACGCCCGTGGGGGCGCGGAACTCGCCGAAGACGTCCCGCAGCGCCCAGGACCACTCCCCGGTGGTGACGCCCGCGCGCGCGCACTCCAGGGTGGCGGCGAAGAGGTTGCCGTCGCCGGCCGCCGTCGCCTTCAGCTTCGCCAGGGACTCCTGGGCGCGGGTCTCGTCGCGGTTGTCGCGCCACTCGTGGAGGGCGGCGACCACCCGTGCCTCGTTCGCCGGGTCCACCGTCATGATCGCGGTGTCCAGGTCGGCGGTGAGGGGGCTCTCCTCGGTCGACCGGTGGATGTTGACGCCGACGATCTTCTCCTCGCCGGCCTCGATCCGGGCGCGCCGCTCGGCGTGCGAGGAGACGAGCTGTGCCTTGAGGTAGCCGGACTCGACGGCCGCCATCGCGCCGCCCATCTCCTGGATGCGGTCGATCTCGGCCAGGCACTCCTCGACGAGGGCGTCCACCTTGGCCTCGATCACGTGCGAGCCGGCGAAGATGTCCTCGTACTCCAGCAGGTCGGACTCGTGGGCGAGGACCTGCTGGATGCGCAGCGACCACTGCTGGTCCCAGGGCCGGGGCAGACCCAGGGCCTCGTTCCAGGCGGGGAGCTGGACGGCCCGCGCGCGGGCGTCCTTGGAGAGGGTGACGGCCAGCATCTCCAGGACGATCCGCTGGACGTTGTTCTCCGGCTGGGCCTCGGTCAGGCCGAGCGAGTTGACCTGCACGCCGTAGCGGAACCGGCGCTGCTTGGGGTTCTCGATGCCGTACCGCTCGTGGGTGATCTTGTCCCAGATGCGCCCGAAGGCGCGCATCTTGCACATCTCCTCGACGAAGCGGACGCCCGCGTTCACGAAGAACGAGATGCGGGCGACCACCTCGCCGAAGCGGTCCTCGGGGACCTGGCCGGAGTCCCGGACCGCGTCGAGCACCGCGATGGCGGTGGACATCGCGTACGAGATCTCCTGGACCGGAGTGGCCCCCGCCTCCTGCAGGTGGTAGCTGCAGATGTTGATCGGGTTCCACTTCGGGAGGTGGTTCACCGTGTAGGTGATCATGTCCGTCGTGAGGCGGAGGGAGGGGCCGGGCGGGAAGACGTGCGTCCCGCGCGACAGGTACTCCTTCACGATGTCGTTCTGGGTGGTGCCCTGGAGCCCGGCGACGTCCGCCCCCTGCTCCTCCGCGACCACCTGGTAGAGCGCCAGGAGCCACATCGCCGTGGCGTTGATGGTCATCGAGGTGTTCATCCGCTCCAGGGGGATGTCCTGGAACAGCCGGCGCATGTCGCCGAGGTGCGAGACGGGGACCCCGACCCGGCCGACCTCGCCGCGGGCGAGGACGTGGTCGGGGTCGTAGCCCGTCTGCGTCGGCAGGTCGAAGGCGACCGAGAGGCCGGTCTGACCCTTGGCGAGGTTGCGCCGGTACAGCTCGTTGGACGCCTCGGCGGTCGAGTGACCGGCGTACGTCCGCATGAGCCACGGCCGGTCCTTCTGGCGCTCAGTCATCTGTGGTCCCGGGTTCAGATGTTGCGGAAGCGGTTGATGGCGTCGATGTGCTGGGCCCGCATCTCCGGGTCGCGCACGCCCAGGCCCTCCTGGGGCGCGAGGGCGAGGACGCCGACCTTGCCCTGGTGGAGGTTGCGGTGGACGTCGTAGGCGGCCTGGCCGGTCTCCTCCAGGGAGTAGACCTTCGACAGGGTGGGGTGGATCTTGCCCTTGGCGATCAGGCGGTTGGCCTCCCACGCCTCGCGGTAGTTCGCGAAGTGCGAGCCGATGATCCGCTTGAGCGACATCCACAGGTAGCGGTTGTCGTACTGGTGCATGTAGCCGGAGGTCGAGGCGCAGGTGGTGATGGTGCCGCCCTTGCGGGTGACGTACACGGAGGCGCCGAAGGTCTCGCGGCCCGGGTGCTCGAAGACGATGTCGATGTCCTCGCCGCCGGTGAGCTCGCGGATGCGCTTGCCGAAGCGCTTCCACTCCTTCGGGTCCTGGGTGTGCTCGTCCTTCCAGAACTTGTAGCCCTCGGCGTTGCGGTCGATGACCGCCTCAGCGCCCATGGACCGGCAGATGTCGGCCTTCTCGGGGGAGGAGACGACGCAGATCGGGTTGGCGCCGCCGGCCAGGGCGAACTGGGTGGCGTACGAGCCGAGGCCGCCGCTGGCGCCCCAGATGAGGACGTTGTCGCCCTGCTTCATGCCGGCGCCGTTGCGGGAGACGAGCTGGCGGTAGGCGGTGGAGTTCACCAGGCCCGGGGCGGCGGCCTCCTCCCAGCTCAGGTGGCCGGGCTTCGGCATCAGCTGGTTCGACTTGACGAGGGCGATCTCCGCCAGGCCGCCGAAGTTGGTCTCGAAGCCCCAGATGCGCTGCTCGGGGTCGAGCATCGTGTCGTTGTGGCCGTCGGAGGACTCCAGCTCGACCGAGAGGCAGTGCGCGACGACCTCGTCGCCGGGCTTCCACGAGTTGACGCCGGGGCCGGTGCGCAGGACGACGCCCGCGAGGTCGGAGCCGATGACGTGGTACGGCAGGTCGTGGCGCTTGGTCAGCTCGGAGAGGCGGCCGTAGCGCTCCAGGAACCCGAAGGTCGACACCGGCTCGAAGATCGAGGTCCACACCGAGTTGTAGTTGACCGAGGAGGCCATCACGGCGACGAGCGCCTCGCCGGGACCGAGTTCGGGGACCGGGACCTGGTCGAGGTGGAGCGACTTGCGCGGGTCCTTGTCACGGCTGGCGAGTCCGGTGAACATCTCGGCCTCGTCCTTGTGGACGGTGACGGCGCGGTACGACTCGGGGAGCTGGATGTTCGCGAAGTCGGCGGACGTGACCGCGGCGGAGCCGCTCGACGTCACGGTCTGGGACTGGATCGCGTCCAGGATTTCCTTCACGGGTTGCCTCCGGCGGTGAGCGTCCGGGGAGGACGCCTGGGGGGTTGCGACGGGAAGTGCTGCTGCTGTGGAGGTGTGCCGTCGGTTCGGCTGGGCGGTGCGGTGGCGCGGCGCCGTTCGGGCGCGGGGTTGCCTGTGACGCAGGCGTCCGGGCGCACGGGCCGTCGGCCCGTGGGGACAGCCGGCGCGCGAGGTGGTCTCCGCGTGCCGACCGCCCGGACACCCTCAACGTATGGCACGCCGTGTCACCTGACAAGGCACTGCGTGCCAGTAATTTCACTCGGATGCGAACCGCCCGTCACAGATGAGCGATGATCGATCGAATGGACGGCTCACACCGCTCCGACCTGGGCAAACGCCGCGTGGGCCGCCCCCGGGGATCGGGAGCGGCCCACGCGGCGCGCCGTGGAGCGGGAGGGGTCAGGCGCTGCCGAGCGCCTGCTGGATGGAGCGCATGACCTCGTCGAGCGGCGCGTCCGTACGGGCCACGGCGACCACCACGTCACCGCGGGCGGAAGCCCGGACGGCGGGGGCGGGGCCGTCCTGGGGGGCGGCGGAGGACGGGGCCGGCCGGCCCGCGCCCATGCCCGACCCGAAGGTCTCCCGGACGATCGCGAAGGCGTGGTCGAGCTGGGCCTCCACGTCGCCCTCGCCGCCCGCCCGCAGCCAGCGGCGCAGCACGTGGTTGTGGGCGGTGACGACCGCCGAGGCCGCCACCTCGGCGAGCAGCGGGTCGTCGTTGCCGTCGTGGTGGTCGCGCTCGTCGAAGTGGCCGAGGAGGTAGCGGGTGAACAGCCGCTCGTAGCGGGCCACCGAGGCGATCTCCCGCTCCCGCAGCGTCGGCACCTCGCGGGTGAGCCGGTAGCGCTCCACGGAGACCGCGGGGGACCCCGCGTACATCTTCATGACCTCCTTGATGCCCCGGCACACCGTGTCGAGCGGGTGCTCGTGCGGCGGCGCGGCGTTCAGCACCGCCTCCGCCCGCACCAGGGTGTCGTCGTGGTCGGGGAAGATCGCCTCTTCCTTGGAGCGGAAGTGGCGGAAGAAGGTCCGCCGCGCGACCCCGGCCGCGGCCGCGATCTCGTCCACCGTGGTGGCCTCGTACCCCTTGGTCGCGAAGAGCTCCATCGCCGCGGTGGCGAGCTCCCGGCGCATCTTGAGCCGCTGCGCGGCGGCACGGGTGCCCGCCGCGCTCTCCGGAGCGTCGGACGGAGAGGTGGCACGGGGTGACTTCGCGGCCTTGGGCATGGTCCGAACGTACTGCATCGGAGTGGACGTGTGCCCAGGTGGGGGCGGGGAACCCCCCGGGGCACCGGGGGTGCCCGGGGGGATCAGGAGCCCGCCCCAGCCGGGGGAGCGGGGTTCAGCGCCGGGCATATTCGCGGAAGCCGCGCCCCGTCTTGCGGCCCAGGCAGCCCGCCGCCACCAGGTGCTCCAGGAGCGGGGCCGGGGCGAGGCCGGGGTCGCGGAACTCGCGGTGCAGGACCCGCTCGATCGCGAGCGAGACGTCGAGGCCGACCACGTCGAGCAGTTCGAACGGGCCCATCGGGTAGCCGCCGCCCAGCTTCATCGCGGCGTCGATGTCGTCCAGGGTCGCGTAGTGCTCCTGGACCATCTTGACCGCGTTGTTCAGGTACGGGAAGAGCAGCGCGTTCACGATGAAGCCGGCCCGGTCGCCGCAGTCCACGGGGTGCTTGCGGATCCTGGTGGTCACCTCGCGGACGGTGGCGTGGACGTCGTCGCCGGTCAGGACCGTACGGACGATCTCCACCAGCTTCATCGCGGGCGCCGGGTTGAAGAAGTGCATCCCGATGACGTCCTGCGGACGCGTGGTGGCCCGGGCGCAAGCCACGACCGGCAGCGAGGAGGTCGTGGTGGCGAGCACCGCGCCCGGCCTGCAGACCTTGTCGAGCCGCCCGAACAGCTCCTGCTTGATCTCCAGGTCCTCCGCGACCGCCTCGACCGCCAGGTCGACCTCGGCGAAGGCGTCGAGCGTGCCGGCCGGGGTGATCAGGGCGAGCGTGGTGTCACGGGCCTCGGCCGTCATCCGGCCCCTGGACACCGAACGGTCCAGGGACGTGGCGATCCGGGCCTTGGCGGTGTCCGCCTTCTCCTGGGAGCGGGCGGCGAGCACGACCTCGTACCCGGCCTTGGCGAAGACCTCCGCGATGCCGGAGGCCATGGTGCCCGAGCCGGCGACGCCGACCGAGCGGACCTCGCGGCCGGCCCCGGCCTCCGCCGAGGCGAGCGGGGTGAGCGCGTCGCGCACCACCTCGCCGGAGTCCGGCGCCGCGTACGTGTAGAAGCCGCGGCCCGCCTTGCGGCCCGTCAGGCCCGCCTCGCTGAGCTGCCGGAGGATCGGGGCGGGGGCGTGCAGCCGGTCGTGCGAGGAGGCGTACATGGCCTCCAGGACCGTGCGGGCCGTGTCGATCCCGATCAGGTCGAGCAGCGCCAGCGGGCCCATCGGCAGGCCGCAGCCCAGCCGCATCGCCGCGTCGATGTCCTCGCGGGAGGCGTACTTGGACTCGTACATCGCGGCGGCCTGGTTCAGGTAGCCGAAGAGCAGCCCGTCCGCGATGAACCCGGCCCGGTCCCCGACCGCCACCGGCTCCTTGCCGAGGTCCTGGGCGAGGCGGGTGACGGCCTCGACGGCCCGTGGGTCGGTCAGCACCGAGGAGACCACCTCGACCAGCCTCATCGCCTGGACCGGGGTGAAGAAGTGCAGGCCGAGCACCCGCTCGGGGTGCGCCGAGTCGGCGGCGAGCCGGGTGACGGAGAGCGCGTTGGTGCCGGTGGCCAGGATCGCGTCGGGCCGGACGATACCGTCGAGGGCCCGGAAGACCTCCCGCTTCGCCTCGTACGACTCCGGCACGACCTCGATCACGAGATCGGCCTCGGCGGCCGCCCGGAGGTCGGGGAAGGTGCGGAAGCGGGCCAGGACGTCCTGCCGCTCCTCCTCGGTGATCCGCTCGCGGGCCACGGCGCGGGCGGTGGATGCCTCCAGGGCGGCGACGGCCCGGGCGGCGGCCGCGTCGTTGATGTCGATGCCGATGACCTCGCGGCCGGCCCGTGCGAGGACGTCGGCGATGCCCGTGCCCATGGTGCCGAGACCGACGACGGCGATGGTGGAGAGAGGGGTGTCCATCAGGGGACTCCAGGGAGGAAGAGTGACGACTGAGGGCAGTACGCGCGGGTGGTGCCGCTGAATCGCGCGAAAGGAATCGCGGAAGAACACGCGGGAGCGGGCCCGGAAAGGGCGGTGCCCGGTGAAAGGGGAGACGGGCTCTGTCCCGGAGCCGCGTCGAAACTGCCGAACCGACGAACGCTCACGACGGCTGCGTCACCAGGCCGTTGTGAGAAGCGGGGATCGACCCGCTCACCCGAGACTAACCGGCCGGTAACGAGCGCGCCAGTCCCGGGAAGTCGAGAAGATGTGATCTGGATCGCGGATAGGCTCGGATTCATGGAATACGCCGAGGACCCGGAATTCTGCTCGATGATCGATCGATTGCGCGACGAGATCGAGAATGAGGGCGGAGAGGTTCCGGCGGAATTCGGACGGCTCGCGGAAACCCGCGACCCCGAGGAACTGCACCACGTTCTCACCGCGCCCGGACAGCCGCTCTGGGCCCGGGAGATCGCCGCCTACGCCCTGGGCGTCGCCGGGGACCCGCGCGCCTTCGAGCCCCTCGTCCTCCTCCTCAACCACCGCGATCCCGAGCGCTGCGTCACCGCCGCCCACGCCCTGACCCGGCTCGGCGACCCGCGCACCGCCCGCGCGGCCGCCGCCCTCGCCACCAACGAACTCCGCGCCGCCTACGCCCTGCTGCCGGTCCGGCTGCTCGCCGCGCTGCGCGCCCCCGAGTCCGTACCGGCCCTGATCACCGTCCTCGAACGGCGCCTCCCGGCCGACGACCCGCACTGGCGCGTCGGTCTCGCCTGCGTCGAAGGGCTCGGTGCCCTCGGCGATCCCCGGGCCCGCCCCGCCCTGGAGGCCGCGCTGCCGCACCCCCGTCTCGGCGCGGCGGCGGGACGGTCGCTGGGGCGGCTCGGCCCCGCCGGCTGAACGGGACCGGAGGGCGGGGGCGCGGCCGGCGCGGGCCGGGCGGCGCGGGACCGGGCGGCGGAGGCCCGGTCCGGTGGCCCCGGCCGGTCCGGGCGGCGGAAGACGGGCGGCGGGCGGCCGTTCAGCGTGCGTGGCCGAGGAGGCCGTGCAGGACGGCTCCGACCGGCCCCACCCGCGACGCCGCGCCGCTCTTCTCCGGCGGCTTCGGACCGGCCGGGGCCACCGGCTCGGGCTCCGGGTCCGGGAGCGCGGCACAGACCGCGTCCGCCTCGCCGCCGCCCCCGCCGCGCGGGACCTCGCCCGTGGCCAGGTAGGCGGCCAGGTACCGGTCGGCGCAGTCGTTCCCCGCGAGCGTCACGCCGTGGTTGCCGCCGCCCTCCTCCACCACCAGGCGGGAACCGCGCAGCAGCCGGTGCAGCGCGACCGCGCCCTCGTACGGCGTCGCCGCGTCGTCCGTCGCCTGGAGGACGAGAGCCGGCGGAATCCGGTCGTTGCGGACGTCCGGCGGGGTCAGGGACTCCACCGGCCAGAACGCGCACGGAGCGTTGTACCAGGTGTTGTTCCAGGTCGAGAACGGCGCCTTGGCGTGCGTCTTCCAGGCGTCCTTGCGCCAGACGCCCCAGTCACGGGGCCAGCCCGCGTCCCGGCACTGCACGCTCGTGTAGACCGAATAGCCGTTGTCGGTGGCGGCCTCGGGCTCCCCGTACCGCTCGTACGCCTCCGTCAGCGGCTTCGGGTCCGCGTCGACGGCGTACGCGGAGAACGCCTTCGCCAGCGCGGGCCAGTAGCCGTTGTAGTACCCGCCGGGCAGAAAGGTGTCCTCCAGTTCGCCCGGACCGACCTTCCCGCCGGCCGGGGCCGCGCGCACCGCGTCGCGCATCCGGTACCAGGCGGCCTCGACCGCCGCCGGGTCGGTGCCGAGCCGGTACACGGAGTCGTGCCGGGCCACCCACGCCAGGAACGCCTTGTGGCGCGTGTCGAAGGCGTGGTTCTGCGCGATGTTGGACTCGTACCAGACGGCGTGCGGGTGGACGACGGAGTCGAGCGCCATGCGCCGCACCCGGTCCGGATGGAGCCGCGCGTACACCGCCCCCAGATAGGTGCCGTACGAGTACCCCAGGTAGGTGAGCTTCGGCGCGCCGAGCGCGTCCCTGACGAGGTCGAGGTCCCGGGCGGTGCTCACCGTGTCGATGTACGGCAGGACGTCGGCGTACTTCTCGCCGCACGCCTCGGCGAACTCCCGCGCCCGGTTCACCCCCGCCCGCTCGGCCCGGCTCCCGCGCGGCACCGAGTCGGGGCGCACCGGCGCGAAGTGGCCGGGGAGGCAGTCGAGCGCGGGCTCGCTCCTGCCGACCCCGCGCGGGTCGAAGCCGATCACGTCGTACTGGGCGGCCACCTCCGGGGGCAGCGCGGAC
This sequence comes from Streptomyces sp. NPDC041191, assembly GCF_055591945.1. Taxonomy (NCBI): domain Bacteria; kingdom Bacillati; phylum Actinomycetota; class Actinomycetes; order Kitasatosporales; family Streptomycetaceae; genus Streptomyces; species Streptomyces sp. NPDC041191. Next base: position 225,862 of record NZ_JBVIZC010000012.1, on the reverse strand, counting down.
GCCACGTACCCGGCCATGCCGCGTCCGCTGCCACCGGGGCCGCCCGGATTCACGAACAGCGGCCCCTGGAAGGTCTTCGCGGTGTGCGCGACCCGGGTGAGGGCGAGCGTGATCGTCCGCCCGGCCGGGGCGTCGTGGTCGAGCGGGACCTTCAGGGTGGCGCACTGGAGTCTCGGGTACGGCTTCGTGGGGCAGTCGGTCCAGGCGAGCCGGGGGAGGGAGGCCGGTTCACCGGCGCCCGCCGGGGAGGCGGGCAGGACGGTGACCGTCCCGGCCACCAGTGCTCCAGCGGCGATCAGCATGCCTGCGCGTGGGGTCATGGGGGCTCCGTGCCCCGAACAGGGGCCGGAAGGACCCGTTCCGCCGGGAGTTGACCCGAACGGCGGGAGCCGACGGCGTGTCAGGCATACCGGTCCGACGATCCGACCGGGTCCGTGCCCCGTGGAAGGCGGTGCCCCGGAGGCCGGGGGCGGCGGAGGCGCGGACGGCGACCGCGTCCGCGCCGAACGGGCCGGGACCGGCGGCGGTTTCGGCCGGACCGCCCCGGCGCACGGGCGTCTCCTCGACGGCCGGGCCCGGGCGGCCCGCAGGCGGGGGAACGCCCGCTCCTCCGGTCGTCGCGTCCCGGATTTCGTCCCCCGGCACCCACGTGGTTCGCTTGGTCCTCATTCCCCGAGGAACCACGAGCTGGAGGAAGTCAATGGCGCAGGTCGAGGCCACGACGGAACGGATCATCGCCGCGAACGCCGACACGGTGTTCGACGCCCTCGCCGATTACAGCGGCACGCGTGCGAAGCTCCTCCCCGAGCACTTCAGCGAGTACGAGGTGCGCGAGGGCGGCGACGGCGAGGGCACCCTCGTCCACTGGAAGCTCCAGGCCACCAGCAAGCGCGTCCGCGACTGCCTCCTGGAGGTCACCGAGCCCACCGACGGGCAGCTCGTCGAGAAGGACCGCAACTCCTCCATGGTCACCACCTGGACCGTGACGCCCGCCGGCGAGGGCAGGTCCCGCGCCGTCGTCACGACCGTCTGGAACGGTGCCGGCGGCATCGGCGGCTTCTTCGAGAAGACCTTCGCACCCAAGGGACTCGGCCGGATCTACGACCTCGTCCTCGACCGGCTGGCGGCCGAGGTCGAGAAGTAACGCCCGGAGCGTTCACCGATTCGAGTGGATCGCCCGCGCCCCCGTGTCCGCGCCCCCGGTGCGCCGGGGGCGCGGGCCCTCGCGCAAACGCGCTGATGAGCGCCCCAAGTGCGCTGCCGTCCAGGGAGGTTCACCGCCCCGGACGCCCTTGACTCCCGTACCGCCCGACTTGCTCCCCCTTCGCGCCCAATGCGAAGAATGGCGCGGCGCAGACGCCGTGACGAGGGGAGCAGACACGTGGGTGGGGTCACCATGGCGAAGAGCACCGGGACCGCCGAGGGCACCGGGACGACCGGGAGCGCCGAGGGCATCCGGACCGCCGGGTCCGCCGAGGTTGTCGGAGCCGCTGGAGCCGCCGGGTTCGTCGGGGCCGTCGGGGAAGTGGCGGGCGCGGCACCGCCCCCGCCGGACGGGCCGCCCGCCGGCCCCGTGCCCTCGCCCGGTCCGGCCGCCCTCGACCCCCGTCGCGTCCGGCTCGTCTTCTTCGGCCTCATGCTCGCGCTGCTCCTCGCCGCCCTGGAGCAGATGATCGTCGCCACCGCCCTGCCGAAGATCGTCGGCGAACTCCAGGGCCTGGACCGGATGTCCTGGGCGATCACCGCCTACCTGCTGACCTCCACCGTCGGCCTGCCGGTCTACGGGAAGCTCGGCGACCTCCTCGGCCGCAAGGGCGTCTTCCTCTTCGCCATCGTCGTCTTCGTCATCGGCTCGGGGCTCGCGGGCTGGTCCCGGACGATGGACCAGCTCATCGCCTTCCGCGCGGTCCAGGGCATCGGCGCCGGCGGCCTCATGATCGGCGTCCAGGCGATCATCGCGGACATCGTGCCCCCTCGGGAACGCGGCCGGTACATGGGCCTGATCGGTGCCGTCTTCGGCCTCGCCTCCGTCGCGGGACCCCTGCTCGGCGGCTTCTTCACCGACCACGTCTCCTGGCGCTGGTGCTTCTACTTCAACGTGCCCTTCGGGCTCGTCACCCTCGCCGTCGTCGCCACCGTCCTCAAGCTCCCCAAGCCGGCCGCACGCGCGCGCTTCGACGTCCTCGGCGCGCTGCTCCTCGCCGCCGCCTCCACCTGCCTGGTCCTGCTGACGAGCTGGGGCGGCACCGAGTACGCCTGGGACTCCCGCGTCATCCTCGGTCTCGCCTGCGGAGCCGCCGGAACCGCCCTGCTGTTCCTGGTCGTCGAGCACTTCGCGCCCGAACCCCTCATCCCGCTCCGCCTCTTCCGCGACTCCGTCTTCACCGTCACCGCCCTCGTCGGCACCGTGATCGGCATCGCGCTCTTCGGCGCCGCCAGCTACCTCCCCACCTTCCTCCAGATGGTCGAGGGCGCCACCGCCACGGAGTCCGGACTCCTGATGCTGCCCCTCATGGGCGGCATCGTCCTCGCCTCCGTCGCCTCGGGCCGGCTCATCAGCCGCACCGGCCGTTACAAGGTCTACCCGGTGGCCGGCGGCGCCCTCGCCGTCCTCGGCATGTGGCTGCTCTCCCACATGGGCACCGACACGCCGCGCCTGCACCACAGCCTCTGGCAGGCCGTCCTCGGTCTCGGCATCGGCCTGGTCATGCCGGTGCTCGTGCTCGCCGTGCAGAACTCCGTGCGCCCCGCCGACCTCGGCGCCGCCACCAGTGCCCACAACTACTTCCGCCAGATCGGCGGCAGCGTCGGCGCCGCGATCTTCGGCACCCTCTTCGCCTCCCGGCTCGACGACGCCCTCGGCGACCGGCTCGCCGGCGTCCTGTCCCAGGGCGGCCCCGGCGTCCTGCCCCCGGCCGAGTCGATCACCCCGCAGACGGTGCACACCCTGCCGCCCGCCCTGCGCGACGCGTACATCCAGGCGTACGCGGACGCGATGCCGCGCATCTTCCTCTACCTCGTGCCGGTCCTCGTGCTCGGCCTCGTCCTCGCCTTCGCCCTCAAGGAGAAACCGCTGGTGTCCCACCACACCCCCACCACCGAGGCCGCCGACTTCGGTACCCAGGCGGTGCCGCAGGCCCGGCACGCCGTCCCGGAGCCCGCCCCCGCCGCCCCGCCGCACCCCGGGCCGGCCCACTCCGGACTGCCCGTCTGCGGCACGGTCCGGCACCACGACGGCAGCCGCGTCCCCCGGGCCGCCCTCACCCTCATCGACGTCCAGGGACGGCAGGTGGGCCGGGGCGCGAGCGGCGAGGACGGCCGGTACGCGCTGAGCGTGCCCGGCGGCGGCGCGTACGTCCTGATCGCGGCGGCCGGCGGACACCAGCCGCAGGCCGTCTCCGTCACCGTCGGCGACCGGCCCGTCGAACTCGACGTGGTCCTCGGCGGCGCCGGCCGGCTCGCGGGCAGCGTCGTCACCGCCGACGGCACGCCCGTACGGGACGCGTCCGTCACCCTCACCGACGTGCGCGGCGAGGTCGTCGCCTCCACCCGCAGCGGACGCGAGGGCGGATACGTCATCACCGAACTGGTCGCGGGCGAGTACACGCTCGCCGCCAGCGCCCCCGCCTTCCGTCCCGCCGCGCTCCCGGTGAGCGTCCAGGCGTCCCGCGAGACCCGCCAGGACATCGAGCTGGCCGGCGGCGCCGTGCTGCGCGGGACGGTGCGCGCCGGCGGCGGGCGCGCCGTGGAGGACGCCCGGGTCACCCTGCTCGACGCGGCCGGCAACGTCGTGGACACCCTCACCACCGGGCCGGACGGGACCTTCCGCTTCGTGGACCTGTCCTCCGGGGAGTACACGGTCATCGCCGCCGGCTACCCGCCCGTAGCGACCGTCCTCCAGGTGGCCGGCGGGGGCCGCACGGAACGCGACCTCCAGCTCGGCCACCAGGACTGAGGGGAGCGCCTCAGGAGGCGGTCGACGCCCTGCGCAGCGTGCTGATGCAGGAGCTGATCGCCTCCTGGAGGGCTTCGAGCCGCTGGAGCATGTCGTCCTCGAAGATCTCCTCCTCCAGGACCTCGTCCAGCGTCAGCTCCTCGAAGACCTTCGTCGCCTTCTGCAGACTGTTGTAGAACTTCGTCCGCCGCTCCTGGACGCGCAGCGCGGGGTCCTCCTCCACGACCCTGGCGACCAGGCCCCTGACGGTGTCGTACGCCTCACCGGCCCACTCGCCCGTCTCCTCCGAGTCGTCCAGCTCGTCTAGGAGGGACAGGTGCCGCTCGGCCTCCGCCCGCAGCTCGGCCGGTGCCTCCACGGTCTGCCCGGCGGGCGTCCTGATCTGCCCCTTCTCGACGATCTGGCGCACGTAGCCGATGCGGTCGGCCGCCTTCGCCTCGCTCGCCACGGCCTTCTTCAGGTCGTCGGTGCGGACGAAGGCGCGGGCCATCTCCGTCTGGAGGGCCGGGTCCTCCTTCATCCGGTCGAGCAGCGCGCCGCGCGCGGCCTCCGCCGTCCCGGGGTCGGCGAGGATCGCGGCCCGCAGCGCCGTCGGGTTCTCCGCGACCTCCAGGGCCTTCGTCGGACGGATGCCCTCCGCCTCGGCCGCCTCGCTGATCGCCCGGCCGCGCACGGAGGCCGCGCCGTTGCGGGAGGAGTAGTACGCGATCCAGGTGTCCGCGTCGGGCAGGTCGATGTCCTCGCCGGGGACCAGGACCTCGAACTGGGGGACCAGGCCGTCGTCGGCGGCCATGTCCCACGCCCTGTAGTGGCGCATGACCCGCTCGGGCGAGCACCCCGCCAGCTCGGCGAACGCCTTCGCCGAGACCTTCGTCCGGGCCGTTCCCTCGGCGGGCTGGCCGCCGGGACGCACGCTGCGCGCCACCTTGAGAGCGAAGGCCCAGCCGCCGGTGCGGGCGTAGACGCCGAAGTCGCGCGCGTCACGGACGACCACGGGGTCGGGCTCCCCGGCGTCCCGGTCCTCCTCCAGGTCCGGGGCGTCCTGCTCCCGGTCCTCCCGGTCCTCCTGCTCGTCCCGGCCGTCCCCGCCGTCCCCGTCCTCCCGATCGTCCCGGTCCTCCGGCGGCGAGGGCTCCCAGAACTCCGGCTCCTCCGCCATGACGGGCCCGGCGGCCGCGTCGGGGGGCTCGGGGACGACGGTTCCGGCCTCGGCGGGCGCGGATGCGGACGGGGTGAAGGCGGTGGTCACCGGGGCTCTCCGAGGGTCGGGTACGACGACTGCGGCCGACAGCCTATCCACACCTCTTGGCGAAGTTTCACCCGTTTCGGCATCCCGGCGCCGGGAGACGACCGGGACCCGCCGGACGATCCGCGCCACCGCCCGGCTCGTGCCACCGGTCCACTCCAACGGTGGTTTTCCACAGGGGTGGTAGGGCGGCCGGACGGCGCGTACGGTGCCAGACATGAAGATCCTCATCAGCGCCGACATGGAGGGCGCGACCGGCGTGACCTGGCCCGCCGACGTGCTGCCCGGCACGCCCCAGTGGGAACGGTGCCGCGCGATGTTCACGTCCGACGTGAACGCCGCCGTGCTCGGCTTCTTCGACGGCGGCGCCGACGAGGTCCTCATCAACGAGGCGCACTGGAGCATGCGGAACCTGCTCCTGGAGCGGCTGGACGAGCGGGCCGAGATGATCACCGGCCGGCACAAGTCCCTCTCCATGGTCGAGGGCGTGCAGCACGGCGACGTCGACGGCGTCGCCTTCGTCGGCTACCACACGGGCGCCGGCGCCGAGGGGGTCCTCGCCCACACCTACCTCGCCAACTCCGTCACCGGCGTCTGGCTCAACGGCGAGCGGGCGAGCGAGGGCCTGCTGAACGCCCATGTGGTCGCGGAGTACGGCGTCCCCGTCGTCCTCGTCACCGGCGACGACCTCACCTGCGAGGACGCCCTCGGCTACGCCCCCGAGGCGCCCAAGGTCGCCGTCAAGGACCACGTCTCGCGGTACGCGGCGGTGTGCCGCACCCCGGCCAGGACCGCCGCCGACATCCGGGCCGCGGCGAAGACGGGCGCCTCGCTCGCCGTACGGCACGAACCGGTCCGGGGCGGTCCCTTCACCGTGGAGCTGGAGTTCGACGCCGAGCACCTGGGCGCCGCCGCCACGGTGGTCCCCGGCGTGACGCGGAGCGGCGAGCGGCGCGTCGCCTACACCGGCGCGACGATGTACGAGGCGATCCGCACGTTCAAAGCGGTCACGACCATCGTCTCGGCCGCCGTGGAGGAGCAGTATGGCTGAGCAGGTCCGTGAACCGGACGCGACGGCGCTCGACGAGGTGGTCGCCTTCACTTCCGAGCTGATCTGCCTCGACACCACCAACCGGGGCGGCGGCGACTGCCGCGAGCGGCCCGCCGCCGAGTACGTCGCCGAGCGGCTCGCCGCCGCCGGGATCGAGCCCACCCTCCTGGAACGGACCGCCGGCCGGACCAACGTCGTGGCGCGCGTCCCCGGCACCGACCCCGGGGCCCCGGCGCTCCTCGTCCACGGCCATCTGGACGTGGTGCCCGCCGACCCCGCCGAGTGGACCGTCCACCCCTTCTCCGGCGAGGTCCGCGACGGACTCGTGTGGGGACGCGGCGCCGTCGACATGAAGAACATGGACGCGATGGTCCTGGCCGTCGTCCGCTCCTGGGCCCGGCAGGGCGTCCGCCCCCGCCGCGACATCGTCCTCGCCTACACGGCCGACGAGGAGGACAGCGCCGACGACGGCTCCGGCTTCCTCGCCGACCGGCACGCGGCCCTCTTCGAGGGCTGCACGGAGGGCATCGGCGAGTCCGGGGCGTACAGCTTCCACCCGGACCCCCGCACGAGGATCTACCCGATCGCGGCGGGGGAGCGGGGCACCGCCTGGCTCCGGCTGACCGCCCGCGGCCGGGCGGGTCACGGCTCCAAGGTGAACACGGCCAATGCCGTCACCCGCCTCGCCGCCGCCGTCGCCCGCATCGGCGCCCACACCTGGCCGGTCCGGCTCACCACCACCGTCCGCGCCGCCCTCACCGAACTGGCCGCGCTGTACGGCGTCGAGGTCGACGCCCACGCCCCCGACCTCGACGTGGACCGCCTCCTCGACAAGCTCGGACCCGCCGCCGCCCTGGTCGGGGCGACCGTCCGCAACAGCGCCAACCCGACGATGCTGGAGGCCGGTTACAAGGTCAACGTCGTTCCGGGCACGGCCGTCGCGTACGTCGACGGACGGATGCTGCCGGGCGGCGAGGAGGAGTTCACCGAGACGATGGACCGGCTCACCGGCCCCGACGTGGAGTGGGAGTTCCACCACCGCGAGGTGCCCCTGGAATCCCCCGTCGACTCACCGACGTTCGCCAAGCTGCGGGCCGCCGTCGAGCACTTCGACCCGGCCGGGCACGTCGTGCCGTTCACCATGTCCGGCGGCACCGACGCCAAGCAGTTCTCCCGGCTCGGCATCACCGGCTACGGCTTCTCGCCGCTCCGGCTGCCCCCGGACCTCGACTACGGGGCGCTCTTCCACGGCGTGGACGAACGCGTCCCGGTGGACGCCCTCCACTTCGGCGTCCGCGTGCTCGACCACTATCTGAAGACCGCGTAGGGCACGTGACCAGGACCCGGGGGGACAGATCCGTGACAGGGGGAGACGAGATGAAGACCAGCGCCGCCCACGGCACCTGGCCGTCGCCCGTCGACGCGGCGCTCGCCGCCGCGCACGACGGACGGCCCGAGTACCTCGGCGCCGTCGGCGACGCACTGTGGTGGACCGCGCCCCGGCCCGCCGAGGGCGGCCGCCGTGCCCTCGTACGACGGCGCGCCGACGGCACGGAGGAGACCGTGCTGCCCGCCCCGTGGAACGTCCGCAGCCGGGTCGTCGAGTACGGCGGACAGCCCTGGGCGGCGGTGGACCGCCCGGCGGACGGACCGCTCGTGGTCTTCTGCCACTTCCCCGACCAGCGGCTCTACGCGTACGAGCCCGACGCCGCCCCCGCCGCGCCGCCGCGGCCCCTCACCCCCGTCTCCGCCGTCGGCGGCGGGCTGCGCTGGGCCGATCCGGTGATCCGTCCGGAGCGGGGCGAGATCTGGTGCGTCCTGGAGGAGTTCACCGGCCCCGCGCCGACCGACGTGCGCCGGGTGCTCGTCGCCGTGCCCCTCGACGGATCGGCCGCCGGGGACCGCACCGCCGTGCGCGAACTCACCGGTGAACGGCACCGGTTCGTGACCGGGCCCCGGCTTTCCCCGGACGGGCGCCGGGCGGCCTGGATCGGCTGGGACCACCCCCGGATGCCGTGGGACGGCACCGAGGTCCTGCTCGCCGAGGTCGCCCCCGACGGCACCTTCCGGAACGCCCGGACCGTCACCGGCGGCCCCGCCGAGTCCGTCCCGCAGATCGACTGGGACCCGGCGGGGCGGCTGCTCCTCGTCAGCGACCGCACCGGCTGGTGGAACCTCTACCGGGCGTCGGTCGACGCCGACGGCTCCCTGTCCGAACCGGTCCCGCTCCGCCCCCGCGACGAGGAGTTCGGCGGCCCGCTCTGGAAGATCGGGCAGAAGTGGTTCGCACCCCTGGAGAACGGGCTCGTCGCCGTCGTCCACGGCAGGGGGTCCACCTCCCTCGGCGTCCTCGACCCCGAGAGCGGCGAACTGGCCGACGCCGTCGGGCCCTGGACCGAGTGGGACGCGACCCTCGCCGCGCACGGCACCCGGGTGGTCGGCCTCGCCGGCGGACCGCGCAGCTCCCACGAACTGGTCGAGCTCGACACCCGCACCGGCCGCACCCGCGTGGTCGGCGCCGCGCACACCGACGCCGTGGACCCCGCGTACTACTCCCCGCCCCGCGCCCGCACCTTCACCGGTCCCGGCGGACGGGAGATCCACGCCCACCTCCACCCGCCCCACCACCCCGGCTTCACCGGGCCCGCCGGGGAGCTGCCGCCGTACGTGATCCGGGCGCACGGCGGACCCACCGGCCGCACCCCGCTCGTCCTCGACCTGGAGATCACCTACTTCACGTCGCGGGGCATCGGCGTCGCCGAGGTCGACTACGGCGGCTCGACCGGGTACGGCCGGGAGTACCGGGAGCGGCTGCGCGAGCAGTGGGGCGTCGTGGACGTGGAGGACTGCGCGGCCGTCGCGGCGGCGCTCGTCGCCGAGGGCGCGGCCGACCCGGCGCGGCTCGCCGTGTGCGGCGGCAGCGCGGGCGGCTGGACGGCGGCCGCCTCCCTCGCCGGGACGGACGTGTACGCCTGCGGCACGATCATCTACCCCGTCCTCGACCTGCGGGACTGGGCCGCCGAGGGGACCCACGACTTCGAGTCCCAGTACCTCCACGGACTGATCGGCCCCCTCGACCGGGTCCCGGCCCGCTACAAGGAGCGCTCGCCCATCGAGCACGTCGACCGGATCACGGCGCCCTTCCTGCTGCTCCAGGGGCTCGACGACGTCATCTGCCCGCCCGCGCAGGCCGAGCGGTTCCTCGCCCGCGCCGCCGGGCGGGGAGTCCCACACGCCTACCTCGCCTTCGAGGGGGAGGGCCACGGCTTCCGTGCGGCCGACACCCTGGTCCGGGCCCTGGAGGCCGAACTGTCCCTCTACTCCGAGGTCTTCGGGCTCGGCCGTACGGACGTGCCCGCCCTGGAGTACCGCACGTGACCGGGCGGGAGGCGCGGGGTCCGGCCGTCGCCGTCCCCCTGGCGCGCCCCGCCAGGCTCCGGCCCGGGGCGCGGGTCGCCGTCGTCGCCCCCAGCGGGCCCGTCCCGGAGGAACGGCTGCGGGCGGGGCTCGACGTGCTGCGCGGCTGGGGCCTGGACCCGGTGGTCGCCCCGCACGTCCTGGACGTCCGTCCCGAGCTCGGGCACCTCGCGGGGACGGACCGGGACCGGGCCGGGGACCTGACCGATGCGTGGTGCGACCCCTCGGTCTCCGCCGTGATCTGCGCGCGCGGGGGATTCGGGGCCCAGCGCATGGTGGACCTCGTGGACTGGACGGCGATCCGGGCGGCCGGACCCAAGGCGTTCGTCGGCTACAGCGACGTGACCGCCCTGCACGAGGCGTTCGCCGTCCGCGCGGGCTTCGCCACCCTGCACGGCCCGATGGCCGCGGCGGGCACGTTCCTGACGGACCCGCGCACCCGGGAGTCGCTGCGGGCCACCCTCTTCGCACCCGAATCGGTGCGGACCCTCGGCCTGGAGACGGCACGGGCGCTGGTGCCGGGCCGGGCCCGGGGCGTGACGCTCGGGGGCTGCGCCAGCCTCCTCGCCGCCGACCTCGGCACTCCGTACGCGCGGCCCTCGGCGCGCGGCGGACTGCTGCTCCTGGAGGACGTGGGGGAGGAGCCGTACCGTCTCGACCGCGTCCTCACCCAGCTCCTGCGCTCCGGTTGGCTCGACGGGGTCACGGGCGTCGCCCTCGGGTCCTGGGCGGAGTGCGGCCCGTACGAGGAGGTGCGGGCGGTGCTCGCCGACCGGCTGGGCGGGCTCGGGGTGCCGGTCGTGGAGGAGCTGGGCTTCGGGCACGGGGAGACGGCCCTGACCGTGCCGCTCGGGATCCCCGGCGTGCTCGACGCGGAGGCGGGCACGCTCACCCTGGAGGTGCCGGCCCTGCGCTGAACCACCGCCGCCCCGCGCCGAACCACCGCTGCCCCGCGTGCCTCCGGGCCGGCTTCCCGGAGGCACGCGGGGCGGGGACGCGGGAGACGTGCCCAGGGCGTTTCCATCGGATCATCTGATCGCTGGTTGATGTGTGTCGTTGACTGACGCTCAGTGGGCGAGGATCGAGCCGTTGCTGCCGGACCGGACACCGAAGCGGGGTGGCCGGTGGCGTGATCACCGGCAGGTGATCGACGCGATCGCGTTCAAGTACCGCACCGGGACACCGTGGATGGACCTGCCCGAGCACTTCGGTTCCTGGAAGGGTGCCCACAACCGGCTGCGGAAGTGGCCGCCGACGGCACCTGGGAGAAGGTCTTCACCGCCCTGCTCGCCCAGGCCGACGCCGAAGGCGCCCTCGACCGGGTCGTCGCGATCGACTCCACCACTGTCCGGGCCCACCAGCACGCCGCCGGAGCCCGTCAAAAGGGGCTCCGGTCGGTGAGCCGGACGACCATGCCCTCGGACGGTCCCGCGGCGGACCGACCATCAAGGTCCACCTCGCCGCGGATAGCGAATGCCGGCCGCTCGCGTTCGTCCTCACTCCCGGGCAGGCCGGGGACGCGCCTGCGTTCCCTGAGGTCATGACCCGCCTACGGGTGCCTCGGCCGGTCGGTCGGCCACCGGACTACGACCGCCAGGACCGCAGAGCCCGCCACGCGGTGGAATGCGGCATCAGCCGTCTCAAGCGGCACCGGGCCGTGGCCACGCGGTAGGAGAAGCTGGCCTGCCGTTTCGAGGCGGCAGTCCAGGTCGCGGCGGTGAACTCGTGGCTGCGACCCGCACGCCCGGGGCACGAGCGACGGGCTGTCCGCTCGTACGTGGCCATCAGCCGGACCGCCGATGCCGGTGTGCCGCGCCCGGCCGACGGCACCGCCAACGGTGCCATCCCGGCGTGACCCGCAGGCTTCGCGCGGAAGCGGGTGTCACCGGATCCAGTGACACCCGCTGGGCAATTGATCACGCACCGCAATACCTTGACCACAGTGCGCGTTGTGTCGCGCTTTCACAGATCGAGGTCCCATGAGCTTTCAGCAGTTCCTGTCCCGGGCCGCTTCCCGGATCGGCTGGTGCGCCACCGCGCTCGGCCTGGTCCTGATCGCGGCGGTGCCGGCCCAGCCTGCCGCCGCCGACACGACACCGGCGCCGCCGCTGGCGCTGGTCTCGATCGTCAAGGCGACGAAGACCGTCAACGACTACCAGCCGGTCTACGCGGAGTGCCGCGACGGGGACTGGGCCATCAGCGGCGGCGCGGAGGCGGTGGCTCCCGACGCCGTGTACCACGAGGTCGGCCTGGTCGGGAGCTTCCCCGCCGTCCTCCATGGTGAGACGGGAGCGTGGGGATGGGTTGCCAGCGCCCGCAACTTCCGCGGGAAGCCCACCACGGTGACCGTCTGGGCGGTCTGCGCGTCCCTGCCCAGGGGTTATGAGGTCGTGCAGGCCCCGCTCGTCCAGGTGCCGAGCGACCGGACGGTCACCGTCTCCTGCCCGGCAGGCAAAACCGCCCTCGGGGGCGGGGCCGAGATCCAGGGCACCGAAAGCTCCCTCACCAAGAGCTACCCGTCGGGCTTCACCGCGTCCGGGCCGACGGCGTGGACGGTGGCCGGCCGTGTCTGGTCGAACGGCACGGTCGGTGTCGCGGGGGCCGTGACCTGTGCCGACCCGATCGCCGACAACGAGTGGACGACCTACAAGGTCAGCAAGAACACCCCGTCAGGAGGATTCCTCACCTGCCTCAACGGACGGCGGGTCACCAGCGGCGGCGCCGCAGCGAACAGCCAGGAGCCCGTACTCATCGCATCCAGGCCCGGCCTGATGAGCGAGGGAGCCGACCGCGACGGCTGGTGGATCCAGGCCGGAAGCCTCTGGGAGCCGATCGCCGTGGACCTCTACGTGATGTGCAGAAGCCGATAACGGCAGACTGCGGACACGGCCGGGCGACAGCCGGCCGACGCGGAAACGGGCCCGGCCGGTACTGCGCCAGCAGTACCGGCCGGGCCCTCGCACACCGCCTGCGACGCACCACACCGACCAGCCCTCGTTCCGAGGCCCCGGACCGGCACCACGATCGCCACGGCTCAACAGCCCCAGTGGAGCCAGAACCCAAAACACGGCCTAGAGGGCCGCGTACCCCGGGCGTACGACCTCGTCGATCAGCCGCCGCCGCTCCGGCAGCGGCAGGAACGCGGCCTCCAGGGCGGCGACCGTGAACTCCTCGAAGACCTCGGGGCCGTACCCGAAGGCGTCCACCATGTGCTGGAACTCCTCGCTCATGGTGGTGCCGGAGACCAGACGGTTGTCGGTGTTGAGCGTGATCCGGAAACCGAGGCGGCGCAGCTCGTCGATCGGGTGGGAGGCGTAGTCCTTCGCCGCGCCCGTCTGGAGGTTGGAGGTCGGGCAGACCTCCAGGGCGATCCGGTTGTCCCGGACGTACGCGGCGAGCCGGCCCAGCGTGCCGTCCTCGGCTATGTCGTCCGTGATCCGCACGCCGTGGCCGATCCGCTCGGTGCCGCAGACCTGCACGGCCTCGTGGATCGACTCCGCGCCCACGGCCTCGCCCGCGTGGATCGTGAAGTGGCAGTTCTCCCGCTTGAGGTGCTGGAAGGCGGGGAGGTGGCGGGCCGGCGGGTTGCCGATCTCGCCGCCCGCGATGTCGAAGCCGGCCACGCCGTTGTCCCGGTGCGCGACCGTGAGCCGCGCGATCTCCAGGGAGCGGTCCGTGTGGCGCATGCCGGTGAGCAGGGTGCGGACGACGACGCGGCCGCCGGAGCGGCGCTCGCCCTCGCGGAAGCCGTCGTTGACCGCCTCGACCACCTCGTCCAGGGTGAGGCCGCCCTCCAGGTGCTGCTCGGGGGCGTAGCGCACCTCGGCGTAGACGACGCCGTCCGCCGCCAGGTCCTCGGCGCACTCGGCCGCGACGCGCGTGAGCGCCTCGCGGGTCTGCATCACCGCACAGGTGTGGGCGAAGGTCTCCAGGTACCGCTCCAGCGAACCGGAGTCGGCGGCGTCCCTGAACCAGACCGCGAGTTCGGCCGGGTCCTCGGTGGGCAGCCCGGTGTAGCCGCAGGCATGCGCCAGTTCGACGATGGTCGCGGGGCGCAGCCCGCCGTCGAGGTGGTCGTGGAGGACGGCCTTGGGGGCGTGCCGGATCCAGTCGGAGACGGGAGCGGCGGCAGACGGGGCGGAGTTGTCAGACAAGTGCATGGCGGGGAAGTGTACGCCACGGCCGGGGAGGGCGCCGCGCGGTGCCCGGCGGGGCCCCGCCGGGACGCGTCGGGACCCGTCCGGGCTCAGTGGGACTGGGTCACCGGCAGCGCGGGCGCCCCCGTCGGCAGCATGTGCTTGGCGGCCAGGACGGGGACCTCCCCCACCCGCACGACCTGGGTGACCAGGACGGCGGGGGTGTCCGCGGGGCGTCCCAGCTGCTCCCCGCGCCGCCGCCCGAGCAGCGTCGCCGTGATGCCGCTGTGCGCGCTCAGGGCCGTCTCGCGCGAGGCGCCGACCAGGACCGAGAGCATCGAGACCGCCGGACGCCCGCCCTTCCCCGCCCCGGGGGCGTCCGTTTCCCGCAGGGCCCGCGCGAACGCGGGATGCACCCGGTCGAGGAGGGCGTCGGCCGCCGCCCACTCGTGGCTCAGGGCCGCCGCCGTGCCCTCCCCGGTGAGCACGGACTCCCAGAACCGCAGCTCGGCGCGGGCCGGGGCCAGCAGGTGCTGGGTGGTGAAGTCGGTCGGCTCCTCGACCGTCCGGAGCAGCGCCCGCACGCGGAGCGGGGCCCCCGCCCCCGCGCCGATCAGCTCCTCCAGGGGCTGGACGTGCTCGAACCCGCGCCGGGGCGGGCGGTCGTTGACGGTCCGGCCGACCCCGCGCCGTACGGTCAGGACGCCGTCCTCCTGGAGCAGCAGCAGCGCCTCCCGCAGGGCGGGCCGGCTCACGCCCAGCTCGGCGGCGAGCTTCGGCTCGGAGGGGAGCGTCGAGCCCGGCGGGTAGGTGCCGTCGTGCACCGCGTCCGCGATCCGCTCGTAGAGCGCCACGACGGGCCGCCGCCGCTGTCCGCCGACTGCCACGGCCCCTCCTCGTCTCGTTCCCGGCCTCTTCCGCGCCGGTGCCCGCCCCCACCGTAGCCGGGCCGCGCTGTCTGACAAGTCACCCGCGCGGCGCTCCTCGCCGTCGCCGGGAGGCGCCGCCCCTCGCCCCGTGCCCCGGCGGCGCCCGGGGAGGGACCCGGTGTCCGCCCGGCGGTCCCGCGTAACCTGGCCCGGTGTCCGACGAAACCCGTCCGTACCTCGCCGTCGGTCCTCGCGTGGGCCTGCGTCCCTTCTCGTACGCCGACGCGGACGAGTTCACCGCCCGCGCCCGCGAGAGCCGGGAGCTCCACCGGCCCTGGCTTTTCCCGCCGTGCACGCCCGAGGCGTACGCCTCCTACGCCGGAACGCTCCTCGGCGATCCGGCGCGCGCCGGGTTCCTGGTGTGCGAGCGGGACGAGAGCGGCCGGATCGCCGGATTCGTCAACATCAACAACATCGTCCGGGGAGGCTTCCTCAGCGGGGCCCTCGGCTACGGCGCCTTCGCGCACGCCGCAGGACGCGGCCTGTTCGGCGAGGCCCTGGGCCTCGTCCTGGAGTACGCCTTCGGTCCGCTGGGGCTGCACCGCCTGGAGGCGAACATCCAGCCCGGCAACGCGGCCTCCCGGGCCCTCGTCCGCCGCGCGGGCTTCCGGCTGGAGGGCTTCTCGCCCGCGATGCTCTTCATCGACGGGGCCTGGCGCGACCACGAACGCTGGGCGATCACGGCCGGGGAGCGGAGGCCGGGGACGGGGGAGGGGCCGGGGCCGGAAGCCGGGCGCCCCGCCTGAACCGGCGCGCCCCGTTCAGGCGGCGCACCCCGTCCGAACCGGCGCGCCCCGTCCGGGCCGGCGTCCCGTCCCGGCCTCCTCAGCGCTTGCGGTTGACCTTCATCGTGTCGAGGTCGGTCACCGTCGAACGCAGCCCCTTGTACCCGTGGCCCAGCTCCCCGAGCGCCGTCTCCACCCGGTCCTCCGCGAGCACGCCCGCCATCTCCTCGCCGTCCTCGGCGTCGGAGACGACGACCAGCCGGTACGAGAAGTGCTTCAGCGTCCGGTCGTAGGTGAGCGAACCCTCCTCCGTGAACCGCATCGCCGTCAGCCCGTGGTCGTCCGCCTCGGCCAGCAGCCGGGACCGGCTCTCCTCCGACAGACCGTCGAACGTGCCGCGCACGATGACCCGGTAGGTGTGCCGCGTGCCCATGTTCCGTACTCCCCACGTCGCCGCTCCGGCCCGCCGCACCGGCGCGCCGACGCACCACGGTACGGCGCCGGGGTCCGGCGGCGCCCGGAATATCCGGGCGCGCGGGGTCCGGCGCGCCCGGCCGGCGGCCGGGTCAGGACACCCGGCACAGGATCTCGCCGTGCGGGACCATGAACCACGCGTCCTCCCGCCCGCCCCACTCCCGCCACGCCTCCGCGATCGCCGCCAGTTCGCCGTCGGTCGCGTGGCCGCCGGAGACGGCCCGGCCGGCGTAGTCGGAGGCCACCGTGCGGTCCGCCCACAGGCCGCTCCACCACGCCCGCTCGCCGGGGGTGGCGAAGCACCAGGCGGAGGCGGTCGTGGTGACCTCGGTGAAGCCGGCCCGCCGGGCCCAGGAGAGCAGCCGCCGCCCCGCGTCCGGTTCACCGCCGTTGGCGCGCGCGACCCGGCGGTACAGGTCCAGCCAGCCGTCGAGGGCGGGCCGTTCGGGGAACCAGGCGAAGGAGCCGTAGTCGCTGTCCCGGGCCGCGACGATCCCGCCGGGACGGCACACCCGCCGCATCTCGCGCAGCGCCCGCACCGGGTCGCCCACGTGCTGCAGCACCTGGTGGGCGTGGACGACGTCGAAGGAGTCGTCGGGGAAGTCCAGGGCGTGGACGTCCGCCACGCCGAAGGTGACGTTCTCCAGGCCGCGTCCGGCCGCCACGGAGCGGGCCTCCGCCAGGACGCCCCCGGCCGCGTCGACCCCGGTCACGTGCCCCGGAGCGACCAGCGCGGCCAGATCGGCGGTGATGGTCCCGGGCCCGCACCCCACGTCCAGGACGTCGAGTCCGGGTCGCAGCGCGGGCAGCAGGTGGGCCGCGGAGTTGGCGGCGGTCCGCCAGGTGTGCGAGCGCAGGACCGACTCGTGGTGGCCGTGGGTGTAGACGGCGGTCTCGTGGGGCGCGGGCGGTACGGGGGCGTGCGTCATGGAACCGGCTCCCTCGGTGTGGGTGGTGGCTCCACCGTAGGCGGAACACTCACATGGTGAGACCCGCGTCTTGACATGTGGATGAGCCCCTGTCCGGCAGCGCCCTCCGGTACCGGAGTTCCTCCAGGACCCGGCCGCCCGTCTCCTCCCGCGCGGACCCGCCGTCCGCCCGCCACCCCGCCGCCTCGTAGAACCTCCGGGCCCGCCCGTTCCCGGCGAACACCCACAGCGCCGCCGAGCGGAAACCGGCCTCCACGAGCGCCCCGGTGGTCGCCGCCAGGAGCGCCCGCCCCACACCCGTGCCCCACACCTCCGGCAGGGCGTACAGCGTCGACAGCTCGGCGGTGGTCGCCGGGTCGAACTCCCCGCCCGGCCAGGGGCGGAAGCAGGAGAAGGCGACCGGCCGGCCGTCCGCCGCCGTCGCCAGCAGCACGGCGGGCCGGTCCGGGGCCGTGAGGCGGGCGCGCCAGACGGCGGCGCGCTCCTCCACGTCCAGTCCCTCCAGATACGGACCGGGGAGCAGGTCGCAGTAGGCGGCCCGCCAGGACAGCACGTGCACGGCGGCGAGGGCGGCCGCGTCCCGGGGGAGCGCTTCACGGATCGGCATGCCGTGCATTCTGTGCCCGGAGCCCTCCCGCCGCCTCGCGTTTTCCGGCCCCCGCCGGTGGACGCGGGGGTTCCCGCCGACGGGAGCCCTCGCGTCCACCGGGCCCCGCACCCCCTCTGTGACAGGTCTGTGAACGGACCGTCCGAACGTGTTCCGCGCCCCCGGGCCGTGTCCGTAGAGTCCCGCCCGGGCCGCGACGCCTTGCGATTCCACGCACCGGACGTCGCGGTCCCTGCCCTCCGGGCGGACGGCGTTCCTTTCCGGACCACGGCCGGACCGGCGTGCCGCCCGTCCGGCCGTTCCCCCTTCCGTCCGCCGAGGAGTCCCGTGACGTACTCGCCCGTGCCCGCCCGACGCTCCCTGCTGAAGCTGCTCGCCGCGAGCCCGGCGGTGTCCGCCCTCGGGGGGCTCGCCGGCGCGGCCCCCGCGCGGGCGGCGACCGCGGCCGGACCCGCCGCGCCGGGGATCGTCAAGCCGCTCCCCGCCGAGCACTTCACCGTCCGGGGCGCCAACGCCGAGGCGCGGTTCGACGCCTTCGCGGACACCGGGTACCTCACCCCCGCCGACCGCTTCTTCGTCCGCAACCACACCTCCACCCCCGTCCTCGACGCCCGCGACTGGCGCCTGACGCTCTGGGGTGACGGCCTGCACGGCCGCCGCCCCGTCCACTTCACCCTCGGGCAGCTGCGCGACCTGCCGTCCGTCACCCGGACGGCCCTCATCGAGTGCGCCGGCAACGGCCGCAGCTTCTACACGAGCCAGCAGGGCGAGGCCGTCACCGGCACCGCCTGGACCCTGGGCGCCGTCGGGGCCGCCCGCTGGCGCGGCGTCCGCCTCGCCGACGTGCTCCGGCACGCCGGGATCGCCCGCGACGCCGTCGCCGTCCAGCCGCGCGGCCTCGACGACCCGTACGTCTCCGGCGGCGTCGACTTCGGCCGGGTCCGCCGCCCGCTGCCGCTCGCCAAGGCCCTGGACGACGTGATCCTCGCGTACGAGATGAACGGCGAGCCCCTCCCGTACGACCACGGCCACCCCGTCCGGCTCGTCGTGCCCTCCTGGATAGGCATCGCCTCCATCAAGTGGCTCGGCGACATCGAGGTCTCCACCCGCCCGCTCACCTCGCCCTGGTCCACCGACTGGTACCGGCTCTTCGGCGACGCCCACCCCGAGGGGGGCGGCGCCCCGCTCGGCCGCCAGACCCTCAAGTCCGGCTACCAGCTCCCCTCCGGCGCCGTCCTGGAGGCCGGCCGCGTCCACCGGCTCACCGGCCGCGCCTGGTCCGCCCTCGCCCCCGTGCGGAAGGTGGAGGTCTCCACCGACGGCGGCGCCCACTGGCGCCCGGCCCGGCTCCACGACGCCCCCCGGCGCGACGGCTGGGTCCGCTGGAGCGTCCCCTGGCGCCCGCACCGCGCCGGCCGGGTCACCCTGCTCTCCCGCACCACCGACGCCGCCGGCCACGTCCAGCCCGAGCGGGCCGTCCACAACACCCAGGGCTACCTCTTCGACGCCGTCGTGCGCCACCCCGTCACCGTCGTCTGAGCCGCCCCGCACCGTCCCCCGGGCCGGCTCCAGAAGCGGCGGAACCGCCCGAACCTCCGTATAAAGGGCATGAGGGTGCCCTGCCCGGCGCCCCGTGCGCTCAGGAGGTGCGGGACATGCCGCAGAAGGCTCCGGAAGGGCGCGGTCCGGTGCGTTACGGGCCCCCCGCCCCCGACACCGGGCTGCCCGTCCCGCCCGTCCTCACCGCGCTCCTCTCCGCCTCCGCCGGACGCACCGGCCCCGAGCCCCCCGGCGGCGGGGCCGTCCTGCGCGAGGCCGCCGCCGGCTACTGGTGGCGCCGGGGCCTGCGCACCCACCCCGAGGACGTGGTGGCCGCCCCCGGCGCCCCCGTCCTGCTCCTGGCCCTGCTCGCGGCCCACGGCGGCGACCTCCTGCTGCCCCGGCCCTGCCCCGCCTGGTGGACCCCGCAGGCGCGGCTCCTCGGCCGGCCCGCGTACCACGTGCCCACCCCCGCCGAGTGCGGCGGCGTCCCCGACCCGTACGCCCTCCTGGAGACCGTCCGGCGGATCCGCGCCGAGGGCGGCGACCCCCGGGTCCTGCTGCTCTCCGTCGCCGACGACCCCACCGGCACCGTCCCGCCGCCCGAACTCGTCCGCGAGGCGTGCGAGGCCGCCGTCGCCGAGGGCGTCCACGTCGTCAGCGACGAGACCTGGCGCGACACCCTCCACCCCCCGCAGGACACCGTGCTCCTCAGCCCCGCCGAGATGTGCCCGCAGGACGTCACCGTCCTGAGCGACCTCGGCGGGGCCCTCACCCCGGCCGCCTGGCCCTGCGCCGTGGCCCGCTTCCCTCCCGCCGACCCGGCCCGCGCCGACCGGTGGACCGACCCCAGGGCCCGCGTCCTCGACGTGCTCACCGCACTCGGCGCCGCCCTCCCCGCCCCCCTGGTGCCCGCCGTCACCCACGCCCTCGACGAACCCGCGGACGTCACCGGGGACGCCCGGCACGCGGCCGCCGTCCACGGACGCCTCGCCGGCGCCGCGCACCGCGCCGTCCTGGCCGCCGGGGCGCTCGCCCTGCCCCCGAGGGCCGGCCGCCACCTCTACGCGGACCTCGGACCGCTGCGGGCCGGCCTCGCCGCCCGGGGCGTCACCGACTCCCCGGAACTGGAGGACCACCTCACCGCGCGGCTCGGCGCCCCGGTGCCCGGCGGCCACCGCTTCGGCGACGGGACCGGCGCGCTGCGCGTCAGGTTCAGCACGCGCATGTTCCTGGGGACCACGGGGGAGGAGCGGTCCGGGACCCTCGGGGCCGGGGACCCCGTCGAACTCCCCCACGTGGCCCGCGCCCTGACGGACTTCGGCGCGGCCCTGGCGGAGTTCCGCACCCCGGCCGCGCGCCGCCCCACGGACCCGCCATGAAGCGCCGAACGGAACGGAGCCCGCAGATGACCGAACGGACGGCAAGCGCCACGTACGAGCCCCGGCCCGCGACGGCCCCCGCCGCGCCCGCCCTCCACCCCGTCGGCCGGCTGCGGCGGGACTGGCCCCGCAGCTTCGCCGACCGGCTCACCGCGCCCCTGCCCGGTCTTCGGGCCATGGCCCGCTTCGCCCGCGAGGGCGCCGTGCGCCCCCGCCCCGAGGGCCTGCGCGACGTCCCCCTGCTCCCCTTCGAGCCCGGCCCGCTGCCGCCCGCCGGACCCGGCACCGTCGCCGTCACCTGGGCCGGGCACGCCAGCTGGGTGGTGCGCGTCGGCGGCCTCACCGTCCTCACCGACCCGGTCTGGTCCCGCCGCATCCTCGGCACCCCCGCCCGCCTCACCCCCGTCGGGGTCCGCTGGGAGGACCTGCCGCCCGTCGACGCCGTCGTCATCAGCCACAACCACTTCGACCACCTCGACGCCCCCACCCTGAGGCGGCTGCCCCGGGACACCCCGGTCTTCGTCCCCGCCGGACTCGGCCGCTGGTTCGCCCGCCGCCGGTTCACCCGGGTGACCGAGCTCGACTGGTGGGAGGCGGCCGAACTCGACGGCGTGCGCTTCGACTTCGTCCCCGCCCACCACTGGTCCAAGCGCTCCCTCACGGACACCTGCCGCACCCTGTGGGGCGGCTGGGTGCTCACCGACCGCTCGGGACACCGCGTGTACTTCGCCGGGGACACCGGCTACGGACACTGGTTCGCCGAGATCGGCCGCCGGTACCCCGGCATCGACCTGGCCCTGCTCCCGATCGGTGCCTACGACCCGCGCTGGTGGCTCAGCGACGTCCACACCGACCCGGAGGAGGCCGTCCGCGCCCACCGCGACCTGGGGGCGAAGCGGATGGCCCCCATGCACTGGGCCACCTTCGCCCTCTCCTCGGAACCCGTCCTCGAACCGCTCCTCCGCGTCAGAGCCGCCTGGGAGAAGGCCGGGCTGCCCCGCGAGGACCTGTGGGACCTGCCGGTCGGCGCCTCACGGGTGCTCGTGCCCTGAGGCGCCCGGACGCCCCGCCGCCCCGTCGCGCGCCGGCCCCCGCACCCGCCGCCACAGCGCCGGGACCGCGCCGACGAACACCGTCAGGCCCACCGCCGCGACGATGCCCTGCCACGGCTCCGGGAAGAGCGAACCGCCCAGGACCCCGATCAGCTGGTACGTCGCCGCCCACGCCAGACAGGCCGCCACGTCCCCCCGGACGAAACGGCGCAGCGGCGTCTCCGCGAGCAGGCACGCCAGCATCACCGGAATCCGCCCCGCGGGCACCAGCCGGGACAGCACCAGCACCGACACCTGGTGCGTGTCGAGCCGCTCCCGCGCGTGCGCCAGCCGCTCCGGGGTGACCCGGCCGCGCAGCGAGGCCAGCCACCGGGAGCCGTTGCGCGAGTGCACCCCGCGCCGCCCGAGCCAGTACAGCGCCGCGTCCCCGGCGCACGCGGCCGCCGACGCGACCAGGAAGACGAGGAGCAGCGAGAGCGGCGACCCCCGGTGGAGGGCGACCACCGCCGCCGAGCTGACGATCGCGCCCGTCGGCACCACCGGCACCAGGGCGCCGAGCGCCACCAGCAGGAACAGCGAGGGGTAGCCGACCGCCTGCTGCGTGGAATCCGGCGGCAGCTCCCGCGCCGCCGTGAGGACCCGGGCGATCCCGTCGATCACCGGGCGACCTCCGGCCGCACCCGCTCGCCGTGGCCGAGCAGGTGCACCGCCACCTTCGGCGCGAGGCGCGCCGCGTGGCGGACGAACTCGTCCCCCGGGGAGTGGAACTCGTGCGGCCGCACCCCGTCGAGCCCGACCGGCCAGTACGTGCCGTAGTGCACCGGCACCGCCGCCGCCGGGGAGAGCTCCGCCAGGGCCTCGGCGGCCCGGCCCGCGTCCAGGTGGCCCGCCCCCAGGTACGGTCCCCAGCCGCCGACGGGCAGCAGGGCCACGTCCACCGGCCCCACCGCCTCCGCCATGCCGTCGAAGAGCCCGGTGTCCCCGGCGAAGTACGTCCGCGCCGTGCCCTCGACCACGTACCCGAGCGCGGGGGAGCGGTGCGGCCCCACGGGCAGCCGGCGGCCGTCGTGGAGCGCGGGGACGGCCCGCACCGTCACCCCCTCCACCACGACCTCGTCGCCCGGCTCCACCTCGGTCAGCCGCAGCCCGTTCCGTGCGAGGCCGCGCAGTCCCGGTACGGCGCCGGGGGCCCCGCGCGGCACCAGGAGCCGCGTCCCGGGCGCGAGCCGGGCCAGCGACGGCAGGTGGAGGTGGTCGGCGTGCAGGTGCGAGACGAGGACGGCCTCGGCGACGGCCGCCCCGGGCGGCGGCAGGGCGCCGCGCCGCCGCCGCAGGTGGGCGAAGCGCCGCGCGAACAGCGGGTCGGTGAGGAACCGGACTCCGGAGTCCTCGACCGTGCAGGTCGCGTGACCCCACCAGGTGACCTCCACCGGCATGCCGCCTTCCGTCCTC
Organism: Streptomyces sp. NPDC041191; assembly: GCF_055591945.1. NCBI lineage: Bacteria > Bacillati > Actinomycetota > Actinomycetes > Kitasatosporales > Streptomycetaceae > Streptomyces > Streptomyces sp. NPDC041191. The sequence goes on along the minus strand of NZ_JBVIZC010000012.1, from coordinate 202,968 downwards.
GGGCCCGGCCGCCGGGCCCGTCGCCGCGGCCGGTCCGTGTGCCTCCGTACCCCCGTACCCCCCACGACGAGGTTAGACGTCCCGCGCGGGCACCGGGGATGTCCGGGCCCGCCTTCCCGCAGTAGGGTCGGCCCATGGACGACGTCCGGGTGGCGGTGATCGCCAGCCTCACCCCCCTCGAAGAGCTCGACAGCGAACCCTTCCTCGTCGACACGCGCGCCCAGCACGCGGTGTGCGCCCGCTGGGCCGAGGACAAGGGATACGTGATCACCCGCCAGCTGCTGTTCTACGGCCTGCGCCCCGACCACGAGGCGCTGTGGGCGGACGTGGAGGCGGGCGCGGTCGACCTCTTCGTGGCCGCCGGGGAACGGGTCCTCGCCCGCGCGCTGACCTCCGTGGCCGACTTCCGCGCCGAGTGCGAGCGGCGCGGGGTGCGGGTGGAGACCGTCTCCGGCGACGAGCCGCCGTACGACGCGGCGGCCAAGGCCGGGGTGCACCGCAGGCTCTCCATGCCCACCGCGGGGTACGACGGGTCCTGACGCGCGGCCGGACACCGCCGGGGCCGTCGCCGTCCGGCACGCTCCGCCCGGCCCGCTCCCGTTCCGGCCGCTGTGACAGGCTGGAGGGCAGGGAACGCGGGAAAGGCGAGGCGGGCGTGGGTGACGTGCGACGGGGCGGCGCCGGGCGCTGGCGGACCGCCGGGAGCGCGCTGGGGCGCGTGGCCGGGGTGTGGGCGGTCTCCACCCTCACCCTGCTGGTCCTCGCGGGACTGCTCCCCGACTTCCAGCTCCAGTCCCCCGACGGGGACACCCTCACGCGCACCGCGCTCACCGCCGCCTGGGCGGCGGGCGCGTTCGGCCTGCTGGGCGCGCTCGTGTGGCCGCTGCTCGTCCGGGCCCTGCTGCTCGTCCCCGCCCTCGTCCTCGGTCTGCTCGGCTTCTTCCTCAACGGCTCGCTGCTCCTCGTCGCGCTCCGGCTGACCCCCGACGGGCGCGGCGCCGCCGACCCCGAGACCGCCGTCGTGGTCGCCGCCGTGATGTCCGCCGTCGCCTCCGGCACCTCCACGGCCCTCGCCGTCCGCGACGACGACGCCTACCGCCGCCGCCTCTACCGGCTCACCGGCCGCACCCGGCCCCGCGGCCCCGGCGACCCGGCCGACGCCACCCCCGGCACGGTCTTCCTCCAGCTCGACGGCGTCGGCCACGACGTGCTGCGGGACGCCGTCGCCGCCGGTCTCATGCCGGCCGTCGCCGCCCGGCTGGCGGCCGGGCACCGGCTCACCCCCTGGCGCACCGACTGGTCGAGCCAGACCGGCGCCAGCCAGCTCGGCATCCTGCACGGCTCCAACGAGGACGTGCCCGCCTTCCGCTGGTACGAGAAGGACACCGGCCGGATCATGGTGTCGAACCGGCCCGGCAGCGCCGTCGAGCTCCAGCGCCGGGCGGTGCGCCGCACCGGCGACGACGGCCTCCTCTCCTTCGACGGGGCCTCCCGGGGCAACCTCTTCAGCGGCGGCGCCGAACAGGTCGCCCTGGTCCTCTCGGTGGCCGCCCGGCGGGGCCCGCGCAACCGCTCCCGGGCGGGCTACTTCACGTACTTCTCCGACCCGGCCAACGCCGTCCGCACCGCCGGGTCGTTCGTCGCCGAGTGCGTCCGCGAGACGGTCCAGTCGGCACGGGCGAGGCTGCGCCGCGAGACCCCCAGGATCCCGCGCGGCGGCACGTACCCCCTGGTCCGCGCCTTCGCGACGGTCGTGGAGCGGGACGTGGTGGTCTCGGCCGTGATGGGCGACGTGCTGGCGGGAAGGACCGTCGTCTACGCCGACCTGGTGGCGTACGACGAGGTGGCGCACCACTCCGGTCCGCGCGGCCGCGACACCGACCAGGTCCTGCGCCGCCTCGACCGCTCGATCGCGCTCGTCGCGACCGTCGCCGAGCACGCCCCGCGCCCGTACCGGATCGTGCTCCTCTCCGACCACGGGCAGAGTCCCGGCGAGACCTTCGAGGCGGCGTACGGCCTGACGCTCAAGGACCTCGTCAGGGCCGGGTGCGGGCTGCCCGTGCCGCGCCGGGTACGGCGCACCCGCAGCGGTTCGGAGGCGCGGGACGCGGCCAGGGACGCGCTGCGCAGCGCGCTGCACCGCCCGCCGGCCGACGGGGACGAGACGGCGCGGGAACCGTCCGTCCGGTCCTCCGATCCGGTGGTCCTCGCCTCGGGCAACCTGGGCCTGATCTCCTTCCCGGACGTGCCGCACCGGATGACCCGGGAGGAGCTGGACCGGCGCCACCCGGCGCTGCTCCGCACCCTCGCGGACCACCCGGGCATCGGCTTCGTGCTGGTGGCGAGCGCCGAGCACGGCTCGGTGGTCCTGGCCCGCGACGGCGTGGAGGTCCCGGTCTCCGACCTCGCCGACGACGGGCCGCTGGCGGTGTTCGGACCGGGCGCGGCGGCGGCCGTACGGCGCGTGGACGGCTTCCCGCACGTCGCGGACGTCATGGTCAACTCCATGTACGACCCGGAGACCGGCACCGTGCACGCCTTCGAGGAGCAGATCGGGTCGCACGGCGGCCTCGGCGGCGAGCAGTCGCGCCCCTTCCTGCTCTCGCCGCCGGAACTCTCGCCGCCGGTGGGGGAGGGGGAGGAACTGGTCGGCGCGGAGCAGGTGCACCGGGTGCTGCGGCGCTGGCTGGAGGAGTCCGGGGGACCGCAGGTGCCGGTGGGGTCCCCGGCGGCGGTGGGGGAGGGGGCCCGTGCGCCGGTGGAGCCTCCGCCGGCGGAGGGGGAGGGATCCCGTGCGCCGGTGGAGCCCGCGCCGGCGGAGACGGAGGGGGCCCGCACGCCGGTGGAGCCCCGGTCGGCGGTGACGGAGATTTCACCGTCCCCGAGCCTTCCGGAATCACATCTTCCGGTCGATGGTCCGATCGCGCGGGACGAAAAGCGCTGATTTGGACGCTTGTGCGTCACCGTCGGACCATGGCCGGGACCTGCACGACGGAAGGCGCACCCCTCATGAGCACGGCCCCCACGACCCCCCGGCGGGCACCGGACCCGGCCCCCGGCACCGGAACCGGCTCCCCGAGCAAGCACGCCCGGAGCTTCGGCCTCCCGGTCGCGACCGCCCTGGTCATGGGGAACATCATCGGCGGAGGCATCTTCCTGCTGCCCGCCTCCGTCGCCCCCTACGGCACCATCAGCCTCGTCGCCTTCGGCGTCCTCACCCTCGGCGCGATCGCCCTCGCCCTCGTCTTCGGCCGTCTCGCCCGCCGCCTCCCGAAGACCGGCGGCCCCTACGTGTACGCCCGCGAGGCGTTCGGCGACTTCGCCGGATTCCTGACGGCCTGGTCGTACTGGATCACCACCTGGGTCTCCAACGCGGCCCTCGCCGTCGCCGCCGTCGGCTACCTCGACGTCCTGGTCCCGGTCCACGGCTCCAAGGCCGCCACCATCGCCGCCGCGCTCCTCCTCCAGTGGCTCCCGGCCCTCGCCAACCTCGCCGGCACCCGGTACGTGGGCGCCGTCCAGCTCGTGGCCACCGTGCTCAAGTTCCTGCCGTTGCTCCTGGTCGCGGTCGGCGGACTGTTCTCCTTCGACAGCGCCAACCTCGGGCCCTTCCGGGCGGGGGACGACAGCGCCCTCGGGGCCGTCTCCGCCTCCGCCGCGATCCTGCTCTTCAGCTACCTCGGCGTCGAGTCGGCCGCCGTCAGCGCCGGCGAGGTCCGCGACCCGCGCCGCAACGTCGGCCGCGCCACCGTCCTCGGCACCCTCGCCGCCGCCGCGCTCTACCTCCTCACCACCCTGTCCGTCTTCGGCACCGTCCCGCACGAACGGCTCGTCGCCTCCACCGCCCCCTTCACGGACGCCGTCGACCTGATGTTCGGCGGCTCCTGGGGCGGCACCGCCGTCGCCTGCATGGCCCTCGTCTCCATGGTCGGAGCCCTCAACGGCTGGACGCTCCTCAGCGCCCAGACCCCGTACGCGGCGGCCCGGGACGGACTCTTCCCGGCGGTCTTCGCCCGGAAGCGGCGCGGCGTCCCGACGGCGGGCGTCCTCGTGACCGTCGTCCTTGCCTCGCTCCTGACCGTCTACAACTACACGGCCGGCACCGAGGGCGTCTTCGAGACCCTGGTCCTCGTCACCACCTTCACCGCCACCGTCCCCTACCTCCTCTCCACCGCCGCGCAGCTCTACTTCCTGCTCTCCGGCCGGTCCGACCGGGTCCACGGCCCCCGACTCGCCCGGGACGCCGTCCTCACCCTCGCCGCCTTCGGCTTCTCCCTCTGGCTGGTCGCCGGCTCCGGCTACGCCGCCGTCTACCAGGGCGTGCTGTTCCTCTTCGCGGGCGTGCTCGTGTACGCCTGGATGGCGGCCCGCAGGCAGCGCGCCGCGGCGGCGGACGGGGCGCCCCGGCGGTGAGCGGCCCTCGGCCCCGTCGCCCCGGCCGCCCGGCCGGAGCCGGCCACCGGACCGCCGGGCGCCGCCCTCAGTGACCCCCGGTCTCCCCGGGGGCGTCCGCGAGCGACCGCAGGTACGCGGCCGTCCCCGGATCGGCCGGCACGAGCGTCTCGATGGCCAGCTCGGCGACCGTCACGTCCATCGGGGTGTTGAACGTCGAGATCGACGAAACGAACGACAGCACCCGCCCGCCGTGCTCGATCCGCAGCGGCAGCGCGAAGTACGAATACGGCTCCGGTTCCGGCTCCTCCGGGACGCTCCCGGTGCGGGGAGGCGGGTACGCCGCCACCTCCTCGTACAGCGCGCGCAGCGGGTCCGAGCGGACCAGGGCGATCTGGCGCTCCATCCGGGACAGCAGGTGGCCGCGCCACTCCCGCAGGTTCCTGATCCGGGGAGCCAGGCCCTCCGGGTGCAGGGCGATCCGCATCGCGTTCAGCGGCGGGGCCAGCAGGTGACCGGGCAGGCCGGAAAGGAGCAGCTCGACGCCCCGGTTGGCCGCCACCACTGTGTACGAACCGTCCACCACGAGCGCCGGGAACGGCTCGTACCCCCGCAGCAGCCGCTCGACGCCCTCCCGCAGCGCCTCCAGGCGCGGGCCGTCGAGCGGCGACTCCGCGTACCGGGGGGCGTACCCGGCGGCGAGCAGCAGCGCGTTCCGCTCCCGCACCGGCACCTCCAGGTGCTCGGCGAGCCGCAGGACCATCTCCTCGCTCGGCCGCGAACGGCCCGTCTCCACGAACGAGACGTGCCGCGCCGAGGAACCCGCCCGCAGCGCCAACTCCAGCTGGCTCAGCCGCCGCCGCTCACGCCAGCGGCGCAACAGCGGTCCCACTCCCGTGTCGCTCACGACAGTCGTCATGGCCGGACGGTATCCCAGAGGGCGGGCCCGGGTACCTTCCCCCCGGGATCCCGTCCCGCCCGCCCCGCCCGACCGGAGGGAGCACCGCCGTGCCCACACAGCCGCTGTCGCAGAAGGAGATCGAGGACCGTCTGCGGGAGCTTCCCGGCTGGTCCGCCGAGGACGGCCGCCTCACCCGCGCCTACCGCCTCGACGACCACTTCGCGGCGACCGCCCTCGTCGTCCACGTCGCCCGGATCCAGCAGGAACTCGACCATCACTCCGAGCTCACGCTCGGCTACGACTCCGTGGCCCTCTCCGTGCACACCCACTCCGCCGGCGGCGCCGTCACCGAGAAGGACTTCGCGCTCGCCGAGCGCGTCGAACGGATCGCCCCGGCCCACGGCGCCCGCTGACCCGACAGAGGGGGTGTCCCCCCCGTACCCGGGGCGGCGGACACCCTTGCGCCTTGCCGAACCGGCAAGATTTCTCGCACTTCCGGCCGCCCCGGCGCACCCTGGAGCCATGAACCGGCACCACGCACCCCACCAGGGCCACCCGCACGGAGCGCACGGCGAGGGGCACGGCCACCAGGACGGCGCCCGCCCCGACTGGAACCGGCTCGCCCCGTTCCTGGAGCGGCAGGCGGAGGTCGCGGGCCCCGCCTACGCGGACGCCGCCGCCTGGCTCGGCACCCTCGTCCCGGCGCAGGCCGTCCGCCGGGTCCTCGATGTCGGCAGCGGTCCGGGCGTCGTCACCGCCCTGCTCGCCGAGGCGTTCCCGGCCGCCGGGGCCGTCGCCGTCGACGGCGCCCCCGAACTCCTCGAACGGGCCCTGGAGCGCGCCGGATCACGCGGACTCGGCGCCCGGGTCACCGCCCTCCACGCCGAACTCCCCGGGGACATCGGCTCCCTGGGCAGGGCCGACATCATCTGGGCGGGCAACTCCCTGCACCACCTGGGCGACCAGGGCGCCGCACTCGCGGAGTTCGCGGGCCTTCTCGAACCGGGCGGTCTGATGGTCCTCGTCGAGGGCGGCCTGCCCACCCGGTACCTGCCCCGGCACATCGGGATCGGACGGCCCGGCCTGGAGGCCCGGCTCGACGCGGTCCACACCGACCGGTTCGGCGAGATGCGCGCGGACCTCTCCGGCTCCGAGGACGAGCCGGACGACTGGCGGGCCCTCCTCACCGCCGCCGGCCTCACCCCGGCCGGCACCCGCACCTTCCTCACCGACCTCCCCGCCCCCGTCTCCCCGGTCGTCCGGGAGCTGGCCGTCGCCCACTACGAGCGCCTGCGGGAGGGCCTGGGCGCCCGGATCGCCCCGGACGACAGGGCGACGCTCGACCGGCTCCTCGACCCGGACGACGCGCTGTCCCTGTACCGCCGCACGGACCTGTTCCACCTCACGGCCCGCACGGTCCACACCGCCCGCAAGGGCTGACGCCGGGACGCGGAAGGGGCGCGCCCCGCAACGGGACGCGCCCCTTCCGCGGGACCCCGCGCCGTCAGGCGCCGACGTTGAACTCCGCCGGGTCCGGGCCCAGCCGCCGGTTCTCGTTGAGGGCGGCGATCGCGGCCAGGTCCTCGTCGTCCAGCTCGAAGCCGAAGACGTCGATGTTCTCGCGGATGCGCGAAGGGGTGACCGACTTCGGGATCACCACGTTCCCCAGCTGGAGGTGCCAGCGCAGCACCACCTGCGCCGGGGTCCTGTCGTGCTTCCGCGCGATCGCGACGATCGCCGGAACCTCCAGGAGCCCCTGCCCCTGGCCGAGCGGCGACCATGCCTCGGTCGCGATGCCGTACCGCGCGTGCGCCTCGCGCGCGACCCGCTGGGAGAGCTGGGGGTGCAGCTCGATCTGGTTGACGGCGGGCACGACCGAGGTCTCGCCGATCAGCCGCTCCAGGTGCTCGGGGAGGAAGTTCGAGACGCCGATCGCCCGTGCGCGCCCGTCCGCGTAGATCTTCTCGAACGCCCGGTACGTGTCGACGTACGCGTCCTTCGCGGGCACCGGCCAGTGGATCAGGTACAGGTCGACGTGGTCGAGGCCCAGCTTGTCGAGGGAGGCGTCGAAGGCGCGCAGCGTCGCGTCGTAACCCTGGCCGTCGTTCCACAGCTTGGTGGTGACGAACAGGTCTTCGCGCGGAATGCCGGAAGCGGCGACGGCGCGGCCGGTGCCCCGCTCGTTCTCGTAGGCGGCGGCGGTGTCGATCGAGCGGTATCCGGCCTCCAGGGCGGTCGCCACGGCCTTCTCCGCCTCGTCGTCCGGCACCTGCCAGACGCCGAATCCCAGCTGCGGCATCGCCACGCCGTTGTTCAGGATGACCGGGGGGACCTTGCTGTCCGTGCTCACGTGAGGGGATTCCTTACGTCGTTCTGGGTCGTACGGGGTACTCCCAGCGTCAACGATCACGGACCGCTCCGCATTCCGGACGCGGCCGACGAGCCGACGAGCCGATGAGCCGACGGGCCGACGGGCCGACGGGTCACAGCCCCGCCCGGACGCCCCGCCCGCGGGCTCCCGCCCGGCCGTACGGCGCCACGGCCTCCGCCCGCGCCGCCCCTCCGGCTCAGCCGTACAGCGCCGCGACCTCCGCCGCGTACGCCTGCTCGATCGCCTTCCTCTTCAGCTTCAGGGAGGGCGTGAGCAGGCCGTGCTCCTCGCTGAAGGGGTGCGCCAGTATCCGGAAGGTCCGGATCGACTCGGCCTGCGAGACCAGCGTGTTCGCCGCCACCACGCCCCGCCGGACCTCCGTCTCCAGGGCCGGGTCGCGGACGAGGTCGGCCGGGGCCAGCGGCGCCCGCCCCTGCACCGCGAGCCAGTGCTCCACCGCTTCCCGGTCGAGCGTCACCAGGGCGGCGACGTACGGCCGGTCGTTGCCCACGACGATGCACTGGGCGATCAGCGGATGCTCCCGCACCCGGTCCTCCAGGACCCCCGGGACGACGCTCTTGCCGCTCGACGTCACCAGGATCTCCTTCTTCCGCCCGGTGATCGTCAGATAACCGTCCTCGTCGAGGGCGCCGAGGTCCCCGGTGGCCAGCCAGCCGTCGCTCAGGACGGCGGCGGTCGCCGCCGGGTCGTTGAGGTAGCCCGAGAAGACCTGGCCGCCGTGCAGCCACACCTCCCCGTCCTCCGCGATGTGCACCGTCGTGCCCGGGACCGGCTGCCCGACCGTGCCGTACTTGGCCCGGCCGGGCGGGTTCGCCGTGGCGGCGGCCGAGGACTCGGTGAGCCCGTACCCCTCGAAGACCGAGATCCCCGCGCCCGCGAAGAACAGCCCCAGCCGGCGGTCCATGGCCGAACCGCCCGACATCGCGTGCCGGACCCGGCCGCCCAGGGCCGCCCGGACCTTCCCGTACACGGCCTTGTCGAAGAACCGGTGCTGCACGCGCAGCGCCGCCGACGGACCCGGACCGCGCCCGAACGCCCTCTGCTCCAGCGCCTCCGCGTACGCCACCGCCACCTCCACGGCCTTGTCGAAGGGGCCCGCCCTGCCCTCGCTCTCCGCCGCGCGCCGTGCCGCCCGGAAGATCTTCTCGAAGACGTACGGGACGGCCAGGACGAAGGTCGGCCGGAAGGCCGCCAGGTCCGGAAGCAGCCCGGCCGCCGCCATCACGGGCTGGTGCCCCAGCTTCACCCCGCCCCGGACGGCCGCGACCTGCACCATCCGCCCGAAGACGTGCGCCAGCGGCAGGAACAGCAGCGTCGAGGCCCGCTCCTCCGGCCGGGACCCGAACACCGGCTCCCAGCGGCCCCTCACCATGTCCGTCTCGAACATGAGGTTGGCGTGGGTGATCACACACCCCTTGGGCCGGCCGGTCGTCCCCGACGTGTAGACGACCGTCGCCACCGTCTCCGGGGTCACCGCCCGCCGGTGCCGGTGCACGACCTCCTCGTCGATGCCGGCCCCCGCCGCCGTCACCTCCGCCACCGCGCCCGCGTCGAGCTGCCACAGCCGCCGCAGCCGGGGCAGCCGGTCGACCACCGAGCCGACCGTCATGGCGTGGTCCTCGTGCTCCACCACGCACGCCGTGACCTCCGCGTCGTGCAGCATCCAGAGGACCTGCTCGGCCGAGGAGGTCGGATACACCGGCACGGGCTGCGCGCCCAGCGTCCACAGGGCGAAGTCGAAGAGCGTCCACTCGTAACGGGTGCGGGCCATGATCGCGACCCGGTCGCCGAACCGCACCCCCTCCGCGACGAGACCCTTCGCGAGCCCCAACACCTCGTCCCGGAAGCCGGCGGCCGTCACGTCACGCCACTTCCCGTCCGGGCCCTTGCGGCCGAAGGCGATCCGCCCGGGATCGGCCAGGGCGTGCTCGAACACGGCGTCCGCCAGACCGCCGACCTGAGGCGCCGCCTCGACGGGCGGCACGGTGAACTCGCGCACTGACCTGCTCCTCGACGGCTCGATGGCTGCCCGAAGGCTGCTCGCTGGCGGGAAAAGCCCGTAGTTCCGCTCCGTACGGCGCCGGTGACGGTACCCCACCCCATGACCCGGTGGGAGAACCTTCGCGAAGCCGGGACATTTCGTGTTCGCACAGGTCAGAATGGGTGGGAGTGTCGCTCCGGGACCGCCGCCCACCCGTCGCGGGCCGCGCGGGGCGCCCTCCGGGCGCGAATCTCCACGGAATCTGTACGCACCGCCCACGCGGACCGCCCCGGGGCGGACGCCGCCGTCCGTCCCCGCCCGTGGGCCGGATCGCGCCTCGTCCGTCCCTCTGCCCGCAGGCCGGATCGCGCCTCGTCCGTCCCTCTGCCCGTGGGGCGGATCGCGCCCCGCCCGCCCTCCCGCCCGTAGGCCGGATCACACCCCCGTCCACCCCCCGATGATCATCCGGGCCGCTACGGTGCTTCCATGCCCGCACTCGATCCCGGCCGCACCGCGCTCCTCCTCGTGGACCTGATGGAGCGCATCGTCGCGCTGCCCCTCGCCCCCCGCACCGGAACCGACGTCCTCGCCGCCTCCGCCCGGCTCGCCGACACCTTCCGGGACGCGGGCGCCCCCGTCGTCCACCTCCGCGTCGAGCGGCCGAACACCGCCGTCCAGCCGCCCGGCAGCGAACTCGTCCCCGACCTCGTCGCGGACGGCGACCCGGTCGTCGTCAAGCGGACCGTCGGCGGCTTCCACGAGACCGGTCTCCACGAACTGCTCTCCGGCCTCGGCGTCACCACCCTCGTCCTCGGCGGCATCGCCACCAACCTCGGCGTCGAGTCCACCGCCCGCGCCGCCTGCGACCTCGGTTACGACCTCGTCTTCGCGGAGGACGCCATGTCCGCCCTCACCGCCGACGAGCACCACGCCTCCGTCGCGCTCGACTTCCCCCGCCTCGGCACGGTCGCCCCCGTCGCGGCGATCACCCTGGACGGCCCGGAATGACCCCGTTCCCGATACGGTACGGGGCCCGCCCCTGCTCCCTGGTCGTCTGCCGGGGCTGCTGCTGCGGCGACGCCCGCAAGAACCCCGGCACCGACCACGACGCCCAGCTCGCCCGGTTCCGCGAGGCCGCCGCCGCCTCCGGCGGCCGGCTGCTCGTCCGCACCAGCGACTGCCTCGGCCCCTGCGCCCAGGCCAACGTCGTCGTCGTACAGCCCTCCACCGAGGGCCGGCGGCGCGGCGGACGGGCCGCGTGGGTCGGCTTCGCCGCGGACGACGACTGCCTCGACGACATCCTCGCCTGGACCGAGGCGGGCGGCCCCGGCGTCGTCCCGCCTCCGGCGACCCTCGCCCTCCAGCTGATCGACCCGCCGAAGAACTGACCCCCCTTCCCGCGCGGGCGCCCTCCCAGCCGGGCACCCCGCCGAGACCGGGGCGGCCCCCGCCCCGCGCGGGCGCGCCCCGTTCCGCCCGGACGAGGAGGCCGGGCGGGGTCCGTGCCCCGCCCGGCCCCTTGTCACGGTCGTCCAAGCGGCACGGGTGAACGTTGGTGGTTTACGTCACCGGTTACCCATCAGTCGCTGGCAAGACTGGGTGGTCCTGCCGGACGAACGAACCACCTAGGGGGTCCCTGAGCATGACGGGCACTCGCATTGCCGCGCTCGGGCACTACCAGCCCGCCAGGGTGCTGACCAACCACGACCTCGCCGACATCGTCGACACCGACGACGCGTGGATCACCAGCCGGGTCGGCATCCGCACCCGGCACGTCGCGGGGCCGGACGAGCCCGTCGACGAACTCGCCGCCCACGCGGCCGGCAAGGCCCTGGCCGCCGCCGGCCTCGCCCCCGGCGACATCGACCTGGTCCTCGTCGCCACCTCCACCGCGATCGACCGCTCGCCGAACACGGCCGCCCGCGTCGCCGCCCGCCTCGGCATGGGCTCGCCCGCCACCCTGGACCTCAACGTGGTCTGCGCCGGCTTCACGCACGCCCTGGCCACCGCCGACCACACCGTACGGGCGGGCGCGGCCCGCCGCGCCCTGGTGATCGGCGCCGACAAGATGACCGACGTGACCGACTGGACGGACCGCACCACCTGCGTCCTCGTCGGCGACGGCGCGGGCGCCGCGATCGTCGAGGCGGTCGAGGACGGCGCGGAGCCGGGCATCGGCCCCGTCCTGTGGGGCTCCGTCCCGGAGATGGGCCACGCCGTCCGCATCGAGGGCACCCCGCCCCGCTTCGCCCAGGAGGGCCAGAGCGTCTACCGCTGGGCGACCCAGCGGCTCCCCGCCCTCGCCCGCGAGGCGTGCGAACGCTCCGGGGTCGCCCCCGAGGAGCTCGCGGGCGTGGTCCTGCACCAGGCCAACCTGCGGATCATCGAGCCGCTCGCCGCGAAGATCGGCGCCGTCCACGCGATCGTCGCCCGCGACGTCGTCGACTCCGGGAACACCTCCGCGGCCTCGATCCCGCTCGCCCTGGCCAAACTGGTCGAGCGCGGCGAACTGCCGTCCGGCGCCCCGGTCCTGCTCTTCGGCTTCGGCGGCAACCTCTCCTATGCCGGCCAGGTGATCCGGGTCCCGTGACCGGGGGGCGGGCCGCCGGGTCGCGACGGCGGCGGTACCCCGTCCGGCGGATCCCGGTGGCGGCGGACCGGGGGCGGCCCTAGCTTCGAACACGGTGAGGGCCGCCCCCTTCCGGCCGCGGAAACGCTCCGTGGCCGGGCCCTCGTCCGATCCGGAGGACCGCCATGCGCGCGATACGTGTCGTCACCGCCGCCGCCCTGTTCGGTGCCGCCGCCGTGCTGACGGCGGGCCCCGCGGCCCTGGCGACCGAGGACGACACCACCGTCACGTCGTTCGGTTTCTCCGTCACCCCGACGACGGTCGCCCCCGGCGGCACCGTCACCCTCACGTCCGAGGGCTGCGGATCCCCGTCCGTGACGGCCACCTCCGGGGTGTTCGACGCCGTGACCCTCGGCGAGGGCCGTCCGGGCACCGCGACCGTGGACCCCGACGCCGAGCCCGGCGCCCGGCACGAGGTCACCTTCGACTGCGGGGGCGAACGGGGCACCGTCGGCCTCACCGTCGCCAAGGGCGAGAGCGGCGGAAGCGCCGCGGGGAACACCGGCGAGGCATGGACCCAGGAGGGCGCCGTACCCACGCCCGAGCCCACGGCCGGTGCGTGGGAACACGACGCCGTCGGGCCCGTGGCCGAACCCACGGCCGGTGCGTGGGAACACGACGGCGCCGGGCCCACGGCGGGACACACGACCGGGCACGGCGAGGCCACCCACACGCCCCCCGGCGCCGCGCACAAGGGCGTGAAGGCCGGCTACGGGACCACGGCCTCCGGAGCGGAGTCCTCCGACGGGTTCCTCACGGCCGAGGTGGTGACGGGCGCCCTGCTCATCGTCGGCGCGCTCGGCGCCGCCGTCGTCCTGGCCCGCCGCCGCGACACCCGCGGCCGTTCCTAAGGGCCGGAACCGGGGGGACCTGAAACGGCCCCTCCGCCCCGGTGTGACGAGGACCGGGGCGGAGGGGCGCCATTCCCGTACGGACGGCGGCGGCGCAGGGGCGGACGGAGAAGGGCGACGAAAGGCGACGAAGGAGAGCGGACGTGGGGTGGTCGGAGGGCACGGACCGGCGCGGCGCCTGGGGCGTCGTCGCCGTCGTCCTCCTCGTCGGGGTGCACTTCGTGCGCGGAGGTGTGGAGGAACTCCGGGCGGACGGCCCGCCGCAGCCCCTCCCGGCCGCCGCCCCCGACAGCACCCGCGCCCGTACCGCCGCACTCGTCCCCGCCCCCGGCCCGCTGTCCGCCTCGCCCCCGGTCCGGGTCCGCGTCCCGGCCGCCCGCGTCGACGCGCCCGTCACCGGGGTCGGTCTCGACGCCGACGGGTGGATCGAGCCGCCACCCCCGGAGGAGGACCGGCTGGCCGGCTGGTTCACCGGCGCGGTCACCCCGGGCGAACGCGGCACCGCCGTCGTCGTCGGCCACGTCGACACCCCGTCCGGTCCGGCCGTCTTCCACGCCCTCGGCGCCGTCGGCAAGGGCAGCCGCGTGGAGATCCGCCGCCGCGACGGCAGGACCGCCGTCTTCACGGTGTACGGGACGGAGGTCGTCCCCAAGGAGGGCTTCCCCGCCGAACGGGTCTACCGCGACACCGGTGTGCCGGAACTACGCCTGATCACCTGCGGAGGCACGTTCACGCGGGAGAGGGGCTACGAGGGCAACGTGGTCGTCTCGGCCCGCCTGACCGGGATCCACTGACGCGAGCCGACCGACCACCACCGACCGGCCCTACGCCGCCCGCCGCCCGCCGCCCGCCGCCCGGCCCCGCACCGGACCACCACCCGCCCGGACCGCTCCGCGTCCGTCGGCCCCCGCGCCGACCTGACGGACTCCGGACGGGGGATTGGCCCGGACCAGGCCACGATGGCCAGGGTGACTCCCACGGAGCCGGCGTCGGGGGGCGTCGGGCTCCCCCCGGCCGCCCTCACGTCCGGTACACGCCCGATCGCGCACCGTGGAAGCGGCGGCGCGAGCGGGACCGGAACGGGGACGACGGCCTCCCGCCACCCCACTGACCACGGGAAACGCTGGTGAAAGGGGCCCCGAACCCCTGGTAGAGTTATCTCTGTCGCCGCGGGGGAAACCCCGGGACGACAGACACCTTGTCCGGGTGGCGGAATGGCAGACGCGCTAGCTTGAGGTGCTAGTGCCCTTTATCGGGCGTGGGGGTTCAAGTCCCCCCTCGGACACCAGCAGGAAAAGTGGACGGATGGCCGGCCGAGTCGTACGACTCAGTCGGCCATCCGTCGTTTCTGGGTCTCGACCCTCCCGATCCGCTCGATGAGCCTTGATCGAGACATCGGGATGGGAGCCCGGTGCCTCCGAGGACTCCGTGGACCAAGCGTTGCGACTGAAGCCGCCTCTCCGGCCTGGCACGTGAGGGCAACCCCGAGTCGAGGGCTTGAAGCGGGCGCGGTCGGAGCCTCCTTCCCCCCCGAAGCGGGCCGGACGTCAAAAACGCGCCCCGCCCTTCCGCGCCACCACCAGCCTGCACCGGGGGCTCCCGTCCTCCCGGCGGCCCAGGGGTTCGACCGGGACGAGGGAGACGTCGAAGCCCGCTTCCTCCAGGCGGGTGCGGACGTCCGTGAGGCGGAAGGTGCGGTAGTACATGACGAACGGCGGGCGCCGCACCGCGTTCCTGACCCGCATCGCCGCGTCGAAGCCCCACAGGGCCCAGTAGGAGCGCGAGCCGACGGCCGGCGGGGCCGGGAGGGGGAAGGCGAAGGTGCCGCCGGGGCGGAGGGAGGAGTGGACCCGGGAGAAGAGGGTCCGCTGGTCGTCCGGGAGGAAGTGGCCGAAGGCGCCGAAGCTGACCGCCAGGTCGAAGGCCGGGGCGAAGGGCAGGGCCAGGGCGTCGGCGCGCACCAGGTCGGCGTCGGGGTGGGCGCGGCGCGCCCCGGCCAGCATGCCCGCGCTGAAGTCGACGCCCGCGACCCGGCCCGCGCAGACCGAGCGGAGGACGCCGAGCCCGGCACCGGTGCCGCAGCACACGTCGAGGCCCGTGTCGAAGGGGCCCAGGGGCTCCAGGGTGCGGGTCACCGCCTCCAGGAGGCGGTCGGAGGTCCGGAAGGGGGTCGCGTCGAACTTGTCCGCGAGCAGGTCGTAGCCGTGCTCCACCGAGGAGAGCGCCTGGACGGCCAGTTCGCGGAGGGTGGGACCCTGCGGAGTGGACATGGACCCGACCCTATGCGGTGGGGGCCGGTGCGCGTCAGAGCGCGCTGCGCACCGGGGGCACCGACCAGGCCGGGGCGATGCCCGTGAGCTGGCAGGTCAGCAGGTACAGGGGGATCGGCGGCGTGTAGGGCGAGCTGCCGTCGGGGCGGTGGACGAGGCGGGGGCGGCGGTCCGGGATCTCGGCGCCGGGCGCGTAGCAGGCGGGCAGCGGCCAGGTGAGGTCCAGGTCGGAACCGGCCGGGACGAGCCACCACCACCAGGCGGAGTCGGCGTAGACGCAGCCCTTGGCGGGCAGCCGGGAGAGGATCTTGAAGCCGAAGCGGGCCGGGACGCCGACGGCGTCGCAGCCGAGGCCGGTGCGGAGGCCGGCGGGGACGCTGAGGCGGGTGGCGTCCAGCCGCCGGGGGCGGGCGGAGCCGGCCGGGCCCCGGGCTCCGGAAGGGTGGTGGGCGTCCAGGTCGAGGCGGAGTTCCCCGGCACGTCCGGGGGCCGGGGCGGATCCGGCCTCGGGGTACCTGCTGCGGGCCCGCGGCATCATGCGGGTCGCCATCGACCTCAGCACGGGTCGCCCGTGCCGTGGTCCAGCTCCGCCCAGACGGTCTGCGACGTGCCGTGGCCGGTGCGCTCGGCGCCCCAGGCGCTGCACAGCGCGTCGACGATGAGGAGGCCGCGGCCCCGTTCGTCCTCGCCGCAGTCGCGTATCCGCGGTCCCGCCGGGCCGCCCTCGTCCCGTACCGCTATCCGCAGCTTCTCCTCGTCCTCGCGGAGCTCGCAGACGAAACGGCCGCTGGCGGTGTGCACGACGGCGTTGGTGACCAGCTCGGACACGACGAGGGACACCGTGTCCCGTACGTCGGGCCCGCAGCCCCAGACGATGAGCCGTTCCTCCGCGAGCCGCCGGGCCCGCGCGACCGACACGGTGAGGGCCGGCAGCTCGAAGGCGAAGCGCCGGACTGCGGGAGTGCCGGTCTGGGGCTGTGGGCGCTGGGCCATGACGCGGGGACTCATGAGACCTGAAGGCTGCGCGTTACCAGAAGCCACGACCGGTTCCTCACAACAGTGGGCAGGACTTGCCGTACGGCGCCGGCGCCGGGGCGCGGAGACGCACGACGGCAGCGTGTACTGGTTCACCGGAACACTGTCCTCCTGAGTCGGACACTTGGCAAGTGGCACTCTGAAAATTGCAGAGTGCCGTGTTCTCTCTGCCTCGCCTTCGTGGCACACTCGGTCGAAACAGTGCGTCGGGGAGGTCTGACAGTGAGCGAGCCGCGGTCCGCCCCGACGGTGGGACAGGTCGTCCTCGGAAAGCGGCTGCAGGACCTGCGCGAGCGGGCCGGCATGAAGCGGGAGGAGGCCGCGAAGATCCTCCGGGTGGCTCCGGCCACCGTCCGGCGGATGGAGACCGCCGAAGTCGCGCTGAAGATCCCGTACGTGCAGCTCCTGCTGAAGGAGTACGGGATCACGGACTCCGAGGCGGAGGGCTTCGTCGCCCTCGCGGAGGAGGCCAACCTCCCCGGCTGGTGGCAGCGCTACCACGACGTGCTGCCCGGCTGGTTCTCCATGTACGTGAGCCTGGAGGGCGCCGCGAGCCTCATCCGGGCGTACGAGCCCCAGTTCGTCCCGGGTCTGCTCCAGACCGCCGAGTACGCCCGCGCCATCCTGCGCGGGGGGGCGGTCGGCGGCGGCGGCGACGCCGCCGGGGACGAGGGGACCGAGCGTCACGTGGCCCTGCGGATGGAGCGTCAGTCCCTGCTGACCAGGGAGGACGCCCCCAAGTTCTGGGTGATCATGGACGAGACGGTGTTCCGCCGGCCGGTCGGCGACGGGCCCGACGTGATGCGCGGTCAGATCGACCGGTTGCTGGAGGCGGCCGAGATGCCGAACGTCACCCTGCAGATCGCGGAGTTCGCGTCCGGCCACCACCCCGGCACCTACGGACCGTTCGTGCTCTTCCGCTTCGCCGTGCCCGAACTCCCGGACATGGTCTACAGCGAGTACCTGACCGGCGCCGTCTACCTCGACGCGCGTCCCGAGGTGGCGTCCCACCTGGAGGTCATGGACCGCATGGCGGCGCAGGCCGCGACTGCACAACGCACGAAGGAGATTCTCCGGAATCTCCGCGAGGAGCTGTGAATGGACCGCATATACAACGGCATGCCCGCCGCCGAACTCGGTGCCGAGGGATGGCACAAGCCGTGGAGCGGCGGGAACGGGGGCAACTGCGTGGAGGCCATGAAACTGGCCGACGGCAGGGTCGCCGTGCGACAGTCCGCAGACCCCGAGGGACCCGCGCTCATCTACACCCACGGAGAGATCGAAGCCTTCATCCGGGGGGCAAAATCCGGTCAGGCTGATTTCCTGCTCACCTGACCCTTCCGTCCCGCCCCGCGCATCGCGTAACTCTTGCTCCCGTACACCTCGTTCGTCCCGACCAGGAGAGCCGATGACCCAGGACCCCGCCGCCCCGCGCAGCGAGATACGCATCGACACCAGCAAGCCGCATCCGGCGCGCATGTACGACTGGTTCCTGGGCGGCAAGGACAACTACCCGGTCGACGAGGCGATGGCCCGCCAGCTCCTCACCCTCGACGCCCGGGGCCGGGACATGGCCCGCGTGAACAGGGCTTTCATGCACCGCGCCATCCGCTGGCTCAGCGCCCGCGGCGTCCGTCAGTACCTGGACATCGGCACCGGCATCCCGACCGAGCCGAACCTGCACCAGATCGCGCAGCAGGCCGCGCCGGAGTCCCGCATCGTCTACTGCGACAACGACCCGATCGTGCTCGCGCACGCGGCCGCCCTGCTGCGCTCGACCCCGGAGGGGGCCACCGAGTACATCCAGGCGGACGCCCGCGAGCCCGAGGTCATCCTCGAAAGGGCCGGAAAGGTCCTTGACTTCGACCAGCCCATCGCCCTGTCGATGCTCGCCCTGCTGCACTTCATCGGGGACGAGGACGGCGCGCACGACCTGGTCGCCAAGATCGTCGAGAAGCTCGCGCCGGGCAGTTACCTCGTCCTCTCCCACGTCACCGGGGACTTCAACCCCGAGGGGTCGGCACAGGCGGTCGCCCTGTACAAGGAGCGCGGACTGACCCTGCGGCCCCGTTCGCGCGACGAGCTGGCCGTGTTCTTCGACGGCCTGGAACTCGTCGAGCCCGGCGTCTCGCTCACCGCCGAGTGGCACCCCGAACTGGGCGAGCCCGTCCCGGTCCAGGGCGACGAGCCCATCCCGGGGTGGGCGGGCGTGGCCCGCAAGCTCTGACCCCCGCGAACGGCGTGACGGGACCCGCGGGCCTCCCGGTCCGCGGGTCCCCGCCGTCCGCCTCCCCGGCGGCTCAGTTCCGCAGGTACGCGAGGCCCGGGTGCTCCGCCGCGTACGCCTCCACGAGCCGGCGGGCGACCGCGACCGAGTCCACCAGCGGATGCAGCGCGAACGCCTTCACCGCCGTCTCCCGGGAACCGCTCTCCGCCGCCGCCAGCACCTCCCGTTCCACCGCCTTCACGGCGGTCACCAGACCGACGGCGTGGTACGGCAGCGGGGCCGCCGCCACCGGACGGGCGCCGTTCGCGTCCACCAGGCAGGGCACCTCGACCACCGCGTCCGCGTCGAGCACGGAGAGCGTCGAACCGTTGCGCACGTCGAGGATCAGCGTCGTCCGCTCGTCGCGCGCGATCGCCCGCATCAGGGCGAGCGCCACCTTCTCGTAGCCGCCGGGCTCCAGGTCCTCCTCGGCGCGCTCCCCGGCCCCGGCCGCCTCCCGGTTGGCGGCCATGTAGGTGGCCTCCCGGTCCGCGAGCGTGCGGCGCCAGGCGGCCAGGGCCGCGGTGCCCGGCCGGGCCATCTCCTCGTAGAAGGCGCCCTGCTGGTCGCGCAGGTACGCCCCGCGCGTCCGCCCGGCGCTCCGGTAGGCGCGCACCGCCTCCCGGTTGAAGTAGTAGTAGTGCAGGTACTCGTTGGGAACCGCGCCGAGCGAGCGCAGCCACTCCGGGCCGAAGAGCCTGCCCTCCTCGAAGGAGCCGAGCGCCTCCTCGTCGGCGAGCAGCCGGGGCAGCTCGTCCCGGCCCCCGATCCGCAACCCCCGCAGCCAGCCCAGGTGGTTGAGGCCCACGTAGTCGATCCACGCCTCGTCCGGATCGGCGCCCAGGGCTCGGGCTACCCGGCGGCCGAGGCCCACGGGGGAGTCGCAGATGCCGACGACCCGGTCGCCCAGGACCCGGGACATCGCCTCCGTGACCAGGCCCGCCGGGTTGGTGAAGTTGATGACCCAGGCGTCCGGGGCGAGCGCGGCGACCTTCCGGGCGACGGCCGTCGCGACGGGCACGGTCCGCAGCCCGTACGCGATCCCGCCCGCCCCCACCGTCTCCTGGCCGAGCACCCCTTCGGCGAGCGCGATCCGCTCGTCCGCCGCCCTGCCCTCCAGGCCGCCGACCCGGATCGCGGAGAAGACGAAGTCCGCCCCGCGCAGCGCCTCGTCGAGGTCCCCCGTCACCGTCACCGCCGGCGCGTCCGGCACCCCTTCGGCCTGGTCCGCGAGGACCCGCGCGACGGCGGAGAGCCGCGCCCCGTCCGGGTCGTACAGGGTGACCCGGGTGACCCGCCCCTCGGCGTGGTCACCGAGGAGGGCGCCGTACACCAGCGGCACCCGGAATCCGCCGCCTCCGAGAATCGTCAGTCTCATGCCCTCACGCTACTGGGACGCCCGCCCCGGGCGGGCGGCCGCGCGGGCGCCCCGGGGCGCCGGGTCCCGGACGCCGGGTGGGGGACAATGGCGGCATGTCCCGACGCAAGACCCGTCCCCGCACCCCGCAGGCCCCCGCCGTGACCGCGGACTCGCCCTGCCCCTGTGGCCAGGACGCCCCCTACGGCGAGTGCTGCGGCCGTTTCCACCCGGGCACGGCCGGCACCGCGCCCACCGCCGAACTCCTCATGCGCTCCCGCTACAGCGCCTTCGTCGTCCGCGACGAGGCGTACCTGCTGCGCACCTGGGCCCCGGAGACGCGTCCGGACGGGATCGACTTCGACCCGGAACTGCGCTGGACCGGCCTGAAGATCGAGGAGACCACCGGCGGCACCGCCTTCCACCAGCACGGCACCGTCACCTTCACGGCCCGCCACCTCCACGGCGGGGAACCGGGCGCGCTGCGCGAACGGAGCCGTTTCGTCCGCCGCGAGGGGGCGTGGGTGTACGTGGACGGGGACGTCGCGGAGTAGGCCGGCGCACCCGCCCCGCCCCCACGGACGGGCCGCCCCGCCCCGGCGCGCGGCGGCCCGTCCGCCCGCGTGCGGGGGCGCGCCGACGGGCGCCCCCGTCAGGGGGTGACGGGCAGTTGGGGGTGGTGCTTGGCGAGGATCTTGTTGGCGCGCGCGAGGGCGGCGAGGGCGTGCTCGCGGTCCGCCCGGTCCTCCGCGCAGAGCGGCCCCCGGAACCGGTACACCTCGCGGGCCGCGGAGTCCGCGTCGACCTCGGCCTGCAGGACGTGCAGCGGCAGACAGGAGCCGATCATCGCGGCCACGCGGTCGGGGATCGGGACGGGGACGAGGCGCGAGGACGAGGTGATCACGGGCAGTCCTAGTGGGGGTCCGGAAGGGGTACGGAAGAGTGTCCCCCCATAGGTACCGGATCGCGGTAGGGGTTCCGGTACGGAGATGTCGCGGAACGGTGACGGGCCGGGGGCGCCTTCGCGGAGGCGTACGGACGCGGACGGGACGGCTCCGCGCCGGCGCCGGACGCGGGCGGGGGCGTTCCCGCAGGTGTGGGGGTGCGCGGCCGCGTGGCCTTTTCGCATCCTTCCTGCGGAGGCGACGCAGGTTTGTCGAACGCGCGTTCCGGGGAAGGAGGACTGAAGAAGATCGATCATCGATAGAATGTGAAGCATCTCACTCGGGCGTCGAACGGCTTCCGGTCCGGCGGAACGCATGCCTTCACGCCTCTCCGGCGGGATCGCGCCGGGGCGCCCGTCCGGGAAGGTCCGGGGCCGCCGTCCGGCTTCCGCCGGGGCCGCCGCGCACCCCGCCCGCTCCCGGCGCGCCGCGTTGATCGAACGTTGATGGCTCGTTTAGGACGCCCCGGCATCGTGGACGGCATGCAGATCCACACGAGCGTACTGACCGCACCGGAGCCCGACATGTCCTGGCAGGAGGACGCCCTGTGCGCCCAGGCCGGCCCGGAGTTCTTCTTCCCCGCCCCCGGCTCCTCCACCCGCGAGGCGAAACGGCTCTGCGGGGCATGCGAGGGGCGCGTGGCCTGCCTGGAGTACGCGCTGGAGCACGACGAGCGGTTCGGCGTCTGGGGCGGCCTCTCGGAGAAGGAGCGCTTCCGGCTGAAGCACGGCCGGGGCTGACGCGTGGCGGACGGACCCGTCCGCCACGTGACGGAACCGGCGGTCAGTGCGCCGCGCGGGCCGCGAGCCGGGCCTTGCGGGCCGCGAGCTTCTCGTCGAACTTGCTCGCCTCGGCGTCCAGGCCCTCCATGTACAGGCCCAGCTCCTCCTGGGCGCGCAGCCCCTCGGGCCCCAGGCCGTCGATCTGGAGGACCTTGAGGAAGCGCAGCACGGGCTGGAGGACGTCGTCGTGGTGGATGCGCATGTTGTAGATCTCACCGATCGCCATCTGTGCCGCCGCCCGCTCGAAGCCCGGCATGCCGTGGCCGGGCATCCGGAAGCCGACCACGACGTCCCGCACGGCCATCATGGTCGGGTCGGGGGCGATCTCGAAGGCTGCACCCAGCAGGTTGCGGTAGAAGACCATGTGCAGGTTCTCGTCGGTGGCGATGCGGGCGAGCATCCGGTCGCAGACCGGATCGCCGGACTGGTGGCCGGTGTTGCGGTGCGAGATGCGGGTGGCCAGCTCCTGGAAGGCGACGTACGCCACGGAGTGCAGCATCGAGTGCCGGTTGTCGGACTCGAAGCCCTCGCTCATGTGCGCCATCCGGAACCGCTCCAGCTCGTCCGGGTCGACGGCGCGCGAGGCGAGCAGGTAGTCGCGCATCACGATGCCGTGCCGGCCCTCCTCGGCGGTCCAGCGGTGCACCCAGGTGCCCCAGGCGCCGTCGCGGCCGAAGAGGCTGGCGATCTCGTGGTGGTAGCTCGGGAGGTTGTCCTCGGTGAGCAGGTTGACGACGAGGGCGGTCTTCCCGATCGCGGTCACCTTGGACTGCTTCGGGTCCCACGCCTCGCCGTCCTCGAAGAAGCCGGGGAAGTTGCGGCCGTCGGACCACGGCACGTACTCGTGCGGCATCCAGTCCTTGGTGACCTTCAGGTGACGGTTGAGTTCCTTCTCCACGACCTCTTCCAGGGCGTAGAGCAACCGTGCGTCGGTCCACCCAGCCGAGTTGTCGAGGGAGGGAGAGGTGAGCGTCACGGGAGACTCCTGGGGACGGAGAGGGGGCATGCGGACGTACTTACGGATTCGTAGGTTACGAAACCGTAGGTTAAGCCTCCGTAAGTCCCCGGCCAAGCCCGCCTCCGTCACATTCGGTGACGCTCGGTCATGGGTGTCGCGCCATGGAGAACGGAAGGCGCAGGTCACGCCCCGCGCGGCACCCGCCGGGCACCCGGCCGACTACGCAGCGCAGGTGCCCGGCGGGTCGCGGGGGACGGTCAGTCCCCGTCCGTGAACGGCTCGCGGACCTCCTCGACGGTCGTCGGGCGCAGCGCGCCGTCGAGCAGCAGCCAGCGGGTGATCCCGAGCGACTCCAGGAACGCCACGTCGTGGCTCGCCACGACCAGCGCCCCCTCGTAGGCGTCGAGGGCCGCCGTCAGCTTCCGCACCGACGCCATGTCCAGGTTGTTCGTCGGCTCGTCCAGCATCAGCAGCTGCGGGGCCGGCTCCGCGAGGAGCAGGGCCGCGAGCGTCGCCCGGAACCGCTCCCCGCCGGAGAGGGTGCCCACGGCCCGGTCCGCCCGCGCCCCCCGGAACAGGAACCGGGCGAGCCGGGCCCGGATCGCGTTCGCGGTGGCCCCGGGCGCGAAGCGGGCCACGTTGTCCACCACGCTCAGCCCGTCGTCCAGGACGTCGAGCCGCTGCGGCAGGAAGCGGAGCGGCACCCGCGCCTCCAGCTCGCCCGACAGGGGGGCCAGCTCTCCGGCGATCGTCCGGAGCAGCGTCGTCTTGCCCGCGCCGTTCCGGCCGACCAGCGCGATCCGCTCCGGCCCGCGCAGCTCGAACTCGCCCTCCACGCGGGCCCCGTGCCGCAGCTCCAGGTCCCGCAGGCGCAGCACCTCGCGACCCGGCGGCACCGAGGTGCGGGGCAGCTCGACCCGGATCTCGTCGTCGTCCCGCACCGCCTCCACCGCGGCGTCGAGCCGCTCCCGGGCCTCCGAGAGGCGCTCGCTGTGGAGCGTGCGCTGCTTGCCGGCCGTGACCTGGGCGCTGCGCTTCTGGCTGTTCGCCACGAGCTTCGACGCGACCCTGTTCTCGAAGCTCTTCTGCCCGTACCGCTTGCGGCGGGCCAACTTCACCTGGGTGTCGGCGAGTTCCCGCTTCTGTCGCTGCACGTCGGCTTCGGCGACCCGCACCATCCGTTCCGCCGCCTCCTGTTCGGCGGCGAGCGCCGCCTCGTAGTCCGACCAGGCGCCGCCGTACCAGGCGACCTCGCCGTCCCGCAGGTCGGCGATCTGGTCGACCCGCTCCAGGAGTTCACGGTCGTGGCTGACCACGACCAGGACCCCGGACCACTTCTCCACCGCCTCGTAGAGGCGCGCGCGGGCGCGCAGGTCCAGGTTGTTGGTCGGTTCGTCGAGCAGCAGGACGTCGGGCCGAGCGAGCAGCAGCGCGGCGAGGCGCAGCAGGACGGACTCGCCGCCCGAGATCTCGCCGACGGTCCGGTCCAGGCCGATGCCGTCCAGGCCGAGCTGGTCGAGGGTGGCGCGGGCCCGCTCCTCGACGTCCCAGTCGTCGGCGAGGGCGGTGAAGTGCTCCTCGGCCGGATCGCCCGCCTCGATGGCGTGCAGGGCGGCCCGCTTCGCGTCGATGCCGAGGATCTCGTCGACCCGGCGCGAGGTGTCCAGGACCAGGTTCTGCGGCAGGTAACCGAGTTCGCCGGTGACCCGGACCGTGCCGGAGGAGGGCGTCAGCTCGCCCGCGATCAGTTTGAGCAGCGTGGACTTGCCGGAGCCGTTGAGCCCGACGAGGCCGGTGCGGCCGGGACCGACGGCGAGCCGGAGGTCGTCGAAGACCTCGGTGCCGTCCGGCCAGGAGAAGGAGAGCGAGGAGCAGGTGATGAACGTGGGGTGATGTGCCATGGAGGACTCCCGGTGGCGCGAGCGCGGGTGGACTGGTGCGGCGCTTGGGAGACACCGGGGCGCGGGCAGCGGGAAGACGGCTCGTACGCCGAGGTCGAGAACGGCACACGCGGCACGGGGGCACGCGCGGCACGGTGTCTCACAACCTCAGACGAGCAACGTCCTTCTCCGATCGGGTGACGGCAGAGTCGTCACCGACGGTACGGCCCCGATCGGGGAGGCGCAAATGATTTACGGCGCGGTGGTGCCGGACCGGGAGACGACCGCGCCGCTGCGGAGGAGAAGAGGAGGCGAAGGTGAGAAGAAGGGAGGAGGGAGGGAGGGAGAGGGAGGAGGGAGGGAGAGGGAGGAGGGAGGAGGGAGGAAGAGGACCGGGGCGGCCGTCACGGGTGCTCGCGGAACAGCTCCGTCAGGTCGTGGTCCCAGTCCAGGTACTGGTGCTCGCGCCCCTCGGGGACCAGGTGCTGCGAGCGCTCCAGGAACCGGCGCAGCTCCGAGGTCCGGACGTGGACCATGGCCACCCCCTCCGGGGCGTGGAACTCCACCACGGTCCGGTCGTACCCGTACGGACGCAGCCGCACGTCCCCGACCCCGGCCGGGCGCTCGACCCCCTGGACGAGCAGGTCGCGCGCGAAGGCCCAGGAGACCTCGACGCCCTCCAGGGTCGCGGGGGGAGGGAAGGCCATGCTGACGGCGTACGGATCCTCGCGGTCGTACCGCAGGGTGGCGGGGACGGTCTCCATCCGGGGAGCGGATGCGACCAGACGGGCCTGGACGGCCTGCTCTATGACGGCGGACAAGACCGGCTCCTCTCGTACGGCTTCGGATCTTCTGCGTCTCCCCGACACCGGGGCTTCTGACACCCGGAAAGACGGACGTCGGGGCCGGGACGTGCATTCCGGTGGCGCGTGAGCTGTGTCACCGGACCCGCCGGAGGGGTGTCCGGGCAGGTCGGAGCCGTCCCGGTCCGTCCGCAAGCGCTTCGGGGCGGGGGCGCCGCCGGGCCGGTGACGGCCCGGACGCCACCGGTCCCCGAGGGCGTCCGGGCCGTACGGCACCGCCCGTGTGCCCCGCGGGCCGGCCGGGCACCCTGGACGGGGAGCGGTCCCGGGCGCTAGCTTCCGGCGCCATGACGTCCATGGGGAAGACGAGACGAACGATGGCGGCGGGACTCGTCGGGGCGGCGCTCGCGCTGACCCCGACCGCCCCGGCGCGGGCCGGGGAGCCCCCCGCGACCGCCGCCGGCCGGCCGGCGGCTCCGGCGGCCGGCGAGCGGTCCGCTCCGGAGCCCGGCTGGCGGCTCACGCCGACCGGGACCGACGCCCGCTTCCGGGGGCTCGCGGCGGTCGACCGCCGGACCGCCTGGGTCGCGGGCTCCAAGGGCACGGTGCTGCGCACCGGCGACGGGGGCAGAAGCTGGCGAAACGTTTCCCCGGCCGGCGCGGAGGGGCTGGAGTTCCGCGACGTGGAAGCCTTCGACGCCCGCCGGGCCGTCGTCCTCGCCATTGGGGAGGGGGAGGCATCGCGGGTGCTGCGCACCGAGGACGGCGGCGCCACCTGGACCGAGTCCTTCCGCAACACCGACCCGCGCGCCTTCTACGACTGCATGACCTTCTTCGACCACCGGAACGGCCTCGCCATGAGCGATCCGGTCGACGGCAGGTACCGCATCCTCTCGACCCGGGACGGCGGCCGGTCCTGGCGGGTCCTGCCGAACGCCGGGATGCCGGACGCGCTCCCCGGCGAAGCCGGTTTCGCGGCGAGCGGCCAGTGCCTGGTGTCGGCCGGTCCCCGGGACGTGTGGCTCGCGACGGGCGGCGGCGCCACCGCCCGCGTCCTGCACTCCGCCGACCGGGGACTGACCTGGACCGCCACCGACTCGCCCGTCCCGGCCGGCGACCCGGCCCGGGGCGTCTTCGGGCTCGCCTTCCGCGACCGCGCGCACGGCATCGCGGTCGGCGGCGACTACCGCAAGGACCGGCCGTCCCCCCGGGCCGCCGCCGTCACCGCCGACGCGGGCCGCACCTGGCGCGCCCCGGCCGCGCCCCCGCCCGCCTACCGCTCGGGCGTCGCCTGGCTCCCGCACGACAGGACGTCCGCGCTCGCCGTGGGCCCCACCGGCACGGACCTGACCACCGACGGCGGCCGCACCTGGCGGACGGTCGACACCGGCTCGTACGACACGGTGGACTGCGCCCCGGACGGCGCCTGCTGGGCCTCCGGCGAGCAGGGTCGCGTCGCGCACCTGGCACGCCACCGGCCCGTCCCCTGACCTTCCGGCCGCCGTGAGTGCCGCGCGGCGGGACAAATCCGGATGCGCGCCGACGGCATGCCCGGCACACTCGCGGGCATGACCGCGAAGATCACGCGCATCAACCCCGAGCAGTTGCACGAGACGCCCGGCTACCACCACGTCACCGTGGTGGAGGCCGGGCGCACGGCCTACCTGGCGGGGCAGTGCCCGCTCGACCGGAGCGGTTCCCTCGTCGGTTCCGGATCGCTCGAAGCACAGGTCGACCAGGTGGTCGCGAACGCACTCGCCGCGCTGGCGGCGGTGGATGCCGAGCCGCGGCACGTGGTCCGCTCGGTGATCTACGTGCGCAGCGAGGACAGGGACGCCCTGGGCGTCGCCTGGCACCGGCTCACCGACTCGGCTCTCGGCCCGGCGTTCACCACCGCCAGCACGCTGTTGGGCGTGGCCCAACTCGGCTTCACCGGACAGCTCGTCGAGGTCGACCTCACCGTGGCCCTGCCCGACTGAACCCCTTCGTCACCGGGCGCCGGACGGCGCCCCGGACCCGGCGGCCCGCACGGGGACCCGCCGGGCCGAAGACCCGGCCCGGGGCGGCCGTGGTCACCCGCCCTGGGAGGGCAGCCGCTCCTGGTACGCGGCGATCCCCTCGGCCGTCCTGGTCGCGTGGAACTCCGTGATCCGGTACGCGCACACGCCCCCGGTGCTGAACGGGTCGGCCGCCGCGATCTCCTCGATCCGCGCGCGGTCGACCCCGGCGGCCAGGATCACCCCGCCGTCCCGGGGGTTCTTCCGCCCCGACGCCAGGAACACGCCGGCGGCGTACTGCTCGTCGAGCCAGGCGATGTGGTCGTCGAACAGCGCGTCCACCCGCTCGACGGGCGCGGTGTAGGTCAATTCCAGTACGAACATGATCGCCAGGCTACCGCCCGCCCCCGGACGCCCCACCGGGTCCGTGGGCGGGCGTCCGGCCGGACGTAGGGTGACCGCATCATGAGGATCATCGGAATTCCGGCGGGCTGGCCCGCCGACGAGACCACCGCCCTCGCCGTCCAGCGGGAGCTGCGGGAGCGGCTGGTGCGGGACGAGACGGGGCCGGAGGCCGGCGAGGGCCACGTCACGGGACTCGACGTGGCCTACGACGACGAGCGGGACCTCGTCGCCGCGGCGGCCGTCGTGCTCGACGCCCGGACCCTGGAGGTGGTCGAGGAGGCGACGGCGGTCGGCCGGGTCTCCTTCCCGTACGTCCCCGGGCTCCTCGCCTTCCGGGAGGTCCCGACCGTCCTCGCCGCGCTCGACGCCCTGACCGCCGACCCCGGCCTCCTGGTCTGCGACGGCTACGGCCTCGCCCACCCCCGGCGCTTCGGCCTCGCCTCCCACCTCGGCGTGCTCACCGGACACCCGTCCGTCGGCGTCGCCAAGAACCCCTTCGCCTTCACGTACGGAGAGCCCGGTCCCGCGCGCGGCGACTCCGCCCCGCTGCTCGCCGACGGCGAGGAGGTGGGCCGGGCCGTGCGCACCCGGACCGGGGTCAAACCGGTCTTCGTCTCCGTCGGCCACCGGGTCTCCCTCGCCCGCGCCTGTGCCCACACCCTCCACCTGACCCCGCGCTACCGCCTCCCCGAGACCACCCGCCGCGCCGACTCCCTGTGCCGCCGCGCCCTCGAAGAGGCACGGGGGACGTCCGGACCCCGCTGAGCACGGGTACGGACGCCGACCCGGCCCGGCGCGTCTACGCGGACCCGGCCGGCCCCCCGTTCCGTCTCGTGCTCCGAGGCCCGCCCCGGCGCGAAGAAGCCCCGGACCAGGGGCCGGACGCTCCTTCCGGCGTACGGCCTAGCCCCGGTGCGCCACCCGGAAGCGGATGCCCGCCGCCCGGAGCCGGGCGGTGAGGGCGTCGCCCATCGCCACCGCCGTCGTCACCTGCCCGGCGGTCTCCGGCAGCGGGTCGAAGGCGAGGCAGAGGGCCGACTCGGCGAGCATCCTGGCCGTCTCGTCGTACCCCGGGTCGCCGCCCGAGACCTCCGTGAGGACCCGCCGGCCGCCGCCTTCGCCCACGAACCGCACGGAGAACCAGCTGCGGGCGCGGCGCTCGGCCGACGGACCCGTACCGGCCCGGTGACGTCCCATCAGCCAGTCGCGCACCGGCGGGATCTGGGCCGCCGCCGCGCACGCTCCGACGGCGGCCGTGCCGCCGAGCGCCATCGGGAGCGTCTTCACGGAGGCGTAGTGCCGGTAGCGGAAGTCCGGGCCGTACCGCTCCAGGGCCGCCGCCGAACGCGCCACGACCTGCGGGTCCAGCGTCGGCAGCGGCAGCGCCCAGGTGCCCGTCTCCCGGCTGAACCGGGGGCCGCCGAGCGGCGCGCGCGACCGGCGGCCCACGAGCCGGGGCTCGTGCAGGCGCCGTTCGCGCGCGGCCCGCAGGACCTTCCGGCCCCGGCCGAGCGCGGTCAGCGCGGAGGCGAAGGTGCCGCCGGAGAAGGCGGCCCCGGCCCGTACGAAGCCGTCCACGCGCAGCGGCACGCCCTCCGGGAGCTGCGCCACGGTGAAGTGCACGCCCAGGTCGTGCGGGACGGAGTCGAAGCCGCAGGCGTGCACGATCCGGGCGCCGGTCTCCCGGGCGCGGGCGTCGTGCCGCACGTAGGTCAGGTCCACGAACTCGGCCTCGCCCGTCAGGTCCAGGTAGTCCGTGCCGGCCTCCGCGCAGGCGGCGACGAGCCCTTCGCCGTACCAGACGTAGGGGCCGACCGTCGTCGCCACGACCCTCGCGGAGGAGGCGAGTTCGCGCAGCGACTCCGGGTCGCCGGAGTCCGCGAGGACCAGGGGGAGGCCGGCGAGGCGCGGGCGCGCCGAGGCGAGCCGGTCCCGCAGGGCCTCCAGCCTGCCGAGGTCGCGCCCCGCGAGCGCCCAGCGGCACCCCTCGGGGGCGTGTTCGGCCAGGTACTCCGCCGTGAGCCCGCCCACGAACCCCGTGGCCCCGAAGAGCACCACGTCGTACGGCCTGGCCGTGCGCCCGGACCCCGCCCCCCGTTCCGGCCCCGCTCCGCCGTCCGCTCCGGAACCGCCGCCCCGGTCCGCCCCGGCGCCCCGCCCCGTGCCCGCCCCTGTCGCCATCCAGCCCCTCGCTTCGGCCGTACCGCGCAGCCGTGCGCGGTTGTCGTCGGCGGAGGATAGCGGAAGCCTCCCGCCGGTCTTCCCCGCGCTCGCTCGGCCGGGGGGCTTGTGCGGAGTGGAACACGTTCCTAGCATCACTGGTGTTACATCATTGGTGTCACACACTTCTGGGGGCTCGATGAGCACGACGCACACCGACCGGCACGGCCCGCTCACCGGGGTGCGCGTGGTCGAGCTGGCCGGCATCGGGCCCGGTCCCTTCGCCGCGATGCTCCTCGCCGACCTGGGAGCGGACGTGGTCCGGATCGACCGCCCCGGCGGCAACGCCCTCGGCATCGACCCCGCCCGCGACCTGACCAACCGCAACAAGCGCTCGGTCGTGGTCGACCTCAAGGCCGGGGACGGCCCCGCGACCGTGCTCGACCTGGTGGCCCGCGCCGACGTCCTGATCGAGGGGTACCGGCCCGGCGTGACCGAGCGCCTCGGCATCGGTCCGGACGTCTGCCTCGCCCGCAACCCGCGCCTGGTCTACGGCCGGATGACCGGCTGGGGCCAGGACGGACCGCTGGCCGCGACCGCCGGGCACGACATCGGCTACATCGCGATCACCGGCGCGCTCGGCATGATCGGCCCGGACCCGGAAGGACCGCCGGTGATCCCCGCCAACCTGCTCGGCGACTACGCCGGCGGCTCCCTCTACCTCGTCATCGGCGTCCTCGCCGCGCTCCAGCACGCGCGCGCCCACGGCGAGGGCCAGGTCGTGGACGCCGCGATCGTGGACGGCACCGCCCACCTGACCACGATGATCCGGGGCATGCTGGCCGCCGGGAGCTGGCAGGACCGGCGCGGGACCAACCTGCTCGACGGCGGCTGCCCCTTCTACGGCGTCTACGAGACCTCCGACGGCGGCCACATGGCGGTCGGCGCCCTGGAGGAGCAGTTCTACGCCGAGTTCGTCCGCCTCCTCGGAATCGGGGAGGCCGCCGCCGGACGGTACGACTTCGCCCGCTGGCCCGCACTGCGCGACGCCGTCGCCAAGGCGTTCCTCGGCCGGACCCGCCGGGAGTGGACGGACGTCTTCGACGGCTCCGACGCCTGCGTGGCCCCCGTCCTCTCCCTGGGCGAGGCCCCGTCCCACCCGCACCTGGCCGCCCGCGCGACCTTCACCGAACACGGCGGGCTGACCCAGCCCGCCCCCGCACCCCGTTTCTCCGTCACCCCCGGCACCCTGCGCAAGGGCCCCGCCCTGCCCGGTGCCGACACCGCCGAGGTCGCCCGCGACTGGGCCGTACCCTCCCTGCACACCCAGGAGACTTCCGCATGAAGCGTCGGATCTACACCGAGGACCACGAAGCCTTCCGGGCGGTCGTGCGCACCTTCCTGGAGAAGGAGGTGCTGCCCCACTACGAGCAGTGGGAGAAGGACGGCATCGTCTCCCGCGAGGCGTGGCTCGCCGCCGGACGGCAGGGCCTGCTCGGCATCGCCGTCGACGAGGAGTACGGCGGCGGCGGCAACCCCGACTTCCGCTACGCCGCCGTCCTGGCCGAGGAGTTCACCCGGGCCGGCACCCCCGGCCTCGCCCTCGGCCTGCACAACGACATCATCGGCCCCTACCTCACCTCCCTCGCCACCGACGAGCAGAAGCGGCGCTGGCTGCCCGGCTTCTGCTCCGGCGAGACCATCACCGCCATCGCCATGACCGAGCCGGGGGCGGGCTCCGACCTCCAGGGCATCCGCACCACCGCCGAGGACCACGGCGACCACTGGGTCCTCAACGGTTCCAAGACCTTCATCTCCAACGGCATCCTGGCCGACCTCGTGGTCGTCGTCGCCCGCACCACCCCCGAGGGCGGCGCCCACGGCCTCTCCCTCCTCGTCGTCGAGCGCGGGGCGGAGGGCTTCGAGCGCGGCCGGAACCTCGACAAGATCGGCCAGAAGTCGCAGGACACCGCCGAGCTGTTCTTCCACGACGTCCGCGTCCCCAAGGAGAACCTGCTCGGCGAGCTCAACGGCGCCTTCATCCACCTGATGACCAACCTCGCCCAGGAGCGGATGGCCATCGCGGTCGCCGGCATCGCCGCCGCCGAGCACCTCCTGGAGATCACCACCACGTACGTCAAGGAGCGCCAGGCGTTCGGCCGCCCGCTCTCCCGGCTCCAGCACATCCGCTTCGAGATCGCGGAGATGGCCACCGAGTGCGCCGTCACCCGCTCCTTCCTCGACCGGTGCATCGAGGAGCACGCCGCCGGCACCCTCGACGCCGTGCACGCCTCGATGGCCAAGTGGTGGGCGACCGAACTCCAGAAGAAGGTCGCCGACCGCTGTCTGCAGCTGCACGGCGGGTACGGCTACATGAACGAGTTCCCGGTCGCCAGGGCCTACACCGACGGCCGCATCCAGACCATCTACGGCGGCACCACCGAGATCATGAAGGAGATCATCGGCCGTTCCCTGCTCGGCTGACCTCCCCCCTCCCGTCCTCCCGCTCCTCTTCCCCACCCTCATCGCGAAAGGCTTCCCGTGAGCACCGAAGCGTACGTGTACGACGCGATCCGCACCCCGCGCGGTCGTGGCAAGGCCGGCGGCTCCCTGCACGGCACCAAGCCGATCGACCTGGTCGTCGGCCTCATCCGGGAGATCCAGAGCCGCAACCCCGGTCTCGACCCGGCCGCCATCGACGACATCGTCCTCGGCGTCGTCGGCCCGGTCGGCGACCAGGGCTCCGACATCGCCCGCATCTCCGCCCTCGCCGCCGGGCTCCCGGACACCGTCGCGGGCGTCCAGGAGAACCGCTTCTGCGCCTCGGGCCTCGAAGCGGTCAACATGGCCGCCATGAAGGTCCGCTCCGGCTGGGAGGACCTCGTCCTGGCCGGCGGCGTCGAGTCCATGTCCCGCGTGCCGATGGGCTCCGACGGCGGCGCCTGGTTCGCCGACCCGATGACCAACCTGGAGACGAACTTCGTCCCCCAGGGCATCGGCGCCGACCTCATCGCCACCATCGAGGGCTTCTCGCGGCGCGACGTGGACGAGTACGCGGCCCTCTCGCAGGAGCGCGCCGCCGAGGCGTGGAAGGACGGCCGGTTCGCCCGCTCCGTCGTCCCCGTCAAGGACCGCGCGGGCCTCACGGTCCTCGACCACGACGAGTTCCTGCGCCCCGGCACCACCGCCGACTCCCTCGCGAAGCTCAAGCCGTCCTTCGCGGACATGGGCGAGCTGGGCGGGTTCGACGCGGTGGCGTTGCAGAAGTACCACTGGATCGAGGAGATCGACCACGTCCACCACGCGGGCAACTCCTCCGGCATCGTGGACGGCGCGGCCCTCGTCGCCGTCGGCTCCCGGGAGGTCGGCGAGCGGTACGGCCTGACGCCCCGCGCCCGGATCGTCTCCGTGGCCGTCTCCGGCTCCGAACCGACCATCATGCTCACCGGCCCGGCCCCGGCCGCCCGCAAGGCCCTGGCCAAGGCCGGTCTGACCATGGACGACATCGACCTCGTCGAGATCAACGAGGCGTTCGCGGCCGTCGTCCTGCGCTTCGCCAAGGACATGGGCATCTCGCTGGACAAGGTCAACGTCAACGGCGGCGCCATCGCGCTCGGCCACCCGCTCGGCGCCACCGGCGCGATGATCCTGGGCACCCTCGTGGACGAGCTGGAGCGCCGGGGCGAGCGCTACGGCATGGCCACCCTCTGCGTGGGCGGCGGCATGGGCATCGCCACCGTCGTCGAACGCGTCTGACCGTCCCGTCCGAACCCCTTCTTACGGAGAAGCATCAGCATGAGCGAGAGCACCACCATCCGCTGGGAGCAGGACGAGACCGGGATCGTCACCCTCGTCCTGGACGACCCGAACCAGTCCGCCAACACCATGAACCAGGCGTTCCGGGCCTCGATCGCCGCGATCGCCGACCGGGTGGAGGCCGAGAAGGACTCCATCCGGGGCATCATCTACACCTCCGCGAAGAAGACCTTCTTCGCGGGCGGCGACCTCAAGGACATGATCCAGGCGGGCCCCGAGCACGCCCGGGACATCTTCGAGGGCGCCCTGGAGATGAAGAAGGCGCTGCGCCGCATCGAGACCCTCGGCAAGCCGGTCGTGGCCGCGATCAACGGCGCCGCGCTCGGCGGCGGCTACGAGATCGCCCTCGCCTCCCACCACCGGATCGCCCTCGACGTCTCCGGTTCCAAGATCGGCCTGCCCGAGGTCACCCTCGGCCTGCTGCCGGGCGGCGGCGGTGTCACCCGCACCGTCCGCCTCATGGGCATCACCGACGCCCTCCTCAAGGTGCTGCTCCAGGGCACCCAGTACAACCCCAAGCGGGCCCTGGACAACGGCCTGGTGCACGAGCTGGCCGCCACCCCCGAGGAGATGTTCGCGAAGGCGGTCGCCTTCATCGACACCCACCCCGAGTCGCACCAGCCCTGGGACGTGCCCGGCCACAAGATCCCCGGCGGCACCCCCTCGCACCCGAAGTTCGCCGCCAACCTGCCGGCCTTCCCGGCCAACCTGCGCAAGCAGCTCAACGGCGCCCCCTACCCGGCGCCGGCCGCCATCATGGCCGCCGCCGTCGAGGGCTCCCAGGTCGACTTCGAGACCGCCTCGGTCATCGAGTCCCGCTACTTCACCGAGCTGGTCACCGGCCAGACGGCGAAGAACATGATCCAGGCGTTCTTCTTCGACCTCCAGGCCGTCAACTCCGGCGCCAGCCGCCCCAAGGGCATCGAGCCGCGCACGGTCCGCAAGGTCGCCGTCCTCGGCGCCGGCATGATGGGCGCCGGCATCGCCTACTCCTGCGCCCGCGCCGGCATCGAGGTCGTCCTCAAGGACGTCTCCGCCGAGTCCGCCGCCAAGGGCAAGGCGTACTCCGAGAAGCTGTGCGCCAAGGCCGTCTCGCGCGGCCGCACCACCCAGGAGAAGGCCGACGCCCTCCTCGCCCGCATCACCCCCACCGCCGAGGCCGCCGACCTCGCGGGCTGCGACGCGGTCGTCGAGGCCGTCTTCGAGGACACCGCCCTCAAGCACAAGGTGTTCCAGGAGATCCAGTCCGTCGTGGAGCCCGACGCGCTGCTCTGCTCCAACACCTCCACCCTGCCCATCACCGTCCTCGCCGAGGGCGTCGAGCGCCAGGCCGACTTCATCGGCCTGCACTTCTTCTCGCCCGTCGACAAGATGCCGCTCGTGGAGATCATCAAGGGCGAGCGGACCAGCGACGAGGCCCTGGCCCGCGCCTTCGACCTGGTCCGGCAGATCAACAAGACGCCGATCGTCGTCAACGACTCGCGCGGCTTCTTCACCTCGCGGGTGATCGGCCAGTTCCTCAACGAGGGCGTCGCCATGGTCGGCGAGGGCATCGAGCCCGCCTCGATCGAGCAGGCCGCCGCACAGGCGGGCTACCCGGCCAAGATCCTCTCCCTGATGGACGAGCTGACCCTGACCCTGCCGCGCAAGATCCGCAACGAGACCAAGCGGGCGATCGAGGAGGCGGGCGGCGTCTGGGCCACCCACCCGGGCGAGGCCGTGATCGACCGCATGGTCGACGAGTTCGAGCGCCCCGGCCGCAGCGGCGGCGCCGGCTTCTACGAGTACGACGAGAACGGCAAGCGCGGCAAGCTCTGGACCGGCCTGCGCGAGCACTTCACCAAGCCGGGGTACGAGATCCCCTTCCGCGACATGCAGGAGCGGATGCTGTTCGCCGAGGCCATCGACACCGTCCGCCTCCTGGAGGAGGGCGTCCTGACCTCGGTCGCCGACGCCAACATCGGCTCCATCATGGGCATCGGCTTCCCGGCCTGGACCGGCGGCATCCTGCAGTACATCAACGGCTACGACGGCGGCGCCGGGGGAGGGGTCGGGGTCGCCGGCTTCGTCGCCCGCGCCCGGGAGCTGGCGGAGACGTACGGCGAGCGCTTCGCCCCGCCCGCCCTCCTGGTGGAGAAGGCCGAGCGGGGCGAGGTCTTCACCGACGCCTGACCGGGCACGGCTCCCCGGCCGGCCGGGGGCTCCTGACCGGCCGGGGCCCCGGCCGGTCGGTCTTCCCGCCCGGCCGGGTCTTCCCGCCCGGTCAGGGGCTCCGGAACGCGGTCCTCAGCTCCTCGCTCAGCGAGCGCTGGAAGGCCGTGACGAGGGCCTGGATCACCATCGGCTGCATGTGGGCCGAGAGCGACCTCATCGCCGTCAGGTGGTCCGGGTCCTCGCCGCTCTCCCGGTACGGGTTCCACACCTGCTCCTGGAAGAGCCGGGCGAGTTCCTGGGCGGCGGCCCGCGCGTGCTCCAGGAGCACGGCCCGGGAGGCCAGGATCGTCTCGTGCTCGATGGGCACGTCCAGCATCTCCACGCCGAGCCGCAGCAGCGAGCCGTCGAGCCGGTACGTGTCGGCGTCGTCGGTCCGGTCGAGCACCCCCATCGCGGCGAACCGGTCGATGTCCCGCTCGGTCAGCGCCCGCCCGGTCCGCCGTTCCAGGTCGCGCCGGGTGATGGTCTCGGCGGACTCGGGCGCCCACGAGGCCACCAGGGCCCGGTGGATCGCGAGGTCCCGCGCGCTGAGGTCGGGCGGCAGCTGCTCCAGGTAGCGCTCGATCGCGGCGAGCGTCATGCCCTGCCGCTGGAGCTCCTCGATGAGGGCGAGCCGGGAGAGGTGCTCCGGCCCGTAGTGCCCGACCCGGCGGGCCCCGATGACGGGCGGCGGAAGGAGCCCCCGGGTCCCGTAGAACCGCACGGTCCGCACCGTCACCCCGGCCCGCGCGGCCAGCTCGTCGACGGTGTAGCTCGGTCCGCGCTCCCCGTCACTCCGGACGTCCATTCGAGCCGCCTCGTTTCCCCAGCCGTCGGCCCGCGTGTCCGGACCGCTTGAACAGTATTGCTGTCTCACCAGCCGTGTAAAAGTCCTGCTCCTCTGTCGGCGCCCGTCCGTGGCGTGATCGTCATGAACGCGGGGCGAACGGCGTCGCGTACGTCCGGCGCCCGGCGGACCGGGGAATACCGGTCACGGCGTACGACTCCGGCGCGTAAGGGACGCGGCCCCGGGGCGCGACGGGGACTGTCGGCGGCGGGGGCTAGAGTCGGCCGCTGTCGAAGCGGGGGCCAGGAGGCGGGGGAGTCGGATGTACGCGGAACTCAGGGAGACGGCGAGTGAGTTGGCCGCGATCCTGTGGCGGGAGCACACCGTCTACCGGGAGCGGGGCGGCGGGGTGGTGATCCGGGGCGAGCACGTCCGCCGCTGGATCAGCCTGGCGCCGACCGGGGGCAAGGACCGGGCCCTGCTGCGGGCCGGGCGGATCCTGGACGGGGGCACGACCGCCCCGGCGCGCACGGAGGTGGTCGTCGACCTGACGGCCGGGACGGCGGAGCTGGCGGCGGTCTGCCGCGGTCTGCTCGCCGACGTCGCGGCGGCCGCCGAACCGGCGCCGGCGCGCGGGGGAAGGGCCGGGAGACGGGAGAAGCCGGGGCGGGGGACCCGTGCCCCCCGCCCCGGCCGCCGTTCCCGCGGGGAGCGGCACACCGGCGCCGGCTCCCTCTTCGTCATGCTCTGCGTCGCCGCGGTGTTCGGCGCCTGGCTCTACGGCCTCTTCGGGGGGCGTGGCCACTGAGCCGCGCCCCCGGGGCGGTCAGAAGCCCGTGACCGGGTAGTGGTCGGAGAGGTTCGTGTACGTGGAGCGGGTGCCCCAGCTGGTGACCGTCCACGGCGCGCTCTGCTCCAGGACCACGTGGTTGGTCCACCCGGCGGGCCGGGCGTTCCCCGCGCGGAAGAGGACGTGGTCGAGGTCCTCGCGCGGGTCGTCCGGGTAGCGCTCGGAGGCGATCGAGTTCAGCTCGGTGTCGAAGGAGTAGGGGTGGCCGGTGCGGGCGTCGGCCCCCACCAGGCCCGCGTCGGCGAGCATCGTGCCGTACTCGGGGGTGCGGGTGTCGACGTTCATGTCACCGGCGACGACCACCTGCTCGCCGGCCGGAATGTTCTTGGCGTCGAGGAAGGCGTCGAGCGCCTTGAACTGGCGGCTGCGCGTCTGCGCCGCCTCGCCCGCCGAGCAGCCCGGGTCGGTGGACTGCGCGTGGGTGCCCACGACGTGCACCCGGCTGCCGTTCACGTCCAGGACGGCGTAGGCGAAGCCCTTGTTCGAGTACCAGTCGGAGCCGCAGGCGTCCTTGTAGACGTACTGCTCCTTGCGGACGATCGGCCACTTGCTGAGGATCGTCACACCGCCGTCCTCGGGCGTGGTCGCGGAGTAGGACCCGCCGGTGGCGTCCCACCCGCTCCTGCTCCTGCCCACGACCGGGGTCTGGTGCGGGTACTGCGCGGCGGCGTTCGCCTTGAGGGCGTCCGAGGCGGAGTTGTCGAACGCCTCCTGGAGGACCACGACGTCCTGCCCCTGGAAGAAGGGGGCGGCGGGGATGGCCTTCGCCCGGTGGTCCTGTCCCCAGTTCGGGTAGAGGGTCTTCGAGAAAAGAAACGTGTTGTACGTGAGCACCTTCAGCCGGGGGGTCCCGGCGGCGGGGGCGGCGGACGCGGCCGGAGCGGTGGACGCCAGGGTGGCGGCGAGCGCGAGACCGAGGGCGGCGCCGGAGGCGCGGCGGGACACGGCGAACGGCACGTGAACTCCCGTGGGGACGTGGGGGATTGGGCTGGCGCGGCACATACAATCAGCTGTGGTTACCTTCCGGTAGCCTCTGGGTGCCGGGAATCTGTCCGCACGCGCACGAGCGTGCCAACTCTCCTCCCGGTGTCGTATTTACACCCATTTGAACCAGGTAGAATGCGCGCATGACCCTCGCGAACGCACAGATCTTCAAGATGGACCTCGGTCCGCTCAACCCCGTCTGGGCCGAGCTCATCCTCGGCCTGGTGCTGTTCGGTATCACCTTCCTCATCCTCGCGAAGGGCGTCCTGCCGAAGGTCAAGCGCACGCTCGACGAGCGGGAGGACGCCATCGACGGCGGCACCGGGCGCGCCGACGACCTGCGCGCCGAGGCCGCGCGGATCCGCGAGCAGTACGAGTCCGAGCTCGCCGAGGCCCGCCACGAGGCCGCCCGCATCCGCTCCAAGGCCGTCGAGGAGGGCTCGGCCGCCATCGCCGCCGCCCGCGCCGAGGGCTCCGCCGAGCGCGACGCCCTCCTCGCCGCCGGTGCCGCGAGGATCGCCGAGGAGCGCGCCGCCGCCGAGCGCGAGCTCAACGCGGACGTCGACGCCTGGGCGCACGCCCTCGCCGCCCGCATCGTCGGCGAGCCGGTCGGCGCCGACCGCGTCTGACCCCGTACGCACCCGGAAGGGGCCGTCGCCCGCGCGACGGCCCCTTCGTCATGGGTGGTGCACCCTGGAGACGGGGAGCGTGGCACGCCCCGGCCGGTGCGCGCCGCGAGAACACGAGGCCCGGCCCGGCCGGGAGCACGGGCCCCGGACCCGGCCCGGAGACCGCGAGGAGAAGAACCGTGGAACGCGCGAAGCCCGCCGATCCCGCGCCGCCGCCCGTCGGCGGGGTGCTGTGGAGCGTCGCCGGGGACGTCCGGGGGCTCCTCATGCTGCCCGCCGCCCTCGCCCTGCAGGTCGCCCGCCCCGCGATCGGCGCCGGCGTCGACGAGCACTCCGTCTTCCGCACCGACCCCTGGGGCCGCGCCGAACGCTCCCTGCGCTCGGCCCAGCTCTGGGTCTACGGCGGCGAGGAGGCCGCGCGCGAGGGCCGCCGGCTCCGGGAGCTGCACCGCGCGATCCGGGGCACCGACACCCGCGGACGCCGCTACCACGCCCTCACCCCCGCCCACTACTCCTGGGTGCACGCCACCGGCTTCCCCGTCTACCGGCACGGCCTGCGCCTGCTCGCCCGCCCCCTCACCGAGGCCCAGGAGCGGCAGCTGTACGCCGAGTGGCTCCAGGTCGGCCGCGTCCTCGGCATCCACGACCGGGACATGCCGCAGACCATCGAGGAGTTCTGGCCGTACTACCGGAAGGTCCTCGCCGAGGAGCTGGAGGCCACCGTCGTCGTACGGGAACTCCTCGACCCCGACCTGCCCGTCCCTGCGCCCGACCGGGGACCGCTGCCGCTCCGGCTCGTCCTGCGCCCCCTCTGGCCCGTCCTGCGCCGCCCCGCCCTGCGCCTGCGCGCCTTCCTCACCGTGGGCCTCATGCCGCCGGACGCCCGCGAGGCCCTCGGCCTGGAGTGGACGGACGGCCAGGAGCGCGCCCTGCGCCGGCTCGGGCGGACCCTCCGGGCCGTGGTCCCCGTCCTGCCCGAACGGCTGCGCTACCTGCCCCTGGCCCGGAAGGCACGGAGGGCCGCCCGCCGCGCGAAGCGCTGACGGACGGCCCCCGGGACCCACCGCGCGGCTCAGTGCCCGCCGTGACCCCGGCGCTCGTGGTCGTGGACCGTGTTCGTCGCCGCGATCTTCTTCCACGACTTCGGCCGGACCGGCTCCGGAGCGGCCCCCCGCGCGGCGGGCGCCGGGGCGGAGAGCCCGGCCGCGGCCGCCGCCGGGGCGGCCGGCTTCGACGGCTGGTACAGCCAGGTGTCGAACAATTCGGCCAGCGGCTTGCCGGAGACCCGCTCCGCGTACCGCACGA
The DNA here is from genome assembly GCF_055591945.1 of Streptomyces sp. NPDC041191. NCBI lineage: Bacteria > Bacillati > Actinomycetota > Actinomycetes > Kitasatosporales > Streptomycetaceae > Streptomyces > Streptomyces sp. NPDC041191. Next base: position 162,401 of record NZ_JBVIZC010000012.1, on the reverse strand, counting down.
AGTCGGCCACCCGCGCGTTGCCGTACGCGAACTGCTGCGGCCAGCCCTTCAGGACCGCGAAGAAGTCCTCGTCGCCGATCTCGTTGCGCAGCGCCTGGAGCGCCAGCGCGCCCCGGTCGTAGACGGCGCCGTGGAACTGGTTCTCCGGGCCCGGGTCGCCCGGCTTCACCGTCCAGAACGGGTCGTCGGCGCCCCGCAGCGCGTACACGTAGTCGGCCAGCTCCTGCGCCGTGCCCTCGCCCTCCTTCTCCGACCACAGCCACTGGCCGTAACGGGCGAAGCCCTCGTTGATCCAGATGTCCTTCCAGTCCCGCACGGACACGCTGTCGCCGTACCACTGGTGCGCCAGCTCGTGGACGACCACCGACACGTTCGCGCCGTTGGCGAACTGCCGGGGGCTGTAGAACGGCCGGGTCTGCGTCTCCAGGGCGAAACCGCTGGTCACGTTCGGCACGTAACCGCCGAGGGCGTTGAAGGGGTACGGTCCGAAGACCGACTCCAGCCACTCCGCCACCTCGGTCGTGCGCTCGATCGAGGCGCGCGCCGAACCGGCGTTGGCGCCCAGGTCCTTGCTGTACGCGTTGAGGACCGGCAGCCCGTTCGCCGTGCGGTCCGTCGTGATGTCGAACTTCCCGACGGCGAGCGTGGCCAGATAGGTCGCCTGCGGCTTGTCGGAGCGCCAGTTGAAGCGGGTCCAGCCCAGCGCCGTGGACTGCGACTGCAGCACGCCGTTGCTGATGGCCTGGTGACCGGCCGGCACCGAGACCGAGACGTCGAAGGTGGCCTTGTCCAGCGGGTGGTCGTTGGACGGGAACCACCAGGCGGCCGAGTCCGGCTCCTGCGCGGCGACGGCGCCGTCCGGGGTGCGGGCCCAGGCCGACCAGCCGTCGACCTTGAACTCGGAGGGCTTGCCCGCGTAGCGGACGACGACCGAGATCTCCTTGTTCTTCTCCAGCGGGACGGCGGGGGTGACCTCCAGCTCGTGGTCGCCCGAAGCGGTGAACTTCGCCACGCGGCCGTTCACCCGCACCTCGCTGACCTTCAGGCCGAGGTCGAGGTTGAACCGGGAGAGGTTCTGCCGGGTGGTCGCGAGTATCGTCGCGGTCCCTTCGAGCAGGTCCGTCGCCGGCTGGTACCTCAGGCGCAGGTCGTAGTGCGAGACGTCGTAACCGCCGTTGCCGCTGGTGGGGTAGTAGGAGTCGCCGATGCCCGGGGCGCCGGGGACGTAATCGGCCGCCGATGCCGGGATCGCCAGCAGGAAGGAGGCGGCGAGGGCGCTCGGAACGATGATTCTGCGGTGCACGGATGCTCCCCAAGTCATAAGAAACGTAAGACGCGCGGGTGGTCGTCGGTCCTTGCCGAGGACACTATGCAGCGCTCCGACGCTCCGTCACGTCCAGAGGACCCCTGTCACACGATCGCCATTCGGCCGACACGAACCCCTCCCCCCCGGGGCCACCCCGCACCCCTCCCTCCCCGGGCCCGCCCCGCACCCCTCCCTCCCCAGGGCCGCCCCGCATCCCTCCCTCCCCGGGGCCACCCCGAACCTCCCCACCTCCCCGGGGCACCCCCGATTCCCTCCGGCACCCTTTCGCGCGGGTGCCGGCCGGGGTACGTTCCGCCCCATGCCGATGCGAGAACGGACCGTCCGCGGAGCCCGACCGCCGTACCGGACCGCCCCGGCGGCGGCCCCGCCCGGTGCCGCGGCCGTTCGGAGCGCGGGCCGTCCGACGGGGAGCCCCGGCGCGCACCGAAGTCCGCGGCGCGCACGCGAGGAGGGAGCGGCCCGGTGAACACCCGTACCGCGCGCCGGGGTTCACGGCGCGTCCTCGCCCTGGTGGCGGGCGCGGCCGCCCTCGCCCTGCCGCTCGTCGCCGTCCCCGCCGGAACGGCCGGCGGTGCCCTCGGGCGGCAGGCGCCGCGCACCGGGTTCGAGACCGCCGGGGGCGCCCGGTGGACCACCGGGGCCGAGGAGCGGGACTTCCTCGCGGCCGTCGACCGGGCGAGCGACCGGGTGTCGCTGCGCGAGATCGGTACCACCGCGCAGGGCCGCCCCCTCCGGCTCGTCACCCTCGGCGCCGCCCGGGGCGGTACGACCGTGCTCCTCGTCTGCAGCCAGCACGGCGACGAGCCCGCCGGCCGCGAGGCGTGCCTGAGCACGGTGCGCGACCTCGCGTTCGCCCGGGACCGGGAGACCCTGCGCTTCCTCGACCGCACCACCCTCCTGGTCGTCCCGACCGCGAACCCCGACGGCCGGGAGGCCGGCACCCGGAGCAACGCCGCCGGGATCGACGTCAACCGCGACCACCTCGCCCTGCGGACCGCCGAAGCGCGGGCGATCGCCGCCGTCCTCCGCGACCGGCGCCCCCACCTCGTCCACGACCTGCACGAGTACGACGCCACCCCCCGGTACTACGAGAAGGACCTGCTCGCCCTCTGGCCCCGCACCCTCGACGCCGACCCGCACGTCCGCGACGAGTCCCGGACCCTCTTCGAGTCCTACGTCGGACCCGCCGCCCGGCTCGCCGGCCACAGCACCGGCGTCTACGGCATCTGGACCGACCCCCTCACCGGCGAACCGGTCCGGCAGGTCGCGGGCGACGGCCAGGAGCGGATCCTGCGCAACACGGCCGGCGTCAAACACGCGGCCGGCCTGCTGGTGGAGACCCGGACCGACGCGCTCGACCCGGCCGAGCGGGACGACCCCGCCCGTAACCACCGGCGCCGGGTCGCCACCCAGCACGCCGCCCTGAAGGGGGTGTTCGCCTACCTGGACGAGCGGCGCGACCGGCTGACGGCGGCCACCGCCCGCGCCCGGCTCGCCGGCCTCGCCGACCGGGGCCCGGTCTTCCTCGGCGGCGCCGACAACGACCCCCCGGAGCCCGGCGAGGTCCTCGCCGACCCGCCGTGCGGCTACCGCCTGGACGCCGCCCAGTACGCCGGAACGGGCGACGAACTCGCCCTGCACGGGGTCGTCGTGCGACGGGAGGGCGCGGGGGCGTTCGTCCCGCTGCGGCAGTCGCAGCGCGCGCTCGTCCCGCTCCTGCTGGACGGACGGGCCGCGCACCACCTCGTCGCCGGGGAACCCGTGGAGACGTGCTGACGGCCCCGTCGGCGGGACCGTACCGGTACCGGGACATTTCCGGGACGGACCGGCCATGGAACGAGCCCGCCCCCGGGGAAATACTCGTGACATGCCGTCCGCGTACACCAGCCTCGACCTCACCCCCGCCACCCTTCACGGCCCCGCCGACCTCCTGGTCGACGGCAGACCGCTGCTCCACCGGCTCGACGGGGCCGACGGCGCGGACACGGTCTCCCCCCTCGCGGCGGACCTCCCGCCCGTCCTCCGCGCCGAGCACGTCCGCCGCCTCCTGGACGCGGGCGGCCGCGACCTCCCGGGCGGGCGGTACGTGTTCCACTCCTGTCCCGCGTGCGACGAGCCCGGCTGCGGAGCCGTCACGGCCGTCGTGGAACGCGACGGCGACGACGTCGTCTGGCGCGACTTCGCCTGGTGGACCGGCCCCGCGCCGGACCTCGCCCGCGACGGCTACCCCGGCACCGGCCCGTACCGCTTCCCCGCGGCCGTCCACCGGTCCGTGCTCCTCCGGCTCCTCGCCCCCGCCCCCGCCCCCGCCCCCGGCTCCGCGCCGGCGCCGGTCCCGGCGGGCGCCGCCGCCGGCCTGCCGGGAACGGACCGGGCACCGGCCGGGCGCTGACCGGCGCGGGCCCCGGGCCCCGCCCCCCTCGGCGGGTCCCTCCGTCGCCTAGGATGCGTCCCCTGATGACTGCAACCCTCGTCGCCAAGGACCTCGCCGCCGGCCACGGCGAACGCACCCTCTTCGCCGGGCTCGACCTGGTCGTCGCCCCCGGCGACGTCATCGGCCTCGTCGGCGTCAACGGCGCCGGGAAGTCGACCCTGCTGCGGCTGCTCGCCGGGCTCGACGCCCCGGAGGAGGGCGAGCTGCGGCTCTCCCCGCCCACCGCCTCCGTCGGCCACCTCCCGCAGGAGCCGGAGCGGCGCGCGGGGGAGACCGTGCGGGAGTTCCTCGCCCGGCGCACCGGCGTCACCGCCGCCCAGGCCGCGATGGACGAGGCCACCCAGGGCCTCGTGGACGGCACCCCCGGCGCCGACGACGCCTACGCCGTCGCCCTGGAGCGCTGGCTCGGCCTCGGCGGCGCCGACCTCGACGAGCGGGCCGAGGAGGTCGTCGCCTCCCTCGGCCTCACCGTCGGCCTCGACCGGCCGATGACCTCCCTCTCCGGGGGCCAGGCCGCCCGCGCCGGACTGGCCTCCCTCCTCCTCTCCCGCTACGACGTCTTCCTCCTGGACGAGCCCACCAACGACCTGGACCTCGACGGCCTGGAGCGCCTGGAGTCCTTCGTGAAGGGGCTGCGGGCCGGGACGGTCGTCGTCAGCCACGACCGCGAGTTCCTCGCCCGCACCGTCACCAAGGTCCTCGAACTCGACCTCGCCCAGCAGCGGATCACGCTCTACGGCGGCGGCTACGAGGCGTACCTGGAGGAACGGGACACCGCCCGGCGCCACGCGCGCGAGGAGTTCGAGGAGTACGCCGGGAAGAAGGCGGCCCTGGAGGCGCGCGGCCACATGCAGCGGTCCTGGATGGACAAGGGCGTCAGGAACGCCCGCCGCAAGGCCACGGACGGCGACAAGCTGGGCCGCAACGCCCGCAGCGAGGCCAGCGAGAAGCAGGCCGCGAAGGCCCGGCAGACCCAGCGCATGATCGAACGGCTCGACACCGTCGACGAACCCCGCAAGGAGTGGGAGCTGCGGATGGAGATCGCCGCCGCCCCGCGCTCCGGCTCGGTCGTCGCGACCCTGCGCGAGGCCGCGGCGCGACGCGGAGACTTCTCCTTCGGGCCCGTCACCCTCCAGATCGACTGGGCCGACCGGGTCGCCGTCACCGGCGCCAACGGCGCCGGGAAGTCGACCCTGCTCGCCGCCCTCCTCGGCCGCCTCCCGCTGGACTCCGGTGACGCGGCGCTCGGGTCCGGAGTCGTCGTCGGCGAGGTCGACCAGGCCCGCAGGCTCTTCCACGGCGACGAGACCCTCCTGGACGCGTTCTGCGCGGCCGTGCCCGACACCGAGCCCGCCGAGGTCCGCACCCTGCTCGCCAAGTTCGGCCTGAAGGCCGTCCACGTGCTGCGGCCCGCCGGCTCCCTCTCGCCGGGGGAGCGGACCCGGGCCGCGCTCGCCCTGCTCCAGGGCCGGGGCGTGAACCTGCTCGTCCTGGACGAGCCGACCAACCACCTGGACCTGGCGGCGATCGAGCAGCTGGAGTCCGCCCTCGACTCGTACACCGGCACGCTGCTGCTCGTCACCCACGACCGGCGCATGCTCGACGCCGTCCGCACCACCCGCCGCGTCGAGGTCGCGGACGGCAGGGTCACCGAACTCTGAGACACCCCCCGGCCCGGGCCGCCCGTCTTGCACGGGCGCGACCCGGGCCGTGAACTGTACGCACGACGGCTCTCCGCGGGGCGCGGCCGGCCCCGTCCCCGCGGACGGCACTCTTCAGGAGGCACCACATGACCGACGACGGCATCACCCGGCTCCTCGCGATGCTGGACGACCCCGACGCGGACGTCGACGCGACGATCGACCTCGCCGAGGAGATCGTGGCGACGGGCGGCCCGGAGCTGCTGCCGCGCCTGGAGGCCGAACTCGGCCGGGCGGTCGAGGAGCGCGACGGATACGCCCGCGAGCTGCTCGGCGGCGTCGTCGCGGGCGTCGGCGGCACCGGCAGTCTCCCGGTCCTGGTGCGGGCCTCCGCCGTCGACCTCGGCGACGACCAGGACGGCCTGGCCGCCGAGATCGTGGACCTGGTCCAGGCGGACCCGAAGAGGGCCGAGGGCCTCCTCCGGCCCCTGACGGACGACGACGACCTGGCCGTGGCCCACCGCGCCGACTGGGCCCTGCGCTTCCTGCCGTAACGCCGTCCGTACGGGGAGGAGGGGCCGTGGTCCGTCCGGACCACGGCCCCTTCCGGCGGCCGGCGCTAACGGCGCTTGCCGCCGCCCTCGCCCAGCAGGCCCGCCTTGCGGAGGGCGTCGGCCATGGCGCTGTTGGCGGGCGCCGGGGCCGCGCCGCGGTCCCGGCCGCTGCCGCCCCGGCCGCCCTGGTCGCCGCGTTCGGCCCGGCGGGCGTCGCCGCCCCCGCCCTGCCGCTGCCGCGGCGGCCGGCCGGAGCGCTCGCCCCGGTCACCGCGCTCGCCCCGGCCGCGTCCGCCCGCCGCCTCCGCGCCCGGCTCGTCGTCGAGGCGCAGCGTCAGCGAGATCCGCTTGCGCGGAACGTCCACGTCGAGGACCTTCACCTTCACCACGTCACCGGGCTTCACCACGTCGCGCGGGTCCTTCACGAAGGTCTTCGACAGCGCGGACACGTGCACCAGGCCGTCCTGGTGCACACCGACGTCCACGAACGCCCCGAACGCGGCCACGTTGGTGACGACGCCCTCCAGGACCATTCCGGACGCCAGGTCCCCGATCTTCTCGACGCCCTCCTTGAAGGTGGCCGTCCGGAAGGCCGGACGCGGGTCGCGCCCCGGCTTCTCCAGCTCGCGCAGGATGTCCACCACCGTCGGCAGACCGAAGGTCTCGTCGACGAAGTCGTCCGCCCGCAGCGAGCGGAGCGTGGCCGTGTCGCCGATCAGCGCCGCGACCTCGCCGCCCGTCGTCTTCGCCATCCGGCGCACCACCGGGTACGCCTCCGGGTGCACCGCCGAGGCGTCGAGCGGATCGTCGCCGCCCCGGATGCGCAGGAAGCCCGCGCACTGCTCGTACGCCTTCGGGCCCAGCCGGGCCACGTCCTTGAGCGCCCGGCGGGAGCGGAAGGGGCCGTGGGCGTCCCGGTGCGCGACGATGTTCTCGGCGAGACCGGAGCTGATGCCCGAGACGCGCGAGAGCAGCGGCACGGAGGCGGTGTTGACGTCCACCCCGACGCCGTTCACGCAGTCCTCCACCACCGCGTCCAGCGAGCGCGAGAGCTTCACCTCGGCCAGGTCGTGCTGGTACTGGCCGACGCCGATCGACTTCGGGTCGATCTTCACCAGCTCGGCCAGCGGGTCCTGGAGCCGCCGCGCGATGGAGACGGCGCCGCGCAGCGACACGTCCAGCCCGGGCAGTTCCCGCGAGGCGTACGCGGAGGCCGAGTAGACCGAGGCACCGGCCTCCGAGACCAGCACCTTGGTCAGGTTCAGCTCGGGGTGCCGGGAGAGGAGTTCGGCCGCCAGCCTGTCGGTCTCGCGGGAGGCCGTGCCGTTGCCGATCGCGACCAGCTCGACCGCGTGCTCCTTCGCGAGCCGCGCGAGCGTCGCCAGGGACTGGTCCCACTTGTTGGCGGGGACGTGCGGATGGATCGTGTCGGTGGCCACGACCTTGCCGGTCGCGTCGACGACGGCGACCTTCACGCCCGTGCGGAAACCGGGGTCGAGGCCGAGCGTCGTCCGGGTGCCGGCCGGCGCGGCGAGGAGCAGGTCGCGCAGGTTCGCCGCGAAGACCCGGACCGCCTCGTCCTCGGCGGCCGTCCGCAGCCGCAGCCGCAGGTCGATCCCGAGACGGACCAGGATGCGGGTCCGCCACGCCCAGCGGACCGTGTCCTGGAGCCACTTGTCCCCGGGACGCCCCCGGTCGGCGACGCCGAAGCGGTGCGCGACGATCCCCTCGTACGAGGAAGGGCCCTCGACGGGCTCCTCCGGCTCCAGGTCCAGGCTGAGGACCTCCTCCTTCTCGCCGCGCAGCATGGCGAGCACCCGGTGCGAGGGCAGCGCCGTGAACGGCTCGGCGAAGTCGAAGTAGTCGGCGAACTTCGCCCCCGCCTCCTCCTTGCCGTCCCGCACCTTCGCCACGAGCCGCCCCCGGCCCCACATGCGCTCGCGCAGCTCGCCGATGAGGTCGGCGTCCTCGGAGAACCTCTCCGCGAGGATCGCCCGCGCGCCCTCCAGGGCCGCCGCCGCGTCCGCCACCCCCTTGTCCGCGTCCACGAAGGCCGCCGCCGCGGCGGCCGGATCCACGGACGGGTCGGAGAGCAGCCCCTCCGCCAGCGGTTCGAGACCGGCCTCGCGGGCGATCTGCGCCTTGGTCCGGCGCTTCGGCTTGAAGGGCAGGTAGATGTCCTCCAGGCGCGCCTTGGTGTCGGCGGCCCGGATGCGGGCCTCCAGCTCCTCCGTCAGCCTGCCCTGCTCGCGCACCGAGTCGAGGACCGCCGACCGGCGCTCCTCCAGTTCGCGCAGGTAGCGCAGCCGCTCCTCCAGGGTGCGGAGCTGCGCGTCGTCGAGCGTCTCGGTCGCTTCCTTGCGGTAGCGCGCGATGAACGGCACGGTCGAACCGCCGTCGAGGAGTTCGACGGCGGCCCTCACCTGTCGCTCGCGTACGCCGAGTTCCTCGGCGATCCTTGCTTCGATGGACGTCGTCACGGTGTCCCGACTCGCCTTCTCGTGCCCTCAAGCTTGCGACTGCATTGTGCCGGGTCGGTCACCCGGACGCGGCAACCGGCCCGCTCCGCGCGTCCCGCGCCGGGCCCGGCCGCCCCGGGGGTCAGTCCTTGCCGACGAGGTCCGCCGGGAAGGCGCCCGCGGCGGCGGCCGCGAAGAGGAAGCCGCGTCCCAGCTCGGTGAGGCGTTCGACGCCGGCCGCGCCGAGGTGCTCGTACGGGGCCGAGTCCAGCCGGTCGGTGTGCTCCTCCAGGTCGGCACGGAGCGCCGTCCCGGCCTCGGTCAGCTCGCCCTCGGCGTCGATCAGGCCGCGGTCGCGCAGCCGGGCCACCGCCCCGTCCCAGTCGACACGCCGCCAGCCCCGGGAGCCGAGGGCCCAGCGGGGCGCCATGCCCCTGCCGGTGGCGGTGTGGGAGGCGAGGGCCTCGACGGGATCGAGTCCGGCGGAGAGGAGGGCCGCCAGGTGGCCGTCGCCCCGGTGCTCGCGCAGCAGGGTGGCGGCGTGCCAGTAGGCGAGGTGGGGCTCCTCGGGGACCGGCAGGTCGGCGTTGGCCGAGTACAGGGGCCGGGCGTGCCGGGTGCACGCCTCGGCGGCGCGCAGCGCGAGCTCCGCCGCCTCGGCCATCTCCGGGGAGGCGACGGCGTCCTCGCCGAGCAGCCGGCGCAGGGTCGCGTCGGCGGCGCGCAGCCGCGCGGCCAGGACCTCGGCGGGGGAGGCGGTCTCCCAGACGGAGGGCAGGTGCCGGGCGAGCAGCTCGTGGTTGTAGTTGTAGAAGGCCGCGGCGACCGTGCCCGCCCCCACCGCGCCCAGGGGGGCGCTCCGGGCGGCGAGCCGCATCGCGTTCGGGTCGGTGAGGCCGAGGGCGGCGAGTTCGCGGTCCAGGTCCGGGGAGAAGTAGAGCGTGGAGTGCAGCGGGTTCAACGCGTTGTGGCAGCGGCGTCCGGCGCGCGGAGGCAGGGCAGTCGTCATGTCCTGAACGTTACCGACTGGTCGGTACGACGGGAACGGGCCCGTGCCCCCGAAAACCCCGGCCGGGACCGGCGCGAAGGGGCGCGGGGCGGTCGGACGGGCCGTACCGGGGTCAGAGCCCGTACGTGAAGCGGGGCGCGCGCCGCTCCAGGAAGGCGGCGACCCCCTCCGCCGCGTCGTCGCTCGCGCGCGCCCGCTCGGCCCAGTGGGCGTCCCGGTCCGGACGCCCGTCGGCGAACTCCTTGGCGGCCGCCTGGGTCAGCAGCGAGCGCGAGGCGAGCACCCGGCAGAACGCGTCCACCCGCTCGTCCAGCGCGTCCGCCGGGTGGAGTTCGTCCACGAGCCCGGTCCGCAGGGCCCGCTCCGCGTCGATCAGCTCGCCGGAGAACAGCAGGTACTTGGCGGTCGAGGGGCCCACGAGGGCGGTCAGCCTGCGCGTCGACGAGGACGGGTAGACGATGCCGAGCTTCGCTGGGGTGATCCCGAAGCGCGCGCCCTCCTCGGCGAACCGCAGGTCGCAGGCGGCGGCGAGCTGGCTGCCGCCCCCGACGCAGAAGCCCCGGACGGCCGCCAGGGTCGGCTTGGGGAAGGCGGCCAGCGCCTCCTCCGCCCGTACCGCGAGGCTCTGCTGCTCGTCCCCGGGCCGGCCCAGCGACGAGATGTCCGCCCCGGCGCAGAAGGTGTCGCCCTCGCCGGTCAGGACCAGGACCCGGACCGCCGGGTCGGCGGCGAGCCGGTCCAGGACGTGCGGCAGCGCGCGCCACATGCCGGCGGTCATCGCGTTGCGCTTGGCGGCGTGGGAGATGACGACGGTGGCGACCCCGTCCGTGACGCTGTGCCTCAACTGCGGCTCCATGGGCCGGATGCTATCCGGCCCGTCCGAACACGCGGCCGGGAAGGGCCGCCCCGGGCACGGCGGCCGACGTACGGACCGATGGGTTCCGCCCGTGGCGGGCCCGCCCGCGTCGGTTTCCGGCCCATTTTCAGAATCCCCAGAAAACGCGCGCGATCAGTCGAACAACTGACATTGGCATGCGCAAGCGATCAGAAGGCGACCGATAAGTGTTGACTTCTGGTCAGTAGGCCGGGCTGTCCCCGTGCAGTGCCAAGACTCGATCCGTGGCGAGAATCGAGCACGAAGGTGGAAATCGGACCGTGGGGACCCGCGAGGGCGGCCCCGCCCGTCACCCCTCCTACGAAGGGGTCTGGCGCTTCACCGCTGCCGCGGTCGACGTCTCCGTCCCGCAGGCCCGGCACGCCGTGCGCGACCTGCTGGTCCGCCAGGGCGTCCCCCTCCACGACGAGATCATGGACGGTCTGCTGCTGATCGTCTCCGAGCTGGTCACCAACGCCGTGCGGCACGCGGCGCTGCTGTCCCCCGAGATAGCGGTCGAGGTGGCGATCGGCCCCGAGTGGATCCGGGTGTCCGTCGAGGACAACCACCCCTACCGTCCCAAGGCCCTGGAGGCGGACGCGGGGCAGACCGGCGGCAGGGGCCTGCTCCTGGTCCGCGAGATCGCCCAGGAGGCCGGCGGCGCCTGCGACGTCGAGCACACCGCGAGCGGCGGCAAGATCATCTGGGCGGCGATGCCCCTGGCCCCGGCGCCGGTGCCGGACGCCGTGCCGAGGCAGGGGGCGGGGGCCGCGCCGAGGACCCCCGGGGGCGTGCCGGGCCCGGTCACCAGCCCCCGGACGGACCCGTCAGTTCCCTGATGGCCGGACGCGCCGCGTCGAGGACCGTCATGAACCAGGCGGAGAACGGCGCCTCGGCGTGGCGCTCGTCCAGCTCGGCGGCGGTCACGAAGGCGGTGTCCCCGACCTCCTCCGGGTCCGGGCGCGGCTCGGTCCGCACCAGGCCGACGAAGAGGTGGTTGAACTCCTGCTCCACCAGGCCCGAGGCCGGGTCCGGATGGTTGTAGCGGACCGTGCCGGCCTCCGCGAGGAGCGCCGGCGAGACGCCCAGCTCCTCGAAGGTGCGCCGGGCCGCCGCCGCGAACGGCGCCTCGCCCGGGTAGGGGTGGCCGCAGCAGGTGTTCGACCACACGCCGGGGGAGTGGTACTTGCCGAGCGCCCGCCGCTGGAGGAGCAGCCGGCCCGACCCGTCGAAGAGGAAGACGGAGAAGGCGCGGTGGAGCAGCCCCGGGGCCCGGTGGGCGGCCAGCTTCTCCGCCGTGCCGATGGTCGTCCCGTCCTCGTCGACCAGTTCGAGCATGATCGGGGCCTGGTCTCCGGACGGCTGGACGCCGTTCGGCGCGATCTCCTGCGAGATCTGAGCCGCGGGGGCTGGTGTGGTCGGCATACCCATCCTTCGCTTCGGTCCTCGGCCCGGTGGGGCCCCCTCAGTCTGCCGCACAAAAGCGGCTTGTCCGTACTTCGGCGGCCGGACGGGGCCGTGCCCACCGCACCGGAGTACCGGTCCGGCACGGCGGGCACGGAAGGGACCGGCCGGGACGCGGGACCCCGGAAGAGGCGGGGCGGGCCGGTGGGGACGAGGGTGCGGGCGGGCCGTGAGCGGCGGACGAGGAACCCGGTTCCTCCCGGAGGGGAGGCCCCTCCGGTCCTAGGAACATGGCCTGATCCCGTACGCGGACACCTGTGCGGACCCGTCCGGGGACCGCCCTCCCCGGACGGGTCCGCACAGGTGCCCCGTCTCAGTCCGCGGCCGGACCGGGCCCGGGGACGGGACGGGCGCGCCCGTGCGGCGCGACGGGCCGGAGCGCGAAACCGGCGTACCCGTAGTCGGAACCGTGCTCGCGCCGCAGCGCGATCTCGGCGCGGGCGGCGGCGACCGCCCCGGCCATGCCGGGGACGGCGGTGTCCGCCGCCTCGGCGCGCGCGGCCAGCGGGCCGTAGTACTCGTCCCAGTCGCTCTCCGGCTGGGTGAAGGTGCCCAGGACGCGGTAGCCGGCCGCGACCGCCGCCGCCGTGTTCCCGGCGACGGTGCGCAGCGGGTAGTGCTCGTCCCAGAAGGCGCGGGCCTCCGGGCCCGGCTCTCCGGTGGTCCACACGCACTCGGTGAGGAGGAGGGTGCCGCCGGGCGCGAGGAGGCGGCGCCACGCGGCCAGCGCCCGGTCGAAGCCGAGCACGAAGACCGAGCTCTCGGCCCAGACGAGGTCGAAGGCGCGGTCGGCGAACGGCGGGGCGCCCATGTCGGCGCGGACCGCGCGGACCGAACCGCCGCCCCCGTGGGCGGGGCCGTCGAGACCGCGTGCGGCGGCGGCGTCCCGCAGTTCGGCCAGGAACGGTTCGTGGGTGTCGACGGCGGTCACCTCGGCGCCCGCCTCGGCGGCGAGGAGCAGCGCGGAACGGCCCGGGCCGCAGCCCAGGTCGAGCACGCGCGGACGGGCCGGGAGCGGCCCCGCGAGCGCGAGGAGCCGGCGGGTGGTGGTGTCGGAGCCGGGGCCCTGGCGCGGCAGGCCGTGGTGCAGGGCGAAGAAGGCGTCGTGCGAAGCGTTGTCGGACAACGTGGGAAACCCTTTGGAGGAGGGGTCCCGGCCGACGACGTGACCTACCGGTGCGGGGACCGGGATCAGGCCGACCGGAGACCCGGAGGCTGAGGGACGACCGGGTGCGGCCGCACGGCGGCGGCCTCCATCGCGACGGTCATCCGCCTCAGCTCCTCTCGACGCGCGTTCGGGCGAGAAGACTAACAGGGGCCGGGGGCCGCCCGGCGGATCGCGGCCGGGCGGCCCCGGGCGCACCGTCCGGACGGTTCCCGCGGTTCCTGGGGTCTGTCGTCGAGTGGTCTTCGGTCGCGGGTCACGGTCGGGTGGCAGGCCGCCGTGATCCACCGGCCGCGATCACTTGAAGACACACGCCCCAGGGCGTGTGTCGAAAGTCCCGTCTGCCCGGCGGCGCCCGGCACGCACGCTCGCGGCGTTGTCGGGATCACCCCGATACATCCAGTATCGGGGCGGCCCTCCGCCTTGCGATCGCACGCACCGGACACCGCCGGGCCCGCCCTCCGGGCGGACGACGCCACTTTCGACACATGCCCTAGGAGCGCCGCCGTCGTGCCGTCAGGGCGTAGCAGGCGAGGAGGGCGAGGGTGAAGGCGAGGCCGATGACGGCCGCCTGCCGCATGTCGGGTACCTTCACCGCCGTCGCCGCGACCGCGAGGACGCCGAGCCCCGCGACGACCGCGAGCTTGTCGCCGCCCCGGACGGAGAAGCCGGTGAACTCCCCGGGGTGCGCGGCGCGGTGGCGCCGGAAGGCGACGTACGAGGCCAGGATCAGCAGCCATACCAGCATCACTGCGAAGATCGCGATCGACATCATGATGCCGAAGAGGCCGCTGACGTCGTAGAAGGCGAGCAGGGCCGCGGCCGCGATGCCCAGGGTGGACGCGGCGATGGCGACCGCCGGGACGCCCCGGCGGTTGAGCCGGGCCAGCGGCTTCGGCGCGAGGCCGTCGTCGCCGAGCGAGTGGAGCAGCCGGGACGCGCCGTACAGGTGGGCGTTGGCGGCGGACATGGCGGCGATGAGCACGACCGCGTTGGTGACGGTCGCGGCGGCGGGCACGCCGATCTCGGAGAAGACCCGGACGAAGGGGCTCGCCTCGACGCTGCCGTCGCCGTCCGCCATCCGGCGCCAGGGGATCAGGGCCAGCACCAGGGTGATGGAGAGCAGGTAGAAGAAGCTGAGTCGCCAGGCCAGTTGGCGCATCGCGGTGCGTATGGTGCGCTGCGGGTCGGCGGCCTCGGCGGAGGCGATGGCGACGACCTCGAAGCCGGCGTACGCGAACATCACCACGGACATGGCCAGCCAGATCGAGCTCGGGCCGTGGGGAAGGAAGCCGCCGTCGTCGGTGAGGTGCGCGAAGCCGGTGGCCTCGGTGTCCGGCAGCCCGAAGAGGACCAGCAGGGCCGCGCAGAGGATGAAGGCGCACAGGGCCGTCACCTTGATGCTGGAGAGCCAGAACTCGGTGGCGCCGAAGGACTTCACGCTGATCACGTTGACCGCGAGGACGATCGCCGCGACGGCGAGGATCGCCACCGACATCGGCACCGCCGGCCACCACCAGCGGATGTAGAGCGCGGAGGCGACGACCTCGGTGCCGATGACGACGACGGCGCTGAACCAGTACAGCCAGCTGCTGAGGAAGCCGGCCCAGGGGCCCAGGTAGCGGCGGGCGATGGTGCCGAACGAGCCCTGGACGGGGTGGGCGGCGGACATCTCGCCGAGCAGCACGGCGATGATCGCGACGAGGACCGCCCCGATCACGTACGAGACGATCACGGCGGGCCCGGCGACGGACATCGCCGAGCCGGAGCCCAGGAAGAGGCCGGTGCCGAGCGCGGAGCCCAGCCCGATCATGGTGGTCTGCCGGTGGGTGAGCGAGCGGACCAGCCCCTTGCCGGAGCCGGAGCCGGAGCCGGAGCCGGAGTCGGGAGTGGGTCTGGCTCCGTCGGCGGACGCCGGGGCGGGGGGTGCGGAATCGCTGGGTGAGGCCATGGCGGTGGGGCCCTTCTGCACGGGGGTGGGCAACGGGGGGCGGGTCAGAACTCGCTGGTGCGGAACGGCTTGGCGGGGGCGTCGAGGTCGGGCTTGCCCAGGACCTTCGAGGACAGGGCGTAGATGCCGTGGTTGGTCAGGACCCAGGCGATGTTCCGGTCCCACTCCACGTAGACCCCGTGGGTCTGGTTGCCGTACGCGTAGTCCGCCGTGTCGCGGCCGTACGCCTTCGGCACGAAGTACGCGGAGATCTCCGGGGCGGCCGGGTCCGACACGTCGAAGAACTGCACGCCCGCGTTGTAGAAGCCGTAGCCGAGGACGCCGGCGTCGTGCTTGCCCGGGTTGGTGTAGTAGCCGGTCCGCTTGGGGCCGAAGCTGCCGCGCCGCTGGCAGTAATCCGTGAAACCGGCCGACTTGGGCGGCACCGGGCGGGGGAGGACACCGACGACGCGGGGGTTCTTCGGGTCCTTGGCGTCGATCTGGTAGACGTCCTTGTAGGGCTCGTAACAGTCCTCGGTGAGCGGGTAGCCGGAGTAGTAGATCATTCCGGTCTTCTCGTACTGGGAGACGTCGATGTTGTCGCCCTCGGTGCCCGAGACCGACGCCGGGAGGTCGAGGTGGCTCACGGTCCGCAGGTTCGACGGGTCGGAGACGTCGAGGACGGTCAGGCCGTAGCCGCCCATCGCGGCGAAGGCGTACCGCCCGCCCTTCTCCACGGGCTTGGGGAGGAAGAGCGGCATCCGGGCCCCCATCCAGCTGGTGCGGTTGCCGCAGCGCGGGTTCTTCCGGTACGCCGCGTCCTCCCCGGTGCGCTGCCCCGGCAGGTGCCAGGTGTCGAGGAGCTTCGGGTGCGCCGGGTCGGTCATGTCCCAGGACTGGTAGCCGGCCGAGTGCAGGTTGGTGGGGTACTCGGTGCCGGAGTACGTGTCGTCCGGCGCCGTGGCGATGAACATGTACTTCTCGCCCGTCCAGTACGGCACGTCGATCGACCCGGAGCCCTGCTGCGCCGAGGCCGGGTCGCTGCGCAGCGGGTCGGCCTGGGTGGAGTCGGTGGAGACGGTCGCCAGGAGCTTCCAGTCCTTCTTGCGCGGGCCGTCCAGGCGGTACACCTTGAAGCCCTTCAGCCCCGGCTTCTCCCGCAGCTTCCGCACGCCCTCGGGGTTGGTGTACTTGTCGAGCGGCGGGTGGTCGGAGAGTTCGGAGATCTGCCGCTTGCTCTCGAAGCTCTGCACCATGACGTACGCGTTCAGCTTCTTGTTCCACTGGATGGTGGAGGCGCCCCAGTAGTCGTGCGCCGCCCAGTCGCCGTTGGCCCGGCTCTCGTCGCCGCCGACGTCCTCGCGGCTCAGCTTCTCGACGACCCTCACCTTCCGCACGTCGGTGATGTCGTAGACGCGGCCCTCGGAGCGGTCGTACTGGAAGAGGTAGCGGCGCCCGTCGAAGTCGACGACGTTCTGCCAGGTGTGGAAGTAGTCGGGGGTGAAGCCGGCGCCCTCGTAGGCCGCTTCGACCTTCATGTTCTTGATGTACGAGCGGGTGTCGTACTCCGCCCTGCGCCCAGGGAAGGGGTGCTCGGACTCCTCGTCGACCGGTGTGAGGGCGGGGTGGCGGAACGTGCCGTCGAGCTGCATCCCGTACGCGCCCGGGTCGGCCTGCTCGGGTCGGCGGTCGGCGCACACCGCGCGGACGTTCGGGTCGGTGGCGGCGGCGGTCGCGGTGTCCGCGCCGGACGCGCCGGGGACGAGCAGGCCGGCGGTGACGGCGGCCGCGGCGACGATGGCGAGAGCCGTGTTCCTGCGGGTGAAGCGCATCGAACGGTCCTTTCGGGGGCGGGAAGGGAGGGCGGAGCGGGCGGCGAGGGCTCAGGTGACGGTGGGACGCTGCTGGAACACGGGCGCGAGATGGGCCCCGGAGGTGACGACGTCGCGCAGCTCGACCACCGCGCGCAGGACGTCGGCGTGCGACACGTACAGGGCGTTGAAGCCGAAGCGGAGCAGGTCGGGGGCCCGCATGTCGCCGATCACGCCCCGCGCGGTGAGCGCGGCGACCAGCGGGTACGCCTCCGGGTGGCGCAGCGCGACCTGGCTCCCCCGGCGCTCCGGCTCGCGCGGCGTGGCCGGGGTGAAGCCGAGGCCGTCCAGGAGGGCGTCGGCACATTCCTGGAAGAAGCCGGTCAGGGACAGGTTCTTCTTCCTGACGTCGGCCATCTCCACCCCGTCGAAGGCGGTGAGCGCGGCCTCCAGGGCGATCAGGGAGAGCAGCGCGGGCGTGCCGATCCGGGCCCGGGTGATGTCCGCCGCCGGGGTGTACGTCCCCGCCATCGCGAACGGTTCGGCGTGCCCGTGCCAGCCGGTCAGCGGGTGGTCGAAGCCCTCCTGGTGGCGGTGGGCGACGTACGCGAACGCCGGGGCGCCCGGCCCGCCCGACAGGTACTTGTAGCCGCAGCCGACCGCGAAGTCGGCCTCCACCGCGTCGAGTCCGACCGGCAGGGCGCCCGCCGCGTGGCACAGGTCCCAGTGCATCAGGGCCCCGGCGGCGTGCGCGGCGGCGGTGAGCGCGGCCATGTCGTACAGCTCGCCGGTGCGGTAGTCGACCGGCGCGTACGCGGCGACGGCGACGTTCCCCGCCTCGGCGGCGAGCACGGCGGCGGCGTCCCGGGCCGGCACCCGGCGGACGTCGAGGCCGAGGAGCCGGCCCACCGAGTCGGCGATGTACTGGTCGGTGGGGAAGTGGTCCGGGTCGGTCAGCAGCAGCCGGCGGCCGGGGCGCAGCCGGGTGGCGGCCAGCAGCGTGTTGAAGAGCTGGACGCTGGTCGAGTCCCCGGCGACGACCTGCCCGGGGGCGGCGCCGACCAGCCGGCCGATCGCGTCGCCGGTCCGCACCGGCGCCTCCCACCAGCCGTTGCCGTTCCAGGAGCGGATCAGGTCGGTGCCCCACTGGCGGTGCACGGCGTCCTCGACGGCCGCGGGGACGGCGGCGGGCAGGGCGCCGAGGGAGTTGCCGTCGAGGTAGACGACCCCGTCGGGGAGGAGGAAGCGGTCCCGGACGGCGGCGAGCGGGTCGGCGGCGTCCAGGGCGGCGGCACGGGTGGTGAGGCCGGCGGGGTCGGTGTGGTCGGTGTGGTCGGTGGGGTGGGTCAGCATGCGGGGGCTCCGTGGTCGGGGGTGGGGGAGGCGGCGTCGTCGGCGGTCCGGGTGAGGTCGAGGGCGATGTCGGTGAGCAGGTCCTCCTGCCCGCCGACCAGCCGCCGCCGCCCCGCCTCGACGAGGAGGTCCCGGGTGTCCAGGCCGTGGCGGGCGGCCGTCGTCTCCGCGTGCCGCAGGAAGCTGGAGTACACCCCCGCGTAGCCGAGCGTCAGCGTCTCCCGGTCGACCCGCACGGGCCGGTCCTGGGTCGGCCGGACCAGCTCCTCGGCGGCGTCCATCAGGGGGAAGAGCGCGCAGCCGTGCTCCAGGCCCATCAGGTCGAGGACCGCCACCACCGGCTCCAGCGGCGCGTTGCCCGCGCCCGCGCCCTGCCCGGCGAGGGAGGCGTCGACGCGGTGGGCGCCGGCCTCCACCGCGACGATGCTGTTGGCGACGCCGAGGCCGAGGTTGTGGTGGGCGTGGATGCCGATCTCGGTGGCAGGGTCGAGCGCGTCGCGGTAGGCCCGGACCCGGTCCCGCACGCCGTCCATCGTCAGCCGGCCGCCGGAGTCCGTGACGTACACGCAGTGCGCGCCGTACGACTCCATCAGCCGTGCCTGCACGGCCAGTTCGGCGGGCGGCGCGAGGTGGGACATCATCAGGAAGCCGGAGACGTCCATGCCCAGTTCGCGGGCGAGCGCGATGTGCTGGGCGGAGACGTCCGCCTCGGTGCAGTGGGTGGCGACGCGGACGGAGGTGACGCCGAGCGCGTGGGCGCGGCGCAGGTCGGCGGCGGTGCCGATGCCGGGCAGCAGCAGAGTGGTGAGCCGGGCCCGGTCGAGGACCTCGGCCGCCGCCTCCAGCCACTCCCAGTCGGTGTGGGCGCCGGGGCCGTAGGTGACGGAGGAGCCGGAGAGGCCGTCGCCGTGGGCGACCTCCACGGCGTCCACGCCGGCCGCCTCCAGGGCGGCGGCGATCGCCCGCACCTGGTCGAGGGTGTAGCGGTGGGACACGGCGTGCATGCCGTCCCGCAGGGTGACGTCCTGGACGTAGACCCGGGTCATCGGCCCGTGCTCCGTTCGGCCAGGCGCTCGGCGGTGCGCAGCGCGGCGGCGGTCATGATGTCGAGGTTCCCGGCGTAGGCGGGGAGGTAGTGGGCGGCGCCCTCGACCTCCAGGTAGACGGAGACGAGCAGGCGGGCCCCGCCGCCGAGCCGGACCAGCGGGTCGTCGGCGGCGAGCGTCCGGAACTGCGGCTCCTGCTTGAGCCGGTAGCCGGGGACGTACGCGGCGACGGCGGCGGCCGTCGCGCGCACCGACGCGGCGATCCGGCCGGTGTCGGCGTCGTCGACGAGGCAGTGCACGGTGTCCCGCATGAGCAGCGCCGGTTCGGCCGGGTTGAGGACGATGATCGCCTTGCCCCGGGCCGCGCCGCCGACCCGCTCCAGGGCGCGGGAGGTCGTCTCGGTGAACTCGTCGATGTTGGCCCGGGTACCCGGCCCGGCGGACCGGGAGGCGATCGAGGCGACGATCTCCGCGTAGTGCACGGGGGTGACGGCGGCGACGGCGGCGACGACCGGCACGGTGGCCTGCCCGCCGCAGGTGACCATGTTGAGGTTCTTCGCGTCCAGGTGCTCGTCGAGGTTGACGGGCGGGACGACGTACGGGCCGATGGCCGCCGGGGTGAGGTCGATCAGGGTCTTCCCGTACGGGGCGAGCGCGGCGGCGTTGCGGTGGTGGGCGGCGGCCGAGGTGGCGTCGAAGACGACGTCGATCCCGTCGAAGCCGTCCATGGCGATCAGCCCGGCGACGCCGTCGGAGCTGGTCGGCACGCCGAGCCGGCGGGCCCGCGCGAGCCCGTCCGATTCCGGGTCGATGCCGATCATCGCGGCGGCGGTCACGAGCCCCGAGCCGCGGATCATCTTGATGAGGAGATCGGTGCCGATGTTGCCCGATCCGATGACGGCGGCCTTCACCGCACGGCCTCCTTCAGCAGGGGGGTCAGTCCGAAGAAGCGGACGGCGTTGCCGCCGAGGACGGCCTCCCGCTCGGCGGGGGCCAGGCCGCTCTCCCGCACCAGGCGGCCGATGGACTCCTCGCCCAGCGGGAACGGGTGGTCGGAGCCGAGCAGCACCCGCTCCGCACCCATCACGTCCACCAGGAGCCGCAGCGCCCCCGGGTCGAAGACGGCCGAGTCCACGGCGAAGCGCTCGGTGTAGTACGACGGCGGGTGCGGGCTGTCGGCGCGCACGATGTCCCGCCGGTGCCAGGCGTTCTCCGCCCGGCCCAGCAGGTACGGGAAGCTGCCGCCGCCGTGCGCGAACAGCAGTCGCAGCGACGCCGGGAGCCGCTCGAAGGCGCCGGAGAGGATCAGCGACAGGATCGTCAGGTGCGTCTCGCCCGCCATCCCCGCCAGCCAGGCCAGCATGTAGCGGGAGTGGCGCGGCCCGGCCGGAAGGTCCCACGGGTGGACCAGGACGGCCGCGTCCTCGTGCGCGCAGTGCGCGAGGAATTCGAGGAGGGCGCCGTCGTCGAGGTCGCGGTCGCCGAGGTGGTTGCCGATGTGGACGCCGTGGAAGCCCTCCCGCATCGCCTCGGTGACCATCGCGCAGGCCGCCTCGGTGTCCTGGAGCGGCACCTGGCACAGCGGGGCCAGTCGGCCGGGGGCGTGCGCGGCGTACCGCAACAGGTGCCCGTTGACGCTCCGGCACCAGTCGGCGGCCCGCGCCGCCTCCAGGCCGTAGCCGAACAGCAGCGGCGTGCTGGACAGCACCTGCACGTCCACCCCGAGCCGGTCGAGGTCGGCGACCCGGGCGGCCGGGTCCCACAGGGTACGGCGCACCGGCCGGTACTCGGCGGCCCCGGCCATCATCATCCCGGCGTCAGGGCCGTCCGTGGTGCGCAGCCACGGGCCGTCCTCGGAGCCGGTGATCCGGCGCGACTCGGCGCGGCCGATCTCGGGGAAGACGTGCGCGTGGACGTCGACGACGGTCATGCGCCGCCCGCCTCGTCGCGCCGGGTGCGGGGCCGCAGCTCCCGGGGCCAGTCCTTGCCCGGGTGGAGGGCGCCGCAGTGCCCGCAGGTGCGGGCGGCCTCGTCGGCGTAGAAGGCGGAGAAGACCGGCGGCAGGTCGTCCACGATCGAGGTGAGCTGCACCTCGCTGCGGTGCACCAGGTGGTGGCACTCGACGCAGTACCACTCGAAGGCGTCGCGGTGGCCCTGCGGCCGCGCGAACTCGACGACCAGGCCGACGCTGTCCTCCTCCGGCCGCTGCGGGGAGTGCCGCAGGTGCGCCGGGGCGAGGAAGACGTCGCCCTCGCGGATGTGGATGTCGCGCGGCGGCCGGCCCTCCTCCTCCATGACGCGGAGCACCATGTCGCCCTTGAGCTGGTAGAAGAACTCCTCGATGGGGTCGTCGTGGAAGTCGGTGCGGCGGTTGGGGCCGCCGACGACCGTCACCATCAGGTCGGCGTCCTGCCAGATCTGCACGTTGCCGACGGGCGGTTTCAGCAGGTGGCGGTGGTCCTCGATCCACGCCTGGAGGTTGAACGGTCTCATCGTCATCGCTGCTGTTCCTTGTCCTGCGGGAGATGGGCCACCGCGCTGATCTCGATCAGCAGGTGGGGGTGGGGGAGCTGGTGGACGGCGACGGTGGTCCGGGTCGGCCCGGTCTCGTCGAAGTACTCGGCGTAGACCTCGTTGTAGCCGCCGAAGTCGTTCATGCTGACCAGGTAGGCGGTCACCGACACCAGGTCGTCCAGACCGCCGCCGGCGGCGGCCAGGATGGCCGCGATGTTGTCGAGGACCGCCCGGGTCTGGGCCCGGATGTCGAGGTCGGTGACGCCCATCGGGTCGGCGCTCGCCCCGGTGAAGCCGCCGTCCGGGCGGCGGGAGCTCGTACCGGAGACGAAGACCAGGTCGCCCGCGCGCCGCAGGTGCGGGAACCGGCCGCGCGGCGGGGCCGCGCCGGGGACGATCACGCCGCCTCCCCGGTGGTGAGGCCGACGGAGCCGAGCCGGGCCACTGCGGCCCGCACGTGCGTCCCCGGCGGCAGCGGTACGGCGGCGGTCGCCGCCCCGGCGAGGACGACCGTCCCCGGGGCGAGCGGGCCGGCCAGCCGGGCGGCGGCGGCCAGCGCGCGCAGCGGGTCGCCGAGGATCGCGGCCGTCGAACCGGTCTCGGCCGGGCGGCCGTCCACCTCCAGCACCACGCCCAGGTTGGCCAGGGACCGCAGGCCGCCCGGCCCGGCCGCCGGGGTCCAGGGGCCGAGCGCGTACCCGGCGGCGGAGGTGTTGTCCGCGATCACCTCCGGCAGGGAGAAGCGGAAGCCGTCGTAGCGGGAGTCGATGACCTCCAGTGCGGGGGCGACGGCCGCGACCGCCGCCGCCGGGTCGCCGCCGGGGGCGAGGACCGAGCCGAGCAGGAAGGCGATCTCGGGCTCCACCCGGGGGTGGATCAGACCGGAGACGTCGTACCGCCCCCCGTCCGGGATCTCCATCCGGTCCGTCAGCCGCCCGTGGATCAGGTCGGAGACGCCCATCTGCCGCATCTTCGCGGCGCTGGTGAAGCCCAGCTTCACACCGGTGGGCCGCTCGCCCCGGGCGTACCGCCGCGCCAGCAGCGCCTCCTGCACGGCGTACGCCTCCGCCGGGTCGGTCAGGCCGCTGCCGCCGCCGGGCAGCGGGCGCGCCTCCCGGGCGGCCGTGTCCAGCGCCTCCGCCAGCGCCGCCGCGTCCGTCGGGTTCATCGGGGGTCTCCTTCCTCGGTGGCGCGCCCGAAGGCCGCGCGCACCGAACCGAGCCCGTCGATACGGGCCTCCAGCACGTCGCCCGGCGCCACGGCCGTCATCGGCCCGAGCGCCCCCGTGAGCACGGTGTCCCCGGCCCGCAGCGGCCGGCCCAGCCGGACGAGGGTGTCGGCCAGCCAGACGGCGGCGTGCAGGGGGTGACCGAGGCAGGCGACGCCCGCGCCGGTGGAGACGGGCTCGCCCCGCCGTTCCAGGACCATCCCCGCAGTCCGCAGGTCCACGTCTCGCAGGAGCACCGGACGGGTGCCGAGGACGTACGCCCCGCTGGAGGCGTTGTCGGCGATCGTGTCCACGGCGGTGATGTCCCAGTCGCGGATCCGGCTGCCGACCACCTCGACGGCGGGCAGCGCGAAGGCGGTCGCCCGGATCACGTCGGCCACCGTGTGCCGCTCGTGCCCGAGGTCCCGCTCCAGGACGAGCGCCACCTCGGCCTCGGCCTTCGGCTGGAGCACCGCCCCCCAGGGCAGCTCCGCGCCGTCCGGCACGGCGGTGTCGTCGAACAGGGCCCCGAAGTCCGGGGTGTCGACGCCGAGCTGCCGCTGCACGGCGGGCGAGGTCAGACCGACCTTCCAGCCGGTGATCCGGCGGCCCCCGGTCAGTCGGCGCCCGGTCAGCAGGGACTGCACGGCGTAGGCCGCGTCCAGGTCGCCTGCCGGCAGCAGGTCCCGCACCGGGGCGCACGGCACGCCGGTGCGCCGGGCCCGGTCCAGGCGCTCGGCGGCGGCCTCCACCACCGTGTTCTCGGGGTTCTCGGGGTTCTCGGGGTTCTCGGTGTTCTTGCGGTTCTCGGGGCTTGTCACAGCTTCACGCACACATTCATCGGCTCGGAGAAGAAGCCCAGGGAGTGGTCGCCGCCCTCGCGCCCGATGCCGGACGCCTTCACCCCGCCGAACGGGGTGCGCAGGTCGCGCAGGTTCCAGGTGTTGACCCAGGCGATGCCGACGTCGAGCGCCGGGGCGACCCGGTGGGCGCGGCGCACGTCGCCGGTCCACACCGTGCCGGCCAGGCCGTACGGACCGGCGTTGGCGAGGGCGAGCGCCTCCTCCTCGGTGTCGAACGGCGCCAGGTGCACGACCGGGCCGAAGATCTCGTCCCGTACCGCCGGATGGTCCTCGGGCAGGCCGGTCAGCACGGTCGGCTCCACCCAGAAGCCGCCGTCCCGCTCGTCGCCGAAGCGCGGCACCCCGCCGCCCGCCAGCACCTCGCCGCCGTCGGCGGCGGCCCGTTCCAGGTGGCCCAGGACCTTGTCGCGGTGGGCGGCCGACACCATCGGGCCGTAGCCGGACAGCTCCTTCGCCCCGGCGGCCAGCGCCGCCGCGAACGCGTCGAACACCGGCCGCTCCACGTACACCCGCTCGGTGCACAGGCAGACCTGACCGCTGTGGGTGAAGGACGACCGCAGCGTGCCCGCCACCGCCTCCTCCAGGTCCGCGTCGGCGAAGACGAGGCCGGCGTTCTTGCCTCCGAGCTCGAAGGAGACCGGCGCGAGCCGGGCCGCCGCCGCCCGCATGATCGTGGAGCCGGTGCGGGACTCGCCGGTGAAGGCGATGGCGTCCACCCCGGGGTGCTCGGTCAGCCACTGGCCGGCCGCGTCCGCGCCCCGCCCGTGCACCAGGTTGAACACGCCCGCCGGGACGCCCGCCTCGGCCATCACCTCGGCCAGCAGGCAGGCCGTGCCGGGAGTGAGTTCGGACGGCTTGGCGACGACCGTGTTGCCGGTGGCGAGGGCCGGGGCGACCTTCCAGGTGAGCAGCAGCAGCGGCAGGTTCCACGGCGAGATCACCGCCACGACGCCGAGCGGCTTGTGCACCGTGTAGTTCAGCGCGCCCCGTCCGTCGGGCGTCGGGGTGTGCCAGGACCTCTCGCTCCGCGCGGCCAGCAGATCCGCGTAGGAGCGAAAATTGGCCACCGCGCGCGGGATGTCCACCGTCGAGGCCAGCTCCCGGGGCTTGCCCGTGTCGGCGCACTCGGCGGCGGTGAACTCCTCGAAGCGCGCCTCGATCCCGTCGGCGATCCGGTGCAACAGCCGCGAGCGCTCCGCCGGGCTCCACGCGGCCCACGGCCCGCGCAGCGCCTCGCGGGCCGCCCCCACCGCCCGGTCGACCAGCTCCCGCGACGCCTCCGGCACCGCGCCGGCGGTGCGCCCGGTGACCGGGTCGACGAGCGGGAACGGCACGCCGGACGCGTCGAACCCGCCTCCTACGTAATGCCGCACGGGTGAACTCACCTTGCAGACCTCCGTTGCTGAGCCGGGGACTGTCCGAAACTCACCCCCGGGGCGTGCCGGTATAGTGCGCCCACCCAGCTATGCCGATCCAATGCCGATCGGTAAGGGAGAGATAGCGATCCTGGTATGTCGCGGTACGGCCCCGCCCCGGGCGCGCCACCGCTTCCCCGGAAGGAGCCCCGGCGATGGACCTCCTGGACGGCCGGCTGAAGTTCCGGCACCTGACCCTGCTCATCGCGGTGTACGACCACGGAAGCGTCATACGGGCGGCGGAAAGCCTCCATCTCACCCAGCCCGCCGCCACCCGCACCCTGCGCGAACTGGAGGCCATCGCCGAACTCCCGCTCTTCGTCCGCGTCCCGCGCGGCATGCGGCCCACCGTCTACGGCGAGGCGCTCGTCGGCCACGCCCGCGCGGTGGTCGCCGAGGTCCGGCGGGCCAAGGAGCACCTCACCGGACTGCGCCAGGGCCAGGACGGCACGGTCACCGTGGGCACCCTGCTCGCCGGCGCCAACGTCCTGCTGCCCCGGGCCGTGGCCCGCCTCAAGAAGGAGCGCCCCCGGCTCACCGTCGTGGTCCGCGAGGGCACCCCCGACGTCCTCCACCCGGCCCTGCTCGGCGGCGAACTGGACCTCATCGTCGGCCGGGTGGGACCCGCGCCCGGCGACGGCGACGCGCTGCGGCAGCGGATGCTCTACCGCGAGCCCATCCGGCTCGCGGTCCGCGCCGGGCACCCGCTCCTGGCGGAAGGACCGGCCGGGGGCGCCGTCGCGCTCACCGACGCGCTCGCCCACCCGTGGATCCTGCCGGTCGAACAGACCGCCCTGCGCCAGGAACTGGGCGCCCTCTTCGTCGACCGGGGGCTGCCGCTCCCCGCCGACCGGGTGGAGTGCACCTCCATCCTCACCATGCGGGCCCTGCTCCTCCAGACCGACATGGTGGCGCTCCTGCCCGAACTGGTCCTGCGCGACGACGAGCACCTCGCCGCGCTGCCGGTCGAGCTCCCCTCGGTGGGCCGCACGGTGGGCGTCACCGAGGCCGCCCACCGCACCCGCACCCCCGCCCTCGAAGCCCTCCTGCGCCACCTCGACGAGGAGGCGGCGCTGCTCCGCGCGAGCCTCGGCACCGGCGCACAGGGGTGACGGACCGCCGGGCCCGGGGCGGCGGGATCGGACCAGGAGCCGGGCCGGCGGCCCCGTGAGGTCCGCCGCCGGCGGCGGCAGGGTGCCGAAGGCGGGCCCGGGTCGCCGGTGAGCCGCTTCCGCCCCCGCGACGCCCCCGGCAGCAACGGCCGAACGACCTCACGTTTGACGTCGGACCGTTCGTGGCGACGCCTCACCACACCATGGACCACCGGCCGGGATCATGTGAAGACACCGTCCGGGGGCTTCCTAGAGACACAGCTTCGCCTCGTGCTCGGCGTGGCCGGCCGGCTCCAGCTGGAAGGTGCAGTGCTCCACGTCGAAGTGGGAGCCCAGGCACCCCTGGAGGGAGTGGAGCATCTTCTCGTGCCCCACCGAGTCGAGGGCCCCCTGGTCGACGACCACGTGCGCGGAGAGGACCGGCATTCCCGAGGTGATCGTCCAGGCGTGCAGGTCGTGCACGTCCTCGACCCCCGGCAGGGCCAGTATGTGCGCCCGCACCTCCGCCATGTCCACCCCCTTGGGGGCCGCCTCCAGGAGCACGTCCAGGGTCTCGCGCAGCAGCCCGACCGTGCGGGGGACGATCATCAGGCCGATCACGAGCGAGGCGATCGGGTCGGCGTACTGCCAGCCCGTGAGCAGGACGACCCCGGCCGCGACGATCACGGTGACCGACCCCAGGGCGTCCGCCAGCACCTCCAGATAGGCGCCCCGCACGTTCAGGCTCTCCTTCCGGCCGCGCATGAGCAGCGACAGGGAGACCAGGTTCGCCACCAGGCCGACCGCGGCGAACGCGAGGGCGAGCCCGCCCCTGGTCCCGGCCGGCTCGACGAACCGGTGGATCGCCTCGAAGAGCACGTAGCCGCCCACGCCGAGCAGCAGCAGGCAGTTCGCGAGCGCCGCCAGGATCTCGGCCCGCGCGTAGCCGAAGGTGCGGTTCCCCGAGGGCGGCCGGTTGGCGAAGTGGATCGCGAGGAGCGCCATCGCGAGACCGACCGCGTCGGTCGCCATGTGGGCCGCGTCCGCGACCAGCGCGAGCGAGTCCGCGACCACACCGCCGATGATCTCGATCACCGTCACGGAGAGCGTGATGCCGAGTGCGATCCGCAGCCGGCCCCGGTGGGCGGCCCCCGCGGTGCCCGTCGGCGGCGGGCCCCCGTGGCTGTGCCCGTGGTCGTGTCCAGCCCCCATGACGTGGCCTCCCGGTCGTGTCGTCCGTATGCCCCGAGGCGCAAGTCAACTACGGGTGGGGGGTATGCGCAACACGGCACTGAACACCGTTGTCATATGCTCTGACCTGCGGCGATGAGGGAACGTCCGGGCGCGGCGGCAGCCACCGGCCAAGAGCCCCGCGCATCCGCCCGGACGCGGGCACGGACGGGGCCGCCGGTGACCCGTGACGATCTTCGCGGAACCGCACGCGACCGCGCGGACCCGGGCGGGCCGGAAGGGGTTCCCGCCCGTGCGGCCTCGGTGAACCCGCCCTTCGTTCATCCGATAGCCTCAGTCGACGTGTCGCCGCCCGGTGCCGGGCCGCACCGCCGTGCCCGGGCCGCCATGGGCCCCGCCGGTCCCTCCGCCAGCTCCAAGGAGTGAGTTCGTCTGTCGACCGCCATCCTCACCGGCCCCCCGGCACCCGGATCTTCGCTCGACGGGGATCTGCGGTCGCTCGGCTTCGACGTCCGGATCGCCTCCGGCGCCGAGGAGACCGCCGCCCTGCTGGCCGCCGTCCCGGCGGGTGAGCGCGTCGCGCTCGTGGACCCCCGCTTCGTCGGCCACCTGCACGCGCTCCGCCTCGCCCTCACCGATCCGCGCTTCCCGGCCGCCGCCGCGCCCGGCGCGCTCACCGCGCAGGGCGGGGCCCGTCCCGCGCTGGCCCGCGCGCTCGGTGAGGCCGCCGCCTCCGACGACCTCACGGGCGCCCTCGCCGACGCCCTCGACGCCGGGGGCGTCACCGTGCACCGGCCCCGGCTCGGCACCCTCGTCGCCGCCGTGCCCACCGACGCCGAGGCCCGCCACGCGGCGCGCGCCGCCGTCGAGGCCGTCGACGACGAGGCCGTACGCCTCCGCTCGGCCGTGAAGGCCCACGACGGCTTCTTCACCACCTTCTTCATCAGCCCGTACTCGCGCTACATCGCCCGCTGGTGCGCGCGGCGCGGACTGACCCCCAACCAGGTCACCACCGCCTCGCTGCTCACCGCCCTGATAGCGGCCGGCTGCGCGGCGACCGGCGAACGCGGCGGCTACGTGGCCGCCGGTGTCCTGCTCCTCGTCTCCTTCGTCCTCGACTGCACCGACGGGCAGCTCGCCCGCTACGCGCTGAAGTACTCGACGATGGGCGCCTGGCTCGACGCCACCTTCGACCGCGCCAAGGAGTACGCCTTCTACGCGGGCCTCGCCCTAGGCGCCGCCCGCGACGGCGACGACGTGTGGGCCCTCGCGCTCGGCGCCATGATCCTCATGACCTGCCGGCATGTCGTGGACTTCTCCTTCAACGAGGCGAACGCCGAAAGCACGGGCGCCGCGGCCAAGACCAGCCTGGCCCTCTCCAGCAAGCTCGACAGCGTCGGCTGGACGGTCTGGGCCCGCCGCATGATCATCCTGCCGATCGGCGAGCGCTGGGCGATGATCGCCGTCCTCACCGCCGCCACCAGCCCCCGGATCGTCTTCTGGGCCCTGATCGTCGGCTGCGCCTTCGGCGCCTGCTACACCACCGCCGGCCGCGTCCTGCGCTCCCTGACCCGCAGGGCGAAGCGGACGGACCGGGCCGCCCGCGCGCTCGCGGACCTGGCGGACTCCGGCCCGCTCGCCCAGCTCGTGGCCCGGGTCCTCGGCCGCACGGGAGCCCCCGGCGCCGGCGCCGGCGTCGTCTTCGCCGCCGTCGCGACGGCGGGCCTCCTCTTCGCCGTCCTCGCGCAGCCGTTCGGCGACCGGCAGACCGTGATCGCCGCCCTCGGCTACGCGGTCCTCGCCGGCGCCGCCGTCGCCCGCCCCCTCAAGGGCGCCCTCGACTGGCTCGTACCGCCGCTCTTCCGCGCCGCCGAGTACACCACCGTCCTCGTCCTGGCCGCCCGCTCCGACTCCCCGGGAGCCCTCCCGGCGGCGTTCGGGCTGGTCGCGGCGGTCGCCTACCATCACTACGACACGGTGTACCGCATCCGCGGCGGCACCGGCGCGCCGCCCGCCCGGCTGGTGCGCGTCATCGGCGGACACGAGGGGCGCACGCTCCTGGTGACCGTCCTCGCCGCCCTCCTCGCGGGCCGCGGCGACGGCTTCACCCTGGCACTGACCGTCCTCGCGGTCGCCGTCGCGCTGGTGGTGCTCGTGGAGTCCATCCGCTTCTGGGTCTCCGCCGGAGCACCCGCCGTTCACGACGAAGGAGAAACAGCATGATCGGTCTCGTACTGGCAGCCGGTGCCGGACGGCGTCTGCGCCCCTACACCGACACCCTTCCGAAGGCCCTCGTGCCGGTCGACGGGGACACCACCGTCCTCGACCTGACCCTGAAGAACTTCGCCGAGATCGGCCTCACCGAGGCCGCGATCGTCGTCGGCTACCGCAAGGAGGCCGTCTACGCCCGCAAGGAGGAGCTGGAGGCGAAGTACGGCCTGAAGCTCACCCTCGTCGACAACGACAAGGCCGAGGAGTGGAACAACGCCTACTCCCTGTGGTGCGCCCGTGAGGTCCTCAAGCGCGGCGTGATCCTCGCCAACGGGGACACCGTCCACCCGGTCTCCGTCGAGAAGACCCTGCTCGCCGCCCGCGGCAACGGCCAGAGGATCATCCTCGCCCTCGACACGGTGAAGAACCTCGCCGACGAGGAGATGAAGGTCGTCACCGCCGAGGGCGAGGGCGTCCGGCGCATCACCAAGCTCATGGACCCGGCGACCGCCACCGGCGAGTACATCGGCGTCACCCTGATCGAGGCCGAGGCCGCCGAGGAGCTCGCCGACGCGCTCAAGGCCACCTTCGAGCGCGACCCCGACCTCTACTACGAGGACGGCTACCAGGAGCTGGTCGACCGCGGCTTCACCGTCGACGTGGCCCCCATCGGCGACGTCAGCTGGGTCGAGATCGACAACCACGACGACCTCGCGAAGGGCCGTGAGATCGCGTGCCAGTACTGACCCGGCTGATCCCGTCGCCGGTCGTCGTCGACATCCGCGGGGGAGCGCTGGAGGACCTGTCCGCGCTCCTCGCGGACCAGCGGATCTCCAGCAACGGCAAGATCGCCGTCGCCATCAGCGGGGGCTCCGGCCTCAAGCTGCGCGACCGGTTCGCCGCCGAGCTGCCCGGAGCCGACTGGTACCCGGTCGCCGGGGGCACCATCGACGAGGCCGTGAAGCTGGCCGACGCCATGCGCGGCAAGCGGTACGACGCGGTGGTCGCCCTCGGCGGCGGCAAGATCATCGACGTGACCAAGTACGCGGCGGCCCGGGTCGGACTGCCGCTGGTGGCCATCGCCACCAACCTGTCGCACGACGGGATCTGCTCCCCGATCTCGACCCTGGACAACGACAACGGCCGGGGCTCCTACGGCGTCCCCACCCCGATCGCCCTCGTCATCGACCTGGACGTGATCAGGGACGCGCCGGCCCGCTTCGTCCGCTCCGGCATCGGCGACGCGATCTCCAACCTCTCCGCCATCGCGGACTGGGAGCTGTCCCACCGGGAGAACGGCGAGCCCGTCGACGGCCTCGCGGCCGCCATGGCCCGCAGCGCCGGCGAGGCCGTGCTCCGCCACCCCGGCGGCATCGGCGACGACGACTTCCTCGTCACCCTCTCCGAGGGCCTGGTGATGTCCGGCATCGCCATGTCGATCAGCGGGGACAGCCGCCCCTCCTCGGGCGCCTGCCACGAGATCAGCCACGCCTTCGACCTGCTCTTCCCGGACCGTGCCGCCAGCCACGGCGAGCAGTGCGGCCTCGGGGCGGCCTTCGCCATGCACCTGCGCGGCGCCCGGGAGGGCTCCGCGCTGATGGTCGAGACCCTGCGCCGGCACGGGCTGCCCGTCCGGCCGGAGGAGATGGGCTTCACCGTGGACGAGTTCGTCCGGGCGGTGTCCTTCGCGCCGCAGACCCGGCCGGGCCGCTTCACCATCCTGGAACACCTCGACCTGTCCGACGACGAGATCAGGGACGCGTACGCCGACTATGCACAAGCCATCGGTAGCTGAGCTCCGACCGGTCGTCCACCCCCCGGGCGTGAAGGACCGGCGGAGCGGCGAGCACTGGGGCGGCCGCCTGTACATGCGGGAGATCTCGCTGCGGATCACCCGGCAGCTGGTGACCACCCGGGTCACGCCCAACCAGCTGACCTACCTGATGACCGTCTTCGGCGTGCTCGCCGCCCCGGCGCTGCTCGTGCCGGGCGTCCCGGGCGCCGTCCTCGGCGTGCTCATGGTCCAGCTCTACCTGCTGCTCGACTGCGTCGACGGCGAGGTGGCCCGCTGGAAGAAGCAGTTCTCCCTCGGCGGCGTGTACCTGGACCGGGTCGGCGCCTACCTGTGCGACGCGGCGGTCCTCGTCGGCTTCGGCCTGCGCGCCGCCGACCTGTGGGGCACCGGCCGGATCGACTGGCTGTGGGCCTTCCTGGGCACCCTCGCCGCCCTCGGCGCCATTCTGATCAAGGCCGAGACCGACCTCGTCGGCGTCGCCCGGCACCAGGGCGGCCTTCCGCCGGTCAAGGAGTCCGCCTCCGAGCCGCGCTCCTCCGGCATGGCGCTGGCGCGCCGGGCCGCCGCCGCGCTCAAGTTCCACCGGCTGGTCCTCGGGATCGAGGCGTCCCTGCTCATCCTGGTCCTCGCCGTCGCGGACCAGGTCAGGGGCGACCTCTTCTTCTCCCGGCTCGGCGTCGCCGTCCTCGCGGGCATCGCCCTGCTCCAGACCCTGCTGCACCTGGTGTCGATCATGGTCTCCAGCAGGCTGAAATGAGGCCGGCGGCGGCCGGGCCCCACGGGGCGGGCGCCGCCGCCGACCGGGACACCCCGGCCCGGCGGCGGCCCCCGCTCCCCGCGCGGGCCCGACGCCCCCGCGGACCGCGCCGCCCCCCGGGGTGGCGTACGGTGTGGCCGCCGACCCGGCTGGATCGCCCCCCGGTCGTCCGACATCGTGGTACCCCCCGTGCCGCGCATCTTGAACACGAAAGTTTCGACTGTGAGTGACACACACCAGGGCGGAGCGGTCGCGACGAGCGCCCCCCCGTCCGTCGACGAGGGCCTGGCTCCGGCCGAGCTGGCCGCGAAGTACGGTCTCTCGGTCAGTGGCGCCCGGCCCGGCCTGTTCGAGTACGTCCGGGAGCTGTGGAGCAGGCGCCACTTCATCCTGGCCTTCTCCTCCGCCAAGCTGACCGCCCAGTACAGCCAGGCGAAGCTGGGCCAGGTGTGGCAGGTGGCGACCCCGCTCCTGAACGCCCTGGTCTACTACCTGATCTTCGGCCTGATCCTGGGTGCCGGAAGGGGGATGAGCAAGGACGTCTACATCCCGTTCCTGGTCACCGGCATCTTCGTGTTCACCTTCACCCAGAGCTCGGTGATGGCCGGCGTCCGGGCGATCTCGGGCAACCTGGGCCTCGTCCGGGCGCTGCACTTCCCGCGCGCCTCGCTGCCGATCTCCTTCTCGCTCCAGCAGCTCCAGCAGCTGCTGTTCTCGATGATCGTCCTCGTGGCGATCGCGATCGCCTTCGGCAGCTATCCCTCGCCCCGCTGGCTGCTGCTGGTCCCGGCGCTGTTCCTGCAGTTCGTGTTCAACGTCGGTCTGGCCATGATCATGGCCAGGATGGGCGCCAGGACGCCCGACCTCGCCCAGCTGATGCCGTTCGTCATGCGCACCTGGATGTACGCCTCCGGCGTCATGTTCTCGATCCCCGCGATGCTCTCCGACAAGCCCGCCTGGATCGCCGACGTCCTCATGTACAACCCGGCGGCCGTCTACATGGACCTGATCCGGTTCTCCCTCATCGAGGGCTACGGCGCGCAGAACCTTCCGTCCCACGTCTGGATGACCGCCCTCGCCTGGGCCCTGGTCTTCGGCATCGGCGGATTCGTCTACTTCTGGAAGGCCGAGGAGAGGTACGGCCGTGGCTGACCCGAACCAGTCCAGCATCCCCACCGTCATCTGCGACGACGTCCACATCGTCTACCGGGTCAACACCGGCGGCGCGGGCCGGGGCAGCGCCACGGCGGCGCTCAGCCGCATCGTCGGCCGGGGCAAGGCCGAGGTCACCCGGGGCGTCCGCGAGGTCCACGCGGTCCGCGGCGTCACCTTCACCGCCTACCGGGGCGAGGCCATCGGCCTCATCGGCTCCAACGGCTCCGGCAAGTCCACGCTGCTGCGCGCCGTCGCCGGTCTGCTCCCCACCGAGAGGGGCAGGGTCTACACCGACGGCCAGCCCTCGCTCCTCGGCGTCAACGCCGCCCTGATGAACGACCTCACCGGCGAGCGCAACGTGATCCTGGGCGGCCTCGCCATGGGCATGAGCCGCGAGGAGATCCGCTCGCGCTACCAGGACATCGTCGACTTCTCCGGCATCAACGAGAAGGGCGACTTCATCAGCCTGCCCATGCGCACGTACTCCTCCGGCATGGGCGCCCGCCTCCGTTTCGCCATCGCGGCCGCCAAGAACCACGACGTCCTCCTCATCGACGAGGCGCTCGCCACCGGTGACCGCAAGTTCCAGATCCGCTCCGAGGAGCGCATCCGCGAACTGCGCAAGGAGGCCGGCACGGTCTTCCTGGTGAGCCACAGCAACAAGTCCATCCGGGACACCTGTGACCGGGTGCTCTGGCTGGAGAAGGGCCAGCTCCTCATGGACGGCCCCACGGACGAGGTCCTCAAGGCGTACGAGCGGGAGACCGCCCGTTAGGGCGTGTGTCGAAAGTCCCGTCTGCCCGGCGGGCCCGCCCTCCGGGCGGACGACGCCACTTTCGACACACGCCCGGAACACGCCCGGACCGCCCATGCCCCCGTCGCGCCGCGCCGCGACGGGGGCGTTGTCCGTCGCGGGGCGTTCACCGTGTGTCACCCTCCCTGGTGGGAGGCGCTTCCCGTCGTCCTCGGACGCGGCGCGGGAGCGCCGCCGCCGGGCCCGCCCGCCACCGGGACGCGCCCCCGGGGGCCCGCGTGTCGCGCCGAACGGCCTTGTGGAGAAGGCGGGTTGACGGGGGTGGACGGAGAAGGCGCCCGGCACCCGCCACCCCGGAATGGCGGCGGACGTCGTACGACGTAAGCTGGACCGGTCTGTTTCGCGGCAAGTAGGGCGATACCCCACGGTCATCGGGCCTCCGGGCGACGGCCCTACGGGCAGGGGTCGGCGGCGTGTCCGAAATGGGATGGATTGGGTCAGCAGTGTAGAACGGGAGACGTGACGGCCATGACGCAGAATCTCCAGCTCCACGAGGGTGTCGCCGTCCCTCCGTCGGGCAGCGCCCGGTGACGGACCTCCGGCAGGCGCGCCCCGACGCCACCTCGCGCGCCACACTCGGCAAGGCCGCGGACGAGAACTTCCCCGTCGCCCCCTTCTTCCTGCCCCGCGCCCGGCGCGACGACCTCATGGCCGTCTACGGCTTCGCCCGGCTCGTCGACGACATCGGCGACGGCGACCTCGCCCCCGGCGGGGCCGACGCCCGCCACCTGGGCGTCGGCCCCGAGGAGGCCGGGGACCGGCTCGTCCTCCTCGACGCCTTCGAGGCCGACCTCCGCCGCGTCTTCGACTCCACCCCGCGCCACCCCCTGCTGCGCGCCCTCCAGCCGGTCGTCCGGCGGTGCGGGCTCACCCCCGAGCCCTTCCTCGCCCTGATCGCCGCCAACCGCCAGGACCAGCTCGTCGCCCGCTACGAGACGTACGACGACCTCCTCGCGTACTGCGAACTCTCCGCCAACCCCGTCGGCCGGCTCGTCCTCGCGATCACCGGCACCGACACCCCCGAGCGCGTCCGGCGCTCCGACGAGATCTGCACCGCCCTCCAGATCGTCGAACACCTCCAGGACGTCGCCGAGGACCTCGGCCGGGACCGGGTCTACCTGCCCGCCGAGGACCTCAAGCGGTTCCACGTCACCGAGGGCGACCTCGCCCGGCCCACCGCCGGGGCCTCGGTCCGCGCCCTGATCGCCTTCGAGGCCGGGCGGGCCCGGACGCTCCTCCACGCGGGCACCCCGCTCGTCGGCAGCGTCCACGGCCGGCTCCGCCTCCTCCTCGCCGGATTCACCGCCGGGGGACTCGCGGCGCTCGACGCGATCACGGACGCGGGGTACGACGTGCTGGCCGGCCCGCCGAGGTCCACCAAGCCGAGCCTGATGCGCCAGGCGGGAGCGGTTCTGCTCCGGGCGCGGAGAGAGGGGTGAGCGTGACCGTGGAAGGACAGCACCAGCCGTCCGCACCGGTGCAGGCCGCCTACAGCTACTGCGAGGCGGTCACCGGGCAGCAGGCCCGCAACTTCGCCTACGGGATCCGGCTCCTGCCGACCGAGAAGCGCCAGGCGATGTCCGCGCTCTACGCCTTCTCCCGGCGCGTGGACGACATCGGCGACGGCACGCTCGGACCCGCCGCCAAGCGGGAACGGCTCGAAGCCACCAGGGACCTGCTCGACCGGATCCGCGCCGGAAAGATCGAGGAGGACGACACCGACCCGGTCGCCGTCGCCCTCGCCGACTCCGCCGGCCGCTTCCCGATCCCGCTCGACGGTCTCGACGAACTCATCGACGGCGTCCTCATGGACGTCCACGGCGCGACCTACGAGACCTGGGACGACCTCAAGGTCTACTGCCGCTGCGTCGCCGGCGCGATCGGCCGCCTCTCCCTCGGCGTCTTCGGCACCCACCCCGGCGCCCCCGGCGCCGACCGGGCCCCCGAGTACGCCGACACCCTGGGGCTCGCGCTCCAACTCACCAACATCCTCAGGGACGTACGCGAGGACGCCGGCAACGGGCGCACCTACCTGCCCGCCGACGACCTCGCCAAGTTCGGCTGCGGGGACGGTTTCGGCAGCGCCGTCCCGCCCGAGGGCGCCGACTTCGCCGGCCTCGTCCACTTCGAAGTGCGGCGCGCCCGCGCCCTGTTCGCCGAGGGCTACCGGCTGCTGCCCCTGCTCGACCGGCGCAGCGGCGCCTGCGTCGCCGCCATGGCGGGCATCTACCGGCGGCTCCTCGACCGGATCGAACGCGACCCCGGGGCCGTCCTGCGCGGCCGCGTCTCGCTGCCGGGCCGTGAGAAGGCGTACGTCGCGGTGCGCGGCCTCTCCGGCCTCGACACCCGCCACGTCGCCCGGCGCGACGTCAGGAGGCACTCCTGATGGGCCCGTACGCCCCCGCCCGGGGGGCCGCCCCCGCTCCCGGGGCAACCCGCGCCCCGGTTCCGGCGTCCCTGCCGGTGCCGGCCGCGGCGGCCTTCCCGGGACCGGCAACCCTCCCGAGGCCGACGGTCCCGGCCGCGCACCGGCCGTTCCCGGCCGTCCCGACCGCGACGAAGACGAACCGACCGGAGGCCGCGTGACCCACGAAGGAACCGGGCGGAGCGCCCCGCAGTCCCACGCCGTCGTCGTCGGCGGCGGGATCGCCGGGGTCACCGCGGCGCTCCAGCTCGCCGACGCGGGCGTCCGCGTCACCCTGCTCGAAGGCCGGCCCCGGCTCGGCGGCCTCGCCTTCTCCTTCCGGCGCGGCGAACTGTCCGTCGACAACGGCCAGCACGTTCACCTGCGCTGCTGCACCGCCTACCGCTGGTTCCTCGACCGGATCGGCGGCGCCCACCTCGCCCCCGTCCAGGACCGGCTCGACGTGCCCGTCCTCGACGTCGGCCACCGCCGCGGCCCCCGGCTCGGCCGGATCCGCCGCGACGACCTGCCCGTCCCGTTCCACCTCGCCCGCAGCCTGGCGACCTACCCCCACCTCGGCGCCGTCGAGCGCGTGAGCGTCGGCCGGGCCGCGCTCGCCCTGAGCCGTCTCGACCCCGCCGACCCGGCCCTCGACGGCATCGACTTCGCGACCTGGCTCGGCCGCCACGGGCAGTCCCCGCGCGCCGTCGAGGCCCTGTGGGACCTCGTCGGCGTCGCCACGCTCAACGCCACCGCCCCGAACGCCTCCATGGGCCTCGCCGCCATGGTCTTCAAGACCGGTCTCCTCTCCGAGCCCGGCGCCGCCGACATCGGCTGGGCCCGCGTCCCGCTCGGCGAACTCCACGACACCCTGGCCGCGAAGGCCCTCACCGCCCTCGGCGTCCGCGTCGCGCTGCGCACCAAGGCCGAGCGGATCTCCCGCACCGACGGCGGCCGCTGGGCCGTGGAGGTGCCGGGCGAGACGATCGACGCCGACACCGTCGTCCTCGCCGTACCGCAGCACGAGACCCACGCCCTGCTGCCCGAGGGCGCGCTCGACGACCCCGGCCGGCTCCTCGACATCGGCACCGCCCCCATCCTCAACCTGCACGTCGTCTACGACCGCAAGGTGCTCAGGCAGCCCTTCTTCACCGCGCTCGGATCCCCGGTGCAGTGGGTCTTCGACCGCACCCGGACCTCCGGACTGGAGGGCGGCGGCCAGTACCTCGCCGTCTCCCAGTCCGCCGCGCAGGCCGACATCGACGAACCCGTCGCCGTCCTGCGCGAGCGCTACCTCCCGGAGCTGGAGCGGCTGCTGCCCGCCGCCCGCGGCGCCGGGGTGCGCGACTTCTTCGTCACCAGGGAGCGGACGGCGACGTTCGACCCCGCCCCGGGCGTCGGCCGGCTCCGCCCCGGCGCCCGCACCCGGGCACCGGGCCTCTACCTGGCCGGGGCCTGGACCGCCACCGGCTGGCCCGCGACCATGGAGGGGGCGGTCCGCAGCGGCTTCAGCGCCGCCGGCGCCGCGCTCTCCGCCCTCGGCCGCCGCCATGACCATCCGCTGCAGGAGGCGGTATGAGTGTGAGTACCGGAACAAGAGGAGAGACCGTGCCGACAGCGCCGCCGGGACACCCGGCCGTCGACACCGCGGACGTGTCCGCACTGCTGGAGCGGGGACGGACCCTGTCCACCCCCGTACTGCGGGCGGCCGTCGGCCGCCTCGCGCCGCCCATGGACACCGTGGCCGCCTACCACTTCGGCTGGATCGACGCGCAGGGCAACCCCGCCGACGGCGATGGCGGCAAGGCCGTCCGCCCCGCGCTCGCCCTGCTGTCGGCCGAGGCCGCGGGCGCCGCGCCCGAGGTCGGGGTGCCCGGCGCCGTCGCCGTGGAACTCGTCCACAACTTCTCGCTGCTCCACGACGACCTGATGGACGGCGACGAGCAGCGCCGCCACCGCGACACGGTGTGGAAGGTGCACGGCCCGGCGCAGGCCATCCTCGTCGGCGACGCCCTCTTCGCCCTCGCCAACGAACTGCTGCTCGAACTCGGCACCGTCGAGGCGGGACGGGCCACCCGCCGGCTCACCACGGCCACCCGCAAGCTCATCGACGGGCAGGCCCAGGACATCTCCTACGAGCACCGCGAGCGGGTCACCGTCGAGGAGTGCCTGGAGATGGAGGGCAACAAGACGGGCGCCCTCCTCGCCTGCGCCGTCTCCATCGGCGCCGTCCTCGGCGGCGCCGACGACCGGACCGCCGACAAGCTGGAGGAGTACGGCTACCACCTCGGCCTCGCCTTCCAGGCCGTGGACGACCTGCTCGGCATCTGGGGCGACCCGGAGGCCACCGGCAAGCAGACCTGGAGCGACCTGCGCCAGCGCAAGAAGTCCCTCCCCGTCGTCGCCGCCCTCGCCGCCGGGGGACCGGCCTCCGAGCGGCTCGGCGAACTGCTCGCCGCGGACGCCAAGTCCCACGACTTCGACACCTTCTCCGAGGAGGAGTTCGCCATCAGGGCGGCCCTCATCGAGAAGGCCGGAGGACGCGAGTGGACCTCCGAGGAGGCCCGCCGCCAGCACACCGTCGCGATCGACGCCCTGAACGAGGTGGACATGCCCGCCCGGGTGCGGGACCAGCTCACCGCCCTGGCCGACTTCGTGGTCGTACGGAAGAGATGATCGCCATCACCCTGATATGAGTTCGCGGTCGCCGGCCGGCGCCACCCGGCGCCGGCCGACGGCAGACCCGCAGGAGCAGAAGGAAACGGACTGCGCGAAGGGGAAGCCATGACAGCGACGACCGACGGAAGCGCCGGGGCCGTGAGCCCCCGGACGGCCGCGGCGAACGAGACGACCGACACCCTCCCGCCGCCGGCGGGGACCGTCACCGGGCCCGAGAGACTCGACGCCACCGCCGCGCGGGCGGCGGCACGGGCCGCCGAGCACCTGCTCGCCCGGCAGGACCCGGCCGGCTGGTGGAAGGGCGACCTGGAGACCAACGTCACCATGGACGCCGAGGACCTGCTGCTCCGCCGATTCCTGGGCATCCTCGACCCGGACACCACCCGGGCCGCCGCCCTCCACATCCGCCGCGAGCAGCGCGAGGACGGCGCCTGGGCCACCTTCTACGGCGGACCCGGCGAACTCTCCGCCACCGTCGAGGCGTACGTGGCGCTGCGGCTCGCCGGAGACCCGCCCGACGCCCCGCACATGGCCCGCGCCTCCGCCTGGGTCCGCGCCCGCGGCGGCATCGCCGCCACCCGGGTCTTCACCAGGATCTGGCTGGCCCTCTTCGGCTGGTGGCGCTGGGACGACCTGCCCGAACTGCCCCCGGAGCTGCTCTTCCTGCCGAAGTGGTTCCCGCTGAACATCTACGACTTCGGCTGCTGGGCCCGGCAGACGATCGTGCCGCTGACCGTGGTCTCCGCGAAGCGCCCGGTCCGCCCCGCCCCCTTCCCGCTGGACGAGCTGCACACCGACCCGGCCCGCCCGAACCCGCCCCGCCCCCTCGCCCCGGTGACGGGCTGGGACGGGATCTTCCAGCGGCTCGACAAGGCGCTGCGCCTCTACCACCGGGTGGCGCCGCGCCCGGTGCGCGGGGCGGCCATGAACCTCGCCGCCCGGTGGATCGTGGAGCGCCAGGAGAACGACGGCTGCTGGGGCGGCATCCAGCCCCCCGCCGTCTACTCGGTCATCGCCCTCCACCTCCTCGGCTACGACCTGGAGCACCCCGTCATGCGGGCCGGCCTGGAGTCGCTCGACCGGTTCGCCGTCCGGCGCGGGGACGGCTCCCGGATGGTCGAGGCGTGCCAGTCGCCCGTCTGGGACACCTGCCTCGCCACCATCGCCCTCGCCGACGCCGGACTCGCCCCCGACCACCCGGCCCTGGTGAAGGCCGTCGACTGGATGCTGGGCGAGGAGGTCACCCGCTCCGGGGACTGGGCGGTGCGCCGTCCCGAGCTCCCGCCGGGCGGCTGGGCGTTCGAGTTCCACAACGACAACTACCCCGACACCGACGACACCGCCGAGGTCCTGCTCGCCCTGCGCCGGGTCCGGCACCCCGAGCCGGCCCGGCTGGAGGCGTCCGTCGCCCGGGGCGTCCGCTGGACCCTCGGCATGCAGTCCCGCAACGGAGCCTGGGGCGCCTTCGACGCCGACAACACCAGCGCCCTCCCCAACAAGCTGCCCTTCTGCGACTTCGGCGAGGTGATCGACCCGCCCTCCGCCGACGTCACCGCCCACGTCGTGGAGATGCTCGCCCACGAGGGCCTGGCCCACGACCCCCGCACCCGCCGGGGAATCGAGTGGCTGCTCGCCGAACAGGAGCCGAACGGCGCCTGGTTCGGCCGCTGGGGCGTCAACCACGTGTACGGGACGGGCTCCGTGCTCCCCGCGCTCGCCGCCGCCGGCCTCCCCTCCTCCCACCCGGCCGTCCGCCGCGCCGTCGCCTGGCTCGGCTCCGTGCAGAACGAGGACGGCGGCTGGGGCGAGGACCTGCGCTCGTACCGGGACCCGGAGTGGATCGGGCACGGCGTCTCCACCGCCTCCCAGACCGCCTGGGCCCTGATCGCCCTCCTCGCGGCGGGCGAGCGGGAGTCCGAGCCGGTGCGCCGGGGCGTCGCCTGGCTCGCCGCGACCCAGCTCCCGGACGGCTCGTGGGACGAGCCGTACTTCACCGGCACCGGCTTCCCCTGGGACTTCTCCATCAACTACCACCTCTACCGGCTGGTCTTCCCCCTCACGGCGCTGGGCCGTTACGTGTACGGGGACCCCGCGCTCCTCCGGGAGGGCTGATGGGCGGCGAGCGGGGTCCCGGCCCCGCCGCCCCGCCGCTGCTGATCGCCTGCGCGCTCGGCATCGAGCAGGCCGCCCTGCGCAGCGGCGGCCGGGGCGGCGCCCCCGGCCCGGTCACCGTGCTGCGGACGGGCATGGGGCCCGGCCGGGCCCGCGGCGCGGTCTCCCGGGCGCTGGGGCGGCGGCCCTTGTGGGACGCGGCCGTGATCGCCTCCGGGTTCTGCGCGGGGCTCGCCCCGGGCATGCACCCCGGGGACCTGATCGTCGCCGACGAGACCCGGGGCCCCGACGGCACGACCGCGTGCACCGGCACCGGCCTGCTGGTGGAGGCCCTGGCCCGGGCGGTGCCCGGCCGGGCCGTCCACGTCGGTCCGCTGACCGGCTCCGCCCATGTGGTGCGGGGTCCCGAGCGGGCCGCGCTGCGGGGCACCGGCGCGATCGCCGTCGACATGGAGTCCGCGGTGACCCTGCGCACCGCGCGGGCCGCCGGGGCGTTCGGCGAGGGGCCGGGAGCGCGCCCGGTTGCGGCCGTCCGGGTGGTCGTGGACGCTCCAGAACATGAGCTGGTCCGTATTGGCACGGTTCGCGGGGGAATATCGGCCTTTCGCGTCCTTCGTGCCATTCTTCCCGCTTTCTTCGAATGGCACCGTTCTTTGCCGCTCCCCAGGAGGTGAACGAGTTATGGCCATGCCGCTCCGTCAGTCCGTCCGGGTCGGGACCTACCTCTTCGAACAGAAGCTCCGCAAGCGCGACAAGTTCCCGCTGATCGTCGAGCTCGAACCGCTCTTCGCCTGCAACCTCAAGTGCGAGGGCTGCGGGAAGATCCAGCACCCGGCGGGTGTCCTCAAGCAGCGCATGCCGGTCGCCCAGGCGGTCGGCGCCGTCCTGGAGTCCGGCGCGCCCATGGTGTCCATCGCGGGCGGAGAGCCCCTGATGCACCCGCAGATCCACGAGATCGTGCGCCAGCTGGTGGCCAGGAGGAAGTACGTCTTCCTCTGCACCAACGCCATGCTGCTGCGCAAGAAGCTGGAGGACTTCACCCCCTCCCGGTACTTCGCCTTCGCCGTGCACATCGACGGCCTGCGCGAGCGGCACGACGAGTCCGTGGCCAAGGAGGGCGTCTTCGACGAGGCCGTCGCGGCGATCAAGGAGGCCAAGCGGCGCGGCTTCCGGGTCACCACCAACTCGACCTTCTTCAACACCGACACCCCGCAGACCGTCATCGAGGTGCTCAACTACCTGAACGACGACCTCCGGGTCGACGAGATGATGATCTCGCCCGCCTACGCCTACGAGAAGGCCCCCGACCAGGAGCACTTCCTCGGCGTCGAACAGACCCGGGAACTCTTCAGGAAGGCGTTCTCCGGCGGGAACCGGCGCCGCTGGCGGCTCAACCACTCGCCGCTCTTCCTGGACTTCCTGGAGGGGAAGGCGGACTTCCCCTGCACCGCCTGGGCCATCCCCAACTACTCCCTCTTCGGCTGGCAGCGCCCCTGCTACCTGATGAGCGACGGCTACGTCCCCACGTACCGCGAGCTGGTCGAGGAGACCGACTGGGAGAAGTACGGCCGGGGCAGGGACCCGCGCTGCGCCAACTGCATGGCGCACTGCGGCTACGAACCCACCGCCGTCCTCGCCACCATGGGCTCCCTCAAGGAGTCGCTGCGCGCGGTCAGGGAGACCGTCTCCGGAGGGGGACGGTGAGCGGCGCATGACGGAAGACTTCGACCTGGGGGCCCTGCTCGCCGAGCGCGGCGGCGAGCGGTACGAACTGCACGCCGCCCACCTCAACCCCCAGCTCCCGCGCATGCTCCACGCCATCGGCTTCGACAAGGTGTACGAGCGGGCCGAGGGCGCCCACTTCTGGGACGCCGACGGGGCCGACTACCTCGACATGCTCGCCGGGTTCGGCGTGATGGGCCTCGGACGGCACCACCCCGTCGTCCGCAGGGCCCTCCACGACGTCCTGGACGCCCAGCTGGCCGACCTCACCCGCTTCGACTGCCAGCCGCTGCCCGGCCTCCTCGCCGAGCGGCTGCTCGCCCACAGCCCCCACCTCGACCGGGTCTTCTTCGGCAACAGCGGCACCGAGGCCGTCGAGACCGCCCTCAAGTTCGCCCGGTACGCCACCGGGCGGCCCAGGATCGTCTACTGCGACCACGCCTTCCACGGGCTCACCACCGGCTCCCTCTCCGTCAACGGCGAGCGCGGCTTCCGGGACGGCTTCGGCCCGCTCCTGCCGGACACCGCGATCGCCCTCGGCGACCTCGACGCCCTGGAGTGCGAGCTGCGGAAGGGCGACGTGGCCGGCTTCCTCGTGGAGCCGATCCAGGGCAAGGGCGTCCAGGAGGCGCCGCCCGGCTTCCTGCGCGGGGCCCAGGAGCTGCTGCGCCGGCACGGCGCCCTGCTGATCGCGGACGAGGTGCAGACCGGCCTCGGCCGGACCGGCGACTTCTACGCGTACCAGCACGAGGAGGGCGTCGAGCCGGACCTGGTCTGCGTCGCGAAGGCGCTCTCGGGCGGTTACGTGCCGGTCGGCGCCACCCTCGGCAAGGACTGGATCTTCAGGAAGGTCTACTCCTCGATGGACCGGGTCCTGGTCCACTCCGCGAGCTTCGGGTCGAACGCGCAGGCCATGGCCGCCGGGC
The DNA here is from genome assembly GCF_055591945.1 of Streptomyces sp. NPDC041191. Classification (NCBI taxonomy): domain Bacteria; kingdom Bacillati; phylum Actinomycetota; class Actinomycetes; order Kitasatosporales; family Streptomycetaceae; genus Streptomyces; species Streptomyces sp. NPDC041191. The sequence goes on along the minus strand of NZ_JBVIZC010000012.1, from coordinate 118,479 downwards.
TCGCCGTCCTCGCCGTGATGGAGCGGGAGGGCACGGTCGCCCACGCGCGCCGGATCGGCGACCTGCTCTCCGGGCGCCTGCGGGAGCTGGTGCCCCGGTACGAACTGCTCCACGAGGTCCGCGGACGCGGCCTGATGATCGGCATCGAGTTCGGCCGGCCGTCCTCGCTGGGCCTCCGCGGCCGCTGGGCGATGCTCCAGGCGGCCCGCAAGGGCCTCTTCGCCCAGATGGTCGTCGTCCCGCTGCTCCAGCGGCACCGCATCCTCACCCAGGTCTCCGGGGACCACCTGGAGGTGATCAAGCTGATTCCGCCGCTGGTCGTGGACGAGGCGGACGTGGACCGGTTCGTCACCGCCTTCACGGCGGTCATGGACGACGCCCACGGCGGGAGCGGGCTGATGTGGGACTTCGGCAGGACGCTCGTCAGGCAGGCGGTCGCGCAGCGCTGACGCGCGCCGCCCGGGTTTTGCCTCCGGGGCAATAAACTTGCCTCAGAGGCATGATCCTGGCGGAATGGACGCATGGACCACGTCCCCGGGGAGCCCTCCCCGGACCCCGCCGCTCCCGACGCCCTGCCGGACGTGGCCCCGCGACTGCGGGCGCTGCGCCGCCGCCGGGGGCTCACCCTGGAGGCCGCCGCCCGGCGGGCCGGTCTCTCGCCGGCCCACCTCTCGCGCCTGGAGACGGGGAACCGGCAGCCCTCGCTGCCGATGCTGCTCGCCCTCTCCCGTACCTACGGTACGACGGTCTCCGAACTCCTGGGGGAGGCGCCTCCCGAGCGGGACCCCGTGATCCGGGCCGGCCGCTCCGAGCCGGTCGAGGCCGACGGCTGGATCTACCGCCAGGCGGGCGGCGCCGGACGCGCCCTCCAGTGCCTGCGGGTCCACGTGCCGCACGCCACCCGGGGCGACATCGTGCGCGTGCACCCGGGCGAGGAGTGGATCCACGTCCTGGAGGGCCGGGTGCGGCTCGCGCTCGGGGAGGCGGTCCACGTCCTCGACCCCGGGGACGGCGCCCACTTCGACTCGCTCACCCCCCACCGGATCGGCGCCGCCACTCCCGGCGGGGCCGAGCTGCTCTTCGTCCACACCCTCCTGCAGAGCCCCGTCGCCGAGCTGTGCCTCGGCGACGGGACCCCGCACCGACGCCGCCCTTCGTGACGCATCCCAAGGAAAGGACTGACATGTCCGAGAAGTCCGCACCCGTCACCGGCGAGGAGCGCGGGGAAGGCAAGTTCCCCAAGGGCCTGGTGCTCCGCCTCTTCGCCTACCTGATCGCCGGTCACCTCTTCGCCGGCTTCCTCTACCTGCTCTTCATGCTGGGCGGGCAGAACCAGTAGGGCGGGGGCCCCGCGGCGGAACCGGCGGGGCGGGTGCCGCCCGGTCCCGGCCTACGCCTCCGTGAGCAGCCGCTCCCGCAGCCGTTCGCGCGTCTCCGGAGCCAGGCCCAGCCCCTCGGCGAGGTAGGCGTCCACCGAGCCCCAGGTCGTGTCGATCGTCTCGAAGGCGGCCCGCAGGTACTCCGCCCGCGCGTCGAAGAGCGGGCTCAGCAGCTCCATCACCTCGGGCCCCATGGCGTCCGGGGCGGTGGAGCCCCGGCGCACCTTGTAGCGGCGGTGCGGCTCGTTCGACTTCACGTAGTCGGCCTCGATCGCCGCCCGGTCGACCCCGACGGCGAGCAGGGTGATCGCGACGGCGAGCCCGGCGCGGTCCTTCCCCGCCGCGCAGTGCATGAGCGCCGGCACGCTCTCCTCCGCCATGGAGTGCAGGATCCGGCTGTGCTCCGCGGTCCGCTCGACCACCATCCGCCGGTACGAATCGGACATCCGGGCGGCCGCCCTGCCGTCACCGAGGACCTCCCGCAGCTGTGCGACCCCGCCGTCGCGCACCAGCCTCCAGAACTCCTTGCCGTCGGCCGGGTCGTTGAGCGGTATGTTCACGTTGCGCACGCCGGGCAGTTCGACGTCCGCGCCCTCGATCCGCCGGTCGGCCTCGTTGCGGAAGTCGAAGACGGTGTGCAGGCCCAGCGAGGCGAGGAAGGCGGCGTCGGCCTCGGTCGCGTGGGCCAGGTGACCGCTGCGGAAGAGGCGCCCGGGGCGGACGGCACGCCCGTCCGTCGTCGGCAGGCCGCCCACGTCCCGGAAGTTGCGGACCCCCGCAAGCTCGGGCTCGACGGCTTCGGCGGGCGGGACCTGCGGCAGCTGCTGCGTCACGGATGCTCCTGGGGTCGGCGTTCGGGTGTCCGGCGCGGGACGGGTTCCTGGGGCAATCATCCGGGCGGGAGGCGCGCGGCGCACCCCCTCGGACGGTAATGGGTGAACTGTCCGAATTAGGGCCTTGGTTATGACAAGCCCCGGTTGGGGCGAGATGGGGAAAGGCGCGTGAGCAGCGTCATAGAAGTGACGGATCGTGGCCGGGGGGACGACGTGATTTCCGTACGGCACAGGGAAATCGAAGGACCGTCATCCACGGAGGGTGACCGTGATCGCCTCGTGATGATCTAGCGCGGAATCCCCGGGACCGAAGAACGGCTTGTTCGCGCCGACTCCGCTCGTCTAGCGTCACCGTCAATCCGGTCGGACCGCCGAATCCTGCCACCGTCCGGAATTCCACCCATCCCATGCGTGGCAGGAGCGGGGGACCCAGGAAGTACGCCGGTCCCGTGACACAGGACGGCTCGGGGTGAAGTCGCGTGAGAACGCGGCCGGACATCTCCAGTCCGAACCCGACAGCTCACCTCGCAGGCGCCGGAGAGGAATTCGACATGCCCGCGAAGGGTAAGCACCGCCGCCCGAAGAACAACCTCCTCACCCGCGGATTCGCCGCCGCCGGTACGGGAGGCGCCGTCGTGGCCCTCCCGCTCATCGGCGCCACGGGGGCCCACGCCGCCGAGCAGGCCGCCCCGGCCGCCGCCCCCGCCCCGGCCGTCGTGGCCGCCGCCCAGGTGCGGGCCACCCCCGTGCAGGCCGTCCCCGCGAAGGCCGCCCAGGCCCCCGCGAAGGCCGCCCCGACGACGTACGCCGTCGTCCGCGGCGACTACCTGTCGAAGATCGCCGCCGACCACCACGTCACGGGCGGCTGGCAGAAGCTCTACGAGGACAACCGCCGGACCATCGGCGCGGACCCCTCCCTCATCATGCCCGGCATGAAGCTCACCGTCGGCGCCGAGGGCTCCGCCCCCACCGGCCCGAAGAGCGCCCCGGGCACCCGGAGTTCCGGCAAGGGCGACGACACCCCGCGCGCCTCCCGCGAGACCCGCCGCGCCGCCGCCCCGGCCGTCACCACCGCGGACGCGCCCGAGGGCCCGTCCGGCTCCTCCTCCGGCTGGGTCGCCCCCGTCACCGGCGGCTTCTCCACCCCGTACCGCGCCTCCGGCGCCATGTGGTCCTCCGGCTATCACACCGGTGTCGACTTCATCGCCTCCTCCGGCACCACCGTCCGCGCCGTCGGCGCCGGCACGGTCGTCTCCGCCGGCTGGAGCGGCTCGTACGGCAACGAGGTCGTCATCAAGCACGCGGACGGCAAGTACTCGCAGTACGCCCACCTCTCCTCCCTCGCGGTCTCGGCCGGCCAGTCCGTCACCGGCGGTCAGCAGATCGGCCTCTCCGGTTCCACCGGCAACTCCACCGGCCCGCACCTGCACTTCGAGATCCGCACCTCGCCGAGCTACGGCTCGGACATCGACCCGCTGGCCTATCTGCGCGGACACGGCGTCTCCGTCTGACGCGCACCGGCGAAACCCCTTTCCGGCGGCCCGGCACGAAAGTGCCGGGCCGCCGGCGTATTCCGTTTTGGCGGAATCTTTATCGGTGGCATATCTCACCCGTCGTCAACCCCTCCTTACGGTCGCGTAGGTCACACGCGAGAAGGAAGGATGGGCGCCCGTGGCAGACGATTCGAGATCAAGAGACAAGAACGCATTCGGGTCGTACACGGCGATCGGTGACAGCTTCACCGAGGGCGTCGGAGACCCCGGCCCCAACGGGACGTACGTCGGCTGGGCGGACCGCTTCGCGGTCCTGCTCGCCGACCGGTTGCCGGAGCAGGACACCTTCCGCTACGCCAACCTGGCCGTACGCGGGCGGCTCCTCGACCAGATCGTGGCGGAACAGGTCCCCCGGGCGAAGGAACTCGCCCCCGACCTGGTGACCTTCTGCGCGGGCGGCAACGACATCATCCGTCCCGGCAGCGACCCCGACCACGTGGCCGAGCGCTTCGAGCGCGCCGTCGCCGACCTGACCTCCGCCGTGGGAACCGTCATGGTGACCACCGGCTTCGACACCCGCGACGTCCCCGTGCTCCGGCACCTGCGCGGCAAGATCGCCACCTACACCGCGCACGTCCGCGCCATCGCGGACCGCCACGGCTGCCCCGTCCTCGACCTGTGGTCCCTGAGGTCCGTCCAGGACCGGCGGGCCTGGGACGGCGACCGCCTGCACCTCTCGCCCGAGGGACACACCCGGGTCGCCCTGCGCGCCGCCCAGGTCCTCGGCATCCCGGTGCCCGCCGACCCCGACCAGGCGTGGCCGCCGGTCCCGCCGCGCGGCACGCTCGAAGTGCGCCGCGACGACATCCAGTGGGCGAGGGAGCACCTCGTCCCCTGGATCGGGCGCCGGCTGCGCGGCGAGAGCTCCGGGGACCGCGTCGCGGCCAAGCGCCCCGACCTGATGCCCCTGGGAGACCTCATCTCCCTGTAGCGGGCGGCACGGCGGGGATCCGTTCCAGGACCCCGCCGGCGAACACGTCGTACAGCGGCAGCGTCTCCAGGTGGACGTAGCCGATGTGGCAGTCGCAGACGGCGAGGGGGCAGGCGCGGGGGCGCAGGGCGGCGCGGTACGAACCGTCGTACAGGTTCCCCAGCTCCGCCCTGACGAAGTGGCAGCGCCGCACCGTCCCCCCGCCGTCCACCGAGATCACCGACTCGCCGGTACGGCACGGCAGCCCCGCCGAACGGTGCGGATGCCGGCTGTACGGGAAGAGCGGGTCGAGCTCCGTCCACCGCGCGGCCTCCGCGTCGGTGTACGCGTGCCCCTCGGCCGCGTTCACCCACAGGTACACGTGCGGCGGCAGCGCCTCCCGCAGCCGCCGCGCCTCCTCCAGGTGCGCGGGGAGACCGACCACGCCCACGCTGAACCGGACGCCCCGCTCCGCCAGGTCGCGGCACTTGGCGAGGAAGCGCTCGTACGGCGTCTGCCCGGGGTGGTACGTGCACCAGAGCGCCACGCCCTCCCGGTCCGCGTCGGCCAGCCAGTCGGTCCGGCAGCTCAGATTGGTCTGGATCGCCACCCGCTCGACGTGCGGCAGCCGCGACAGCTCCACGAGCGCCCGCCGGTACCAGGACCGCACCAGGCCCTCGCCCCACGGCGTGAACAGGATCCGCAGCCGGTCACCGGTCTGCGCGGCGGCCCACCCGGTGAACCGTTCGAGCGCCGCCCGGTCCGCGCGCAGCTGCTCCCGGCTGTCCCGGCGCTTGGCGAAGGGACAGTACGGGCAGTCGTAGTCGCAGGAGGAGAGCGGCCCCCGGTAGAGCAGCGTCAGGTCCACGGCCGCCCCCTACTTCGGCTCGTACGCGGCCATCGCGGCCCGTACCCCGGGGGAGAACAGCTCGGGGCCGAGCCCGTCCGAGTACGCCAGGCCCTCCGGCGAGAGCCGCAGCAGCCCCTCCGGAGCCTCCCCGTCCAGCCAGCCGAGCGCCTCGAACCGGGCCAGCTCGCCGGGGAAGTCCGCGAACGGCGAGGACCCGAACCGCTCCTCGTACCCGGCGAGCGGCATGCCCTCCGCCTGGAGCAGCGACTGGAGCAGGTGACGGCGCCGGGCCTCCCCGGCGTCGACCCACCGGCCCACCTCGGCGCGCGAGAAGTCCCCGGTCTCCGTGTAGGCGTCGACGATCGAGCGGATCTCCCGCATGTCCACGGCGTAGTCGAAGGAGTAGTGGAGCTTCGAGGTGTACGAACGGGCCCCGCAGCCCAGGCCGATCATCCCGTCCGTCTGGCACGCGTGGTCGTCCGGACCGAGCGGCTCCGCGCCGCTCCGCCGGAACATCCGCATCGACACCTGCTCGTAGCCGCGCTCCAGGAGGTGGTCCCGGCCGCACCGGTACAGCCGCAGCCGCCGCTCGTCCCACTCCCGGTCGTCCGCGGCGGACGAGCGCCCCAGCCCGGTCAGCGGCCGCACGTACAGCGGATAGAGGTACAGCTCCTCCGGGTGCCAGGCCAGGGCCGCGTCGAGCGAGCGGCGCCAGGACTCCTCGGTCTGCCCGTCGATCCCGTAGATCAGGTCGATGTTGAGCACCGGGACGCCGGTGTCCCGGATGCGGCCGAGCGCCGCCTCCACGTCCGCCCGGCGCTGCGGCCGGACCGCCGCCCGCGCCTCGGCCTCCACGAAGCTCTGCACCCCGATGCTGAGCCGGGTCGCGCCCCGCTCCGCGAGCAGCGCGAGCCGGTCGGCGGTCGCGGTCGCGGGCGAGGTCTCCACGGACAGCGGCACCGCCCGCAGGTCCGCCCCCATGCGCTCCTCCGCGATGTCGCAGAGCCGTTCCAGCTCGGCGGCGGTGAGGAAGGTGGGCGTGCCGCCGCCGAACGCCGCCGTGGCGAACCGCACCGGAACCCCGTCCCCCAGGGCCTCGCGCACGGCGACCGCCTGCCGGTCGAGGGCGTCGAGGTAGCGGGTGGTCAGCTCGCCGGGCGCGCCGATCCGGGTGAAGAGGTTGCAGAAGCCGCAGCGCACCTCGCAGAACGGCACGTGCGCGTAGAGCGAGAGCGCGTCCTTCGGCTCCCCGGCCCAGAGCGCGGCCAGTCCGGGCCGTTCGGGAAGCCTCCGGTACGCCGTCTTGTGCGGGTAGGCGTAGACGTAGCTCCGGTACGGACGGGGGGCGGGGACGCCGGAGATGTTCACGCGGCGCCCTCCCCGTCGGGGCCCGGCAGGACGAACTGCGCGTACGGCACCGTCCACACGACCTCGTGACCGAGCCGGTGGCCGGTGAAGCCGTCCTCCCCGTACGCGGTGCCGTGGTCGGAGCAGACGATCGTGAAACAGGGGCGCCGGCGGCTCGCCGCGGCGAAGAGCCGTCCGATGTGCCGGTCGACGTACTCCAGGGCCGCCGCGTGCGTCTCCCGGGAGTCGCCCGCCTCGCGGGTCGCCCCCGGCAGGTGGAACCAGTTGGGCTGGTGCAGCGCCGACACGTTGACGAAGAGGAAGAGCCGTTCCTCCCGGGGCAGCCCGGCCACCACCTCCTCGGCGCACGCCACCTGGGACTCGAACGAGGTGGGGGAGGCGACGCCGAAGGAGGGCTCCCAGTGGCTCTCCCGGAACAGTCCGGGGAGCACGGAGCCGAGCGGCGGCCGCTTGTTGAAGAAGCCCACCCCGCCCACGCAGACCGTCCGGTAGCCCTCGGCCGCGAGGCCGGAGACGAAGTCCGGGGTGTCGTGGACCCAGGTGCCCTCGGCGGTCGACTCGCTCCCCGCGAACCGGGCCGCGAACAGCCGGGGATGGGGCCCCTGCGCGGCGGGGGTCGGCAGGAAACCGGCGAAGATCGCCTGGTGGGAGGCGTAGGTGAAGCTCCCCGGCGCGTGCCGCCGCTCCCAGACCCCGCCGGGCAGGTGCCGGGCCAGGTTCGGTAGGCGCCCCTCGGCCGCCAGCTCGGCGGCCACGTCGTACCGGAGCGTGTCGAGGGTGACCAGGAGCAGATCGTGGCTGCCGACGACCGCGTTCATGTCGGGCTGGTTCACGGGGTGCTCGTTCCTGTGGTGCGGGCGGTGCCTGTCGTACGTGAGGCGGGTGGCGTACGGGGGAACAGCGCGGCCACCTGGGCCGCGTAGGTGTCGAGGCCCTCGGCCCCGCCGCCGGGCAGGCCCGTGAGGCCGGGCAGCAGGTCGCCGAAGGCGTTGACCTCGCCCACGGCGAAGCGGCGCCACCCCGACGAGGGCAGCAGGTCGACGCCCACGCACCGGGTGCCGGGGAACGCGGCGGCGGCCCGCTCGCACACCCCGAGGACGTCCGCCCACCGCCCCCCGGCAGCGCCGATCGCGGCACGGGCGGCGCCCAGGTCCCCCCGGGCGCCGCCCAGGTGCAGATTGGTCAGGGGGGAGCGGCTGGTCCGGAGCACCGCGTGGGTGGCCCGCCCGTCGACCACCACCACCCGCAGGTCGGCGGCCCGCCCGTCCTGGGTGGCCTTCGGCAGCCACCGCTCGACGTGCAGGCCGTCGGGGGCGAGGGCGTCCACGATCGCGGCGACCTCGCGTTCGCTCGTGTAGCGCCGCACCCGCAGGGAGTTGAAGAGCCGGCCGTCCGGCCCGCGCTCCACCGAAGTGGTGGCCTGGACCCGGCCCGCGCCGTTCGTCTCCACCGCGAGCACCCCCGAGGCCGAGGAGCCGTGCGCGAGCTTCACGAACACCCGGCGCATCCCGGCCCCGGCCGTCAGCGTCCGGAGGTCCGCCCAGCCGCGCACGGCCGGCGCGGAGGCGCCCGAGGTCGGCGACTCGGGCACCGGCACGCCGGCCGCCCGCAGCCGGCCGTGGCACAGCCGCTTGTCGAACAGGACCGGCAGCTCCGCCGGGTCGTCGACGAGGACCCCGCCCGCCTCCGTCACGCTCCGGGCGAGGTCCGCCACGGCGGCGGTGAACCGCCCGTACCAGCGGCCGGTGCCCTCGACCCGGGCCGGGTCGTCCGTCCCGCGCAGCAGCCGGTCGGTCTCCGGCTCCCCGCCGGGCGAGTCCAGGCGCACGGTCTCGCTCGCCGCGAACCGGGCCCGGCCCCGCAGCACGTCGAACCAGGGCACGACCCGTGCCCCGGGCAGCCCGGCGCGCCGCAGCGCGTCCTGGAAGAACGCGACGCGGCGGTCCGCCGGGGCGCCGACGACCACGGGGCGCGGGCCGGAGGTCATTCGGCGACCGCGACGTACCGGTGGACCTCGCCGTCGCCGTAGTCCTCCGGCGTCTGCGCCTCGTCGAGGACCACGGTCACGCCGTGCGGGACGAGCGCGGCCCGCACGCGTTCTCGCATCGCCTCCGAGAGGTAGTGGTGCGAGAGGTCGAGGCGCGCGAGGTGGGTGAGGGGCCGTCCGCCGAGCAGGGCCGCCGCGCCCTCGTCGGTGAGCACGCCCATGGACAGGTCGAGTTGTTCGAGCCGGGCGGTGACGGGCGCGTCCGCCACGGCGGCGGCGACGGCGTCCTCGAGCACGCTGTTGCGCAGGCCCAGGCGGCGCAGGGCGGGGAAGGCCGTGCCGGCGAGCAGCGGGGCCAGGTCCCCGGGGGTGCTGTCGCCGCCGTACTCGTCGGTGCCGAGCCAGAGTTCCAGCTTCTCCAGGGCGGGCAGGTCGCTGCCGGCGATCCCGCGCACGACCTCGGCGCCGAGGCCGCCGGCCTCCACCACCAGGGTCTCCAGGGAGGCGTGCCGGACCGACGGGAACGCCAGGCCCGTGCCGCCGCGCACCCCCAGCTCCCGCAGCGCTGGGTAGGCGGCGAGCAGCGGTGTCACGTCGGACTGGATGATCCAGGAGATCTCGCAGTCCTCGAAGGTCATGTCGCCGAGGAAGACCGCCTCCAGGCCGGTGAGCCGGTTGTTGGCGGCCATCAGGGCGGTGACGATGCCGACGGACGAGGTCTCGTAGGGCTCGTCCCAGCCGCCGACGACGATCGCGCGGACCCGCGAGGCGTCGACCGCCTTCAGGAACCGCTCGAAGCGCGAGGCCCACCGCTCGTCACCGGGGTCGGAGTACGTCGGCGCCGAGATCCGCCAGGCGACCCCGGACGCGTCGGGCAGCCCGACCGGGGCGGCCGCGTCCGGGAACTCGAACACGGGGAGACCGTGGAACTCCTGCAGGTGGTGGCCGATGGTCATGAGGACGCTCCGGGGAAGGGCGGACGGCGTGGGCCGCTGGTGCCAAGAGTTCTACCAAGCGGCACCGACAACGTCGTGCGCCGGGTCGCCCGTCGGCGCGCGCCGGCCCCGGACGCGCGCCGGAACCCGGTCCGGCTGGTATGGAGAGGTGAAGGGGGAGGCCGGTCAGGAGTGGCGCGCGGGACGCGGCGGCGCCGGGTGCTGGGATGTGCCTGCCGAAGCCCCGGCACCCACCTCCGAAGGGACCGCCCGTGACGACCCGCCGGCCCAGCGCCACCCGCACCGCCCGTCTGCTCGCCGCCACCGCCGTGCTCGGCGGCCTCCTGGCCACCGGCACCGCCGCCCCGGCCCTGGCCGCCGCCCCCGCCGCCGCGTTCGCGCGGACGGCCCCGTCCGCCGCCGACCAGGAGGCCGCGACGGTCACCGTCAGCGGGACCGGGCGCGCGTCCTCCGCGCCCGACCTGGCGATCCTGTCCATCGGCGTCGAGGCCACCCGGGCCACGGCGAAGGAGGCGATGGCGGCGCAGAGCGCCGCGGCCAAGACCCTCCTGGACGTGCTGCGCGAACAGCGGATCGCGGAACGGGACGTCCGCACCGACAGCCTCTCCCTGGCCCCGGTCTACACCCAGAACGCCCAGGGCGAGAGCAAGGTCACCGGGTACCAGGCCGGGCAGGCGTTCTCCGTGAAGGTCCGCGACATCGACAGGACCGGGCAGGTCGTCGGCGCCGTCAACGAGGCCACCCGGGACGCGGCCCGCATCAACGGCGTCGTGTTCGACGTGGCCGACCCGTCGGCGCTGCGGGCCAGGGCGCGGGAGGCCGCCTTCCGGGACGCGTACGACAAGGCGACCCAGCACGCCCGGCTCAGCGGCCACCGGCTCGGCCGGCTGGTCTCGCTGAGCGAGGGGGAGTCCGTGCGCCCCGGTTCGGGAGCGGCCGCCGTCACCGCCGAGGAGACGGGCGTCCCGCTCGCCCCTGGGGAGATCGAGGAGCAGGTCACCGTCTCGGCGGTCTTCGAACTGCTCTGACGGACCGGACCCCGGACCGGTCACACCGCTCCTCGCCCCGCTCCCTGCCGCCCCCGCCCCGGTCCTCCGGACGCGGATCGTTCCGGTCCTGGCCCTTCGGGCGTGGATCGTCCCGCTCCGGTCCTCCGGACGCGGATCGTCCCCGTCCCGGTCCTTCGGGTACGGACTGCCCCCGGCCCGGTCCTCCGGCGGGCGGGGACCGTCCCGGCCCCCGGGGCGCGGGGCCGCCCATAATGGAGCGACCCCCAGAGACCAGGAGCTCCTGTGACCCGTACCGGCTCAGACCGTTCGCCGTGGGCTCGGCTGCGCTCGCTGCGCCCCGAGTCCTTCGGAGCGGAACCCGAGGGCGAGCGCCTCGCCCGCATCCACCGCTCGCCGAACTTCGGGAACGGGACCTTCCAGAACCCCGAGCGGACCCGGCGGGGCCCGTCCGGTTCGACCGTCGAACTCGCCCGGGTCTACTTCGAGAAGGAGGGGCGCGCCCGCCGGGCCCCCGCCGGCGCGATCCCCGTCCACCCCACCACCGTGGCCGACCTGGCCCGCCCCCCGGCCACCGGTCTGCGCCTCACCTGGATGGGACACTCCGGCGTCCGCGCCGAGATCGACGGCCACCGGGTCCTCTTCGACCCGGTCTGGGGAGACCGCTGCTCCCCGTTCCCGTTCGCCGGTCCCAAGCGGCTCCACCCGGTGCCCGCGCCGCTCTCCGCGCTCGGCCCCGTCGACGTGGTCGTGATCTCGCACGACCACTACGACCACCTCGACCTGCCGACGATCAAGGAACTCGCCACCACCGACACGCTCTTCGCGGTGCCGCTCGGCGTCGGCGCGCACCTGGAACGCTGGGGCGTGCCCGCCTCCCGGCTGCGGGAACTGGACTGGAACGAGTCCACCGAGGTGGGCGGGCTGCGGCTGACGGCCACCCCGGCCCGGCACTTCTGCGGCCGGGGCCTGCGCAACAAGCAGCACACGCTCTGGGCCTCCTGGGTCGTGCGGGGCGCCGGGCACCGGATCTTCCACAGCGGCGACACCGGCTACTTCCCCGGTTTCCGGAAGATCGGCGCGGACCAGGGCCCCTTCGACGCCACCATGATCCAGATCGGTGCCTACGCGGAGTTCTGGCCCGACATCCACATGACCCCGGCGGAGGGCCTGCGGGCCCACCTGGACCTCCAGGGCGGCGGTCCGGCCGGTGTGCTGCTGCCGATCCACTGGGGCACCTTCAACCTGGCCCCGCACGCCTGGGCGGAGCCGGGGGAGTGGACGAAGGACGCGGCGGAGGAGGCGGGGCAGGCGGTGGCGTTTCCTCGCCCTGGTGAGCCGTTCGAGCCGGCGGGGAGGCTGCCCGGGGATGCCTGGTGGCGCGGGGTGTCCCGGCCCGTCGCCCGTCCGTGGCGCCGACCGGGGCCGGCGCAGGCTCCCGCCCGGGCGCCCGAACAGGACCTGGATCCGGCGGGCGATCGCTGACGCCGGGCGAGGAGGAGTGGGCAGGGCCGTACCCCGGCCGACCGGGTCGGGGTCGTCCCCGAGGCCCGTCCGGGCACGCGCCGTGAAGCGCCGGCCGGGGCGGAGGGGCGCGTCGCCCCGCCCGGTCACGGCGAAGCGCGTCTCCGTACGGTCGCCGGCGTCACGGGCCGCGCGGAACGCGGCCACGGCCGCTCGGGTCGAGCCAGGCATCGGAGGCCACGTCCTCGACGAGCCCCCGCAGATAACCGAGCATCCCGGGCTGCACCATCCGGTAGGCATCGGCGAACGCCTCGCCACCCGTCCGTCAGGTGTCCGGACGCCGACCGGCTGCCGGAACAGCTCGGACGTCGCCCCGTCGAACTTGACCCGTCGGGCGCGCGCCCGACGGGCGATCACCTCGCAGACGTACGCGACGAGTTCGTGGAGGACCGATACGAGGGCGTCCGGATCACCGGTTCCGTTCCGCGGCCCGTCCACCACGCGATCGACGATCCGGAGACCGGTCGCGGAGAAGTCGAGGGGGAGCCGTGTCCGCGAGGCCGTGCGGGAGGGGCCGGCGGCGGAGTGCCGAACCTCCGCCGGGAGCCGGGAGCCGGGAGCCGGGAGCCGGAAGCCGGCAGTCGGGGGAACGCCGCCCCGAAGTCCGTTCCGAGGAGACGGCACCGAGACGTCACGGCCCGCCGGACGGGCCGGCGGGCCGTGACGGAACCGGAGGCCCCCGTGTCACCGGAGCGCGCCGCGCACCGCACCGCCGGGTGCCCGGCGGTGCGGCCCGGCTCGGCGGTCAGCCGGCCGGCCCGGTGCCGGCGGTCACTCCGCCCACGGGTCGAGCCCCTGTTCCAGCAGGCGCTCCTCCTCGCTCTCGCTCAGGAAGCGCGCGGGGTGTCTGCCCCAGAGCGAGAGGTCGCTCAGAGGGTTCGCCGGGAACTCCGCCCGCAGGACGCGGACGAGGAACTCGACCATCCCGCAGTCGTGGCGCTGCCAGACGCCCTTGCCGCGGTGGTGCACGAGCACCGGCCACGCGGACGGGTCGTCGCCGGAGGCGTCCCAGCAGACGATGTCCGCCGCCGCGTCGGAACCCCACGCGATGAGCCGCGGCCGCGCCCCCTCCAGTGCGGGCTCCTTCCCGAAGGCCGCCCAGGCGTCCTCGGCGGTGAGGGTCTCGACGAGCATGCCGCCGTAGGGAGACGTCAGCTCCTCCGCCTTCGGCTCGGGCGTCTGGACCACGAAGAAGTTGCCGATCGTCCCGGGTCCCCACACCTCCATGAACGCGCGGTAGTCGGGCGGGAACTCCGTACCCCACGACGCTTCCACGGCAGCCCAGTCGACGGGTGCCCCGGGCGTCGTCCTCGGCGGCATGAGCTGCCGCAGTGCCTCCGGATCAGTCACCGCGGTGCCTCCTTCTGCTTCCGGTCGCCCTCAACCCATCGATCCCGTCGGTATCTGCCGGCCGGTGGCCGGGTCGTCGAACATGCCGGGACGGCGTCCCGCCAGGGTGTTGGAGATGAACGTGTCGATCGATATCCCGGCACTTCCGTCCGGGTTCGTCCCCTGCGCGTGGATCGCGAACCCGGCGGGTACCGTACGGCGGCCACTGTAGCGAGGGGTCACCGAGTAGGAGACGTCCTGTCCCGCCTGCACGGCCGCGGCGATGTCCGCCTCGTACGCGGCCATGTCGCCGTCGCCCGTCTTGACCGCCTCGGCGAGACGGTCGGCCGGATCGTACGAGTAGACCGTGGTGGAGTCGAGGTACGCCGCGTGGTCGTCGGCGTTGTGCCGGTGGAAGACGTGTGCGGGGTGTCGGAGTTGACGACGAGCACGACCCGGCCGTACGCGTCATAGCCGAACTGCTGCGTGCCGCCCTCGGGGGACGTTTTGCTGGAGAGGTCGGCCGACTCGCGGGCCTTCGGCGTCAGATCGCCCTCGGTGTCCAGGGTGAAGGTGAACGACACCGGTCCGGCCGGGCGTTCGGCCAGGACGATGCCCTCCTTCACCTGGCCGTTGCCGCCCCGGTACGACAGGTCCGCCCCGGAGGTGCGTCCTTGTAGACGACCCGGTCGCCCTTCGCCTCGGGCTTGAGCGCGCCCGCCGGACCGAAGATGACGGCCCCGCCGCCCTCCGCCTCGAACCGCATGGACCCGCCGGTGTCGAAGACACCGGTGCCGCCGTCCGTGGACGACGACGGTTGAGCCGCATGGGCGGCCTGAGGCAGGAGTGTGCCCGCCACCGCCGATACGACCGGACAGGAGAGCATTCTCCTGTGTGGGAATTTCACCACGATACCTTTCGGTATCGGCGTACCCGCATCGTTGCACGCGAAATGGGCACGCCGAACGAGCCGGAGCGAATGTTTCCGCCCGGCTTGGAGCAGTACGACCCGACCGCGGGAAGCGGGAAAAGCGAGACCGCGGAGTCGCGGTGGGGTTTCTGGTCAGCCTTCCGATGTCCGGTCAACCCCGGTGACATAAGGGGCGGAAGGGAGCTCCGGGGTGGGGTTGTTCGCCCGAATTCTCCTCCTGCTCGCATGAAGCCGGTGGCATGATGTAAAACCGCCCGGTTCATCTGTCGGTTCACCGAAAGCCGGGGCCTTGCATGTCGTCCAGTGAAATCGCGGAAAACTCTGCCCGGTGGAGGGGCGGACGGGGGAGTGGCGGGGGCGTGCCGGACCGGGGAGGGCTCCTGGCCGCCGGAACCGTCCTGCTCGCCTGCCTCGGGCTCGTCTGCTACGGCGTGCTCGACGCCGACGAGCGGCCCCGGCCGCGAACTGCGCCGACGGCCGAGGTGACGTACGAGGTCACTGGGTCGGGAACCGCCGAGATCTCCTGTCTCGCCCGCAGTGAGGACGGCACGGCCACGGTCGAGAAGAATGTCGCGCTTCCCTGGAAGAGGTCCGTCCGGGCTCCCCTCGGCAAGGCGCCGACCATCGCTCTCGTCCTCGACGGAAAGGGTGGGCAGGCGGCTTGCACGTTGACGATCCGCGGCGTGTACGTCCAGCGCGCCACCGCCTCGGGAGCGTTTGGCCGCGCCACCTGTTCCGGTGAACCGCTTTCCGGCGGAGCGAACGGGTGAATGTCGTTCTCCGGAGCGTGTGCTGTCCCTTTTGGCCTTCCGGATGCACTCCGGCGGGATCGTCATGTATAACCACAGCGCGGAGCGGATGAGAGAGGCGTCCCGGATAAACGCGTGGAAAAACCGGGCGTCATCCGGAATCCGCGCGGCCGCCCCTCCCTCCTGCCCGCGGCACGGCCGGCCGTCGGCGCACGGCCGCGCGTCCGACCAACCGCGTACGAGGGATGGGACATGAGTCCGAGAGGGACCCGCGCCAGGCGGGCGACCGGCAAGAAGCACATGGTGTGGCTCGCGGCGGGCGTCGTCGTCCTGGGAGGCACGGGCGTGACCGCCGTCGCGGCCCCGGCACGCGACGCCGGCGCCGGGCCCGGTGACGGGACACGGCCGCCGAAGGCGCATGCGCTGCCCCTGGACGGCAAGGACGCCAAGAGGCGTACGCTCCCGCGCACCGATACGCGGACGTTCTCGCTCGTCGGCGTTTCGTGGGAGAACAGCGGCGACACCTTCGAGGGCACCGCCCAGATACGTACCCGCGGGGCGGCCACGGGCGAGTGGAGCGCATGGCGCGACCTCGACTTCGGCGTACGGGCACCGGAAACCGCCGAGGGCGGAGCGTCGGACGCGCGGGGCGCTTCGGAACCGTTGTGGGTCGGCCCGTCGGACGGGGTCGAGGCCCGGGTCGTCGCGGACGGAGGGGAGGCCGCGGTGCCCGACGCGCTCCGCCTCGACATGATCGACCCCGGCGAGACCGCCGGGGGCAAGGGGGGCCGGGAGACCGGCGGAAAGGGGAGGAGCGGACCCACCGCCTCTCCCGACGCCACCCGGATCACCCTCGCGGAGGAGTCCGGCGGACCGGCCCCGACCGCATCGACCGCGCCGGCCGCTCCCGCCGTCGTCAGCCGTGCCGACTGGGGCGCGGACGAATCGCTCGTCCAGGACCCGCCCTCGTACCTGAGCAAGGTCGACGCGGTGTTCGTCCACCACACCGCCGGGACGAACGACTACGCCTGCGCCGACTCCCCGGCCGTCATCCGCGCGATCCTCACGTACCACGTCCGGACGAACGGCTGGAACGACGTCGGCTACAACTTCTTCGTCGACAAGTGCGGCACGGTCTTCGAGGGGCGTGCGGGCGGTGTGGACCGCCCCGTCCTCGGCGCGCACACCTACGGGTTCAACGGCTACTCCTCCGGCATCTCCCTGCTCGGCGACTACGAGAACGGCGGCACGCCGACGGCCGCGGCCAAGCAGGCCGTCGCCGACCTCGCCGCCTGGAAGCTCGGCCTGCACGGCGTCGACCCGGAGGCGAAGGTGACGCTCACCGCCGCCGCCGACACCGGCGTGTGGAAGAAGGGCCAGGCCGCCACGCTGAACACCGTCTCCGGCCACCGCGACGGCTACGCCACGCTCTGCCCCGGCGCGAGCCTCTACTCGGCGCTCCCGGAGATCCGCACGGCCGCGGGCACCTCCCCGTATGCCACGGGGAACTGACGAGCGCGACCGTCATGGGCGGCAGGGGGGCGGGGCTCCGCCGAGCGATCCCGCCCCCTCGGCGCCGCTCCCGCCCGCCGGGCACACGGCCGGGGCACGGGGCGGTGATCCGGGCCCGGCGGGCGACCGGTGACGCCGGCCGCGGTGACGCCGTCGGCGTCCCGGGGATGCCGGCGGCCCGGTCCCGGTCCCGGTCCCGGTTCCGCCCCGTGCCCCGGAACGATCCGGAAAAGTTTCACGCTCACCGAACGTCACGACCCCCCGGTCCCCGAATCGTTCGCACGCGCGTCCGGCCGGAGCTCCGCCCGTCGCTCCGGAGGCCGGGCGGGTGCCCGGAGGACCCGGTACGGATGCCGGGCGGGCGGCCCGGAGGGTGCGGACGGCCGGTGGCGTCCGGGCGGACCGGCCGGTCCGCCTTCTCCGTCGGCGGATTCCGGTCGGGAACGATTTCCGCAGAGGGCGGAGGCGCGAAGGCGTCTCCGCCCTCTTCCGTTCCCGCCCCCCCCCGCGATCACTCCGCGCCATGACAACGGCTTTCGGCCAATGCTTCTCGGCCTGCCGCGCGAAGGGCAATACCAGAGAGGCCCGTTCTGCGGGTAAGTTTGCCAACTACGCACCACGGGTGAATGGTTGGCGACTACAGTGTGTGGCTGATGATCATCGGTAGGCTGACCGCACCCTTGTAGTCCACCCCCCAGCAGACCCCCGCAGACTCTCCGTACACCCCCCAGTGCACCCCCGCAGTACGCCGATCCCGGGCACGTACCAAGGACACTCATGTCTCAACTTCGCGCACCCGTCTCGCGTTCCGACCGACGTGAGGGCGGGCGGCACGGCCGGCCGGGCGCCCGCTCCTCCGGCAACGGCAACAACCCCACCGCGCAGCCCCCCGCGCGGATCGCGGCGGAAACCCGCATACGGCCCCAGATCCTGCGCACCTCCGTACTCCCCGCCGTCGCGGTGGCCCTGGGCGGCGCGGCGGCCGTCCTCTTCACCATCCGCTCCACGGGAGCCGTCCTCACGCCCGGCCTCTGGGCCGCGCTCGCCGGAGCCGCCGCCCTCACGGTCGCCTCCGTGGCGGCCGCCGCGCTCGGCGCGGACCGCGCGGCCGGGGCCGTACTCGAACGCTGCGACGCCCTGCGCCGTGCGAGCGCCCACCACCAGGGCGAACTGCACGCCATCGTCGAACAACTGCGCAAGGGAGAAGGCGTCCCGTCCCGGCCCGCGCCGCCCGAGTCCTCCGCCACAGGTGACGAATTCGAGCTGCTCTCCCAGGAGCTGACGCGCTCTCACGAGGCGGCCGTGGCGGCCGTCGTCCAGGCGTCCCGGCTCTCCAGCAGCGTCGGCAACGAACAGAAGGTCGAGGTCTTCGTCAACCTCGCCCGGCGCCTCCAGTCCCTGGTCCACCGCGAGATCCAGCTCCTCGACGAGCTGGAGAACGAGGTCGAGGACCCGGAGCTGCTCAAGGGCCTGTTCCACGTCGACCACCTGGCCACCCGCATCCGCCGCCACGCCGAGAACCTCGCCGTGCTCGGCGGCGCCATCTCCCGCCGCCAGTGGTCGAGCCCGGTCACCATGACCGAGGTGCTCCGCTCCTCCATCGCCGAGGTCGAGCAGTACCCGCGCGTGAAGCTCGTGCCCCCGATCGACGGTACGCTCCGGGGCCATGCCGTGGCCGACGTCATCCACCTCCTCGCCGAACTGGTCGAGAACGCGACGCTGTTCTCCGCGCCGAACACCACCGTGCTGCTGCGCGCCCAGTACGTCACGGCGGGCCTCGCGATCGAGGTCGAGGACCGGGGACTCGGCATGCCCGTCGCCGAGCAGAACAAGATGAACGCCCTGCTCGCCGACCCCGACCAGGTCAACGTCGCGCACCTGCTCCAGGACGGCCGCATCGGGCTCTTCGTCGTCTCGGCCCTCGCCCGGCGGCACGGCATCGCCGTACGCCTCCAGTCCAACATCTACGGCGGCGTGCAGGCCGTGCTCGTCCTCCCGCAGGGCCTGCTCGGCGCCGACCCGGAGGGCCTGGCCCAGCACGAGCGCCAGGCCGCCGCGGCCGCCGGCTCCCCGGCGGTCCCGACCGGCCAGGCGCGGACGCAGCCCCAGCCGCCCTCCCGGCCCGCCGTCGCGGCCCCGTCCCAGCCCGCCGTCGCGGCCCCGGCGCCGCTCCCGTACCAGGCGCCGGCCCCCGTACCGGCCCAGGCCCGGTCCCACCCGCAGGCGCCCCCGCCCGTGACCGGGACGGCCCCCGTGCCGGTCCCCGCCCCCGTCTCCGCGCCGGCGCCCGCGCCCTCCCCCGAGCGGCCCGTCCGCACCGAGGAGACCACCGGCACCGGCGCGCACGCGTACCTCCGTACGGACGAGCGGCCGAGCGGATACGGGGAGACCGGCCGCGTTCCCACCGCGCCGGACGGGCCCGCCGCCGCCGGGCACCGGGGCCCGCCCGCCTCCCTGACCGCGCCGCTCCCCCCGGCACCCCCCGCCGAGACCGACGGCAGGCCCCTGCTGCCCAAACGGCGCGCCCAGGAGCACCTCGTCCCGCAGCTGCGCGACGAGCCCGTGGCCCGCAAGACCGAGGAGCACACCCTGCACGACCCGGGGCTGATGGCCGCCTTCCAGCGCGGCATCGGCCTCGCCGAATCCCAGCCCTTCCCCCACGAACCGCTGCGTCCCGGCGACGCGCACAAGGAGTAGATGCACCATGGCGAGCAATGTGCCGACCGGCCATTCCTCGGATCTCGACTGGCTGCTGAGCGGACTGGTCCAGCGGGTCCCGTACACCCGCAACGCCGTTCTGCTCTCCTCCGACGGCCTCGTGAAATCCGTCCACGGACTCGACCCCGACGCGGCCGACCACATGGCGGCCCTCGCCTCCGGGCTCTACTCGCTCGGCCGGAGCGCGGGCGCCCGGTTCGGCGACGGGGGCGAGGTGCGCCAGGTGGTCGTGGAGCTCGACTCCACCCTCCTGTTCGTCTCCACCGCGGGCTCCGGCACCTGCCTGGCCGTCCTCGCCGGACGCGAGGCGGACGCCGCGGTCCTCGGTTACGAGATGGCGATGCTCGTCAAGAGCGTCCGGCCCTATCTGGTCACCCCCGCCCGGCAGGCCGCCGGTGTGGTCGGCGGCCTCGGGCGGTGACCGTGACGTCCTCCCAGGACGGCCCCTGGCTCGACGACGCGGCCGGGCGCCTGATCCGCCCGTACACGGTCAGCGGCGGCCGGACCAGGCCCACCACCGCCCTCGACCTGTTGTCGATGGTGATGGCGACCGGTTCGTCCCCCCAGACGCACATGGGCCCCGAGCACACCCTGGCCCTCGGGCTGTGCGACGGGCCCACCTCGGTGGCCGAGGTCGCGGCGCACTTACGGCTCCCGGCCGTCGTCACCAAGGTCCTGCTCTCCGATCTCGTGGACTGCGGGGCGCTCACCGCCCGCGCACCCCGCTTCCACGCCAATCCCACCGACCGTTCCTTGCTGGAGGCAGTGCTCGATGGCCTACGACAACGGCTCTGAGCGCCACGAGAGCTTCTCGTCCGACCCCTTCCCCACCGCGCTCAAGATCCTGGTGGCGGGTGGATTCGGCGTCGGCAAGACGACCTTCGTGGGCGCCGTCAGCGAGATCGAACCGCTGAGCACCGAAGAGCTGCTGACCTCGGTCAGCGCGGCCACCGACAGCCTGGAGGGCGTGGAGTCCAAGACCACGACCACCGTCGCCATGGACTTCGGCCGCATCACGCTCGACGACCGCCACGTGCTGTACCTCTTCGGCACCCCGGGCCAGGAACGCTTCTGGTTCATGTGGGACGAACTCTCCGAGGGGGCGCTCGGGGCCGTCGTCCTCGCCGACACCCGCAGGCTCCAGGACTGCTTCGCCGCCGTCGACTTCTTCGAGCGGCGGGGCATCCGCTTCGTCGTCGCGATCAACGAGTTCGACGGCGCCCACCGCTACGAGCCGGACGAGGTGCGGGCCGCGCTCGACCTCAGGCCGGAGGTGCCGGTCGTCCTCTGCGACGCCCGCATCTCCAGCGCCGGCATCCGTACCCTGCTGACCCTCGTCCAGCATCTGCTCACCACCATCCCGGACACCGTGCCGAGCTACGGAGCCACACCATGACCTACGACCCGACCGGTCACCTCCTGCTGACCCCGCACGACAAGGACGTGCAGACCCGCGTGCGGCGGCTGCGCGAGCTGGGTCTCGGGGAACGACCGGACCCGGCGTTCGACGACTTCGCCCAGCGGCTCGCCGAGGTCACCGGAGCCCCGTTCTCGATGGTCAACTTCATCGACGAGAACCGGCAGTTCTTCGCGGGGCTCCACACCCCCGAGGGCACCCACTCCGGCAGCGACCTGGGCGCCGCCGCCGCGGGCGGGGGAGGGGTCGGCCGCTTCATGGCCCGCGACCACGGCTACTGCCCGCACGTGGTGGTGCGGCGCAAGGCGCTCGTCCTGGAGGACGTCTGCGACTACCCCCGCTTCGCGGGGAACCCGGTCGTGGACGAGATCGGCATCCGCTCCTACATGGGGGCGCCGCTGATCGACCGCACCGGCGTGGCGCTCGGCACCATCTGCGTGGTCGACACCGACGTGCACCCGTGGGGGCGCGCCGGTCTGGAGACGATCAAGACGATGGCCGCGGAGCTGGTGGAGCAGATCCACCGCCGCGAGGACGGCATGCTCTGACCTCCGGCGCCCGGCGGGGCCCCGATACGGAGACGACCGTGGCGGGGCCCCGCGGCGTACCGGGCGGGACCCGGTCACGGGGGTCCCGTACCGGGGGAGGGAGGACCGGCGGCGTGGGCCCCGGGCCGTGGTGGATCAGGCGTGCGCCGGCTCCGGCTCCGGGGTGCGGACCACCTCGGACAGCCGCTCCGACCAGCTGCCCTTGCCCAGGCCGAGGGCCATCTCGCCCAGCCGCAGGAGCTGGATGTCGGAGGTGCCGGCCGGGGCGAAGATGTGGTACGCGTCCCGCAGGTACCGTTCGAGGTTCCGGTCCGTGAAGAGGCCGGCGGCCGCGTGGATCTCCATGGCGTTGCGGCCCGAGTCGATCGCCGACTCGACGTTGACCAGCTTGGCGTTCATCAGCTCGGCGTCGCAGGAGAGGCCCTGGTCGAGCAGGTGCACGGCGTGGTACGCGGCCAGCCGGGCGATCATCAGCCGGGACTGCATCTGCCCCAGCTTCAGCTTGACCGTGGGCAGGTCGTGGAGCGGCTTGCCGTAGCGGATGCGCTCGGAGGCGAACCGGGTGGTCTCCTCCAGGATCGCCTGGTGGATGCCGAGGGAGACGGCGGTGAGGTTGGCCCGCCCGTACAGCACGCTGGAGGAGTACGCGACGGAGAGGCCGTCGCCCTCGTCACCGAGCCGGTTGGCGGCCGGCACGCGGCAGTTCTCGAAGATCAGCTCGCCGAAGCTGAAGCCGTGGAGCCCCATGGATGCCTGCTGCGGACCGGTCCTGAAGCCCGGACGGTCGGATTCGACCAGGAAGGCCGTGAGGCCCTTCGAGCCGGGACCGGTCCTGACCACGACACCGTGCAGGTCGCCGACGTGGCTGTTGCCGACGTAGACCTTGCTGCCGTTGAGGACGTAGTCGTCGCCGTCCCGGACCGCGTCGGCGCTCATGCCGAGGACGTGGCCGCCGGACTCGGGTTCGGTGACCGCGATGGTCGGCAGGCAGTCGCCGGCGGCGATGGCGGGGAGCCAGGTCTTGCGCTGCTCGTCACTGCCGAAGTGGATGATCTTGGCGGTGCCCAGCTGGGACGCCTGGACCATGGCGCCCATGGCGCCGCTGACCCGGGAGAGTTCCTCGATGATGATGGTCTTGGCCAGGTGACCGGCGCCCATGCCGCCGTATTCCTGGTTGATCGTCGCGCCCAGCCAGCCCTGAGCGGCGATCAGCCGGGACAGTTCGTGGTGAACGGTCCGGGACTCCTCCATCTCGGCTATGCGGGGGCGGACCTCACGCTCCGCGAAATCGCGGACGCGGTCCCTGAGCTCATGATGCAGTCGGCTGTTGAAGTAGCTGTCCATCCGAGTCCCTCCCCTGCGAAACGCCTGCTCGGCTGATCGGCCGAGCGGATGGTGCATCGGCAGTGGTCCCGTCCCGAACAGGCCGACCTCTTCATGGTGTTGATCTTTCCGGGATGGAGCAATATCGCCAGGAAGTTTGTCTGAAACAGGAGCGGTTGACGATTGAAACTGATTGTGTTTTGCGTGGTCCTGGCCTGCCCGACCCGATCCGCCGCCCTTTTCCGGTAGGCGTCTTTCTGCCACGTGACCATGGCGAAAAATGCCGGGTCATATGATCACCAGCCCTGAGGCTTCACCATATGAGCCCATTCCTCGACAAAGGAGCGGCATGTCGTCCTCCTTTCGGTCACCCTCCGGCCGGGCCGCCGCCGCTGCCCGCCGCTTTCCCTTCATCCCTCCAGGAGGCGTGGAGGGGCGTCGGCCGGCACGGAGGGGCGTCACGGAGAGTCACCGAATCGTCTCCGGGGCGCACTCGCCCGGCCGCCGGGAAAGGTGTTCGTGACCACCGGGGAAAGTGCGGTATTGTTCTCATGCGCGTTCGGCCGGGGGAAACCCCAGGTCAGACGGGCAACGGGACGTGGCGCAGCTTGGTAGCGCACTTGACTGGGGGTCAAGGGGTCGCAGGTTCAAATCCTGTCGTCCCGACTCGAAAGAGTCGCAGGTCAGGGGCCGTTTCAGAGCAATCTGAAACGGCCCCTCGGCCGTTTTCGGGGGCCGTCGGCGGACCGGGGCGACCGGGACCGCGGACCCCGGTCCGGCGCCCGGTGGCCGGCGCGGGCCCGCGCGTGGATCACGCCGGGCCCGCGACCGTGCCCGCCGGCCGGATTCAGGTCCTGCGTCCGCCCTCGGGGATGACCAGGGGGGTACCGGCGACCGGGCATGCGATGACCGCGGCGCGCAGGCCGAACACCTCGTGCACCAGCTCCGGGGTGACGATCTCGGTGGGCGTTCCGGCGGCCACGATCCGGCCGTCGCGCATGGCGATCAGGTGGTCGGCGTACCGGCAGGCGAGGTTGAGTTCGTGGAGCACCATGACGACGGTGCGGCCCTCGGAGCGGTTCAGCTCCGCCACGAGTTCCAGGACGTCGACCTGGTGGGCGAGGTCCAGGTAGGTGGTGGGCTCGTCGAGGAGCAGGACGGAGGTGTCCTGGGCGAGGGCCATCGCGATCCACACGCGCTGGCGCTGGCCGCCCGAGAGTTCGTCGAGGGAGCGGTTCGCCAGGTCGGCGGCGCCGGTGGCGGCGAGGGCGGCGTCCACGGCGATCTCGTCCGCCGAGGACCACTGGCGCCACCACCGCTGGTGCGGGGTGCGACCGCGGGCGACCAGGTCCCGCACGGTGATGCCGTCCGGTGCGCTGGGGGTCTGCGGCAGCAGGGCCAGGCGCAGGGCGAAGTCCCGGGAGGAGAGGGAGGCGATGTCCTCGCCGTCCATCAGGACGGTTCCGCCGGCCGGCTTGAGCAGCCGGGCCAGGGCGCGCAGGGCGGTGGACTTGCCGCAGGCGTTCGGGCCGACCAGGGCGGTGACCCGGCCCGCCGGGATCGACAGGTCGAGGTCCTCCGCGACGATCCGGTCGCCGTATCCCAGGCGGAGGCCGGTGCCGTGCAGCGCGGTGGGGAGGGTGTCCTTCGGCGGGGTGGTCGGTGTGGCGGCGGTCATCGTCAGCCTCCCTTTCCGGCCCGGTTGGCCCGGGCGAGGAGCAGCAGCAGGTACGGGGCGCCCACGGCGCCGGTGAGCACGCCGACGGGCAGTTCGGTCGGGGCGATCACGGTCCGGGCGGCCAGGTCCGCGAGGACCATCAGGACCGCGCCGGTGAGCGCGCTGGTCACCAGCGGGATCCCCGCGGTGCCGGCGAGCCGGCGGGCGATCTGCGGCGCGCCGAGCGCGACGAAGGCGATCGGCCCGGCGGCCGAGGTGGCCAGGGCGGTGAGGCAGGTGGCGAGCACGAGGAGGGCGATCCGCGAGTGCCGCAGCGGGATGCCGAGGCTGCGGGCGGTGTCGTCGTCGTACTGCAGGAGCTGGTACGGGCGCGCGAGGGCGAGGGTGAGCGGCATGAGGACCACGAGGGCGAGCCCGGACCACTGGACGTGTTCGTAGCCGCGGCCGTTGAGGCTGCCGGTGAGCCAGACCATGGCGCGGGACGCCTGGTCGATGTCGGCACGGGCCAGCATCCAGCGGGTCAGGGCGAGGAGCGCGCCGTTCGCCGCCAGGCCGACGAGGACGAAGCGGTAGCCGGTGACGGTGCCGTCGCGGTAGGCCAGCAGGTAGATCGCGGCGGAGGTGAGCAGGGCGCCCACGAGGGCGCCGAGCGGCACGGCGCCGAAGGTGCCCGCACCCGCCGCGGTGACGCCGCCGATCAGGATCGCGGTGACCGCGCCGGCGCCGGAGCCGGCCGCGATGCCGATGAGGTCGGGGCTGGCCAGGGAGTTGCGGGTGACCGCCTGGTAGACGGCGCCCGCCAGGCCGAAGGCGGCGCCGACGCACAGGGCGGTGAGCGCGCGCGGCAGCCGGAGTTCGTGGACGATCAGGTCGGCGGAGCCGTCGCCGAAGCCGAGGACCGCGCCGAGCACGTCGCCGATCGGGAGGGAGTACGTACCGAGGGAGACGGAGGCGACGAGCCCCGCGAAACCGGTGAGGACGAGGGCGAGGACGGCGACGGCGACCCGGGGCCGCACCGCCACGCCGATCGGGCCCGTCTGCCACCTCAACAGGCTCATCGGGTGTGCTCCTTCAGCTTGCCCCGCTTGACGAGGAGGGCGAGGAAGGGAGCGCCGAGCAGCGCGGTGACGACTCCGGCCTCCAGTTCGCCGGGGCGTGCGGCCATCCGGCCGACGACGTCCGCGCTCAGCATGAGGGCCGCGCCGCCCAGCGCCGAACAGGGCACCAGCCAGCGGGCGTCGGGCCCGGTGAAGGCCCGCACGACGTGCGGGACGACGAGGCCGATGAAGGTGACGGGGCCGGCCGCCGCGACGGCCGTGCCGGCGAGCAGGATGACGGCCACGGCACCCAGCGCGCGCGTCGTCCTGACCTTGGTGCCCAGGCTGCTGGCGAGGTCGTCGCCGAGCGCGAGGGCATTGAGCCGGCCGCTGAGCCCGACGGCGAGGAGGAGCCCGGCGGCGGCGAACGGCAGTAGTTTCAGGGCGAGTCCGGCGTCACGCCCGGCGAGCGAGCCGACCGCCCAGAAGCGGTACTGGTCGAGGGTGCGGACGTCGAGCAGGATGAGGGTGTTGGTGCCCGCGTCCAGCAGCACGGTGACGGCGGCCCCGGCGAGGGCCAGCTTGGCGGGGGTGGCGCCGCCGTACCCGGTTCCGCCGACGGCGTACGCGAGCAGACCGGCGAGCGCGGCACCCAGGAAGGCGAGCCAGATGTACTGGTACGGGCTCGTCAGCCCCAGCGCGCCGATGCCGAGGGCGACGGCGAAGGCGCCCCCGGCGCTGATGCCGATCAGGCCGGGGTCGCCGAGCGGATTGCGCGTGACGTCCTGGGCCACGGCCCCGGCCGCGCCGAGCGACAGCCCGACGATCAGCCCCAGGAGGGTGCGCGGCATGCGCAGTTCCCGGATGACCACCGCGTCGCCGTCCGTGCCGCCGGTTATCGCGGTGAGCACGTCGGAGAGCGGAACGGCCTTCGTGCCGATGGCGAGGGAGGCGCAGACGGCCGCGAGGACGGCGGCGAGGAGCGCGGCCGTCAGTACGGCGCGGGCGCCGGTCCGGCGGGGAGCGGGGCGGGGCGGCGGCGCGGGGCGGGCGGTGTCGGCCGCCCCCGCGGCGATGGGCTTCAGGGTCACGTGTCACAAGGTAAGGCAAGCCTCACCGATGTGATGACCCGGTGGGTCGGAGACCGGGGAAGGGGGCCGGGGTGGCTTCTGGCCCGGGCGGACGCTATTCTCACAGCGTTTTAACGAGGTAAGCCTTA
Source organism: Streptomyces sp. NPDC041191 (assembly GCF_055591945.1). NCBI lineage: Bacteria > Bacillati > Actinomycetota > Actinomycetes > Kitasatosporales > Streptomycetaceae > Streptomyces > Streptomyces sp. NPDC041191. The sequence continues at coordinate 91,651 of NZ_JBVIZC010000012.1, read as the reverse complement.
CCTAAGTCGTCGAACGGTGGTGTCCGCATCGTCGGCGGCCGCTCGTCTGCACCGTCAGCTCATGGGAGAGACCCGATGAACACCTTCACTCAGCGCCGCCGGCCCGGCCGGACCGCCGCCGCCGCCCTCACGGCGGCGATGGCCCTTTCCCTGGCGGCCTGTGGCGGCGGCGGTGAGGACGGCAAGGCTTCCGGCGCCCCGGCCACGTCCGCCGCGGCCGATGCCGGATTCCCGCGCACCATCACCCACGACAAGGGCAAGACCGAGGTCAAGACCAAGCCCAAGCGCGTGGTGGCGCTGGACAACAGCCTCGTCGAGGCCGTCATCGCCCTGGATGCCCCGCTGGTCGGCGGCATCGGCTCGTACCGCGACCAGAAGGGCTTCCCGCCCTACCTCGGCGACGCGGTCAAGAACACCAAGGACGTGGGCCCGCTCGACAGCCCCAACCTCGAGGCGATCGCGGCCCTCAAGCCGGACCTCATCGTCTCGGCGACCGTCCGTCACGAGGACCTGTACGACCAGCTGAGCAAGATCGCCCCGACCGTCTTCGTCAAGACGACCGGTCCGATCTGGAAGGAGAACGTCACCTTCCTCGGTACGGCGCTCGGCGAGGAGGCGAAGGCCAAGGCGGAGCTCACGGCGTACGAGACGCGCGCCAAGAAGATCGGCGACGCGATCAACGCCAAGAACCCGAAGCAGACGTACTCCCTGGTCCGGTTCCTCGACGGCCCGACGCGCATCTACCTGCCCGCGACCTTCAGCGGCATCGTCCTGAACGACATGGGTCTCGCCCGGCCGGCGAACCAGCAGGACCCGAAGAAGTTCAACATCGAGATCAGCGAGGAGCAGATCCAGCAGGCCGACGCCGACCACATCTTCATGACGACCTTCTCGGGCGGTGAGGAGCGGAAGAAGAAGTTCCTCGCCAACCCGCTGTGGCAGCGCCTGAACGCGGTGAAGAAGGGCAACGTCCACGAGGTGGAGGACTCGGTCTGGATGACCTCGGTCTCGCTCCAGGGCGCCGACATGATGCTCGACGACATGGCGAAGATGTTCAAGGTCGACCCCGCCAAGTGACCTGCGGTCCGCCGCGGTCGACCCCGCCCGCGGCGGCAGGGAAGCCGTGCGGCCGACGACGCGGGCCGGCACCGGGAGATCCCGGTGCCGGCCCGCGTCGTCGTACCGGCCCGGGGCGGTTCCCGCCGTACGGACGCGCGGTCAGTCCTCGCCGTCGAGCCGCCGGACCCGCTCCGCGTCGCTCGTGCGCGGGCACGTGCCGCACGGGCGGGCGGCGTCGAGCGCGTAGTACAGGCAGCAGCCGGTCCGCGTGCGGGTCGGGTACCGTCGCCCGTCGCGGCCCGCCAGCCGGCGGAAGTCCGCGCCCGCGGGGAACGGCGCGACGGCCGTCGGGAGCAGCTCGGTGGCGGCGTTCACGGCCCGGTCCTCCTGGCCGAGCACGCGTCCGAGGTACCAGACGCCGGAGAGCAGGTCGTCTCCGGCCATGCCCCACAGGGCGCGCGGGCCGCGCCGGACGTGCGGGGCGATCGCGGTCAGGAGCGGACCCACGTGGTCGGCGACGGCGGCCCGCAACTCCGCGCGCAGCGCCTCCCGGCCGACCGCCCGCACGCCGGGCGCCGGCGCCTCTCCGGCCGCGGGATCGTCCGGCAGGCAGGCGAACGCGGAGCCCGGAGTCACCTCGTACACCCCCGTCGAGAGGTCGAGCCGGATCTCCGCCGGGCGGATGCGCGGGACGCGCCGCTCCAGGTACCAGACGCCGCTCATCAGCAGACTGACGGACCAGAGGTAGTCGTGGAGCGCGCGGGAGGCCGCGACGTCCGGACGGGGGGTGAGCCCGTGCCGCTGCCGGATGCGCGCGGACTCGGCGGCGACGAAGGCCGCCAGGGCCTCCGGACGCTCCGCCAGCTCCGCGCCCGTCACCCACGCTCCGGCCTCCGGCGCGCCGTGCGCCGCGCCCGCCGCTCCCGGGTCGGCCACCCGCACGTCCAGCGCCTCGCACAGGGCGACGAGGTTCCGGTAGCCCGGGGCGAGCGCGCCCCGGTCCGCGGCGGCGGGGGTCGCCGGGATGGCCAGGGAGGTCGTCATGGACGTTCCTTCACGAGCGGGGCGGCGCGGAGTGCGCCAGGAACAGAAAACACAGGTAAGGCTTACCTTATGTTCAAGGGTGCCCGTGATCAATCCCGTCAAGTCGCGACCCTCGACAGTGGGTTGAAACTTAGGATTGCCTAACCTAAACTGCTCCCGCCGGTGCCTGGATCAAGCCGCCGGATGGGCCGCCCCTCCCGTGACCGGGACGGCCCACCCCTCCCACGACATCGGAAGGCGTCGCCGCCCATGCGGTTGTACCTGCTCGCTCTCAACCCCACCGACTCGGTCACCGACGGCTTCCTGCCCGCCGCCGCCCGGCTCGGCCTCGACGTCACGATGCTCACCGACCAGCCGGACGCCCACCGGGGCCGCTACGCCGAGGAGGTCGAGATCCTGGAGTGCGACGTCCGTGACTTCCGCGCCGTCATCTCCCGCATCTCCACCCACCACGCGCCCGACGCCGTGTTCACCAACAGCGACCACATACAGACGCAGGCCGCCCTGGCCGCCGGGTACTTCGGCCTGCCCGGCAAGAGCTGGCGGACCACGCTGCGCGTCAAGGACAAGGCGCAGATGCGCCGCCACCTCGCCGCCGCCGGCCTCGACACCGTGTGGTCCGCCGAACTCGCCGCCGACGCCGGCCCGGCCGCGCCGGCCGCCGTCGCGGCCGACGCGCCCTATCCCTGCGTGGTCAAACCGCGCGAGGGCGTCGCCAGCGAGGACGTCGTCCTCGTCGACGGGCCCGAGGACCTGGTCCTGCGCTGCAAGGAGATCCGGGACCGGCGCCCCGGCGCGGCCCTGGTCGTCGAGGAGTACCTCGCCGGCGAGCTGTTCACGATGGAGACGCTCGGCGACGGCACGGTCCGGCACGTCCTGGGCGGCTTCCACACCCAGCTCTCCGCCCCGCCGTACTTCGTGGAGGAGCGCTCGGCCTTCGTCCCGGCCCACCCCGAGCCGGTCGCCGCGCAGATCCTCGCGCAGCTCGACGCCCTGGGCGTCGGATTCGGCATCTGCCACACCGAGTTCGTGGTGCACGAGGGCCGTGCCCGCATCATCGAGGTCAACTACCGCGCCATCGGCGACCAGAGCGACCAGCTCCTCGAACAGCTCCTCGGCATCCCGCTCTTCGAACTCGTCCTGCGCACCCACCTCGGCGAACCCCTCCCCGCCGAGCTGGACGCACGCCGCGACGGCGCGGCCCGCATCCACACCCCGTGCGCCGACCGCGCCGGAACCCTCACGGCCGCCCCCGGCGCCACGGACCGGGAGGTGGACGGCGTGCGGTTGTCGTACCGGCCGGTGCGCTCCGTCGGCGAACGCCACGAGCTCTACCACACCAACCGCGACTTCCTCGGCGTCGTCCGCGCCATCGGCACCGACCTGGCGAGCGTCGACCGCGTCGTCGCCGACTTCCTCGCCGCCCAGACCTGGGAGATCACTCCGTGAGCCCGACCCCGACCCCGACCCCGGCGCCGATCGCGGCCCCGCCCGCCACCGCCGACCCGGCCGACAGCGCCGAAGAGGCCCTGCTGCTGCGCGTGCTGAGCGCCTTCCTCCGCGAGGACGTCATCGGCCTGCGCACCCGCTCGACCACCGTCGAGCGCGAGGACGGCCGCTGGCTGCGGCTGCCCACCGGTACGGAACCGGACGCGGCCCTGCTGCTGCCCGTCGGCGAGGACGGATTCCAGGGCGAGTACGCCGCCCGCCGCCCGCTGCTGGTCAGCGAGCCCGACGGGGCCGAACTCACCGGCTGCGACGCGGTCCTCGGCGCGCTGACCGCGCTCGCCGACCCCCTCGACCTGCCCGGATTCGTGTCCTTCGCCGAGGAGTGCCGCCAGACCCTGGCCACGATGCGGCTGCACGACCGCACCGCCGACGAGGTCGGCCACGTGCTGACCGCCCGCTACGGCGCCGACCCGGCCGACTGGACGGGCCTCGCCCCCTCCCTCGCCCACGACACCCTCGCGGCCCGCCTCGACCACCCGGTCTACCCGACCGCACGGGGCCGCTCCGGCCTGGACGACGCGCACCTGCGCGCGTACGCGCCCGAGTTCCACCCCCGCTTCGCGCTGCGCTGGCTCGCCGTGCCCCGGGACGCGGTCACCGTCCCCGGCGGCGCCGACCGGCTGCCCGCGAGCTGGCCGTCACCCGCCGACCTCGGTCTGCCCGAACTCGCCGGCACCCATCTCGCGCTCCCGGTCCACCCGCTCAGCCTCGGCGCCCCGCTGGAGGACGCCCTGCGCGAGGCGGGCCTGGAGGGCACGGCGGTCCTGGCCGACGAACCGTACCGGGAAGCCGTGCCGACACTGTCCATGCGCACCGTCGCCCTGACCGACGAGCCGGACCTGCACCTCAAACTCCCCCTGGTCACCGCCACCCTGGGCATGCGCAACCGCCGGACCATCAAGCCGGTCACCCTCGACCACGGCGCCGCCGGCCAGCGGCTCGTCGAGGCCGTCATCGGCCGCGAGCCCCGGTTCAAGGGAACGATCCTGCACGCGGACGAGACCGTGTACGCCCACGCCGGTCACGAACTGCTCGCCGTCCTGTGCCGCCGCTACCCGGCTGGCCTCGACCGGGCCGTCGTCCTGCCGATGGCCGCGCTCCTCGGCACCGCACCGGGCGGCCGCCTCCTCGTCGACCACCTCGCCGACCGCTTCTACGATGGCGACCCGGTGGCCCTGTTCGACGCCTGCACCACCCTGCTCCTCGACTGGCAGACCACCCTCTTCGACCACGGCATCGCCCTCGAGTCCCACCAGCAGAACGTCTCGCTGGTGTTCGACCGGGCCCCGGAGGACGGCCGTACGCGGCTGCGGCTGCTGTTCAAGGACGACGACGGTCCCCGCCTGAACCTGCCGCGGCTGCGCCGGACCCTGGGACCCGAGGCGGACGAGCTGGTCTCCGCCTTCCGGGACCCGCGGATGTTCGGCGAGGACTACCGGGCCGTCGCCGACATGTTCGTCACCATCACCCTCCACCTGTGCGTGGGCGCGTACGCCTTCGGCCTGGCCGCGCACGGCCGCGCCCCGCGCGAGACCCTGCTGGACCTCGTACGCGAACGGATCGCGGAGTGCGCCGAGCGTCTCGGGACCGGCCCCGGGCAGCCCGGGGCGGTACTGCGGGAACGGGTGCTGGAGGCCGTCGAGCTGCCGGTCAAGGCCATGGTCACCGCGGGGACCCTCCTCACCAAGGAGCGGTCCGGCGCCTCGGACATCAACACGCACTACACGACGGGCCCCAACTACCTGCGCCGCCGGGCGGGGGACCCGCGATGAGCGCGACGGCCGCCGGGACGAGGGGGTCCGCGGGCCCGGAGCCGCGGACCGGCTCCGACCCGGTCGGTCCGGTCGGACCGGTCGACTCGGTGGGCCAGGTGGGCCAGGTCGGCCCGGTGGGCCAGGTCGGCCCGGCCGGTCCGTCGGGGAGCCCGCCCGCCCCCTCCGCACGTCCCACGCTGGGGCGGCGGCAGGTCCACGCCGTCGCCGGGACCTACTTCGTGGCGTCCTTCGCCGCGCTCGGCCTCCCCCCGTACCTCACGGAGATCCTCCCCGGGCTCGGGGACCCCACCGCCCGCTGGGCGGGCGTGCTGTACATCGTCCCCACGATCTTCGCCGCCGTCGGCGCCCCGCTGTGGGGACGGCTCGCCGACCGGTTCGGGCGCAAGCGCCTGCTGCTGCGCGCCCAGCTCGGACTGGCCCTGTCGTTCCTGCTCGCCGGGTGGGCCGACTCCCTCGCCGCCTTCACCGTCGCCCTGGTGCTCCAGGGCATCCTCGGTGGCACGTTCGCCGCCTCCAACGGCTACCTGGGCGCCGCCCTCGAGGGCCCGGAGCTGTCCAAGGCGCTCACCCTGATGCAGGGCGCGGCGCGGGCGGCGCTGGTCTTCGCCCCGGTGGTGGTCGGCTCGCTGTCGCCCTGGGTGTCGCCCCACCGCCAGTACGTGCTGTTCGCCGTCCTGCCGCTCGCGGCGGCGGTGCTGATCGCGGCGTTGCCGGAGTCGCGCGCGGCGAGGCCCCCGGCCGACCGGGCCACCGGGGCGGGGCGGGAGACCGAGCCGGACGCCGGGGCCGCGAAGACTCCGGAGCGGACGCGGGAGGGGGCGACGGAGCCGGCGGGCCCGGGCGCGCCGTCGCCGGTCTCCCGCCTCCGGGCCCTGTACGCTCTGGAGTTCGCCTTCGTCTTCTCCACCGTCATCTCCTTCCCCTACCTGATCCGGCTCGTCGAGGACCGCGTACCCGGTACCTCCCCGGTCGTCTCGGGCCTCTTCTTCGCCCTTCCGCACCTGTGCTACCTGCTGACGGCCATGGCCGTGCACTCCGCCTTCCACCGCCGCCCCCGGACGGGCATCGCCCTGGGCTTCGCCTGCATCGCGCTCGGCCTCGCCGGGCACGGCGTGGCCGGCAGCCTGGTCACCCTGACCGCCGTACGGCTGCTCCTCGGCGCGGGCCTGACCCTCGGACTCGTGTGCCTGTCCGTGCTCGCGGCCGAGTGCGCCGAAGGACGCGCCTCCGGCGGGCTGTTCGGCTCGCTGGAGTTCTTCTCCAAGGCGGGCGCCGTCGTCGCGGGAGTCGCCGCCGCCGTGGGCACCGCCCGCTACGGCCCGGCCGCACCCGTCCTGACCGGTGGCGTCGTGGCGCTGGGCGCCGTGTGCGGCCTCGCCCTGCCCCGCACCCTCCGTTCGATCCGCACCCGCTGGAGCCGTTGATGCCCCCGCTGAACAAGTCGCTCGCCCCCGCTCCCGTGTCCGCCGGACGGACCGGCGCCCCGGACCTGCCGAGCGCCGACGACGTCGTCGCGCACACCCTCCTCAACTGCCTGCTGCGCGAAGTGTCCGGACCCGAGCACCAGAGCGCCGTCACCGACGGCCACCTGCTGCTGCGCCTGCCCCGGCGCGGCGTGCTGCTGCGGATCGCCCTGCGCCGCACCTCCCTCCTGGGCGCCCACCGGTTCACCGGCCCCGTCCTCGAACAGGACGGCGACGCGTGGAAGCGGATCGACTGGCGGCGCCTCGCCGAGCACACCCGGGAGGAGCTGTCACTGCGCACGGGCGTGCAGAACGACGAGTTCCTGGGACAGGTCGCCTCCGGCCACGAGGCCGTCGCCGCCGCGCTGGCCGCCCGCGGCACGGAGCGGCACCCGTTCACCGGCGAGGACGGCCTCGCGACCTACCTCGCGTCCGAGCAGTCGCTCCTCTTCGGCCACCGCTTCCACCCGACCCCCAAGGCGCGGAGCGGCGACGCCTCCTCCTGGTCGTCGTACGCGCCCGAGGCGGGCGCCGTCTTCCCGCTGCGCCACCTCGCGGTCCGTGCCGGGCTGATCGCCGAGGAGCGCGTCGAGGAGAACGCCACCGAACCGCTGGACCGGCTGCACCCCGGCCTCCCGGACGGCTACCGCCTGCTGCCCGCGCACCCGTGGCAGTACGCGATGCTCCGCGACCACCCCGGACTGCGGGCCGCGTTCGACCGCGGCGACATCCTGGACCTCGGACCGGGCACCCGGCCCTTCGCCGCCACGGCGTCCGTGCGCACCCTCTACGACGGCGAGACGTTCCTGAAGTTCAGCCTCAACGTCCGCATCACCAACTGCCTGCGCAAGAACTCCCGTTACGAGCTGACCGGTGCCGTCGTGCTGACCCGGCTCCTGGAGCCCGCCCTGACCGACCTGGCGTCCCGCTTCCCCGGCAGCGGCATGCTCCGCGAGCCCGCCTACCGCAGCCTCGCCCTGCCCGGCCCCGACGGGACGCCCGACCGCGCCCTGCTCGAAGGCTTCGGCGTGATCGTCCGCGAGGGCCTGTCCCGGCGGCTCCTGCCGGGGACCACCCCGCTGCTCGCCGGCGCCGTCGCCGACGAGTACCCGACCGGCCCCGGCCACATCTCCCGCCTCCTGCGGGGAGCCGGCCCGGGGGCCGCGCTCGACTGGTGGGCGGCGTACCTCAAGCTGCTCGTCCCGCCGGTCCTGGCCGCCTACTTCGACCACGGCCTCGTCCTGGAACCCCACCTCCAGAACGTCGTCGTCTGCGTCGACGACGACGGCATGCCGGCCCAGGTCCTCTTCCGCGACCTCGAAGGCACGAAGCTCCTGCCCGAGCGGCACGCCGCCACCCTCGTCCCGCTGCCCGCCGACGTCGCCGGCCCCATGACGTACGACGCCGAGCGCGGCTGGGACCGGGTCGTCTACTGCCTGCTGGTCAACCACGTCGCCGAGATGCTCGCCGCGCTCGCGGACCTGCACCCGCAGTCCGAGGCCGCGCTGTGGGCCCAGGTCCGCGCCACCCTGCGGGCCTACGCCGACCTGCACGGATGCCCGCCCCGGCTCGCCGCCCTGCTGGCCGGCGTACCGCTGCCGGCCAAGGCCAACCTGCTCACCCGCTGGGAGCGCAAGGCCGACCGCGAGGCCGGTTACGTCCGCCTCGCCTCCCCCTTCGCCGAGGCCGTCCTGACGGAAGCGGCCCACGACGAGAACACCTGGAGCGAAGCCCGATGACCGCCCCCACCGCGACGGTGACCGACCGCGTCCTCTCGCTGGACCCCACCGAACTCCCGGCCTACGTCTACGACCTGGCCGCCCTGCGCGAACACGCGGCATCGGTGCGGGCGGCCCTCCCCGCGAACGTCGAGCTGTACTACGCGGCGAAGGCCAACCCCGAGCCGGAGGTCCTGGCCGCGCTCGGCCCGTACACCGACGGCTACGAGGTCTCCTCGGGCGGCGAACTCGCCCACGTCGCCAAGGCCGTCCCGGGCCGGCCGCTCGCCTTCGGCGGCCCCGGCAAGACCCCGGCCGAACTGGCGGAGGCCCTCGGCCGGGGCGTCTCCCGCTTCCACGTGGAGAGCCTCCACGACCTGGCCGTGCTGGGGACCCTTTCGGCCGGGCTCGCCCCCGGGACCCGCGTCCCCGTCCTCCTCCGCTTCAACCTGCCCCTGGCGAACGCCTCGCTGGCGGGCAGCTCACTGACGATGGGCGGCCGCCCGACCCCGTTCGGTCTCGATCCGGCGGACGCGGACACGGCGGTCCGCCTCCTCGTGGACGGCCGGTATCCGCACCTCGAACTGCGGGGCGTCCACGCCCACCTGGCCAGCGGCCTGGAGGCCCCGGACCTCCTGGCGGCGGCGGAATCCGTCGTCACCTGGTCCGCCGGCCTCGCCGCCCGCCACCGCTTCCGCCTGGCCGAGGTCAACGTGGGCGGCGGCATGAACGTCGACTACACGGCCCCCGGCAGCCGCTTCGACTGGACGGCGTACGGCGCCGGCCTGGCGCGCCTCACCGCCGCCCACCCCGGCCTGACCGTACGGATCGAGCCGGGGCGGGCCCTGACCGCGTACTGCGGCTGGTACGCCACCGAGGTCCTGGACGTCAAGGACAGCCACGGCGAGACCTTCGCGGTCGTCCGCGGTGGCACCCACCACCTGCGCACTCCCGCCACCAAGGGCCACGACCAGCCCTGTGCGGTCCTCCCGGTGGAGACCTGGCCGCACCCGTGGCCCCGCCCGTCCGCGAGCCGGCCCCTGGTCAACCTCACCGGCCAGCTCTGCACCCCCAAGGACCTCCTGGCCCGCCGGGTCCCCGCGCCGGGCCTGCGCGCGGGCGACCGGGTGGCCTTCGCCCTGGCGGGCGCCTACGCCTGGAACATCTCCCACCACGACTTCCTCATGCACCCCCGCCCCACGTTCCACTTCCTGGGCGGTCGCGACGACCGACGCGGCTAACGCGTCAGCAGGGGAAGGATCCGGTCCGGGGTCAGGGGCAGGTCGCGCAGGCGCACGCCCGTCGCGTGGTGGACGGCGTTGGCGATCGCCGCGGCCGTGCCGACGATCCCGATCTCCCCGATGCCCTTGCTGCCCATCGGGTTGAGGTGGGGGTCGTGCTCGTCCACCCAGTGCGCCTCGATCGCGGGCACGTCGGCGCAGGCGGGGACGTGGTACGAGGCCAGGTCGCGTTCGGTGTAGTCGCCGAAGACGGCGTCCATGGTGCTGTGCTCGGTCAGCGCCATGCCGAGCCCCATCGTCATGCCGCCGACGAACTGCGAGCGGGCGGTGCGGGGGCTGAGGATCCGGCCCGCCGCGTAGACGCCGAGCATCCGGTTGACCCGGACCTCGCCGGTGACCGTGTCGACGCGGACCTCCGCGAAGTGCGCCCCGAAGGCGTGGCGGGCGTACGGGGACTCCTGTCCCGTCTCCTCCTCGGTGTCCGCCTCGGCGGTCACGCCCCCGGGCGGCAGCGGGCCGGAGCGCCCGGCGAGTTCCCCGCGCAGGGCCGTGCACGCCTTGTGCACGGCCCAGCCCCAGGAGCCCGTACCGGAGGAACCGCCCGCGACGGGGGCGTCGGGCAGGTCGCTGTCGCCGAGCTCCACGCGCACGGCGTCGAGCGGGACCTCCAGGGCTTCGGCGGCGATCCCGGCCAGGACCGTGCGCGCCCCCGTGCCGATGTCGGTGGCGTCGACCCGTACCGTGTAACGGCCGTCCGGTCCGGCGTGCGCCGACGCCTTCGACGGGCTCAGCATCACGGGGTAGGTGGCCGAGGCCACGCCCGTGCCCCACAGCAGGTCCCCTTCGCGGCGGACGCCGGGGCGGGGGTCGCGGCCCTCCCAGCCGAAGCGCCGGGCACCCTCCCGCAGGCACGCGGCGAGGCCCCTGCTGCTGAACGGCTTGCCGCTGTCGGGCTCCTCGTCGGGGTCGTTGCGCAGCCGCAGCTCCACCGGATCGACGCCCGCCGCCTCCGCCAGCTCGTCCATGGCGGCTTCCAGGGCGTACATGCCGGACGCCTCGCCCGGCGCGCGCATCCACGACGGGGACGGCACGTCCAGGGCCACCACCCGGTGGCCGGTGAAGCTGTGCGGAGAGGTGTACATGGTGCGGGCCGGGACGGCGGCCTGCTCGACGAACTCCTTCACCGTGGACGTCTGGGTGACGACCTCGTGGGAGAGGGCGGTGATCACCCCGTCCCCGGACGCGCCGATCCGGAGGCGCTGGACGGTGGGCGCGCGGTGGCCCACGACCGCCGCGAGCTCGCGGCGCGGCAGGACGAGCCGGACCGGGCGGCCGGTGTGCCGGGCGGCCATCGACGCGAGGACCGCCGGGGGCCGGGGCGTGCCCTTCGAGCCGAAGCCGCCGCCGACGAAGGCGGAGACGACCGTGATCCGCTCCGGCGGCAGCCCGAACAGTCCCGCCAGGACGTTCCGCACCGTCGTCGCGCCCTGGCTGGAGTCGTGCACGGTCAGCCGGTCCCCCTCCCACCGGGCGGTGGAGGCGTGGGGCTCCATCGGGTGGTTGTGCAGGGCGGACAGGGAGTACGTCGCGTCGATCCGTACGGCGGACGCCGCGAAGGCCCCCTCGAAGTCGCCGCGCTCCCGCACGGCCGGGAAGCCCCCGTTGGCCTTCTCGGGGGTGTAGAGGCGCGGGTGGTCGGCGCGGAGCAGGACGTCGTGGTCCTCGACGGCGTACTCGACCTCCAGCGCCTCGGCGGCGGCGCGCGCGTTCTCCGGGGTGTCGGCGACCACGACGGCGACGTACCAGCCCCGGTGCGGGACCTTGTCGTCCTGGAGCAGGAGGAGCGTCGGGTCGTCGCACTCGCCCAGGCGGGGCGCGTTCTCGTGGGTGAGCACGGCGTGCACGCCCGGACGCCGCAGGACCTCGTCGGCCCGCACGGCGGTGACCCGTCCGCGCGGCACGGTGGCGGGTACGGGACAGGCGTGGAGACAGCCGGGCGGGGTCCGGTCGACGGCGTAGCGGGCCTCGCCCGTCACCTTCTCCCGGGCGTCGCGCCGGACGGCCCCCGTCGCCGGGTCTGCGGATCGGCTGGTCATGGCGCGGTGCCCTCCTCCGGTGGTCATCGGGTCGTGCCGTCGTGCGCGGCGCGGGCCGCGAGGCCGCGCAGGACGCTCACGGCCAGGTTGCGGGCGAGGGGGACCTTGAAGCCGTTGTCGCGCAGCGGTTCGGCCGCGGCGAGTTCGGCGTCGGCCGCCCGCTCGTACGTCTCGTCGGTCGCCGGCGCGCCGCGCAGGACCTCCTCCGCCGCGCGGGCCCGCCAGGGCTTGTGGGCGAGGCCCCCGAAGGCGAGGGCCGCGTGCCCGATCCGGCCGTCCTCGACGGTCAGGACGGCCGCGACGGAGGCGAGCGCGAAGGCGTACGAGGCGCGGTCGCGGGCCTTGCGGTAGGCGCCGCGCGCTCCGGGCGGGGGCGCGGGCAGCGTCACGCCGGTGACGAGTTCGCCGTCCTCGCAGACCGTGTCCCGGTCCGGGCGGTCGCCGGGCAGCCGGTGGAACTCCGTGACGGGAACGGTCCGTTCGCCGTCCGGTCCCAGGAGCCGGACCTCCGCGTCGAGGGCGGCGAGGGCGACCGCCATGTCCGACGGGTGGGTGGCGACGCAGTGGACGGAGTGGCCGAGCACCGCGAGGTCGCGGTGGACGCCCTCCCGGGCGGGGCAGCCCGAACCGGGATCGCGCTTGTTGCACGGCTTCGACGTGTCCTGGAAGTACGGACAGCGGGTGCGCTGGAGCAGGTTGCCCCCGGTCGTGGCCGCGTTGCGCAGCTGCGCGGAGGCACCGGCCAGCAGGGCCTGCGAGAGGACGGGGTAGCGGGTGCGGACGAGGGGGTGGGCCGCGAGGTCGCTGTTCCGGACGGTCGCACCGATGTCCAGGCCGCCCCCGGCCGTCTCCTCCACCGCGTCGAGCGGCAGGCCGCCGACGTCGACGAGCAGCGAGGGGCCGGCCACCCCCAGCTTCATCAGGTCCACGAGGTTGGTTCCGCCGGCGAGGAAACGGGCGCCGGGGTGGGCGGCGAACCGTTCGACCGCCTCCTCGGCCCGCTCGGGCCGGACGTACGCGAAGGGCTTCACCGCGCGGCCTCCCCGATCGCGTCCACGATGTGCGGATAGGCGCCGCAGCGGCAGATGTTCCCGCTCATGCGCTCGCGGATCTCGTCCGGGTCGAGCGGGACCGGTTCGCCCGGCGGCCGGTCCGGCGGCGTCACGAGCGAGGGCTGCCCGGCGGCGGCCTCGTCCAGGAGGGCGACGGCCGAGCAGATCTGGCCGGGGGTGCAGTAGCCGCACTGCAGGGCGTCGCGGGTGACGAACGCCTCCTGGACCGGGTGGAGCCGGTCGCCGTCGGAGAGGCCCTCCACCGTGGTGACGGACGCGTCCGCGCAGGCGACGGCGAGCTGCAGACAGCTGTTCACGCGCCGGCCGTCGAGGAGGACGGTGCAGGCCCCGCACTGCCCGTGGTCGCAGCCCTTCTTCGAGCCCGTGAGGTCGAGGTGGTCGCGCAGCGCGTCCAGCAGGGTCGTGCGGTGGTCGAGGGTGAGGGTGCGGGCCGTCCCGTTGACCCGCAGGGTGACCGTGGAGGAGGCGGCCCCGGCCTCCGGCCCGTACTCCACCCCGGCCCTACCCACGGCGGGCTCCCCGGGCGGTCCCGGACGGCCTTCCGGCCGCTCCGGGGTCCTCGCGTGTCGGTGTGGTCCGGTCCACGGGTCCTCCTCCTCGCCTTCGGCTTCGCCTCGGCCGACGTTATGCGAGGGGCGCCTTCCCCGCCCGTCGCGACCCATGCGGCTGGTCCCTTCGGGGGGCGGGGCCCGTCAGCAGGGTCTGCGCCACGCGTCCAGCTCCTGGTTCTTCAGCATCGACGACAGGCGGAGGGCGCGGGCCCGCGGGCAGAACGCGGAGGGGGCCTCGTCGTACTCCACGTGGAAGACCGCCTTGCCCGCCGCGACGAAGGGTTCGAGCCGGGCGCACTCGTCGTACCGGGCGCACTCCTCGTTGACCGCGAAGTCGAAGTGGGCCAGCAGGGCGGGGATCTGGGCGAGGTCGTTCTTGAGGCCCACGGCCAGGCCGCGCTCGTGGGCGATCTCCGCGATCACGCGGTTGTAGCGGAGCTGGTCGTCCGCCGTCAGCGGGAAGCCGGTGTCGTGGGCGTAGCCCTCCACCAGGTCCGGTTCCACCGCGTCGAACCCCTTGTCGCGGCACATGTCGAACCGGCGCTCCATCAGGGGGCGGAGGACGTCGACGCGGCGGATGTCCAGCCAGCGCTCGCCGTGCCAGCCGTTGGGCCCGCCCAGGACGGAGGCGGGGAAGGCGTCCCGGTCGGGGCGGTACTTCTCCCACGCGCCGACGTTGACGTAGCAGATCACCTTGCGGCCGTCCCGGTGCAGACGGGCCACGTCGGCGGCGCTGTTCTCGAAGCCGTCGATGTCGTACACGGGCACGTCGACGGAGGGGTCGGCCCTGCCGTCGAGCTGCCACTGCCACGCCAGGCCGGGACGGGGCTGCCAGCGCGGACCGGACGGACCGGACGGGGCGGGCGGGGAGGACGTGGAGGACGTGGCCGGGGGGCGGCCGGTCGGGGGAGGGGGCGTACGGGGCGGCGCGGAGCCGCCGGTCGCGGGGGCGTCGGACCCGGGGGTGCCGGGCCCGGGGGTGCCCGTCGCGGGGCCGGACGTGCGGTCCGGTGCGGGGCCGGACGTGCCGCCCGCCGTCGGACCGGTGGCGGAACCGCCCCCCGCCCCCGGACCGCCCGGCCCTCCGGAGCAGCCGGCCAGCACCGCCAGGAGGAGCAGGAGGGCCGCGGGAGTCCGGCGGAGCCGCCTCACCGGTCCGCCTCCGCGAGCGCCGGGGTCAGACCGGCCCAGGGGTTGGGCGGCTCCCCGGTCACCGGGCCGCACACCCCCGCGCCCCGCTCGCGCGCGGTGCGCACGGCCAGCGGGACGAGCGGGGCGGGCACCCCGTACACCAGGTGGCAGAGCCGTTCCGCCGGCAGCCGCGCCGTCCACGACGGGCGGCTGAACGTCGAGACGTACGTGGACCAGTGGCCCTCGAAGGTGACCGTCAGGTCCGCCAGACGGGCGTAGCCCGGATCGGGGTGGACGCCCGGGTTGAGGACCACGGGGGAGACGTCCGCCCTGCGCAGGGAGCGCACCAGGCGCCGGCAGTCCGCCAGGCCGTCGCGCCCGGCGGTCGCCCGGTCGAGGAAACACCCGTCCACCCCGTACCACTCCCGGTGCCGGAGCGCCTCCTCGACGATCCGCTCCGCGTCGCGCACGCCGTAGTCGGTGTCCACGTAACCGAGCAGCCGTGCCCCCGCCGTCCGCAGCGCGCGGGCGGCGGCGGCGAACGCCGGATCGGGCACGTCGCCGGGGCCGCTCGCCGGGTTGATCACCACGGCGTACGTGTGCGCGGCGCCGGCGATCAGCCGGTGCCAGGCGGCCGGGTCCTCGGCGGGGTGGACGTACAGCGGGATCAGCAGGCTCACGGCGCCGCCACCCCGTCGGGCGTACGGGAGCGGAACCGTGCCGCCCACAGCGCCGCGAGGGAGGCGTCGAGGGAGTGGACCGGACGCCAGCCGAGAGCGGCACGGGCCGCGGTGATGTCCGAGCACTGCCACGACACCCGCGCGGACCGGGCCGAACCGCCCCCGTCCTCCTCGGTGATCCGGCCCCGGAACCCGGCCGTGTCCGCCAGCCTCCGCACCATCTCCCGCACCGGCAGGGCCTCGCCGCCGCCGACGTTGAGGACGGGCGGTGGCGGCCCGGGGGCGGTGACCGCCAGCTCCACCGCCCGCGCCACGTCCCGCACGTCCACGAAGTCGCGGTACGCGGAGAGGTCGCCGAGCCGCAGCTCCCCCTCCGGACCGCCCGGGACCCCCGCCCCGTCGAGCAGGGCGGCCACCCGCCCCGGCAGCCCCGTGACCGGGGCGCCCGCGCCCACCGGATTGCCCACCCTCAGCACCACCGCGTCGAGCCCCGACGCGGTCACCGCCACCGTGCCCGCCAGCTTGGTCGCGCCGTACGGACCCGCCGGGGCGCACGGCTCCGACTCCGCCACCCGCCGGCCGGGCACCCCCGGACCGTACTCGGCGGCCGACCCCAGATGGACGAGCCGGGCGCCGGGCGCGGCCTCGCGCAGCGCCGCGCACAGCACGGCGGGCCCGCGCGCGTTCACCTCCGCGAGCGTGACGGCGTCGCCGCCGGTCGCGCCCGCGCAGTTGACCACGGCGTCGGGCGCGGCCTTCGCCAGCACGCCCGCCAGGGCGTGCGGACGGTCGGAGGCGAGGTCGACGACGGCGTCGGCCCCCGGGGAACGGCCGCCGACGAGCACCAGGGTGCCCGGCAGCGCCCGCAGCCGATCGGTGACGTGGCCGCCCAGGTAACCGCCGGCGCCGAGGACGAGGATGCGCATCGCTGTTCAGGCTCCCTTGAGCAGGAGGGACTTGCGGCTGGTGAACTCCGCGTTGGCCCGGTCGTAGTCGTCCGGACGGCCGATGTCCAGCCAGTAGCCGTCGAAGTCGTAGGCGTGCGGCGGCGTCCCGGCGGCGAGCAGGTCGAGGACCAGCTCGTCGAAGCCGAGCGGCAGTCCCGGCGTGTAGGCGTCGAGGGTCTCGCGCGAGACGCCGTAGACCCCCATGGACACCCGGTAGTCGATGCTCGGCTTCTCGGTGAAGGCGACCACCCGGTCGTCGTCGGTGGTCAGCACCCCGAAGTCGATGCGCACCTGGCGGGCGTACGTGGCGATGGTCAGCGGGGCGCCCGACCCCTCGTGCCGGCGCAGCACGTCGGCGTAGTCCAGGTCGGTGAGCACGTCCCCGTTCATGACGAGGAAGTGCTCCGGCAGCCGCTCGCGCAGGTTGAGCAGCGGGCCCATGGTGCCGAGCGGGTTCTCCTCGGTGGCGTAGTCGACGCTCATGCCCCACTGCGACCCGTCGCCCACGTAGGCGCGGATGATCCCGCCGAGGTGGCCGATGGCGAGGGTGCAGCGGGTGAAGCCGGACCGGGACAGCTGGCGCAGCACGATCTCCAGAATGGCGTGCTGGTCCCCGATGGGGACGAGCGGCTTGGGCAGCGCGGTGGTGTACGGCCTCAGCCGGACGCCCTTTCCACCGGCCAGGATCACAGCGTGCATGGCGTACCTCCTGCGGGACGTGCCGGACGGGTCAGATGTTGTAGATGCCGGTCTTGTAGCGGGCCAGGTTGGCGGGGTCGGCGAACCACTCGGCGGTCCGCGCCAGGCCCTCCTCCAGGGTGTGGACCGGCTCCCAGCCGGTCGCCGCGGTCAGCCGGGACGCGTCCGCGACGAGCCGCATCACCTCGGAGTCGGCCGGACGCAGCCGCGCGGAGTCCTCGCGGACGTCGAGCGGGGCGTCCATGACCTTCCCGATCAGCGCGACCAGGTCGCCGACCGAGATCTCCCCGCCCGTCCCCGCGTTGAAGGTCCGGCCCACGACGTCCTCCGCCGGGGCCGTGCCCACCGCGAGGAACGCCCGCGCGGTGTCCTTCACGTAGGTGAAGTCCCGGGTGGGACGCAGGTCGCCCAGGGTGAGGGTGCGCTCCCCGGCCGCCACCTGGCCGATGACGGTGGGGATCACGGCCCGCATCGACTGCCGGGGACCGAAGGTGTTGAACGGGCGCAGCGTCACCACGGGCGTGCCGAAACTGGCGTGGTAGCTGTCCGCGAGCCGGTCGCCGCCCGCCTTCGAGGCGGCGTACGGGGACTGGGTGTGGATGGGGTGGTCCTCGGTGATCGGCACCGTCTGCGCCGTGCCGTACGTCTCGCTGGTCGAGGTGTGCACCAGACGGGGCGTCCCCAGGGCGCGGACCGCTTCGAGGACGTTGAGGGTGCCGGTCACGTTGGTGTCCACGTAACTGTGCGGCGCCCGGTAGGAGTACGGGATCGCGATGAGCGCGGCCAGGTGGTACGCGCAGTCGGCGCCGTCGAGCAGACCGCGCACCGAACCCGGGTCGCGGACGTCGCCGAGCACGATCTCCACCTGGTCGAGGACGTCGGGGGAGAGGGTCTCCAGCCAGCCGTAGGAGGAGAACGAGTTGTACTGGGCCATGGCCCTGACCCGGTGGCCGGAGGCGACGAGCGCCTCCGTGAGGTGCGAGCCGATGAACCCTTCGGCCCCGGTGACGGCGGCGAGCGGTGCGGAGGTCAACTCTTCGGTCCTTTCGACGGGAACAGCACGGTGGTGGGCGGAGCGGGAACGGGCGGCCGGACGGCCGGTCCGTCAGACGTGCGGCGAGGGCCGGCCCAGGAGGGCGACGACACAGGCCGCCAGACAGACCGCGGCCACGGAGCAGACCACGGGCAGCA
This sequence comes from Streptomyces sp. NPDC041191, assembly GCF_055591945.1. Lineage (NCBI taxonomy): Bacteria > Bacillati > Actinomycetota > Actinomycetes > Kitasatosporales > Streptomycetaceae > Streptomyces > Streptomyces sp. NPDC041191. The sequence continues at coordinate 73,474 of NZ_JBVIZC010000012.1, read as the reverse complement.
CGCCGGACCCCGGTGACGGCGCCGCCCCGGTGACGGCCGCGGCGGTGACGGCGGCCGCCCCGCAGAGCGCGGCCGGCGGCCAGGCCACGCCGAACGCCTGGAGGAGCAGGGCGGTCCACAGCACCGCGGCGAGGGAGAGCAGCGCGGCCGGACCGGAACCCATGAGGAGCGCCGGGACCAGCAGGAGCGGCAGGTAGCAGGAGAGGCAGAGCGCGAGGACGCCGGACGAGCGGAGCAGGAACGCCCGGGGCGTCGCGCTGGCGCGCAGCGCGGCGACCGACCAGCCCCGGTAGCGGTAGAGCAGCCACTCCGCCGGGCCCATGCTGAGCGTGAGGACGATGACCGCGTACGGGTCCCGCCGGCCCTCCAGCGTCACGAGCACCGCCGCCGCGAGCCCGAACAGGCCGTACGGCACGGAGGCGCGCAGCCGCGGCCGCGGACCGCCGGCGACGACCGGTACGGCGAAGCCGGAGCCGAGCACCCGCAGGGCGACGGCGAGCGTGGCGAGGAGCGCGAGCAGCGGGAAGGTGAGCCGCAGCAGGGCGCCCGGCTCCCACCAGGGCAGCAGCACGACGCCCGCCATCAGCGGGCTGAGCGCGGCGAGCAGCAGCCGCTCCCGGCCCAGCACGAGCAGCACGCCCGCCGCCGCCAGGTACAGCGACTGGGCCGCCGCCGCCGCGGTGGCGGGGCCCCCGCCGGCGGGGATCGCGGCGAGGCCCGTCGCCACGGCCGCCCCGAGCACGGAGCCCTTGAGCAGCGTGCGCGACGCCTCCCGCCGTCCCGTCGTGAGCCGCAGGTGCGCCCGGTGGCCGAGGGCCTGGCCCCACGCCCAGGAGACGACGCCCGCCGTGATCAGGACGGGGGCGTGCTCGTCGACGCGCCACAGCGGGGCGGTGAGGAGGTACGCCAGGGCGGGCAGCGCGAACAGCAGACCGCGCAGCAGGCACCGGGCCGTGTCGGGCCGCCAGGGGTCGGCGGGCGCGTCCGGTTCCGGGAACGTCCGGGGCACCCGTTCGTACAGCGCCGCCGCGAGCGAGAACAGGGTGGGATGGCCGTACCGCTCCTTGATCAGGGAGGCGGACAGGCCGTCCGCCTCCAGGAGCGCGGCCACCTCGTAGGGGTGGACGGCCGGTCCGACGCGGTCCGCGAGTTCGGCGGCGAGCGCGCTGACCGCCTCCTCGTCGGGCCCCTTCGGAGGGAGCCGGATCGCCAGCGTGGCGTCGTCCAGGAACCGCCGGGCGCGCGGCACGGCGAGCCGGATCGCGAGCGTGTCCTGTTCGGCGCCGCCGGGTTCGAGGAACATCGGCCCGCTCATCCGGCGAAGCTCCCCGTGGCGCTGGCCACCGGCGCGGGCAGGACGGTCCGGACGGGCGCCCGCCGTTCCCCGGAGGCCAGTTCGTGGTAGATGGCGCGGAAGGTGTCGATGGTCTGCCGGAGGGTGAACCGCTCGATCACCCGCAGCCGGGCCGCCTCTCCCATCGCCCGGCGCCGGTCCGGGTCGCCGAGGAGGGTGAGCGCGGCGGTGGCCATCGCCGCGGGATCGCGCGGCGGCACCACGAGCCCGGCGTCGCCCACGGCCTCCCGCACGCCCCCGACGTCGGTGGAGACGGTCGCGCGTCCGCAGGACATCGCCTCGATCAGGGTGAAGGGGAAGCCCTCGCTGATGCTGGACAGCATCACGACGTTGCCGGCCGCGTAGGCGTCCTTGATGTCGTCCACGCGTCCCTCGAAGGTGACGGCCCCGGCCTGGCCGAGATCGGCCGCCAGCGCCTCGCAGCGCTCCCGGTACGCCTCCCCGCCCCGGGGCGTGCCGCCGAAGAGCCGCAACCGGACGCCGGGCAGCCGGTCCCGGACGATCGCGAAGGAACGGATCAGCGTCTCCAGGTCCTTGATCGGGTCCACGCGTCCGGCCCAGCTGAGGGTGAGGGCCTCCGGTTCGGGACCGGCGTGCGGGAAGGCGGCGGGGTCCACGCCGTTGTAGACCGTGCGGATCGACGCCGGGTCGGCGCCGCCCTCCTCCTCCCACAGCCGGTTGTAGCGGTTGCCCGGGGTGATCAGGGACGCCTTGCGGTAGCTCTCCTCGGCGAGCAGCCGGAAGAAGCCGAGCACCACCGCCTTGACGGGCCAGCGGTAGGGCGCGGTGCGGTAGCCCAGATAGCGTTCGCGCAGGTACACGCCGTGCTCGGTGAGCAGCAGGGGCACCCCGTGCCGTTCCAGGGCGGCCAGGCCCGGCAGGACGGCCACCCCGCCGCTGACGGCGTGCGCGACCCCGGTCGCCGGGGGCGGCGCGGACAGCGGGCGCAGGGCGTGCTCGAGCAGGGCCGTGGCGGTGAGCGCGTCGTGCAGGGTCGGCCCGGCCTCGCGTACGGCGAGTCCCGGGCGCCGCCACACGGAGGTGAGCACCGCGAGCGCCGCGTCGCCCCGCAGGAACGGACTGAGCAGGCCGTCCCCGGCGGCGTGCGCGAGCGCGTACAGGGCGGAGGGGAAACCGTCCTCGGCACGCGGGTCGAGCAGTGCGGTCAGGAACTTCTCGTAGGCGTCGGCGAGCCGCCCGGCGGCCCTGCCCCGGGCCGGCCGGCCCTCCGGCGCGGGGCCCCACATGGGGACGGAGCGGACGCTGGAGACGTGGGCGGGCAGCTCCCACGCGAGGGCTTCGCGGCCCGAGCCGGTGACGGCGAGGACGTCGAAGTCGATGTCCGGCATGCCGGTGACGAGCTGGTCGCACCAGACGCTGACACCGCCGTGGCTGTGCGGGTAGGTGCCCTCGGTCAGAAGGGTGACGCGCGGGGCGCCCGGGCGCCGGGCGCCGTGTCGAACGTGCATGTGTGTGCTCCACGGCCGTGGTGGGGGGGTCGTGCGGGTCCCGGCCGCCGCTGGGCGGCCGGGACCTCGCTGCCGGGACGGGGCAGCGCCGCCGGTGCGGCGGTCAGCCGTCCGTGCCGGGCGCGACCGGCTCGGACACGCCGGCGGGGACCCGGGCGGCCGGACCCGGCGCCGGGACCCGGACCGGTGCGAGCGCGGGCCGGTGGACGGCCGTGAACTCGGGGGAGGAGGGCAGCGAGAGGGTGAGCGGCGTGCCCGCGAGCGCCGTCCAGCCGGACCGCCCGCCCGCGTACGCCTGGCCGAAGGCGGCGCCGCTGCGCAGGGTCCCTTCGGGGGCGGTCGCGGGGACCGCCGTGCCGCTCGGCCCCTGGACGGTCACGGTCCGCCCGACGCGGTACGCGGTGACCTGGCCGTTCTGCACGGCCGTGCGCCAGGCGGCGCGCTGCCGGAGCTCCTGCCCGATGTCCTTCATCCGCAGGTTCACCACGGGCGCGTTCGCGGCGAACAGCGCGTCGTACGCGTCGAGGACGCCGTCCAGGACCGGGTAGGCGATCCGGTCCTCGGCCAGGTTCGACTGGTGGATGAAGTGCGGCCGGGGGTCGTTGGCGAGGACGTGGCCCAGGGCGATCCGCCGCTCCAGGGGCACGATGTGGTCCGTGTAGCCGGTGGCGGGGTCGAGCGGGGCGGCCAGGCAGGTGGTGGTGGCCGGGTTGTCCTCGCAGATGCCGCTGCCGCCCTGCGCGCGGCTGGTGTAGATCCAGTTGTACTCGTCGACCTGCTCGGCGGCCCGCCCGGCGTTGTAGAAGACGTTCATCGGGTGGCGGGGGACGGTCGTGGCGGAACCGACCGGGCGCTGGCCGGGTTCGCGGGAGTTGTCCGAGCCCAGCCAGGCGATGCCGTTGTCGGCGAGGGCCGGGGCCAGGTTGGGGTTGTCCACGGTCTGCTGGGGCAGGACGCGCAGCCCGGAGTGCTCCCCGGTGACCAGCTCGTCGTCGGCCAGCGGCAGTCCGGCGGCCCGGCCCCACACGCGGTTGAGGGCGATCTCGTCGGAGATGCTCTGCCGGGAGACCCACTTGACGGAGCCGTCGGGGAGGGTGGCGCACCGCCACGGCACCACGGCGACGTTCTGCTCGCAGCCGAGGAAGGCGTGCGTGTAGGTGTGGTTGATCCAGCGGAACTCGTCGCGCCGGGCGATCAGCCGGTCGGCCAGCGCGTCGGTACCGCCGTTGTCCGTGCGGAAGTCGACGCTGCCGGCGGCGTTGTACGCCAGGTCGAGGGTGAAGCCCCGGGAGTTCTGCCAGCCGGCGGCGTGGTCCACGTCGGCGGCCGTCATCCGGATGGGATCGGGGACGGCGTTCGGGTCGGTGCAGTCGACGTCGCCGGGCGTGCAGTTGAGCGCCGTGTTCCAGCGGTCGTCCGCCGCGAGGACGTCGTCGACGTGGACGGCGAAGTAGTTCCGGGAGGCACCCAGGTGGACCCCGTCGGTCATCCATTCCACGATGCCCCGGGCCAGCAGGCGGAACTGCTGCTGGTAACGGTTGTAGACGAAGGTGACGACCAGCTCGCGTCGCCCGTCGTGCCGGTACTCGCCGACGAGGGACCCGCGCCTGGTCGTCCCGGGTATCGCGGCCTCGACGTACGGGGTGAAGTCCGCGCCCGCCGACGGGGTCGACAGGTAGGCGTAGCTCTCGCCCACGGTGGGCGAGTTGTCCTCGAACGGCACGGCCCCTTCGAGGTAGCCGAACGGGCCGGACAGACCGGCGGCGGTCGCCTGCGCCCCGGCCCCGTCGAGGCTTCCGGCGTAGCCGCCGTACACCGCGTACTGGAGGCCGACCTCGGGCCGGGCGTAGGTGTACGCGTCGACCTGCGGGATGTCGAAGGACCGCTCGTAGTCCACGAGCGCCGCCATCTCGGGGGAGCCGGCCGGGAACGGGTTGTCGTTCGGCAGGACGACGGCCTGGAACTTGGCCCTGGGACCGCCGTCCACGGTGTCCGAGAGGTAGGTCTCGTCGATGACGGGCCGGTCGGCGCGGTTGAGGTCGACCGTCGTGTACGGCGTTCCGGCCGCTTCCAGTTCGGCGGCGATGGCGTCGGTGGCCGGACCCCCGTCGGTCACGACGAGGACCCGCAGGTCGACGCGGGGGGCCTTGCCGACGGCGTGGGCCGTCGTGCCCGGCAGGACGAGGGCGGCGACGAGCGCGCCCGTGGTGAGCAAGGTGGTGCCTGAGATCCGCTTCATGCGGTGGTGTCCCCTCCCGGAGCAGGGGTGGGCACGGCTCCGCAGAGCGGACACACCCCCGTCGTGCGACGCCGGCATCCCCCTCGAAGGCCGGTCGTCCACGCATCCGTCGCGTCACATGGTGATGTACCTGTGGAGTTTTTGTGGTCCCGCCGCGAAAGCTGGCCGGAAAAATCAGATATTCGGAACGGTGCTCTTGGCACGGCGCACGGCGTGGAAAACCCTTTCACCGCCCGACCCTCTCCTCCCGTGCGCCGCTCGCGCGCAGGTGGAGAGGGCGGGGGGCGCCGGTCGGCCCGGGGGCCCTCCAGCGGAACCGTCATTGGTCTAGACCGTCAATCCGGAAGGGGAGAGGTGATTTTCGGACAGACCGTTTTGTGGCGACTCGCCGGACGTGTCCGTCAGGCGCAGAGGACGCGGGTCTCGGGCGTGTGGACCGGGCCGCCGCTGACGCTGGAGGTGTCGCTGAACTCGGCGTAGAAGTACGAGTAGAAGCCGATGTTGCCGTTGCAGCCGGAGTCGGGCGCGATCTGGAGCGTCAGGGTCACGGTCCGGCTCTGGCCGGGCGGGATCGTGGCCCCGTAGTTGGCGCCGAGGTTGGCCGGGCCGGTGCCGGAACAGGGGGTGCTGCCGGCGGGGCCGGTGAGGACGCAGCCGGTGAACGCGTACTTCAGGTCGGGGCGCTGGGTGGTGAGCCAGGTGGGGTCGATCGTCTGGTGGGCGAACCAGATGTCGTAGGACTTGTTGTTCGTCAGCGTCATGGAGAGGCTGACCGTGCCGCCCGGAGTGGTCGTCGCGGCATTGGTGGTGAACGTCAGGTCGGCGGCGGCGGTGGCGGTCCGGCCGGCCGCGCTCGCGGCCGGGGCCAGCCCGAACGCGGTGAGGAGGAGGGCGAGGACGGCGGTGAGACCGAGACGTCTCATGAGGTGGGATCGCATGGCCAGGGAGGCTAGGCAGCGGAACGTCCCGGCGTCTGCCTCGGCGAGAAGGCCCGGGACCCGCGGCGGCCGAAAGCGTTCTTTCCGTGAAGGCGGTGCGGGGAAAGTGTGACGGGTCCCCGGGGACGCGTCGCCGCACGCCGCGACGGGTGCGCCGGCGCGCCGCGGGCCGGGCCCGGTTCCGGCGCGGCTCCCGGGCGGGACCGGGGGCATTGGCGCGTACGCGACGGGTCGTGGCGTGCAGGGACCCGGTCGCGCCGGGCCGCGGGGGTTCTCTCCCGGCCACGGGGAGTACTTCCGGCCGTGCCGGACGGCCGGTCGGCACGGCTCGCGCGGGGAGCCTCCCCGAGGGCGCGTACCCGGTTGTCGACGAGGTGTGTCACTACGGTTACACGAAACCTCCTCGCCCCTTGTAACGTCCTTTCACCTGGGGAAAGAGCGAAGAACAACGGGGAGTGGGGATTCCATGGGGCAGTCGGACAAGTACAGGGCGCACATAGCCCTGGTCGCTTCCGCCGTAGGGCTCAGCCTGGCGGTGTGGGGGGCCACGGTGGTGACGCACGACGCGGAGGCGGAGACCGCGGCCACGGCGGGGGCCTCGGCGGGCCGGCAGGACGGGAAGGCGGGGGAACCCGCCCAGGCGCCGCCGAGGAGGATGCCCGAGAGCATCGCCCACGCGGCGGAGGCGGGCGGCCGGGCGGTGAACATCACCATCGACGACGGCCCCGACCCGCGGTGGACCCCCCGGATGCTGGACATCCTCCGGGAACACGGCGTCAAGGCCGTGTTCTGCATGGTCGGTCCGGAGGCGAAGCGGTACCCCGAGCTGGTCGGAAAGGTCGTCGCGGACGGGCACCGCCTCTGCGACCACACCGTCTCCCACGACACCGCGATGGACAAGAAGTCCGTCGCGTACCAGAAGCGGCAGATCCTGGACGCCAAGAAGATGATCGAGGACGCGGCCGGGGGAGCGAAGGTCGAGTACTACCGGGCACCGGGCGGCGCGTTCACCCCGGACAGCCGTCGGATCGCCGCCGAGGCGGGCATGCGGCCGCTCGGCTGGAACGTGGACACCAAGGACTTCGAGCACCCCGGCGCCGCCTCGATCGTCAACACGGTCAAGAACGAACTGTCCAACGGGCCGACCATCCTCTTCCACGACGGCGGTGGCGACCGCGCCCAGACCGTCGCCGCCCTGCGGGAGGTGCTGCCCTGGCTCAAGCAGCAGGGGCACACCTTCAGCTTCCCCGTGCGGACGGCCCCCTGAGCCCGTCCCGCACCACGCCGCGGACGGTGCCGTCGCCGGTCACCGGCGACGCGCGGAAGGACCGCCCGACCGGCGACGCGCGGAAGGACCGCCCGGCCGGTGCCGGGCGGTCCTTCCGCCGTTCAGGCCGTCCTCCAGAGCGCGGTACGGCGGCCTGACGGAGCGGGCGCGGGCCTCAGGCGTCGTCGCGCTTGAGGGAGTCGCGGACGCCCTCGGCCTTGCCCCGGGCCTTCTCGCCCGCCTCGCGGGCCTGGCCCTTCATCTGGTCCGTCTTGCCCTCGGTCTTCATGCGCTCGTTGCCGGTCGCCTTGCCGGCGGCCTCCTTGAGCTTGCCCTTGGCCTTGTCCATGTGGCTCTCGCCCATGACTGATACGCCCCTTTTCTGGTTGACTGGGGTACTTCGGTCACGTTAGGCGCATTCCCCGGATCCCGCCCGTCAAGCATCCGCACCGGCGCCGCACCGGCCCCGGCGGAGTTCACCCGTCCGGCCGACCCGCCCGGAGGGCCGTCCGCCCCGCCGGCCGGGGCCGTCCCGCGCTCCGGCCCCGGCCGGCCGCCGAAAACCCTTGGACCGCGCGCGCGTCCGCGCGGCACACTCCCCTTCCTCACCTTCGTGACGAGAAAACAGGATTGGGCATGGGATCACCTGAAACGCGTGAAGGATTACCGCCCGGGAGGCCGGTGCTCCTCGCGCTCCGCCACTACGGACGGGAACTGGTCCGCCTGCGACGGCTGGCCGTGCCGGCGATGCTGCTTCCGGCGCTCGGGAACATCGCCCTCCATTACATCGCGCCGCTGGTCGTCGCCAAGATCGTCGGCCGGGTCACCGGGGACGGCGCCACCGAAGGCGTCGGCCCGCTCCTTCCGTACGTCCTCGGCTTCGCCGCCGTACTGCTGCTCGGCGAGGCCCTCTGGCGCGCCGGACTGCACTGCCTGAACCGCCTCGACGCCCGGGGCATCGAGCACCTGTACGTCCTCGGCATGGACGAACTGTTCGCCAAGGACGCCGCGTTCTTCCACGACAACTTCGCCGGATCGCTGACCAAGCGGGTCCTCGGCTTCGCCTCCCGCTTCGAGGAGTTCGTCGACACGCTGACGTTCTCGGTCATGGGCAACTTCGTGCCGCTGGTGTTCGCGTCGGTGGTGCTCTGGCAGTACGACCCGCTGCTCGTGGCCGGTCTCCTGGTGCTGATCGCGGTCACGGGAGGGTGCGTGGCCCCGCTGATCCGCCGCCGCCAGGCGCTCGTCGCCCGGCGCGAGCAGGCCGTCGCCCGGGTGTCGGGGCACGTGGCCGACACCCTCATGAACATGGACACCGTCCGGTCGTTCGCCGCCGAGGAACGGGAGGCCGCCGAGCACCGCTCCCGCGTCGCGGAGTCGCGGCGGCTCACCCTGCGCTCCTGGGACTACGGCAACCTGCGCATCGACACGCTGGTCGCCCCGATGTCCGTCCTGACGAACGTCCTGGGACTCGTCCTCGCCGTCGGCCTCGGCGGGGGAGAGCACGGCGTGGAGGGGATCGTCGTGGCCTTCACGTACTACGCCAACGCCACCCGGATCATGTTCGAGTTCAACCAGATCTACCGCCGTCTGGAGAGCGCGGTGACGGAGGCCGGGCAGTTCACCGAGCTGCTCCTCGAACCGCCGACCGTGCTCGACCCGGAGGACCCGGAACCGCTGATGCCCGAGGGCTCCGACGTCCGCTTCGAGAAGGTGACCTTCGCCCACACGGGCGCGAAGCCGCTCTTCGAGGGGCTCGACCTGGAGGTGCCCGGCGGGGCGAAGGTCGGGTTCGTCGGCCGGTCCGGCGGCGGCAAGACGTCCCTCACCCGGCTGCTGCTGCGGATGACGGACATCGACGGCGGCCGGATCCTGATCGGCGGACAGGACATCGGCCGGCTGCGCCAGACCGACCTGCGCGGCATGATCGCCTACGTGCCGCAGGACCCCGCCATGTTCCACCGGAGTCTGCGGGACAACATCGCCTTCGCCCGGCCGGACGCCACCGAGGCCGAGATCCGCCGGGCGGCCGAGGCGGCGCACGTCACGGAGTTCGCCGACGCGCTCCCCGACGGCTTCGACACCATGGTCGGCGAACGGGGCGTGAAGCTGTCCGGGGGCCAGCGCCAGCGGGTCGCCCTCGCCCGGGCGGTCCTGCGCGACGCGCCGATCCTCCTCCTCGACGAGGCCACCAGCGCCCTGGACTCCGAGAGCGAACTCCTCGTCCAGGAGGCGCTGTGGCGCCTCATGGAGGGGCGGACGGCGCTGGTCGTGGCCCACCGCCTGAGCACCGTGGCCTCCATGGACCGGCTCGTGGTCCTCGACCGCGGGCGGATCGTCGAGCAGGGCACCCACCGGGAACTGCTCGCGGAGGAGGGCGCCTACGCCAAGCTGTGGCGGCACCAGTCGGGCGGCTTCCTCGACGGGGCCCCCGCGGCGGCCGACCCGCGCTGACCCGGGCCCGCCGCGGGCGGGGCCGGAAGTTTTCCACAGGCCCCGCCCGCGGCGGGCCGGGGGTTGTCCACAGATCACGCCGGGCGGGACCGGAGTGTCCGAGCGGGCGGATACGCTTCACGAATGGTCCTCTCCGACGCTTCCACCGAGATCTCCGAGCCCGCCCGGGTGCTCCACCGTGTCTTCGGCTACACCTCCTTCCGCGGGCAGCAGCAGGAGATCATCGAGCAGGTCGTCGGCGGCGGCGACGCCCTCGTGCTGATGCCGACCGGCGGCGGGAAGTCGCTCTGCTACCAGATCCCGGCCCTGGTCAGGGACGGCACGGGCATCGTGATCTCGCCGCTCATCGCCCTCATGCAGGACCAGGTGGACGCGCTGCGGGCCCTCGGCGTGCGGGCCGGGTTCCTGAACTCCACGCAGGACCCGTACGAGCGGCAGGCCGTCGAGCAGGCGTTCCTCGCGGACGAGCTGGACCTCCTCTACTTGGCCCCCGAGCGGCTGCGGACCGAGGGCACGCAGCGGCTCCTCGACCGGGGCAGGGTGTCGCTCTTCGCGATCGACGAGGCGCACTGCGTCGCCCAGTGGGGCCACGACTTCCGGCCCGACTACCTCGCCCTGTCCATGCTGCACGAGCGGTGGCCGAAGGTGCCCCGGATCGCGCTGACGGCGACGGCCACGGAGGCCACCCACGCCGAGATCGCCGCGCGCCTCGGCCTGGAGGACGCCCGGCACTTCGTCGCCGGGTTCGACCGGCCGAACATCCAGTACCGCATCGTCCCGAAGAACAACCCGTTCAAGCAGCTCCTGGAGCTGATCAAGACCGAGCACGACGGGGACGCCGGCGTCGTCTACTGCCTCTCGCGGTCCTCCGTGGAGAAGACCGCCGCGCTCCTCGTGGAGCAGGGCGTCGACGCCGTGCCGTACCACGCGGGCATGGACGCCCGCACCCGCGCCGCGAACCAGTCCCGCTTCCTGCGCGAGGACGGGGTCGTGGTGGTGGCGACGATCGCCTTCGGCATGGGCATCGACAAGCCGGACGTGCGCTTCGTGGCCCACCTCGACCTGCCGAAGTCCGTCGAGGGCTACTACCAGGAGACCGGCCGCGCGGGCCGCGACGGCGAGCCGGCCACGGCCTGGCTGGCCTACGGCCTCCAGGACGTGGTCCAGCAGCGCAAGCTCATCGACGGCTCCGAGGGCGACGAGCAGCACCGCCGGGGCCTCGCCATGCACCTGGACGCCATGCTGGCGCTCTGCGAGACCGTCGACTGCCGCCGGGTGCGGCTCCTCGCGTACTTCGGGCAGAAGGGCGAGCCGTGCGGGAACTGCGACACCTGTCTGACCCCGGCCGAGTCCTGGGACGGGACGGTCGCCGCGCAGAAGCTGCTCTCCACGGTGTGGCGGCTGGCCAAGGAGAGGCGCCAGAAGTTCGGCGCCGGGCAGATCATCGACATCCTCCAGGGCAAGAGGACCGCCAAGGTCATCCAGTTCGACCACGACGGACTCTCGGTGTTCGGCATCGGGGCCGACCTGGGCACCGCCGAATGGCGCGGGGTCGTCCGCCAGCTCCTCGCGCAGGGGTTCCTCGCGGTCGAGGGGGACTACGGGACGCTCGTCCTCACGGAGCGGAGCGGTGAGGTCCTGGGCGGCCGCCGCACGGTGCAGATGCGCAAGGAGAAGGCGGTCGCCCCCGCCCGCAAGGAGTCCGGCAGTCGCTCCGGGAAGGGCGCCCGCGTGCCGGTCGACCTGCCCGCCGAGGCCGTGCCGGTCTTCGAGGCGCTCCGCGCCTGGCGGGCCGGGGTCGCCCGCGAGCAGGGCGTACCGGCGTACGTCGTCTTCCACGACGCGACCCTGCGGGAGATCGCGACCCGGCTCCCCGCCACGGTCGCGGAGCTGGGCACCGTCGGCGGGGTCGGCGAGGCCAAGCTGGCCAAATACGCCGAAGGCGTCCTGGAGGCCCTGGCGGGAGCCGGCGCCGCTCCGACCGGGACCACGGCCGGGACCACGGCCGGGGGCGGGAGCGCGCCGGCGCCGGCCGCGCGGCCCGGGGCGGCGTCCGCGGCCCCGGCGCGGCACGACGGGGCGCCGCACGACGATCCGCCGCCGTACGACGACGAGCCGCCGTTCGACTTCGACGAGCCGGAGCCGTCCTGGGACGAGGAGGGGTAGGGGCGAGGGGCGGGGGCGGCGGAGGCCGCCGGGCCCGCGGCCCGGGATCGTCACCCGGAAGCCGTAGCCGTACCGCCCGGAGGACGGCGCCCGGGTCGCCGTGGTGACGGGCGCGTCCGAGACTGCGGGAGTGGCCCGGCCGGGCGAACGGCGGGCCCCCGACCCCCGGAGAGCAGGACGAGCATGCCGTTCACCCTTCCCACCGACATCCAGAACCGCCCGGTCGCCGTGATCGGCGCGGGGACACTCGGACGCAGGATCGCGCTGATGTTCGCCACCAGGGGCGGCGAGGTGCGCATCTACGACCGTTCGGCCGACGCCGAGGAGGCGGCGGTCGCGTACGTGAGGGAGAACGTGGCCGAGGTCGCCGCCACCGTCGAGGGCGGTTCACCCGGCCGGGTCGTCTTCACCTCCGACCTGGCGGAGGCGCTCGCGGGCGCCTGGCTCGTGGTCGAGGCGATCCCCGAGCGCCTCGACCTGAAGAAGGAGATCTTCGGCCAACTGGACCGCGCCGCCGACGCGGACGCGATCCTGGCCAGCAACTCCTCCTCGTATCCGACGAGTCAGTTCATCGACCGGGTCGAGCACCCCGAGCGGGTGCTGAACATGCACTTCTACATGCCGCCGAAGCAGAACGCGATCGACATCATGTCGGACGGCCACACCGACCGGGGGATCATCGACCTCCTGAAGCGGGAACTGCCCCACTACGGGGTCTTCCCGTTCGAGGCGCGCAAGGAGTCCACGGGCTTCATCTTCAACCGCGTCTGGGCCGCCATCAAGCGCGAGTCCCTCGCCGTGGTCGCGGAGGGCGTCTCCACCCCGCAGGACGTCGACCGGATGTGGCAGATCAACATGGGCACCCCGGCCGGCCCGTTCCGCATGATGGACCAGGTCGGGCTCGACGTCGTCCTGGACATCGAGGAGCACTACGCCGCCGAGCGGCCCGGACTGCCCAGCGGCCCGCGCGAACTGCTGCGGAAGTACGTCGACGCCGGTCACCTCGGCGTCAAGACGGGACGGGGCTTCTACGACGACTACACCCAGGGAAAGAAGTAGGGCGCGGCGCGGTCGTCGTCCCCGGGCCGCGCCGCCCGGGACCGGGGACGGTGGCGCCCCCCGGTCCCGCACCCCACTCACTCCTCGGGCTGCGGCGTGAGCCTGCGCAGCCCCCTGCGGTCGTAGTAGTGCGTCATGGCGAAGCCGAACACCAGGGCCACGACCACGCCGACCGCGATCATGATCCAGGCGCGTCCGAGACCCGCGTCGGCGCGGGCGTCGAAGTACAGGATGGACCTGACCCCCACGCTGAGCTGGTGCATGGGCTCGAAGACGCCCAGGAACCGGTAGAACCCGGGGGTGGCCTCCAGGGGGACGGTCGCCCCCGAGGAGGGGAGGGCGAGGGCGATGAAGACGAACATGGAGACGAGCTGGCCGATGCCGCCGAAGGCGGCGTTGATGGCCTGCACCCCCAGGCCGACGGCGACCGTCGCGCAGTACGAGAACAACCACAGCGTCGGCAGGTGGTCGGCGTCCATGCCGAGGATCGAGACCGTGGCCACCATGATGAGCGTGGTGGTGAGGAGCGAGATGCCGGCCGTCATGAGCATCTTCAGGAGCAGCGTCTGGGTGCGGCTGATGGGGACCGTCGTGTGACGGGTGTGCCAGGGGCCGATCTCGCTGTCGGCGTAGCCGAGGGCGGTGTCGACGCCGCTGGTGAGCATGTTGCCGCCGATGAAGCCGGCCAGGACGAGCAGCAGCGTGTAGTAGAAGGCGGTGAGCCCGAGCCCGCTGTGCCGGCCGATGGGATGGCCGACGCTCGTGGTGACCTCCACGGGATCGGCCAGCAGCAGCCGCGCGGTGGGAGCGGTCGCGGAGGCCGAGAGCCGCTCACCGATGTCGTGGGACGCCTGGTGGGCGGCGCTCTGGGAGATCTGGGACGCCATGGACGAACCCAGGCTTCCGACGCCGGGGTTGGTGAGCACGTGCATCGTCGGACGGGTCGTCGCACGGGCGGTGGCCAGTGCCGTCACGGACGCGGTGAAGTCCTTCGGGACGACCAGCGCGCCGTACACCGTGCCGGAGGCCATCGCCTCCTGGGCCGCCGCCCGGTCCATCCGGCGCCAGTCGACGTCGTCCTTCGAGGAGCCGGCCGCGACGATCGCGTCGGTGATCTGTCCGCCCAGGCTCTTCCGCTGTCCGGGGGGCGGAGGCCCCTGGTCCTCGTCGACCAGGGCGATGGGAAGCCGGTGCAGGTTGTCGGACGGGTTGAGGATGCCGCCCATGTAGAGGAGCGACAGCAGCAGGGCGACGAGGGAGCTCAGGACGGTCGGTACGAGCCACAGCTTGGGGCGCCGGACCAGCGTGCCGGCACGGGCCTGCGGGCCGTGGGGGTGCGGGCCGCGAGGGGGCGGGGGGATGTCGGAACTCATGGAACCATCGTCGGCCGACACGTCCCCGTGGCACGGGAACGCGGGGATACGGGCGGGACGGGCGTGTCGGGCGGGGCGGGCGGAAGGGGAGGAGGTGGACGTGTCGGGAGGGGGCGGGCGTGCCGGGAGAAGGCGGGCGTGCGGGGGAGGACCGGGACCGCCCGCGCCACCGGGCGTGCGGGGCGGGCCGGGTGTCCGGTCCGCCGCGTCCGGGTCGCCGCGTCCGGGTCGCCTCCGTGCCGGGACGCGACCGGGGCCGGTCGCGTGACACCCGTGCCCGGTCGGGTCGCGTCCGGCCCCGGCCCTCCGCCCCCGGCCCTCCGGCCCCGGCCCGGCCCGCTCCACCGGGGCCCCGCCGCCCGGGCCCGGTCCGGGCCTCCGTCCCCGCGTCCGTTCCGTTTGCGGAGCGCCGGACATAGCGTTTCAGTGGGAGGGACCCCCCGCGCTTCTCTGGAGCTGACATGTCGATGGCGTTCGGTTCACCCTTCGGTTCCTCCGACCCGTTCAGTGAAATGCTGAATCGTTTCTTCGGTATGTCTCCCGCCTCCTCGCCGCCGGCCGTGCAACGCGTGCCCATCGGACGGCTCCTGACGGAGTCCTCGCACGAACTCCTCAACCTGGCCACCCGCAGGGCGGTCGAGGACGGCACCTCCGACCTCGACACCGAACACCTCCTGTGGGCCGCCACCCGTGTCGATCCCTCCCGCAGGCTGCTCGCCCAGGGCGGGGTGGACCCCGACGCCCTCGCGGACCGGATCGCCGAAGTGCTGCCGGGGGAGTCCGCCGAACCCTCCTCGGAACCCGGGCTCACCCCGGCGGCCAAGCGCACCCTCGCCCTGGCCCACGCCCGCTCGCAGGCCGCCGGGGTGTCGTACATCGGCCCCGAGCACATCCTCGGCGCCCTCCTCGGCGACCCCGACTCCGGCGCCTCCCGTTTCCTGCGCGCCGAGGACCTGGACGTGTCGAAGCTGCGCGGCCCGGCGGACCGGGCGGCCTTCGGCGGGGAGAGCGCGCCCGCCGCCCCGAAGCAGCCGGCCACGAGCCTCGACGAGTTCGGCCGGGACCTGACCGAGGAGGCGAGGGCCGGCAGGCTCGACCCCGTGGTCGGCCGGGCGGAGGAGATCGAGCAGACCGTCGAGATCCTCTCCCGGCGCTCCAAGAACAACCCCGTCCTCATCGGTGAACCCGGCGTCGGCAAGACCGCCATCGTCGAGGGCCTCGCCCAGCGCATCGTGGCCGGCGAGGTGCCCGACACGCTCAAGGACAAGCGGGTGATCTCCCTCGACCTCTCCGGGATGGTGGCCGGCGCGCAGTACCGGGGCCAGTTCGAAGAGCGCCTGAAGAAGGTCATCGAGGACGTCCAGGAGGCCCGGGGCGACATCGTCCTCTTCATCGACGAGCTGCACACGGTCGTCGGCGCCGGCGCCACCGGCGAGGGCTCGATGGACGCGGGCAACATGCTCAAACCGGCCCTCGCCCGCGGCGAGCTGCACGTGGTCGGCGCGACCACCATCGACGAGTACCGCAAGCACATCGAGAAGGACGCCGCCCTCGAACGCCGCTTCCAGCCCGTCCTGATCCCGGAGCCCACGGTCGAGGAGACCGTGCAGATCCTCGAAGGGCTGCGGGACGCCTACGAGGCGCACCACCGGGTCCGCTTCGCCGACGGCGCCCTCACGGCGGCGGCGGAGCTCTCCGACCGCTACATCAGCGACCGGTTCCTCCCCGACAAGGCCATCGACCTGATGGACCAGGCGGGGGCCCGGGTGCGACTGCGCAGTGGCGGCCGCTCCACCGAGGTGATCAGCCGGGAGGACCGGCTGGCGAAACTGCGCCGCGAGAAGGACCAGGCCGTCGCGGGCGAGGAGTTCGAGAAGGCGTCCGACCTCAAGCGGCAGATCGCCGAGATCGAGGGCGAACTCGCGGGCATCGAGGAGCGGCGCGAGGGCGTCGTCTCCGTCACGGCCGGCGACATCGCGGACATCGTGTCCCGCCGTACCGGCATCCCGGTCTCCCAGCTCACCGCCAGCGAGAAGGAGAAGCTGCTCAGGCTGGAGCAGGAGATGCACGCCAGGATCGTCGGCCAGGACGAGGCCGTCACGGCGGTCTCCGAGGCCGTGCGCCGCAACCGGGCGGGCATGGGCGACCCGAACCGCCCCGTGGGCTCCTTCCTCTTCCTCGGGCCCACCGGCGTCGGCAAGACCGAACTCGCCAAGACGCTCGCCGAGCTGCTGTTCGGCGACGAGGACCGGATGATCCGGTTCGACATGAGCGAGTTCCAGGAGAAGCACACGGTGGCCCGGCTCGTCGGGGCGCCTCCCGGGTACGTCGGCTACGAGGAGGCCGGACAGCTCACCGAGAAGGTCCGCCGCCAGCCCTACAGCGTGGTCCTGTTCGACGAGATCGAGAAGGGGCATCCCGACGTCTTCAACACGCTGCTCCAGATCCTGGACGACGGACGCCTGACGGACGGACAGGGCCGCACGGTCGACTTCCGCCACTGCGTCGTCATCATGACGTCCAACATCGGGGCCCACCGCATCCTGGACCACCAGGGCGACGCGGCCGAGCTGAAGGACCGTCTGATGGAGGACCTGCGGGGGCGCTTCCTGCCCGAGTTCCTCAACCGCATCGACGACATCATCGTCTTCCACAGCCTCACCGAGGAGGACCTGTCGGAGATCGTCGGCCACCTCCTGGACCGCAGCAAGAAGCGCGTCCACGCGCAGGGCATGACCCTGGAGGTCACCGACGCGGCGCGCAAACTCCTCGTCGCGCACGGCTACCAGCCCGCGTTCGGCGCCCGGCCGCTGCGCCGGACCATCCAGACGGAGCTGGACAACCGGGTCGCCTCCCTGCTGCTCGGCGGTGACGCCGAGCCCGGCGACACGATCGTGGCCGACGTGGCGGACGACTCGATCCACTGCACGGTGCGCAAGGGCGGCCCCGGGGCGGGCGCGCACCGGGACGACGACGAGGACGCCGCCGCCGCCGCGTAGCACCGGGGCCGGAACGGGTGAGGGGCCGCCGCACACCGGCGGCCCCTCACCCGGCGGGCACGGTCTCCAGGCGCTCGTCGCCGCAGTACACGTTCATGGACGTGCCGCGCAGGAAGCCGACCAGCGTCAGCCCGCTCTCCGCGGCGAGGTCCACCGCGAGCGAGGAGGGGGCGGAGACGGCCGCGAGCAGCGGAACCCCCGCCATCACCGCCTTCTGCACCAGCTCGAAGGAGGCCCGGCCGCTCACCATCAGGACCGTCCCGCGCAGCGGCAGCAGCCCCGACCGCAGGGCGTGGCCGACGACCTTGTCCACGGCGTTGTGCCGGCCGACGTCCTCCCGCAGGCACAGCAGTTCGCCCTCCGCGGAGAAGAGCCCGGCCGCGTGCAGCCCGCCCGTGCTCTCGAACACCTTCTGGGCCGCCCGCAGCCGGTCGGGGAGGACCGCCAGCACCTCCGTGCCGACGCGCAGCGGGTCCTCCGCGACGGACCAGGCGGCCGTGGTGCGCACCGCGTCCAGACTGGCCTTGCCGCACAGCCCGCACGAGGACGTCGTGTAGAAGTTCCGTTCCAGGGAGGCGTCCGGGGCGGCCACACCGGGGGCGAGGACGACGTCCACCACGTTGTACGTGTTGCCGCCGTCGGACGTGGCGCCCGCGCAGTACCGGATTCCGGCCACCTCCCCGGCGGAGCGGACCACGCCCTCGCTCACGAGGAACCCGGCCGCGAGGTCGAAGTCGTCGCCCGGGGTGCGCATCGTCACGGTCAGCGGCCGCCCGCCGACCCGGATCTCCATCGGCTCCTCCGCGGCCAGCGTGTCCGGACGGTAGGAGGCGCCCCCCTCCCGCACGCGCAGGACGCGCCGCCGCGCGGTCACTCGTCCCATGGTTCGTTCCCTCCTGTGGTTCCGGCCGGCGCATCCGCGGGTCCGCGGTGCCGCGCGGCCCGACCCCCGACGGTAGCCGTCGGGGCACCGCCGCGCGCGACGGCCCCGGCCGCGCCCCCGGAACCGGAGCCGGGCGCCGCTCCGGCCCGTTGGTACGCCGCCCGGCCCCGTGCCCGCCGCGTCGGGCTGCGCGCGGCACCCCGTCCGCCTACGCTGGCCCTGTCCGTCATGTCTGGCATATCTGGCATGTCTGTCATAACCGTCATGACACCCTCCTTGTCCTGCGGTGCCGTTCTCCAGCGGGAGCGCCATGGCCGTACCCCAGCCCGTCGTCATGCCACCCTCCCGGGCGGCCCTCTTCCTGGTGGCCACCATCGGCCCCGGCGCCGAGGGCGCCGTGCGGGAGGCACTCCAGGACGTGACGGGCCTGACCCGCTCGGTGGCCTTCCGCGCCCCGGACGAACAGCTCACCTGCGTCGTCGGCATCGGCTCGGAGGCGTGGGACCGGCTCGTCGGCGATCCGCGCCCGCGCGACCTGCACCCCTTCCCGGCCCTGCGGGGTCCCCGTCACCGCGCCCCCGCCACCCCGGGCGACCTCCTCCTCCACCTGCGCGCCCGCCGCCCCGACCTCTGCTTCGAGCTGGCCAGGCTCGTCCTGGAGCGGCTGGGCGGCGCCGTGACCGTCGTGGACGAGGTGCACGGCTTCGGATACTTCGACGAGCGCGACCTCCTGGGCTTCGTGGACGGCAGCGAGAACCCGACGGGCCCCCTGGCCGCGGAGTCGGTGTACATCGGCGACGAGGACCCCGGGTTCGAGGGCGGCAGCTACGTCGTCGTGCAGAAGTACGTGCACGACATGGCGGCCTGGGACGCGCTCACCGTCGAGGAGCAGGAACGGGTCATCGGACGCGGCAAGGCGGCCAACGTCGAGATGCCCGACGGCGTCAAACCCGCGAACTCGCACGTCGCCCTCACCACGGTCACCGACGAGAACGGCGACGAGCGGAAGATCGTGCGCGACAACATGCCGTTCGGCCGGCCCGGCAGCGGCGAGTTCGGCACCTACTTCATCGGCTACGCGCGGACGCCCGCCGTGACCGAACAGATGCTGCGCCACATGTTCCTGGGGAACCCGCCCGGGACCACGGACCGCATCCTCGACTTCTCCCGGGCCGTGACCGGCGGCCTCTTCTTCGTGCCGAGCGCCGACCTCCTCGACGGTCTCCCCGGCGCGCCGGACACCGCCGGTCCCGGGGACTCCCTGGGCATCGGCAGCCTGAAAGGAGCCTGAGCCCCATGACACCCCCCGAGCACCCCACCAACCTGCACCGCGAACTCGCTCCGGTCACCCCGGCCGCCTGGGCCGAGATCGAGGAGGAGGCCCGCCGGACCTTCCGGCGCCACGTCGCGGCCCGCCGGGTCGTGGACGTCCCCGACCCGGCGGGCCCGGCCCTCGCCGCCGTCGGCACCGGCCACCTCTCCGCCGTGGAGCCGCCCGCCCCCGGCGTCACGGCCCGGCTCCGCGAGGCGCGGCCCCTGGTCGAACTCAAGGTGCCGTTCACCGTCACCCGGGCCGCCGTGGACGACGTGGAGCGCGGCTCCCGGGACTCCGACTGGCAGCCCGTCAAGGACGCGGCCCGCACCCTGGCCCTCGTCGAGGACCGGACCGTCTTCGACGGGTACGGCGCGGCCGGCGTCGAGGGGCTGCGCGCCCGCACCTCCCACCCGGTGCTGCCCCTGCCCGCCGAACCGCGCGCGTACCCCGACGCGGTCTCCCGGGCCCTGAGCGCGCTGCGGCTCGCCGGCGTCGACGGCCCCTACGCGCTGCTCCTCGGCGCCGACCAGTACCGGATGGCCGGCGAGACCTCCGACCACGGCTACCCCGTCGCCGCGCACCTCGCCCGGATGCTGGACGGCCCCCCGATCTGGGCGCCCGCCCTCGACGGCGGTGTCGTCCTGTCCACCCGGGGCGGCGACTTCGAGCTCCGCCTCGGCCAGGACGCGGCCATCGGCTACACCTCGCACGACGCGGACAGCGTCGAGCTGTACCTCTACGAGACGCTCACCTTCCTCACGTACACGGACGAGGCCGTCGTCTTCCTGGAGCCCTGAACCGTGCACCACCGGCTGCTCGGGGCCTTCCCGCGGCTCGTCGGGTCGGTGCTCGCCGGCGCGGCGGCCGGCGTGCTCGTCGCCGTGCTGTCCTATGTGCCGCTCGGCGTCCTCACCGGCATCGCCGTCACCGAGACCCTCTTCGTCGTCACCGGCTGGATCGTCCTGTGGCCCATGGACGCCGCCGCCACCCACCGCAACGTCCACCGCGAGGAGTTCCGGGCCTCCGTGGAGGAGGCCGCCGTCGTCGGAACCTCCCTGTGCGGGCTCGGCACCATCGTCGTGCTGCTCCTGGTCGGCCACACCGACCTGAGCCGCGCGGCGGCCGCGCTCGCCCTCTGCGGCGTCTCCACGGCCTGGGCGGCGCTCCACCTGATGTACGCCACCCGTTACGCGTACCACTACTACGTCCTGGAGCCGGGCGGCGGGATCGACTTCAACACCCGGGAGCCGCCCCGGTACAGCGACTTCCTCTACTTCAGCTTCAACCTCGGCATGACCTACCAGGTCTCCGACACCGGCGTGTCCACCGCCGGGCTCCGCGCGGTCGTCCTGCGCCACTGCCTGCTGTCGTACGTCTTCGGCACCGGCATCCTCGCCACCGCCATCAACCTGGTCACCGGCATCGTCACGGGCTGAGCACCGGCCACGGACCGGGCACCCGCAACGGACCGGGCCGGGAGCGGGCGCCGGGTCAGGAGCGCCACCACGGTTCGCGCACGAAGCGGCTCTCGTCGCTCGTGCACCCGGTGCCGTTGGAGACCTCTCCGGTGTCCAGGTTCCAGCCCACGACGCCGTTCCCCTTGCGGCCCAGTTCGATCAGGCGGTCGTTCCCGGTCTCGGTCCCACGGGTGACCCGGCACTCCACGACCGACGTCCACGACTGCCCGTCGAGGGCCGAGACGAAGAACAGGACGGGCAGCACGACCACGGTCAGGACCAGGGCCACCCACTGTTCGAGGCCGGCGGCCCGTACCAGCCAGGCGGGCGGCCGGTACCCGGTGTCGTGGCGGGCGCCCGGTTCCCGGCCGTGCCGGTGGTGCGGCCGGCGGCGGCCCGTGCGGTACTC
Source organism: Streptomyces sp. NPDC041191 (assembly GCF_055591945.1). NCBI lineage: Bacteria > Bacillati > Actinomycetota > Actinomycetes > Kitasatosporales > Streptomycetaceae > Streptomyces > Streptomyces sp. NPDC041191. The sequence goes on along the minus strand of NZ_JBVIZC010000012.1, from coordinate 52,092 downwards.
CACGACCACGCCCTGCCGCAGCGCGAAGGCGGCGAGCCCGGTGCCGAGCCCCCACCACGGCCCGAAGAAGCATGCGTCGATGACGCCCATGGCGACCGGGTTGACGGCCGTGAGCGCCGCCCGTCGGAGGGCCCCGACCCGTCCGCCGCCCAGCGGCACCGCGCCGCGCGCGGCGAACAGGGCGAAGACCACGCGGGAGACGACGACGGCCAGCACCGAGCCGAGCAGCGGGTCGGTGATGAGCATGCCGATGAGGATGTCCGGCCAGTTCGCCGGCTCCATGCCCACGAGCACGTCGCGGACGGCGTCCCCGCCACCGACCGTGTACGCGAGCTTGGTGACCGGCACGGCGAGGGTGAGCGCCACCAGGACGGTGTGGCCGGGGCCGCCCTTGCGGTCGGCCTCCCTGATCCGCTCCTGCTCGGCGTGGTCCCCGGGCTCCGCCTCCGGACCGGTTCCGTCCGGTCCTCCCTCCGCCTTCCGCACGGCGCCGTCAGTCGACCGAGACCACGGTCGCGGTCGCGGGGCCTTCGGGCGTCTCGTACGTGACGGTGTCGCCGGCGCCGTGGCCGAGCAGCGCCCGGCCGAGCGGGCTGTCGGCGGTCACCAGGGACGGGTCGAGCGCGTCGGGGAGTTCCGCGATCCGCACGCCGCTCTCGGTGCCGTCGTCGAACCGTACGGTCACGCCGCTGCCGACCCCGATCGTGCCGGCCGGCGGCGGCGCCGCGACGGCCCCCTCCTCCAGGCGCTCTTCGATCTCCCTGATGCGCCCGTTCAGCCGGTCGGCCTGGTCGGCGCGCATCAACTCGTCGGCCTGGTCGGCCCTGTCGCCGACCTCGTCGCCGCCGGCGTCCCGCAGGGTGACGGCGACCGACTCGCGTTCGGCACGCAGCTCGGCGAGCTCCCGCTCCAGGGCCTCTCGGGCGTCGGCGTTGATGGGCTCGGGTCCACCGGACATTCCTGCTCCCGTTCTGGGACGGCACGGTCGAGGGCCGCACAGAGAATGCGACATTACGGACATTATCAGGCGGGGGTGACGAGGGGTGAGAGGCGAGGACGATCCGTCACGGCCCGTGATGCCGGGCCCCGGCCGGCCAGGGCCGGCGGCCCTGGCCGGGTGACGGCCGAATGGCGGAGGCCCGACGGGACCGTCGTCCGGAGCGTCTGCGCGATGGCCCTCACGGACCGGTGGCGGATCGCGCCCCGGTGGCTCACGGCCGGAGCGCGGTCGCCAGCTGGGCGCGGGAACGGACGTCGAGCTTCTGGTAGATGCGGGTGAGTCGCGCCTCCACCGTCTTCACGCTCAGGTACAGCTTCGCCGCCGCCTCCTGGTTGCTGGCCCCCCGGCCCACGAGCCGGGCCAGGCGCAGCTCCGCCTCCGTGAGGGAGGAGAGCGCGGACACCGCCTCCTCGCCCCCGGCACCCCCCACCGGCCCCTCGCCCGCCGGTGTCTCGCCCGCCAGGGCCAGCCACGGCACCGCCCCGGCCCGCTCGAACACCGACGCCGCCCCGTGGAGGGCGGCCTGCGCCGCCGACCGGCGGCGTCTGCGGCGCTCCACCCGGGCGAGCGCGATCAGCGCCCGCCCCTGTTCGAGGGGCAGACCGGCCCGCCCGAACCGCTCGGCCGTGCCGGTCAGCAGCTCCGCCGCCTCGCCCGTACGCCCCCCGGCCGCCAGGCACAGCGCGTGCACCCGGTCGCAGCCGAGCAGGACGGTGGACCGCCCCAGGCGTTCCGCCACCGGCCGCACCTCCGCGAGGAGCGCCAGGGCCTCCTCGCCGGCGTCGTGCGCGAGCAGCGCCTCGGCCAGCTCCTCGTGCCAGCGGAGCATGGACGGGTCCACGGTCGACTGGGCGTGCTCGTCGGCCTGGACCCGGCGCAGGGTCTCCAGGGCGGCGGCGACGTCCCCGTTGACCAGCTGGACCCGGCCGAGCGCGTACCGGCCGCGCGAGAGGAAGACGCGGTCGCCCTCCTCCTCCGACGCCTGCACGCTGCGGCGCGCGTAGCTCGCGGCCCGCGCGAAGCTGCCGCCCGCCGTCTCCGCGAGCGCGAGCGCGTACCAGGCGGGGCCGGGGGAGAGGCCCGCCTCCAGGGTGAGGGCGAGGGACCGCCCGGCATGGCCGAGGGCCGCCGCGCACGGGCCGATCCGGGACTCGATCTCGGCCAGCGTGCGGAAGAGTTCGATGGCGTCCTCGACGGAACCGCGCCGCTGCACCAGCGGCAGGAGCGCGCCCAGCTCGTCACGGGCCTCCACCAGCCGGTCGTCGAAGAGCGCGTGGCGGATCGTCAGGATCTGCGCGGCGTTGTGGATGCCCAGCGGCCGTTCGGCCAGCTCCAGGGCGCGGGCGCGGGCCAGTACGGACTCCGCGCCGGGCGAACCGAGCGCCCGTTCCATCCGCGCCCGCACGGTCAGCGCCTGCGCGGCCGTGCGCGGATCGCCCGTCGCGGCGGCGAGCGCGGCCGACGCGACCGCCGCCGTCCGCGAACGCTGCGGATCGCCGTCCGCCAGCACGTACTTGACGGCCAGCCGGAGCTGGACGGCGGCCCGCAGCGCGGTGTCGCCCTCGGAGTCCTCCATGGCGTGGACGTACATCTCGTCCAGGCCGGTCAGCCCCTGGCCCGCCGTGTCGAGCACGGCGAGGCGCACCCGTACCCGGTCGGCGGGGCCCGCGTCCCGGGCGAGCAGATCGGTGGCCGCCCGCATCGCGAGATCGGCGCGGGCCGCGCGGGCGGCCTCCTCGGCGGCGTCGACGAGCCGGGCGATCCGCCGCGCGCCGTGCCGTCCCGGCGTCGACTCCGCCGCCAGCAGTGCCAGTTCGGCGGCGAGCGCGCTGTTCCCGCGCCGCCGGGCCAGCTCGGCGGCGGCCGCGACCTCGGCGGCCAGCTCCTCGTCCGGGCTGTCGGTGGCGAGCGCCCGGTGGCGCACCGCCTCCACGGGGTCGTCCACGACCTCCGCGAGGACCCTGTGCCCGGCGCTCCGCTCGGCCCAGGAGGCGTCGTGCACCAGGGTGGAGGCCAGCAGCCCGGCGGTGAAGGTCACCGAGCCGTCCTCGGCGAGCGACACCAGGTCGGCCCGCTCGGCCGCCGCGAGGTCCGCCTCCGCGCCGGGCCGCCCGGCCCGGCGCACCAGCGTCGCGGACGGGCGCAGCGCGAGGGCGGCGAGCAGCAGCGTCTCCCGTACGGCCGGGGGCGCGGCGCCCAGGAGCTGACGGGCGAGGTCGCGGGCGCGCCCGGAGAGCGTCAGGGCCTCGGCGTGGTGCACCGGGGTCCGCGCGTCGGCGAGCGACCGGCCCACCGCGAGCGCGAGCCGCGGGTTGCCGCCGCTCTCGCGGTGGATGCGGCCGGCCATCCGGGAGGGCAGCCGGTGGTGGATGAGGAGTTCGGCGATCTCGTCGGCGTGCAGCGGCGGGACGCGGAGCACGTCCGCCTCCGACGGCACCCAGAGGTGCCCGGCGTCCGGGTCATCGGAGCGGTACGGGCCGTGGACCTCCCCGTACGGCTCCGGGGTCTCCACGGCCACCACCCGCAGCGCGGTCGGCGCCAGGTGGAGGGCGAACCGCAGCAGGTCCGCGCTGTCCGCGTCGACGTGCTGCGCCCCGTCGACCACGAGCAGGACGGGACCCCGGCAGGCCAGGGCGCGCAGGACGCGGGCGATGCCGAGGCGCAGCGCGATCGCGTCCCAGCCGTCCGCGTCGACCGGAGCCTCGCGGCAGAGCATGGCGACGGCGGTCCGCTGCGGGCCGGGCAGTTCGTCGAAGATCCCGGAGGCGAAGACCCCCGAGGCGGAGACCCCGGACGGTCCGGGCCGGACCGTCCCGGGCCAGGACACCGTCGCCGCCACGGAGGCGAGGAGCGCGGCGGCCGACGCGCCGGGTATCTCGCGGTCGGACGGCAGGGACGCGAGCCACAGCACGGTCTCGCCGCGTGCCTCGGCGCGTGCCGCCGCGGCGAGCGCCACCTCGGTCTTGCCGACGCCGGCGGGGCCGGTGAGCAGGGCGCGGCCCCGGGTGTGCAGGGCGCGTTCCAGCCGGGCGAGGAGTTCCTCGCGGCCCACCGGCGCCGGGGACGCCCCCGTGCCCGCGGGGCGCGGGGAGGCGTGCGGAACTGTCGTCACTGTCCATCCCCTCCGGCCGCTCGGGCCCCGCCCGTGAGCCCCGTGCGCAGAGAATACGGAGCCCACCGGCGGAGTCCAGGCCCCTTGTCCGGCATACGGACAGCGCCCTTCGGTCGCTTCCGCCCCCGCAACGCCGGGACGCGCCCGTGGTGTAGACCACGAGCGCGTCGCTGACCAGCAAGGATGCTGATGTGGGGGGTGGTTCGGTGGGGGGTGGTGCTCTGTCAGAAGGTGAGGCTCCACGAGTCGATGTAGCCGGTGTCACCACTGGCCACATCGCGGACCTGGAGCTTCCAGGTGCCGTTGGCGACCTCGCTCGACGCGTCGACCGTGTACGTGGCCAGGACGTTGTCGGCGCTGTCCGAGGAGGAGGACGCCTTCAGGTTGCGCACCGTGCCGTCGGGGGCGACCAGGTCGACGACCAGGTCCCCGCGCCAGGTGTGCTTGATGTCCACGCCGACCTTGAGGGCGGCGGGGGCGTTGCCGGTGCGGCCGGTGACGGTGATCGGGGACGTCACGGTGGTGTTGTCCGGGATCGCCACGTCGGTGTCGGCGGTGAGGACGGTCCCCGTCGCCGGGGCGGTGACGGCGGCGACGGCCTTCGCGGCGTCGGCGATGCCGGTGCCGCAGCCGCCGGTGCAGGTGCCGGGCAGCGGGCGGGCGTTGGCCTTGATCGTGGATTCGATCGCGGCCGGGGTGAGGGTGCCGTTGGCCGCCTTCAGGAGCGCGGCGAGACCCGCGATGTGCGGAGCCGCCATCGAGGTGCCCTGGTAGGGCTTGTAGGTCTCGGTCGACTGGACGGTCGCGCCCGAGTTCAGCGTGGAGAGGATGGCGTTCTCGGGGGTGGTGACGGTACCGGGGGTGTCGGTGGCGCGACGGGTCTCGCCGCCGGGCGCGGCCACGTCCACGAGGGTGCCGAAGTTGGAGTAGTACGACCGGCCGCCTTCGCGGTTGGTCGACGCCACGGTGATGACGTTCGCGCAGTTCGCGGGGGTGAAACCGGAGGCGTTCGCGTTGCTGTTGCCCGCCGCGACGACGACGCTGGTGCCGCGCGAGACGGCGCCGTTGATCGCGGTCTGGTAGACGCTGGGGCAGGTCGGGCTCGCGCCGCCCAGGCTCAGGTTGACGACCTTCGCCGGGTTCGCGTTGGCCGGGACGCCCGGCACGCTGCCGCCGGAGGCCCAGGTGATGGCGTCGGCGATGTCGGAGGAGGAGCCGCCGCACTTGCCGAGCACGCGCACGGGCTGGATCTTCGCGCCGTACGCGATGCCCGCGATGCCCTTGGCGTTGTTCGTGACGGCGCCGATGGTGCCGGCCACGTGGGTGCCGTGCCAGGAGGAACTGGAGGCGGTGGAGCCGGTGCCGCACTCGCCCGCCGTGGCGTTCCAGTCGCCCTCGTCCTTCGGGTCCGCGTCGCGGCCGTTGCCGTCGCGGGCGTCGGCGGAGGTCGAGATGAAGTCGTAACCGGCGACGACGTTGGCCGCCAGGTCCGAGTGTGCGGCGTAGCCGGTGTCGATGACGGCCACGGTGACGCCGGAACCGGTCGTCCTGTCCCAGGCCGCGGGAACGTTCATGCCGCCGGTGGGCTCGACGAGGTCCCACTGCTTGGCGTATTCGGTGTCGTTCGGCGTGACCGCCATCGCGTACGCGCGGATGTCGGGCTCGACGGAGGCGACGGACGGGTCGGCGCGGAAGGCGTCCATGACCTTCGTCACGTCCTGCCGGGTGGCGCTGTCACCCAGGTCGACCAGGGCGCCGCCGGTGGAGAGGCGGCGCTCGAAGGAGAGCTTCTCGCCCGTCTTCACGGCCTTCTCGGCCGCGTCGCTCTTCGCGGCGGCGTTGGACCCGGCCTCGGCGGCCTGGTTCTTGTAGGTGACGATGACCTTCTCGACGGGGGCGCCGGGAAGCGCCCGCATCGTCTGCGAAGCCGGAGCGGGCTTCGGGGTGGCAGCGACCGGGGCGGCGGCGAACGCCCCGGAGGTGGTGGCAGCGGCACCGAGGATCGCGGCGCTCGCGACCACGGATATGACTCTCCGCCTGGAACGGTTCAAGGTGTGGCCCTTTCGAGTACGACGTGACTGCGGAGCAGTGGCGGCGGCGCGGGACACACGGCGCGAAGTGGGGTCACGGTCCGCGGGTCCCTGGGCTTGGGGGGCCCGTGCGCCGCCACCGGCGCGACGGCCCGGGTCAAGGCCGTCACCGGCGGACGCCACCCTTCGCATGCACCTGTCACGGTGCGGCTCGGAGGATGGTATCTGCCGGTGCGGAGGACAGTAGGGAACGGGGGGGTGAACCCGATACGGGGAAAACCCTTGTCACCCCTCGGGGACGGCGGGGGGTGGGGGCGGGGAAAGCGAAAGGGGAGGAGGAGGGGGAGGAGGCGCGGGGAGGGTGGTGGCCCGGGCGGGGCGGCCCGCCGACCGCGCCCCGCCGGGGTGCCGCCGCCGTCAGCCCAGTTCGAGCGTGGTGACGCCGAAGACGCGCTCGCGGGCCACCGGCCGGACCGGACCCGTGTACATCCGGGCCGTCTCGAACGTCGGCTCCAGGCCGCGCTCCAGGGCCAGGCGCGCCGCCGCCGGGTTCGTCTCCGGCATGTCGACCGCGATCCGGGCCGAACCGAAGCCCCGCGCCTCGGCGGCGAGTCCGTCGAGCAGGGCCGCCGCGTCCGCCGGGGTGTCCGCGAACAGCGGCCCGATCCGCGCCTCGTCCTGCGCGGGACGGACCACCCCGTACCCCGCCGGGCGGCCGCCGACGATCCGGACCAGCGCGCGGTGTCCGGGCGTGGTCAGCCAGGAGGACAGGAAGCGCGGCCGGTCGGCGTGGTGACAGGCGCCGTCGTACGCCGCGAGGACGGCCGGATCGACCCGTCCGGCGGCCACCACACCGGTCGGCGGGGCGTCCGGCACCGGAACCTCGCCCACGTACCGGGCCGTGCGGTACGCCGTCGTGAAGCCGGAGCGCCGGTAGTTGTCCTGCTGCGCGGGCACCCCGTCGAGCCCCACGGTCCGGTCGCCCGCGTGGGCGAGGGCCGCCCGCCAGGTGGCCAGGCCGTGGCCGAGCCCGCGCAGCCCGGGACGCACGAGGTAGAAGCCGAGGAAGGCGTAGGCGTCGTCGTAGGTGACGACGGAGATGGCGGAGACCGGCTCCCCGTCGACGCGGCCGAGGAAGAAACCGCCGGGGTCCTGCGCGAAGAACGCCGTGGCGTCGGAGAGCCCGGGGTTCCACCCCTCCTCGGCGGCCCAGGAGCGTACGAGCGCCCACTCCTGCGGCGTGGCGGGGGAGACGGACAGGGGGCCGGAGGAGGCGAGGGCCATGGAGTGTCCTTCGACAGCCGGGAAGGGGCGGGAGGGCACCGGCGCGGCCGGGCCGCCGGGAGCGGGAGCCGTTGACGGGGCCGGGAAGCGGGAGCGCGGCGGGCCGGATGTCCGGGCGAAGCGCGCCGAGCATAACGCTCACGGGGCCGCCCTTCGCCCCCGACCGAACGATTCCGGCCGCACGGGGGAGGAGGGGCGTACGGGACGGACGCGGGCGGCCGGGGCACGCCGTCCGGGAGGGCTCGGGTCTCCCGGGCGGCGGTCACGGCCGTGCGCCGGGCAGCGGCGGAAGGCATCCGGTCCCGCGCTTCCCGGGCTCTTCGCGCTCCCCGGGCTCCCCGGACTCCCGCGCTCCCCGCGCTCCCCGGGCGGCGGTCACGGCCGTCCGCCGCCACGGTTCAGCACACGAGGCGCAGGCGCGGGACGGCGACGGACAGGCGGACCGTCTGGCCCCACGTCAGGTGGAGCGCGTCCGACTCGACGCCGTCGCCGAAGACGACCAGGCGGTCCGACTCGACGGTGAGGCGCAGGCCCCGGCCGGGGCCGAGAACCCCCTCGACGCGGGTGGTGCCGGTGGTCGGCGAGGGCCATGCCTCACGGACGAACCAGGCGAGCCGGGGGTCCGACGGAGCGGGCAGCGCCAGGGTGCTGGAACGCTGCTCCCACAGGGAGCGCAGCCAGCCCGTGGCCCCCGTGCCGGTGCCGACCAGGACGCCCGACGACGCCTGCGCCTCGGCCGGCGCGTCCGTGCCGTCGAGCCCGAGCGTGTAGCGGGCCGTCTGGTGGCCCGGCGGACCGACGTAGATCTCGTTGAGCGCGAGGAGCCGCTGCGCGTCGTCGGTGACGGCCTCGACCATCGTCAGCTCGTCGACCGCCGCCCCTTCCTCCGCCGCGTACGGCAGCAACCGCCGCGCCCGGGCCGCCGGGTGCCGGACCAGGACGCCCGGATTGCGCCCCGGGTCGGCGTCGATACCGACGACGGGCTGGCCCGTCAGGTACTTCGCCGCGTTGGCGACCAGGCCGTCCTGCCCGACCACCACGACGACGTCCTCGGGGCCGAACAGGAACCGGTCCAGGTCGGCGCGCTCCACCCGGGCCCGCCGCCACGCCGGCGGCACCGCGCCCGCCACCTCGGCGAGCGCCCGGTGGGCGCGTTCGTGCCGGGCGCGCACCTCCTCGACCGAGCGGCCGCGCGCGGCGAGGAAGAACGCGGCCTGCCCGTGCGTGCCGTGCCGGGCGAGCAGCTCCTCGTACTCCGTGGTCCGGTGCACGAGCACCGCGCGCGGCGCGAGGCTCACGGCCGGGCCCCGCCCTCGCCGCCCAGCCTGGCCAGCAGACCGGTGAGCACGTCCGGGGAGAGCGTCAGGTGCTCGACGCGGGGCAGGTTCTCGGCGGCCCGCTGCACGGCGAGGGCGCGCAGGGTCGCCGGATCGGCCTCGGCGTGCGCCCGCAGCCACGCGGACTGCGCTCCGGCGCGCGCCTCGCCGACCTCGCGGGCGGCCTCCGCCTCGGCCCGTGCGAGCCGGACCGTCCGTACGGCCTCGGCCTCGGCCCGTACCGCGTCGGCGGCGGCGTTCTCCTCGGCCTCGCGGCGCGCGTTGGTGCCGCGCTGCTCGACCAGCCGTTCCTCCTGCCGGGCCAGCTCGATCTTGCTGGCCAGCTCGTTCTCCGCGATGGCGCGTTCCCGCTCGACCGCGACCGCCCGGCGTTCGTAGGTGGCCCGGTCGGCCTCCTGCTGGATCTGCTCGCGGGCGGGGGTGCGCAGGGCGCGCTCGACCTCGGGTTCGGGGCGGATCGCCACCACCCGGACCGCGACGACCTCGATGCCGGTGTCCGGCAGGCGCGGTTCGGCGGCGAGGCCGGTCGCGACCCGGTCCCGCACCGCCGCCACGCCGTCCACGAGCGCGGCGGCGAGGGTGGTGCGGGCGAGGACGTCGAGGGCGTGCTGCTGGGCGGTCTCGGTGAGGAGGGTGGCGATCTGCTCCAGTGGGGTGCCGCGCCAGGCGCCGGTGTCGGGGTCGACGGAGAAGTCGAGCCGGGTGGCCGCCGCGCCCGGGTCCCCGATCCGGTACGTGACGGTGGACTGCACGCTCACGTCCTGGAAGTCGGCCGTGCGGGCGTGGAAGGCCATCGCCAGCTCCCGGTCGTTCACCGGGACCTCGGAGAGGGCGGCGGTGCGCGGCCGGAACCAGAAGCTCAGCCCCTCGCCGTCGTGGACGAGTCGTCCCCGTCGCTGGTGGCGGATGTGCGCGGTGGGCGCGGAACGCAGATGGCGCCAGCCGGCCCGCCGGGTGATGTCGGCCATGGAATCCCCCTTGTCGTCATACTGACGATAGAAGGGGGATCCAGTTGTCGTCAAGATGACGAATTCAGGAGGCGGGAGGGCGCGGCGGAGGCCGGCCCCCGGCTCGGACCCCGGCCGCGTCCGCCCTCAGCCCGCGAGCGGCGCGCCCGTCGGCTCGGCCTCCGTCGCGGCGTCCGCGATCCGCGCCGACGGCACGAACCGCGCTCCCCGGACGGCCCTCCGGACGCGCGGGGCGCGAAGGGCGCGAGAGGCGCGAGGAGTGCAGAAGGTGCGAGAGGTACGGGCGGGACCCGAGGGTCCGCGTCCCGCCGCCGTCGCGACCGCCCGTACTCCTTCGAGCGCCACCGCCGCCCCGGCCGCGGGCGTGCCCCCGACGGCGGGAACGGCGCCGACCGTACGCACGGCTCCGGCCCCGGCCGCGGCGGGAACGCCCCCGGCCCCGGCGGCAGGGCCCTGCCCCGCCCGGACGCCACCGACCGCCGCCGCGACGGGCGCGGCTCCGGCCCCCGGGACGGCCTCGGCCCCGCTCTCCGCCGCGCCGCCCTTCGTCAGCAGCACCACCCCCCGCGCCGCCACCATCGACGCGGCGGCGGCGGCCGTCCAGCCCCAGGCGCCGGCCCGGAAGGTCTCCCCGAGCAGGGCCACGCCGATGACCGCGGCGGCGGCCGGGTTGGAGAGGTTGACGACGGCCAGCGGTGCCGCGAAACCGCCCCGGTAGGCGGCCTGCGAGAGCAGCAGCCCGCCCGTCGCGAACCCGGAGACGAGGACCGCGAGCAGCGCGGTCTGCCACCAGGTCGGCTCGGTGCCGGGAAGTTCGAGCGCGAGCGCGGCCGTCAGGGTCTGGGTGAGCGCCGAGGCGACGCCGGAGGCGATCCCGGAGGCGGTGGCGTGCCCGAGTCCGTTCCCGCCCCGGCCGCTCCCGGGCAGCCGGCCCGAGGCGAGCGCGGAGATCAGGAGCGCCGTCGACGCCGCGACGACCAGCGACTCGCGGAGGCTGAGGGCCTCGCCGGGCGCGGCGGGCCCCGTGACGGCGACCAGGCCGACGAGTCCGCCCAGGGTCCACAGGGCCCCGCGCCACTCGGTACGGGTCACCCGCCGGCGCGCGCGGGAGGCGCCGAGCGGCAGGGCCGCCACGAGCGTCAGGGCGCCGAGCGGCTGGACCAGGGTCAGCGGGCCGTAGTGCAGCGCCGCCACGTGGGCGAGGGCTCCGGCGGCGTTCAGGCCGACGGCCCACCACCACTGCCGGCGGGCGAGCAGCGCGCGCAGCGCCCCGCGCCCGCCGGGAGCGGCGGGGGAGGCGGTGGCGAGCCGGGACTGGGCGACGGCGGCGAGCGCGTACCCGGCGGCGGAGACGAGGGAGAGGAGCACCGCGAACGTGGTGCCGACGGCGGGGTTCATCGCAGGGCTCCGACCGGAAGGGGGGCCGTCCCGAACGGACGGTGTACGGGTGGGGGAGCCGTCCGGCGGCCGGGGGCGCGGACCGCGAGCAGTGCGAGGCCGAGGAGGGCGGTGGCGGCGAGCGCGTCGAACCAGTAGTGGTTCGCGGTGCCGACGATGACGAGCAGGGTGAACAGCGGGTGCAGCAGCCACAGCACCCGGAGGCGGGACCGGGTGGCGGCGATCAGGCCGATCGCGACCATCAGGGCCCAGCCGAAGTGCAGCGACGGCATCGCGGCGAACTGGTTCGCCATCGAGTCCGTCTCCGGCACCGCCCCGTAGACGGAGGGGCCGTAGACGCGGGCGGTGTCGATCAGTCCGGTGGCGGCGAGCATGCGGGGCGGCGCGAGCGGCATCAGCAGGTGCAGCGCGAGCGCGGCGCCGGTGAGGAGCGCGAGCACCCGGCGCGACCAGAGGTAGTGGGCGGGACGGCGCAGGTACAGCCAGACGAGGAAGGCGATCGTGGCGGGGAAGTGCACGGCCGCGTAGTACGTGTTCGCGGCCCGGATCAGCGGTTCGCCGTGCAGGAGCAGGTGCTGGACCGTCTCCTCGCTCGGCAGGCGCAGGGCGCGCTCGGCGTCCCAGACGCGGTCGGCGTTCCGGAAGGCACGGGTCTCGTGGCCGTTGGCGAAGAGCCGGCCGAACTTGTAGACGAGGAACAGGGCGGTGACGAGCAGCAACTCGCGCGGGAGGGACGGCCTCGGACCCCTCCCGGCGCGCGGAGAGCGCGGCTCCGGCGCCTTCCCGGCGTCCTCGGGGGCTTCCCGCCCGCCGGGTTCCCGTCCGTCGCCCCGCTCTCCTCTTCCGTCCCCCTCGCCGACGTCCTGCCCGGCGGGGCCGGGGGCGTACGTCGCCTCCGGTCCTGCAGGACGTGGTCCTCGTATCCCGCGTATCCCGGCAGCCATCGCGCGGCCCTCTAATCCGTCAAATCGGCAACAAACGGAGGAAGCCTAGATCCGATCCGATCGAGACGCAAACGTATCGATACGTTTGCGTCTCGATTATGCGCGTCCTATCCTCGTAGGTGCGGGGACGGACTCGTACGTGTAGGAATCCCCCGCGGGGAGAGACGGCGGAGACACCGAGGTGCCCGTCAGGGAGGGACCGATGTCCACACAGGCCGCGACCGCCGGGGCCCGCCGCGGCAAGCTCACGCCCGAGCGCGAGACGGAGCTGTACGACGCGGTGCTCGGCCTGCTCCGCGAGGGCGGTTACGACGCGGTGACCATGGAGGGCGTCGCGGCCCGCACCAAGTGCGGCAAGGCCACGCTCTACCGGCAGTGGGGGACGAAGCCGAAGCTCGTCACCGCCGCCCTCGCCCAGCGGCGCTGCGTCCTCTTCAGCGGCATCGACACCGGCAGCCTCGCCGACGACCTGCGCGAGGCCGCCCGCGTCGCCGCCTCCCGCCGCGAGCGCGACGCCGAACTCATGGAGGCCGTCGCCCAGGCGTACATCCAGCACCCCGATCTGCGCGCCGCGCTCCGCGAGACCGTCATCGCCCCCGAGATCGCGGCCCTCGACGGCCTCGTGGCCCGCGCGGTCGAACGGGGTGAGATCGCCGCCGACAACGCCGCCATCGGCTTCGTCGCCCCCTGCTTCCTCGGCCTGCTCCGCGTCGAGCGCCTCTTCGAGGAAAGGTTCGAGGGCGCCTCGGCCATGCGGTCCTTCGTCGACGCCGTCCTCCTCCCGGCGCTGTACGCCGGCAAGTGAGCCGGGGGCGCCGCCCGGCGCCCCCGGTCCACGGCCCGGAGGGGCGGCCTCAGGAGGAACGGGGTCCGGGGGCGGCCCCGGGAGGAGCCGGAGCGGAGAGGAGAGGGGCGAAGAGGGGCGGGCCCGGGAAGCTCCGGGATCAGGAAGCGCTCCGCCGCAGGCGCGGCGCTTCGGCGGCGGCGTCGATCACGACCGGACGGACGGCCTCCGCCCGCCTCCCGGCCTCCGCCGACGGTCCCGTCCCGGCCTCCGCCGGCCTCCCGGCCCCCGCGTCCACCGGCTCCTCCCGCTGCCTCCCCCTCTCCCTCCCCGTCCTGTTCCCGTCCCGGTCCTCGCCCCCGCCCCCGTCCCCGGGCTCGCTCCCGGCGTGGTCGGCCAGCTCCCGCGCCCAGGCGACGAGCCCCTCGGCATCGATCCCGTACGGGGCGGGGGCCGGGTTCCCGGACCGGGCCGCCAGGCGGTCGGCGCCACGTCGCAGCAGACGCGCGCCGCCCGCCGCGTTGCCCCGGGCGGCGTGCGTCAGGCCCACGGCGAGCTGGGCGAGTCCCTGCCACAGGTCCCGCTCCGCCTCCGGACCGGACTTCCAGGCGTCCTCGAAGACCTCGTGCGCGTGGAAGGGCATCCCGGCGTCGAGCAGCCGCTGCGCCTCGCGCAGGGTCGCTCCGGGATCGCGCACGACGCCCTCGGGCTGCCGGGGCACCCCCTCCGCCCCGTACGGAAGCGGCCTGCCGAGGCCGTCGCGGGGCCGGGCGCTGCGGGCCCGTCCCTCCTCGTCGCGGTCCCTGCCGTGATCACTCGCTGTCCGGTTCACCCCTTCATTGTTGCCCCCGGAACGATCAGGAACGCTAGGCTCGTCGGACAGACGCTTTGCGCCGGTCGACAGAGGTCACGTCGGCCGCGCCGTGCCGGAAGTCCGTGTGGGGAGTGAGCCACCGTTGTCGTCGGATCCCGAACACCCGTCGCCCGCAGCGCCGTTCGCGACCAGGACCTGGGGCGGGCGGCGAGGCGGGCTGCTCGAGCGGGGCCCGGAACTCACCGCCGCCGCCCACGCCGTCGAGGAACTCGTCGCCGGTGCGGTGGCCGGCCACCCGGTGCGCGGCGGCATCCTCGTCTACCAAGGAGAGGCCGGCATCGGCAAGACCGCCCTCCTCGGCGAGATACACCGCAGGGCCCGGGACCGGTGCACCGTCCTGACGGCCCGGGGCGGCGAAACGCTCACCTCGGTCCCGTTCCACGTCACCCGCCAGCTGCTCCAGCCCGCCCTGGACGGGTTCGGCCCGGAGGACATCCACGACCTCTTCGGCGGCCACTTCGACCTGCTCGCCCCCGCGCTCGGACTCGCCTCGCCGTCGCCGTCGGACGAACCCGCCGACCCGCAGGGCGTACAGGACGGCCTGGCCAGGCTCCTGGAACGGCTCGCGGACCGGTTGCGGGACCGGCCCCCGGTCCTGCTCGTGGACGACGCCCAGTGGGCCGACGCCGAAACCCTGGCGTGGCTCGACGCCTTCACCCGGATCGGGCGGGACCGCCGCCTGCCCGTCCTCCTCGTGCTCGCCCATCGTCCCCTGCCCGAGGGACCGCACCGCTCCGGCACGGCGGCCGTCCTCGCCGGACTCGCCCGCCGCGCCGTCCTCACCCTGGGCCTGCACGCGCTCACCCCCGAGGCCACCGCCGCGCTCGCCCGGGACATGCTGGGCGACCACGCCGACGAACCCTTCTGCCGCGAACTGTGGACCGTGACCGGCGGCAACCCGTACGAGACGGTCGAACTCCTCGCCAAGGCCCGCGATCAAATGCTCGAACCCGTCGCCGGTTCCGCCGGTCTCCTCCGCGACCTGGGCGCCGGTGCGCGCGGCGGCGGCCTCGTCACCCGCATCAAGGAACTCGGCGCCGGCCCGACCAACCTGGCCTGGGGGATAGCCGTGCTCGGCGCGGACAGCACCCCGCCCCTCCTGGCGGCCGTCACGGGCCTGGGACCGCGGGAGGTCGCCGAACACGCCGAACTCCTCCGCCAGGCGCGGATCGTGACCACGCGGACGACCCCGCCGACGCGCGCCGAACGCGCCGCCGGGTCCGGCCCCACGACGCCGGCCGACGCCCGGGAGACCGAGGACGCGGAAGCGCCGGCGGGACACGGGGGTCCGGACGACTCCGCCGCCGGAGACGCTCCCGCCGCCGGGAGCGGTCTCGCCGCGGTGGCCCCGGGCGAGGTCACCCACCTGGAGTTCGCGCACCCCCTCATCGCGACCGCCGTGTACGGGGCGGTGCCGTCGGGCGCCCGGACCGCCCTGCACGGGCGGGCCGTCTGGGCGCTCACCGAAGCGGGCCACGGACCGGCCGCCGTCTCCCGGCACCTCCTCCAGGTGCACCCGGACGACGACGAGGAGGTCGTGGACAGGCTGCGGGCCGCCGCCGCCGAACACCTCGCCGTGGGAGCCCCGGACGCGGCCCGCCGGTGCCTGGAGCGGGCCCTGGAGGAACCGCCGGGCCCCGAGACGTACGCCCAGGTGCTGTACGAACTCGGCTGCGCCTCCCTGCTGACCGCGCCCGCCGCCACCGTCCGCCACCTGCGTTCCGCGCTGGACCTGCCCGGCCTGGACCACCCCCTGCGCATCGACGCGACCTACCGGCTGGCGCAGGCGCTCGCCCACAACAACGAGCTCCGGGAGGCCGCGCGGGCCCTGGACGCCGAGGCCGCCCGCACCCCACCCGGCACCGACCGGCGCCGCCTGCAGGCCGCGCACTTCATGTACGAGGGGTTCCAGGCCGCCGAGGAGGACGGCCTCCGCCGCTCCCGCCGCCTGGCCGAACTCACCGAGGGCTTCACGGGCGCCGACAACTCCGAGCGGGCGCTCCTCATGGTCCGGGGATTCGACGCGATGCTCCGGGGCGAACCCGCCGCCGAGGTCGTACGACTCTGCGACCGTGCCCTCGTCGACGGCGCGCTCGCCCGGGGACTCGGCTGGACGGACTCCACGTGGGGATTCGAGATCCCGGCGCTCACCGGCATCGCGTACGCGTTCGCCGATCGTCCCGACCGGGCCGAGTCCCTCTTCACGGAGGCCGTCCGCGCCTTCGAGATCTCCGGCTGGAGCGGCGCCCACCTCGCCTTCGCCCACACCCTGCTCGGCCTGGTCCACCGGCGCCGCGGCAACCTGCCGCAGGCGCAGCACTACCTGGAGGAGGGCCTGCGCCTGGCCGACCGGGTGGGCAAGGGCCTCCCCGTCCACTGGGACACCGCCTGCCTCCTCGTGGACACGCTCGTCGCCCGGGGCCGTACGGCGGAGGCGCGCTCCGTCGCCGACCGCTACTCCTTCGGGCCGCCGTGGCCGGGTGCGATCGTCCTGCCCGACGGCCCCAGCGTCCTCGGCCGGCTGCTGCTCGCGGAAGGGCGCGTCGAGGAGGCGGTGGCCACCCTGGAAGCGGCGGCCGAGGCCCTGATCGGCCGGGGCCGCCACCACATCGTGTGGGCTCCCTGGCCCCTGGACCTCGCCCGGGCGCTCGCCGCCACGGACCCGGACCGCGCCGCCGGGATCGCCGCCGAGGCCCGTGCCCGCGCCGAACGCATCGGCACCCCCACCGCCCTGGGCGAAGCCCTCCGCTGCGCGGCCCTCTTCGCCGGTCCGTCCGAGTCCCGGCGCCTCCTCGCCGAGGCCGTCGCCCACCTGTCCGCGTCCCCCTCCCGCTACGAGGAGGCCCGCGCCCGCCTCGACCTGGCCCGTGCCACCGGCTCCCCGCGAGCCCTCGCGGAAGCGACGGCCCTGGCCGCCGCCTGCGGCGTGGTGACAGCCCGTGCGTCGGACCGCCCTCCGGAGTGAGGTAGTGTTTCCCCTGCACGCCGACGCGGGAAAACCGCGGGGGCCGTGCATCGGGACGTGGCGCAGCTTGGTAGCGCACTTGACTGGGGGTCAAGGGGTCGCAGGTTCAAATCCTGTCGTCCCGACTGGAGACAGTCGCGGGTCAGGGGCCGTTCTGGAGCAATCCAGGACGGCCCCCTGATCGTTTTTGGGGACCGGTCGGGGTGACGAGGGGGCGGATCTCCTCGACCGCGGGAACCCTGCGAGCCCGTTTGCCCGTGGTGCGGATGCGGGGGAGAGCAGCTCGCTCACCACGACGTCACGTGCCCCGTCCGAAGACTTTAGAGATCTTTGGGCAGGTGAAGAGCGTGGTCACCCGTCACCGGGCAAGGCGGACCGCGTGATACGTATGGTGATCGTCGTACTGATTCTCTGCGCCGCCGGCACGACGGCCGTGGCCGCGGCAGGAGGTTCGGCCCTGTGGTGGTTCGCCGCCGTTCCGCTCACGCTCCTGGGCCTGCTGGGGGCGTGGGACCTGCTGCAGCACCGGCACTCGGTGCTGCGCAACTACCCCGTCCTCGGGCATGCTCGTTTCCTCCTGGAACGGATACGTCCAGAGCTCCAGCAGTACTTCATCGAGCGGAACTACGACGGCCGCCCCTTCGACCGGGACGTGCGCGACATCGTCTACGAGCGCGCCAAGGGCACTGACGCGGAGGAGCCCTACGGCACCGAACGGGACGTGTACGAGGCCGGCCACGAGTTCCTCGTGCCCTCCATGGCACCCTGCGCGGTCCCCGGGACGCCTCCTCGCGTACCGATCGGAGGCCCCGACTGCGACCGCCCGTACGACATGGCGCTGCTCAACGTCTCGGCGATGAGCTTCGGCTCCCTGTCGGCCAACGCGGTCCTCGCGCTCAACGGGGGTGCGGCGGCCGGCGGTTTCGCCCAGGACACGGGTGAGGGCGGTCTCTCCGAGTACCACCTGCGCCCGGGCGGCGACCTCGTCTGGGAGATAGGGACCGGGTACTTCGGCTGCCGGACCGACGAAGGCGACTTCGATCCGTCCCGGTTCGCCGACAAGGCCGCCCACGACCACGTCAAATGCGTGTCCCTGAAGCTCTCGCAAGGAGCGAAGCCCGGCATCGGCGGTGTCCTGCCAGGGGCCAAGGTCAACGCCGAGATCGCCCGGGTCCGGGGAGTGCCCGAGGGCCGCACGGTCGTCTCCCCGCCGTACCACCGGGTCTTCTCGACCCCCAGGGAACTCGTCCGCTTCGTCGCCCGCATGCGGGACCTGTCCGGAGGCAAGCCCGCGGGGTTCAAGCTCTGCGTCGGTTCACGCCGGCAGTTCCTCGCCGTGTGCAAGGCCATGCTGGAGGAGGGCATCACCCCCGACTTCATCGTGGTGGACGGAGCCGAGGGCGGAACGGGCGCGGCGCCGCTGGAGTTCGCCGATCACGTCGGCACCCCGCTCACCGAGGGCCTGCTCACCGTGCACAACGCCCTCGTCGGCACGGGCCTGCGCGACCGCGTCAGGATCGGCGCGAGCGGAAAGATCGCCACCGGCACCGACCTGGTCAAGCGCATGGTGCAGGGTGCCGACTACGGCAACGCCGCACGGGCGATGATGTTCGCCGTCGGCTGCATCCAGGCCCAGCGCTGTCACACGAACACCTGCCCCACCGGCGTCACCACCCAGGACCCCCGCCGGGCCCGCGCGATCGACGTCCCCGACAAGACACTGCGCGTCCAGCGCTTCCAGGAGGCGACCGTGGCCAGCGCCTTGCAGATCATGGCCTCCATGGGCGTCACCGACCCCGCGCAACTGCGCCCGCACATGCTCCGCCGACGGATCGACCCTGTCACCGAACGCTCTTACGAAGAACTCTACGAGTGGCTCCGGCCGGGCCAGCTGCTCGCCGAGCCGCCCGCCTCCTGGGCGACCGACTGGGAGTCCGCCGATCCCGACCGCTTCACCGTCTGATCACCGGAGGCCGGCACCGCTGTGCGGTCCTCGGCCGCGCGGTGGGCGGCGAACGCCCGGCGGCCCGCGCCGTACGTGCCACGGGTGGAGGCGGCCACGCCGCCGTGACGGGCGGCGTCGACGAGCGCACCCGCGCCACCGTGATCGGCGACGGTGCCGCGGCGTGCTCGGCCTTGCTCGGCGTGCTCTCGGCCGGGCTCCTGGGCGCCGAGCGGGACGGACCCCCTTCCGGGACCTGCCTCGTGCGGGGAACCGGGCCGGCGCCTGCCGGGAACAGTGAATCCTTTGACATAGGTATCCCCGTATAGCTAAATTCGGGGCATGCCTCCGCACAGCGCGTCCTCCCGGGACATCGACCGCCTGGCCCTCGGCCTCGTGGCGTGCCTGCCCGCGCTGACCCGGGCCTTCGAACGGCACGTCGACCAGCACTATCCGCACCCCAAGCCCTCCGACGCGCAGCTCACGCTGCTGCGGTACGTCGAGACCCACGGCGGCAGCACGGTCCGTGAGGCCGCCGAAGCGGTACGGATGAAGCCGAACAACGTCAGCGCGCTGGTCACCCAGCTCACCGAGCAGGGACTCCTCGAACGCCGCCAGGACGGTGCCGACAAGCGGATCGCCCACCTGTACCTCACCCCGGCCGCGCAACGGCGCGTCGGCGAGGTCACGCAGCTCATGGCAGACCGCGCCGCGCAGGTCCTGCGGGCGATGACCGACGGCGAACTCGACGCCCTCGGCTCCGCCCTGGGCTCGCTCCAGTCGCTCGGCGAGCACCTGCGCACCGCGCGCTGAACCTTTTCGGCGCCCCGGCCCGCTCATCGGACCGCAGCGTGCCCGAGGGGCAAGCCGGGGTCCTCCGTGCCGTTTCCCTTCTGCCCGTCGCAGCCGGTCGTCCCCAGGGCGCCGTGCGCCGACCCGGCGTTTCATCACGACGAAAGAACACACCCATGGCCTCCGCCGGCACCCTTGCCGAACCGTCGCACTCCCCGCCCGCCGATACGGCGCGCAGCCGTCGCTCCCATCCCTGGCTCACCCTGCTCGCCGTGGCCTTCGGCCTGTTCATGGTCGGTCTCGACGGCTCCGTCGTCTCGATCGCCAACCCCGAGATCGGCCGCGACCTGGGCGCCTCCACCTCGGACCTGCAGTGGGTCACCAACTCCTATCTCCTCGCCCTCGCCGCCGCCCTCATCCTCGGCGGCAAGCTCGGCGACCGCTTCGGCCGCCGCACCTTCTACCTGGTGGGCGTCGCCGGGTTCACCCTCGCCTCCGTCGCCATCGGCCTGGCCGGCTCCATTGAGGGCGTCATCGCCTTCCGCGCCCTCCAGGGCTTCTTCGGCGCCCTGCTGATGCCCAACACCCTCGGTCTGCTGCGCGCCGTCTTCCCGCCGAAGAAGTTCGGCATGGCCGTCGGAATCTGGGCCATGGTCTCCTCGGTCTCCACCGCCCTGGGGCCCATCGTCGGCGGCTTCCTCGTCCAGAACGTCAGCTGGGAGTCCGTCTTCTACATCAACGCGCCCGTCGGCGTCGTCGCCCTCGCCTTCAGCGCGGCCGTCCTGCCGCAGAGCCGCAACGAACACGCGGCCCGGGAGAAGTTCGACGTCCTCGGCGTCGTCCTGCTCGCCGTCGGGCTGCTCGCCCTCGTCTTCGGCGTGGTCAAGGGCGAGACCTGGGGCTGGACCTCCGCCGGCACCCTCGGCACCATCGGGACCGGCCTGCTGGTCCTCGTGTTCTTCGGCCGGTGGCAGACCCGGGTCGCCTCCCCGCTGCTGCCGATGCGCCTGTTCCGCAACCCGGCCCTGACCATCGGCACGATCATCACCGCGCTGAACTTCTTCGTCCTGCTCGGCGTGATCTTCTTCGTCATGATCTACCTGCAGAACGTCCGCGGCTTCACCCCCGTCGAGGCCGGCGTGCGCACCCTGCCCCTCAGCCTCGCCTCCGTCGTCGCCTCCCCGCTCGGCGCCGCGCTCACCGACAGGTTCGGGCCACGCCTGACCATGCCCCTGGGCATGCTGCTCCAGGCCGCCGCGTGCTTCACCCTGCTCGCCTGGGAGGCGGACAGCGCCTACAGCCTCATGTGGCCGCCGTTCATCGCCCTCGGCCTCGGCGTCGGCATGGTGATGGCCTCCTCCTCCGACGCCATCGTCGGCAACGCCCCCGTCAAGGACGCCGGCGTCGCCGGCGGCCTGCAGGCCACGGCCCTCCAGATCGGAGGCGCGCTGGGCACCTCCGTTCTCGTCTCCCTCATCGCCGGCCGCGTCAGCACCACCCTCACCGGTGAACTCACCGCGGCGGGTGTCCCCGCCCCCGTGGCCACCGCGCTGCTGGACGCCAAGGACGCGGTGTCCATGGGCATCGCGCCCCTCGCCGCCGGCACGCCCGCACAGCTCCGGTCGGCGATCCTCGAAGGCAGCCACCATGCCTTCATGAACGGCGTCCACACCGCCGTCCTGACCGCCGGAGTCCTCTGCGTGGCCGGCGCCGCCCTGGCCGTCACCGGCGTCCGGCGGACCCCCGGCCACGCCCGGCACTAGGGAGCCTGTCCGGCGGATCGTATGCCTGCCGGATCGATCGCCCGTTGGTGTCGGTACGGGGCCGACCGCCGGGTGTGCGCCCTCGCCGACCGCCACAGGGACCACCCCGACCACCCCTCCCTGTGGCGACCGTGCGAACCCCCGGAACCCCCGGAAGCCGTACGGTGAGACCCGTGCGCCGGGAACCCCGCTCCGCGGGGAGCGTCACAGGGCGCGGAGCTTGGTGGTGAAGACCTGGCCGGCGACCTTGTCGCCGAGGACGAGGCCGTCGGTGGCGTCCCACGGGTAGTGGACGCCGAGCCAGACGCGGCTGTCCGCGTTCTCCTTGGCGGCGGCGCTGAAACTGGTGAAGTGGCGCTGCCTGACGGGGGCCAGCGGCTCGTCGGTGGTGAGGTCGAAGGAGATGTTGTCGCTGCCGAAGAAGCGCTTCATCACGCCCGCCCACGCCCCGGCGAAGGAGGCGTGGCCGGAGACGTAGGCGGGGAAGCACGGGTTGACGTTGACGCCGTCCCTGTTCTTCAGGAGCGGCTTCCACTGGGCGTCGAGGCCGCCCTCGCGGATCGCGGAGACGGGCCGCCACAGGTCGAGGGGGGTGGAGAACTTCGCGTCGCGGACGGCTGTGCCGGTGTCGGCGAGCGCGATCGAGACGAGCGCGAAGAGGCGGGCGTTGGCGTACGTGCTGAGCCCCCGGGCCTGGGAGACCTCCCGGGTGGCCTGGAGCATGTGGCCCGGGGGCTTGTACGTGCCGTTGTTGTCGTTGGCCCAGAACCAGGCGGCGTTCAGCTGGTCCGGGGTGCGGTCGATCACCGGCGTGGCGGCCGTGGGGGCGGCCGCGCCGGCCCGCCGGACGGCGTCGACCTGGGCCTTGTACTCGGGGTCGGCCACGAGGTTCTCGTACGTGACGTACTGCGTGAGCCTGGTGGGCCGGAACTGCGAGCCGGAGGTCAGCGAGAAGGGCCTGACCTTGCCCCAGGCCGGGTTGACCGCGTCGCCGTCCACCTGGCACTTGGTGTCGACCATGTCGGGGTAGCTGGTCGGCCGCCAGGCCCCCGGCTGCCCGCTTGCCGTGTACGACTCGTTGCTGTCCGAGCCGTCCCCGGCACGGGCGTTCATCATCTGGCTGACCATCCCACTGACGACGGTGGCGTCCAGCAGGTCGAATCCGGTGGGGTCGGTGCCGAACCGCTCGCGGAAGCGCCGGTCGAGGTAGGCCGTGAAGTCGGGCGCGCTCTTGTTGGGCCGGTTCACGCCGTAGAGGTTGAGCAGGATGTTGTACGCGGTGCGCCCGACGACCCGCTCCTCCTCGTCGGGTCCCTCCACCCAGCTCGCGTAGTTCTCCGCGTGGATGTACTCCTCGGACGTCATCCCCCCTTCCACTTCAGCTGGTACGAGCTCTCCGCGTCGTAGATCGCGGCGTTCATCATGGCGGCCGCGCGCGTCAACGGGACCGGGCCGCCGACCGACTTGCGGAAGATGTCCTGCAGCACGTCGTTCCAGTAGTGCACCGGGTCGGCGATCGGCCGCGCCGACAGCGCGTGGGCGGGCTGGGGCGCGACCGTCAGGATGCTTCCGGTCGCCGCGAGGACGGTCGCCGCCGCCAGAGCGCGGCGCCACATCCGGGTGCGGCTCCTGGTGGTGCGGGTGCTTCCGGGCATGACTCGATTCCCCCTGATCACACAGGTGTCGACGGCCGCCGGGCCGGCGGCGGCGTGATCATGGCGCGAACGCGGCTTCCCCGGCCGGTGGAAATCGGAAGTCCGTGCGGAATGGCCGGTCTCGGGCGCATGGTCGGCGTGAAGTCTCCATGTACGGATCGGACATGTCGGTTCTCGGGCCGTGCGGGGGCCCGCCGCCGCGCGAGGACCCGCCCCCGAGAGGACCCGCTTCCCGTGCCACGTTTCCCGCGACCGGGTTCCCGTCGGCCGCGGGGCACGGGAGCGCCGGCTTCCGGTCAGGCGCCGGTGGCGGCCGGGACGGGGTCCGGGCCGGGCCCGAGGGCGATGATCCGGGCGAGCAGGTCGAGGCCGGGACGGTCCACGGGCCGGGCGTCGGCGCTGAGGACGGCGACCGCGGCCCGGTGTTCGGGGGCCACGGCCAGCAGGCCGCGGTAACCGCCGGTGCCGCCGGTGTGGAACAGGATCCGGTGCCGGTCGCGGGGGAGGGCGGCCGAGATCCAGCCGGGGTGGACGGCGGTTCCGGCGTTGACGCGGTGGGCGGTGGCGTGGGTGAGGGCGACGGCCTCGGCGAACTCCCCGGGCGCGGGGTCGAACTGGGTCCGGGCCAGCGCGAGCAGGTCGGGCACGGTGGAGCGCAGACCGCCGGCGCCGGCGAGGGCGGCCAGGTGCCAGGGCGGCCGGGGACGGCCGGTGCGGGAGTGGCCGGCGGCCAGCCGTGCGGCGCGTCCGGGATCGAGGACCACGCGGGTGTCGGTCATGCCGAGGGGCCGGCAGACCTCGGTGCGGACGAGCGTGTCGTAGTCGGTGCCGGTGTGGCGCGCCAGGGCGTATCCGAGCAGGCCGGCGCCGAGGTTGGAGTAGCGGAAGCGGGTGCCGGGCACCGACCGCAGACGGGTCCGCCGCAATCCGTCCATCAGGAGCTCGCCCGTGCAGCCGGCGTAGGGGTCCGGCCGGAACGCGCCTCGCGGCAGGACGCCTTTGGGCAGCCGGGGCAGGCCGGAGGTGTGGCAGGCCAGATGGACCAGCCTGATGGCCTCGCCGCCGCGTTCGGGGGCCGTGATGTCGCGGGGCAGCAGGTCGCGGAGCGGCTGGTCCAGCCCCACGACACCCCGCACGGCGAGCCGGGCCAGGACCAGGGCGGTGAACGTCTTGGTGACGGAACCGATCTCGAAGAGCGTGCCGGGTTCAGCGCCGTGCAGCCCGGACCACCCGCCCCGGACGGCACCCACCACCACGGCACCGCGCCGTCGGGCGCCGATCCGCTCCGCCGTTCGCCGTACCGCGTCGTCAAGGGGTGAGGCCATGATCATCACGCCTCCGTCCGGCCGAACAGGCGCCGGCCGCCGTACTTCTTGTGCACGGCCTGCTTCGAGACCCCCAGCGCCTGGGCGATCTGCGCCCACGTGGTCCCCGCCGCCCGCGCCCGGTACACCAGGATCTCCTCCTGCCCTTCCAGGCGGCGGCGCAGCTCGGCCGCCTCGCGCAACGCGTCGACGGGATCGGCGTTCTCGGTGATCGACGAGATATCAATTCCGGTCATGAGTCAACCATGGTTGACTTCATCCCCGATCGTCAACCCCAGTTGACTTCCTCGGGGCCGCTTCCGTGGCGGGCGCGTTCCGGCCGGTGCGTACGGGGCCGCGGCGCGGGACCCGGCGCTCACCCGCGCCGCCCCGCCGACCCGCGCTGCCCCGCCGCCCGGCGCGGGCAGGTCGGCGCACACCGTGTTCCGCGCGTCCACGGGGGCGCGGCGGCCCGGTTCAGCCGCCGAGGAGGCGGCCGAACACCGTGCTCGCCGCCTGGCGCGTCAGCTCGGTGAGGAGGACGTTCTCCCCGCCGGAGGCCGGGGCGGCGGGCGCGGCGTGCAGTTCCTTGCCCGGTTCGGCCGGCCGGGCCCGCCACACCGGGGCGCCCCCGGGCTCCGCGAACACGCCGCCGAACCTCAGGTCGCCGCAGAACCAGAGCAGACCGAGCCCGTCGGTCCGGTCCAGCCAGACCGGCACCGGGACCTCCGACCACAGTTCGCGGGTGACGGTCCCGTCCGGATCCAGCATCAGGATCCGGCGCAGGTGCGGCTTGTCGGGCAGCTCCTCCATGCGGCAGGGCCACGCCTGCCAGGGCCCGCGATTCACCCAGCGCGTCATCGCCGAGATCACGTACAGCTCCCTCGCGCACCCCGCCACCAGCCCCACCGGGAGTGCGAGCAGGAGGGGCAGCGCGGCCGGAATCCAGTCGGGCCATCCCTCCGCCGCCGCCCAGGCGCCCGCGCCGCCGTACGGCACGGCCAGGACGAGGAGGACGGTCCTGAACCGCCGCCGCCCCCGCCGCGTCCGGTCGGCGAGGTGACCGGACGTCGTCCCGACGTCGATCGCCACCGACGGCGACACCGCGTATCCGAACCTCTGTGCCTGCACCCGGCCCTCCCGTGGACGTCTCCGGCGGCGCCGTTCCCCTCGTACGCGCGGACGGTTCCGGCGCCGCACCGGATGCGACGCGGCCGACGCGTACCGCCGCCACGGCCATCCTGACCGCCCCGGGGCCCGCGGCGAAGGCCGTGGCCCGTCCCGGACATGTCCCGGACGCGCGGCTCCTTCGCGGGCGGAGGGGAGGGAGGGGGCGGAAGGGCGGGGCGCCGCTTCCAGAGGGCCGGTCGCTCCGGCGAAGAACCGGCCGCTCCGACGAAGAACCGGCCACTCCGATGAAATGTCGCAAAAGTACCTTTCGCATATGCTCGTCGGAGTTCGGTGAACCCGTACGCGGTTCGTCCCGTCCCCCCAGGAGATGCCGTCGTGTCCTACCCTCCCCAGCAGCAGACGCCCCCGGGTTCCACCGCCGCGATGAACCCCCGGCCCGACCACGGCGAGGAGAGCTACCGGGGCTCGGGACGGCTCACCGGCAAGGCGACGGTGATCACCGGCGGAGACAGCGGCATCGGCCGCGCCGTGGCCATCGCCTACGCCCGCGAGGGAGCCGACGTCCTGGTCTCCTACCTCGACGAGCACGACGACGCCGCCGAGACGCGGCGCCGGGTGGAGGAGGCGGGCCGCCGGTGCGTGCTGGTCCCCGGCGACCTGACCGACCCGGCGCACTGCCGGTCGGTCGTGGCCAAGGCGGTGGAGGAGTTCGGCCGGGTGGACGTCCTGGTCAGCAACGCCGCGTTCCAGATGACCCGGGACGCGGTCGAGGACATCCCCGACGAGGAGTGGGACCACACCCTCGCCACCAACCTCAGCGCCTTCTTCCACCTGACCAAGGCCGCCGTGCCCCACATGGGCGAAGGGGCGTCGATCATCGCGACCACCTCGGTGAACTCCGACATGCCCCCGCCGCAGCTCCTCGCGTACAACGTCACCAAGGCGGGCATCGCGAACATGGTCGGCTCCCTCTCGCAGCTCCTCGGCCCGAAGGGCATCCGGGTCAACAGCGTGGCCCCGGGCCCGATCTGGACGCCGCTCATCCCCTCCACCATGCCCTCCGACCAGGTGGAGGGCTTCGGCTCCCAGGTGCCGCTCGGCCGCCCCGGCCAGCCCGCCGAACTCGCCGGCGTCTACGTCCTGCTCGCCTCCGACGAGGGGAGCTACATCTCCGGGGCCCGGGTCGCGGTCACCGGCGGACAGCCGATCCTGTGAGCCCGGACGCCATCGGCCCGTACCCGCTCCGCCTGACCGTCACGGTGAAGCCGCTGGTGTTCGGCGGGCACGCCCTCGCCCGCCGCCTCGGCAAGACCGGCATCCCGGACTGGAGCGTCGCCGAAACCTGGGAGTGCAGCGACGTCGACGGCCACGTCGGCGTCGTGACCGAGGGACCGCTCGCCGGCCGGAGTCTGCGCCAGGTGGTCGCCGACCATCCGGAGATGCTGATGGGCCCCGGATGGACCGGTGACCGCTTCCCGGTCCTGACCAAGTTCATCGACGCCACCGGCACCCTGCCGGTCCACCTGCACGCCGACGACGAGACCGCGCGGCGCCTGGAGGGACAGCCCAACGGCAAGACCGAGGCGTGGCACGTCCTCGACGCCGTCCCCGGGGCGACCGTCCTGTGCGGCGTCCGGGAGGGGGTCGGAAGCGACCGGCTGCGCGCCGCGCTGGAGACGCAGGACTTCGACGCCGTCCTGCGGCGCCTGCCGGTGCGCGCGGGGGAGACCCTCTACGTGCCCGGCGGCACCCCGCACACCTTCGGCCCGGGCACGCTCGTCTACGAGATCGAGCAGACCTCCGACATCCAGCAGCACGCGATGCGCTGGCGGATGGAGGACGGATCGCCCGTGGGCGACGCCGAGTTCGCCGCCAACCTCGACATGCTGATGGAGGAGGTGGACCCCGACAGCAGGCCGGAGTTCACCCCCGGACTGAGGATCGCGGCCGGGGACGGCGTGGAACGGCTCTTCCTGTGCGCGGGCCCGTACTTCGCCCTCGAACGCTGGCGGACCGGTACGCAGGAGCCCCTGCGCCGCTCCTTCGCCACCGCGCAGGTCCTGTCCAACGCCGGAGCGCCCGTACGCGTGCGCACGGGCGACTGGGCCGGGGAACTGGGCCGGGCGGAGACGCTCCTGCTGCCCGCCGCCTGCGGCGAGGTCGAGATCGCCGGTCCGGCCGACGTCCTCTTCGGCTACCTGCCCGACCTCGAACGGGACGTGTACGCCCCCCTGCGCGCCGCCGGATTCCCGCCCCACCTCGTCGCCACCCTCGGCGGGACCGCGTCCGGCGCCTGAGCCGGACGGACCGGTGCCACGGCGCCGCCGGGTGAGCGGACGCGGGCGTCACCGGGCCGTGGCGCGCCCGGTCAGAAGAGGACCGGCTGGGCGTCGGGCACGGACGCCTCCTCGGGACCGGTCTCGTCGAGGGGGAACTCCATCTGTCCCACGGGCAGGTCCACGATCGCGAGGGAACCGCGGCAGGACACGAGGGCGCCGGGGTTCCTGGCGCGCATGCCGGGGGCGTCGTGACGGGCGACACGGCCCTTGCCCAGGCGTCCGGCGACCGGGCCGGCCGCGATGGGCCGGCCACAGGTCCCGCAGGGAATGCGTGGCAGCTTCATGCCACCAGTGTGACGGGTGCCTCTGACACCGGCCCCGTCGCGCGCGACGCGGCGGGCACCGGCGGCCCGGTTCACGGCCCGGCCCGCGGCCCGGCCCGCGAACGGTCGCCACCACCGCCCGCCACGGGGACGGTGGCGGCAACCGCGGAGGGGGAAGACTTCCAGGAACCGGCAGTGAACCGGCGTCCCGCCGCGTGACACCATGCCCCGGCCCGGGACGGCACCGCCCGCGCGGGCGGCGCCCAGGACCGTCACGGCCCCGGGACCCTGCATCCGAGGGGGGAAACCATGTCCACGACGCCTCACCGGCCGGACGGGCGGCCGGGGACCGGCCGGCACATGGTCGTGTGCGGGGACGACGCCCTCGCGCACCGGATCGCCGCCGAACTCGCCGACGTGTACCGGCAGTCCGTCACCCTGGTCGTACCGCCGCCCGGCTCCGGGGGAACCGCGCACCCGCCAGCGGGCCCCTCCCGCGCCTCGGCGCTGCTCGGCCGCGTGGGCGCGGCGGTCGGCCGTCCCGGAGCACCGCCCGGGGACGCCCCCGGCCCGGACCCCTTCCCGGGCGTGCGGGAGACGACCGCCGCCGCACCCGGCGAACAGGCCCTCTCGGAGGCCGGCGTGGGACGGGCCGAGGCCCTCGCCCTCCTCTACGAGGACGACGAGACCAACATGCGGGCCGCGTTCCTCGCGCGGCGCCTCAACCCGCGCATCCGCCTGGTCCTGAGGATGTACAACCGCAACCTCGGCCGGCGCATGGCCGAGCTGCTCGACCAGGTCACCGACCTCACGGTCCCCGAGAGCGTGCGCGGCAGGCACGACACCTCGACCGTCGTCCTGTCGGACGCGGACACCGCCGCCCCGGCGCTCGCCGCCACCGCCGTCGCCGGAACCCGCAAGATCGTGCAGACCGACGGGCTGCTGCTGCGCGCCGCCGAACGGCTGCCCGCCCGCCCCGGGCGCCGGGCCGCCCCCGCCCTCGCGACCCTGGCCCTGCTGTCGTCCACGGCCAGCGACCCCGCCGGCGCCGAGGGCTCCGACCGCAGCGGTCCGCACGCGCCCCGGCTCCTCCCCGACGACGCCGCGGTACGGGCCGCCGCCGACCGGGGCACCGTCGTCCTGGAGGCCGTCGGCCGCGAACCGGCCGCGCCCCCTGGACGGACGAGCCGGGGGGCCTCCTTCAAGGAGCTGCTCTCGCCCCGGCTGCGCCGGGCCCTCGTGGGCGCCGTCGCGGCCGTCACCGTCCTGGCCGTCGTCTCGTCGGCCGTCACGGACGGCCCCCCGGCGCACGCCGTCTACATCACCCTGCTCGACCTGTTCGCGATCGCCGAACCCGCCGTCGACGCGTCCGTCCCCCGCCAGCTCCTCCAGCTCCTCACGGGGCTCGTCGGCCTCGCCCTGCTGCCCCTCCTGGTCGCGGGCGCCCTGGAGGCGTTCGGCGCCTACCGCAGCGCCTCCGCCCTGCGCCGCCCGCCACGCGGACTCGCCGGCCACGTCGTCCTGCTGGGACTCGGCAAGATCGGTACCCGCGTCCTGGCCCAGCTCCGCGAACTCGGCGTCCCCGTGGTGTGCGTGGAGGACGACCCCGACGCCCGGGGCGTCGCGCTCGCCCACCGGCTGCGGGTCCCCGTCGTCCTCGGCGACGTCACCCAGGAAGGCGTGCTGGAGGCCGCCAAGGTCCACCGCGCGCACGCCCTCCTCGCCCTCACCAGCGCCGACACCACCAACCTGGAGGCCGCGCTGTACGCGCGCACGCTCGCGCCGGACCTGCTCGTCGCCCTCCGCCTGTACGACGACGACTTCGCCACCGCCGTCTACCGCACCCTGCGCGCCGCCCACCCCGGCGCGCTCACCCGCAGCCGCAGCGTCTCCACCCTCGCCGCGCCCGCCTTCGCCGCCGCCATGATGGGCCGCCGGATCCTCGGCGCCGTCCCCGTCGAACGCCGCGTGCTGCTCTTCGCCGCGCTCGACGTCGCCGGGCAGCCGCACCTGGAGGGGCGCACGGTCGAGGAGGCGTTCCGCCCCGGGGCCTGGCGCGTCCTGGCCCTCGACACCACCGCCCCCGGGGCCCGCCGCCCCGGCCCCGCCGATCACAGCCGGAACGATTCGCCGGGCCTGCTGTGGGACCTCCACTCCGACTACGTCCTGCGCCCCGGGGACCGCGTCGTGGTCGCCGCGACCCGCGCCGGCCTCGCCGAACTCCTCGAAGCCCCCGGCCCGTCCACCGGCCCCTGAACCGCCGCCGCGTCCACCCGGCGGCCCGGCCCCCGCCCCGTCACGGCTCCCGGTCCGGCCAGCCCAGGAAACGGGCGCCGATGACGGCGGTCTGCAGGGTGTAGCGCTGCGCGGGGTCACCGGGGTCGGTGCCGGTGAGGCGGTGGACGCGGTCGAGCCGGTAGGTCACCGCCCGGACGCTCAGGGAGAGCCGCCGGGCCGTCTCGGCGGCGACGCAGCCGGTGTCGAAGTACGCGACGAGCGTGTCGATCAGCGGCCGGGCGCCGCTCCGCGCGCTCCGGAGCGGGTCCAGGACGCTCGTCACCAGATCGGCCATGGCCTGGCGGTCACGGGTGAGCACCGGGTAGACGAGGAGGTCGGCGGCGCGCAGGACCGGGTCGTCCATCCCCAGACGGGCGGCCAGGTCGAGGGCGTTCAGGGCCTCCTCGTACGAGTGGACGACGCCGCCGGGACCGGAGTGGGGACGCCCGATGGCCACCTGGCCGCCGTCGGTCGCCGCGTACGCCTGCTTCGCGAAGAAGACCGGCACCTCCGGTTCGTCGGCCGGGGCGACGCAGACCAGCCGCCCCTCCTTCGTGGTGAGCAGGATGCGCCGCTGGCCGAACCGGGCCACCAGGGACGACTCGACGTGCCGGAGGACGGGGGAGCCGTCCCCGTAGGGCTCCCCGCCCTGGGCCACGGCCACCGCGTGCGCGTGGGCGAGCAGCAGGCCGAAGCGTTCGGCGCGCTCGGCGAGACGCCCGAGGTCGCTCCGTCCGTACAGCAGGTCGTCGACGAACTCGCGCCGGGCCGCCGCCTCCTGGCGGACCGCCAGGAGACCGGCCCGTTCGTGCCCCTCCGCGAAGGCGTCGACGGCCTGCTCGACGACGGCCAGGACGTGGTCCGCGGCGGCCCGGGGCAGCTCCGTCCGCAGCTTCCCGGCGGCCGACAGGTGCGCGCGGATCAGGGCGCGCAGCCCGAGCCCGGCCTCGGCGGCCCGCTCCCCCCGGTCCCGCAGCGCCCCCAGTTCGTCACGGGTCAGCCGCCTGCCCGTCGCCGAGGCGTCCGCCAGCACCTCCGCGTACCCCGCCAGGTACGCCCCGGCCGTCTCCCGCTCCGTCATCGCTCTCCCCGCCCCCGCCGTCCGGTCCCCCGACGCGCCGGTCCGGTGCGGGACCGCCCGCCGCCCGGGGCGGCCATCGGCATCAAGGATGCGTAAAGATTGCCGGACGACGGCAATGTGAACAAGTCGGTGTCCGTGCCATGGTGACGCCACGGAGGGCACGGCCCCGCCGGCCGCCCGGCTCCGCACCCGCACCGGTACGCGCCGCCCGGCCCGCGCCCACCACCGCTCTCCCCCCTTCCTCAGACACAGGGGTCTCCCATGGATGCCATCACCACGGGCATCGGCGTGCTCGTCGCCGCTGTCCTGCTCGTCGCCCTCGTCCTCCTCCTCGTGATCAGCCGGCTGTTCCGCAAGGTGGAACAGGGCAAGGCGCTGATCGTCTCGAAGATGCGGAAGGTCGACGTCACCTTCACCGGGCAGGTGGTCCTGCCCGTGCTGCACAAGGCCGAGGTCATGGACATCTCGGTGAAGACGATCGAGATCTCCCGGACCGGACGGGACGGCCTGATCTGCCGGGACAACATCCGCGCCGACATCCGGATCTCGTTCTTCGTGCGGGTCAACAAGACGGTCGAGGACGTCATCAAGGTCGCCCAGGCCATCGGCACCGCCCGCGCCAGCGACAAGGAGACCCTGCAGGAGCTGTTCAACGCCAAGTTCTCCGAGGCGCTCAAGACCGTCGGCAAGCAGCTCGACTTCACCGACCTCTACACCAAGCGCGAGGAACTGCGCTTCCGGATCATCGAGATCATCGGCATCGACCTCAACGGCTACAGCCTGGAGGACGCGGCGATCGACTACCTGGAGCAGACCCCGCTCAGCCAGCTCGACCCCGGCAACATCCTCGACGCCCAGGGCATCCGCAAGATCACCGAGCTGACCGCCGTCGAGAACGTGCGCACCAACGAGTTCCGCCGGCACGAGGAGAAGGAGATCACCCGGCAGGACGTCGACGCCCGCGAGGCCATCCTGGAGCTGGAGCGCCGCCGGGCCGACGCCGAGATCAAGCAGAAGCGCGAGATCGACACCGCGCGGGCCCGCGAGGAGGCCGAGACGGCCCGGGTGGTGGAGGAGGAGCGGCTGCGGGCGCAGAGCGCCTTCCTCAGGACCGAGGAACAGCTCGGCATCCAGCGCGAGAACCAGGCCCGCGAGGTCGCCGTCGCGCAGAAGAACCGCGAGCGGGTCATCGCCGTCGAGAACGAGCGGATCGAGAAGGACCGCCTCCTGGAGGTCATCGCCCGGGACCGGGAGACCGAACTGACCCGCATCTCCGCCGAGAAGGAGGTCGAGGCGGAGCGCCGGGACATCGCGGAGGTGATCCGCGAGCGGATCGCCGTGGACCGCACGGTCGCCGAACAGGAGGAGTCGATCAAGCGGCTGCGGACGGTCGAGGAGGCCGAGCGCACCCGGCAGGCCGTCGTCATCGCCGCGGAGGCGGAGGCCCAGGAACGCCTCGTCAAGGACATCAAGGCGGCGGAGGCCGCCGAACAGGCCGCCGTGCACCGGGCCGCCGAGGAGCTGACCCTGGCCGAGGCCCGCAACAAGGCCGCCGACATGGACGCCCGCGCCAAGATCCGCCTCGCCGAGGGCGTCCAGGCCGAGGCGGCGGCCGAGGGGCTCGCGGCCGTGCGGGTCCGGAACGAGGAGGCCGACGTCATCGAGAAGGCCGGCCGCGCGGAGGCGGAGGCCACGGAGGCCCGGCTGCGCGCCGAGGCGGCGGGCGTCCGCGAGAAGGCGCTCGCCGAGGCCGAGGGCGCCCGGCAGAAGGCCCTCGCCGAGGCCACCGCGATCGGCGAGAAGCTGAAGGCCGAGGCCGCCGGCCTGACCGAGAAGGCGGCGGCGATGGCCGCGCTCGACGAGGCGTCCCGCGCGCACGAGGAGTACCGCCTGCGCCTGGAGGCCGAGAAGGAGATCCGCCTCGCCGGTCTCGACGTGCAGCGCCGGGTCGCGGAGGCCCAGGCCACCGTGCTCGCCACCGGTCTGGAGAACGCCGACATCGACATCGTCGGGGGCGAGTCCGTCTTCCTCGACCGGCTCGTGCAGTCCGTCTCGTTCGGCAGGTCCGTCGACGGCTTCGTCGACCACTCGCGGACCGCGCAGGCCCTCGCCGGACCCTGGCTGGACGGCTCGCGGCCCTTCAGCGAGGACCTGACGAACGTGCTCGGCTCGCTCTCCGGCTCCGACGTGCGGGACCTCAGTGTCTCGGCGCTGCTCACGAAGCTCATGAGGTCCGGCGCGCTCGACGGGTACCTGCCCGCGCCGGCCGGGGCCGCCGCGCCGAACGGCGCGGCCGGGAACTGACCGCCGCGGGGGTGCGGTCGGAACGGGTCCGGTGCCGGCGAACGGGGGAGTGGCCGGCACCGGACCCGCAGTCACCACAGTACAAGGGAGCACAGGGATGAGCACCGGAATCGACCGGGACGCCTACGCGGTGCTGCGCGACCGCCTCACCGCACAGGCCGGCGAACTGGCCCGGCGCGCCGAGGCGCTCAACACCGCCCGTACCACCGCCTTCGGCTCCGGCGGCCTCGCCCTCACCGGTACCGGCCGGATCCGCACCGAACGCGCCGGCGTCCTCCTCGACGTCGTCGCCGTCGGGGACGGGGTCCTGCTGTTCGGCGGTCACACGGCCGCGACGGGCGACACCGAGCCGTCCGTCGCCGACGTCCTCACCCTGTACGACCGCTCCCTGAACCCCCTGCCCGCGCACGCGGTCCCCGGTCTCCTGGACGACCCCGGTTTCGTACGGGAGTTCTCCGCGCTGCACCGCTACTTCCGGGGCACCCGGCTGCTGCGGCTGCGGCGCGTGGAGGACCGGATCCTCGCCGTCTTCCGCACCGGTGAGAAGGCCGACGACCTGCGGGTCCTGCGCTGGGCCGTAGACCCGTCCGGCGGGACGCGGTTCCTCGACGCCCGGGGCGAGCGCGACCACGTCCTCCCCCCGTCCCACGACCTCGACTGGGTGGCGACGACGCGCGACGACCACGTCCCCGGCCGGCACGCCCACCTCTCGCTCGGCGGCCGGCTGTACGTCTCCACGACCGGCGGGACGCTGACCGTCAAGACGGAGAACGACCCCGAGACCGCCGAGGGCGTCCACACGGAGCCGGTCGACGAACCGCTGCAGTCGCTGGCCGACGCCGAGGTCGCCCACGCCGCCGTCGGGGCCCTGACCCTGGTCCGCGTCCGCCCGTACAAGGAGGAGGCCACTCGCCACCTCGTCTTCAACGCGCTGACCGGGAGCGTCGTCCGGCTCGACGGCATCGGGCAGGCGTGCCTGCGGCTGCCCGACGACGAGGGCGTCGTCTTCCCCGGCGGCTACTGCCTGGCCTCCGGTGCCGTGAAGACCTTCGACACCGACACCTCCGGCCTCGCCCTCGACCGGGTGGTCCGCTCGCCCAACGGCGAGGACCTCCTCTTCGCCTTCCACGCCGAGGCCGAGGGGCGCGGCCTCCTCCTGCCGTACAACCTGATCCGCAAGGAGACCGCCGCCCCGCTCGTCTGCCGGGGACACGCGCTGCTCGACGACGGGACGATGGTCGTCCTGCGCGGCGGCACCGGCGAACCGGGCCGGGTCCACCCCGTGCAGGTGTGGACGACGCCGTACGTCTCCGACACGCACGCGGCGCCCGCGAACGACGGCCCGCTGGCCCGCATCGGCAACGCGGACCTCGTCCGGGGCATCTCCGCCTGCCTGTCGATCGCCCGGCAGGCCACCGGCTCCGCCCCCGCCGGCGAGGTGTACGAGGCGCTCGTCGCCGCCTGCGAGCGGGCCGCCGACGCCCACCACTGGCTGGGGGACCCGGAGACCGGGGACCTGCGCACCCCGCTGACCGGGCTCCGGGACACCGCCGCCCAGGTCCTCGACGAGTTCGCCACCGTCACCGCCCTCACCCGGCAGGCCGCCGACGCCCTCGCCGAGACGCGCGAGCGGGCCGCCCGGCTCGTCCGGCGCGTCCGGGGCGAAGCCCCCGCCACGGCCGGGGAGTGGATCTCCCGGATCACCGAACTCCGCCGGGCGCAGGGCCACCTGGTGACCGTGAAGGAGATGCGGTACGCCGACACGGACGCCGTCGACGCCCTCGCGGAGGAGGTCGGGTCCGCCATCGCCTCGGCGGGCCGGCGGGCCGTGGCCTTCCTCCGGGGCGAGGACGCCTTCGCCGGGCAGCACGCCGAGGCGGAACGGCTCGCCGCCGAGGCCGCGCAGGCCGCCACCGTCGCGGAGACGGGCCCGCTCGGCGACCTGATCGACGAGCGGACCGCCGGCCTGCGCGCCCTCGGCGAGACCGTCGCCGGCCTCGACACCGGCGACGCCACCGCCCGCACCGCGATCCTCGGCCGGCTCGCGGACGTCCTGGGCGCCCTGAACCGCGCCCGCGCCGTCCTCACCGCCCGCCGCTCCGAACTCCTCGACCGGGAGGGGCGGGCGGAGTTCGCCGCCGAGTGCGCCCTGCTCGACCAGGCCGTCACGGGAGCCCTCGCCGCCGCCGACACCCCCGGCCACTGCGACGACCAGCTCGGCCCGCTGCTCCTCCGGCTGGAGAACCTGGAGTCCCGCTTCGCCGAGCACGACGGCTTCCTCGCCGGCCTCGCGGAGCGGCGCGCCGAGATCCACACCGCCTTCACCGCCCGCAAGCAGTCCCTCCAGGACGCCCGCGCCCGCCGCGCGGACCGCCTCGCCGGATCGGCGGGCCGCGTCCTGGAGACGATCGCCCGCCGGACCGCGACCCTGGCCGACCCGGACGAGGTGCACACGTACTTCGCCTCCGACCCCATGGTCACCAGGGTCCGGCGCACCGCCGCCGAACTGCGCGCACTCGACGACCGGGCACGGGCCGAGGAGCTGGAGGGCCGGCTCGCCGCCGCCCGCCAGGAGGCCGGACGGGCGCTCCGCGACCGCACCGAGCTGTTCTCCGACGGCGGCGACACCCTCCGCCTCGGCCGGCACCGGTTCGCCGTCAACCGGCAGCCCTTCGAGCCGGCCCTCGTCCCGTACGGGGACACGCTCGCCCTCGCCCTCACCGGGACCGACTACCGCGTGCCCGTCACCGACCCGGACTTCGCCGCGGCCCACCCGTTCCGGGACCGGACGCTGCCCTCCGAGTCGCCCGCTGTCTACCGGGCCGAGTACCTGGCCGCACGCCTCCTCGCGGAGCACGGCGCGAGCGGCCTGGCCGGCGCCGACCTGCCCGGACTCGCGCGGAAGGCCGCCGAGGCCGCCTACGACGAGGGGTACGAGCGGGGGGTCCACGACCACGACGCGGCGGCGATCCTGGAGACGCTCCTCGGCCTGTACGAGGGGGCCGGACCGCTGCGCCACCCGGCACGGGCGCGGGCGGCGGCCCAGATCTTCTGGGACGGCGCCGACGCGGACGCCCGCGAGCAGTGGACGCGGCAGGCGGTCTCGCTCACCCGGGCCCGCGAACTCTTCGGCGCCGAAGCCGCCGTCGAAGGACTGCGCCGGGAACTGGCCGGGAGGACCGGGGACGCGACCGCCGCCGCGTACCTGGTCGAGGAACTGGCCTCCGGGCCCCCGGGCTTCGTCCTCTCCGCCGAGGCCCGGACCCTGCTCGACGGGTTCCGCCGCGCCGTGGACGGTTCCGCGTACGACGACGCCCTCACGGGCCTCGCGGACCCGGGCGCGCGGCGCCGGCTGGTCGAGGCGTGGCTCACCTCCTACGCGTCGGCCGCCGGGGGGAGGCCCGACGGGGGAGTGCTCGCCGAGGCCGTCGCCGTCGAACTCTGCCCCGGGCTCGACCGGTACGGGGCCACCGCCCCCGTCACCGCGACGGTCACCGGGCTCCTGGGCACCCACCCCCGCGTCCGCGACCGCGCGCTCGACGTGCGGCTCGACGAGTTCCTCACCAGGACACGGGAGTTCGCCACCGTCGAGGTGCCCGCCTTCCGCGCCCACCGGAAGCGCGCGGCGGAGCTGGTGGCGGCCGAACGCGCGCGGCTCCGCGTGGACGAGTACCGCCCCCGGGTCATGTCCTCCTTCGTCCGCAACCGGCTCGTGGACGAGGTCTACCTGCCGCTCCTCGGCGACAACCTCGCCGGGCAGCTCGGCACCGCCGGGGACGCCGGGCACGGCGGCTCCCACGGTCTGCTGCTCCTCCTCTCCCCGCCCGGCTACGGCAAGACCACCCTGATCGAGTACGTCGCGGACCGCCTCGGCCTGCTCCTCGTCAAGGCCGACGGACCGGCCCTGGGGCGGCGGACGACCTCGCTCGACCCCGCCGAGGCGCCCGACGCCACCGCCCGCCGGGAGCTGGAGAAGATCGACTTCGCGCTGACCGCCGCCCACAACGTCCTGCTGTACGTGGACGACATCCAGCACACCTCGCCGGAGTTCCTGGAGAAGTTCATCCCGCTCTGCGACGCCACCCGCACCCTGAACGGACACGACCTGCGCGGCAAGCGCTTCGCCGTCTGCATGGCCGGCAACCCGTACACCGGGTCCGGGGACGCCTTCCGCGTGCCGGACATGCTCGCCAACCGGGCCGACGTGTGGAACCTCGGCGACGTGCTCGCCGGGAAGGAGGACGCCTTCGCGTTCAGCTTCGTGGAGAACGCCCTCACCTCCCACCCGGTCCTCGCCCCGCTCGCCGGCCGTGACCGCGCCGACCTGGAACTGCTGGTGCGCCTCGCGGCCGGGGACCCGGCCGCCCGCCGGGACCGGCTCGCCCACCCGTACGCCCCGGCCGAGCTGGAGCGGATCCTCGCGGTCCTCGGGCGGCTCCTCACGGTCCGCGAGACGGTCCTCGCCGTCAACGAGGAGTACATCGCCTCCGCCGCCCGGTCCGACGCGTCCCGCACGGCGCCGCCGTTCCGGCTCCAGGGCTCGTACCGCACCATGAACAGGATCGCGGCCCGGATCTCGCCCGCCATGAACGACGCCGAACTCGCCGCCGTGATCGACGACCACTACACCGCCGAGGCCCGCACCCTCACCACCGAGGCCGAGGCGAACCTCCTCCGCCTCGCCGAACTGCGCGGCACCCTCACCCCGGAACAGGCCGCGCGCTGGGCCGAGGTGACCGCCGCGTACACCCGGGCCCGCGCGCTCGGCGGCTCCGGGGACGACCCCCTCGCCCGCGCGGTCGCCGCGCTCGGCCTGCTGGCCGACCGCGTCACCGCCGTCGGGGCGGCGATCGACCGGGCGGCCGGGCCCACCCGCGGCGGCCACCGCGGGTGACGGACGCGCACCGGTACGAGGCGCCCGGCGCCTCCGGCGGGTCCCGCGTACGGGATGCTTGCCCGGGAGCGTCACCCGGTGGCGGGCGCCGCGCGCGGTACGGGCGCGAGGGCTATCATGATTCCTAGTTGTTTAAAATAGAACTACATGCTTTCGGAAGGGTCGCGAATGAGTCAGGTGAAGGTCGAGGTGCTGTCCGCGCGGGACGTCCCGCTGGGCGGCCCCCGGGCGATGACCGTACGGCGTACGCTCCCGCAGCGCTCCCGGACCCTCATCGGAGCCTGGTGCTTCGCCGACCACTACGGCCCCGACGACGTCGCGGAGTCCGGCGGCATGGACGTGGCCCCGCACCCGCACACGGGCCTGCAGACCGTGAGCTGGCTGTTCAGCGGCGAGATCGAACACCGCGACAGCCTGGGCAGCCACGCGCTCGTGCGCCCCGGCGAACTGAACCTCATGACGAGCGGCCACGGCATCAGCCACTCGGAGGTCTCCACCGCCCGCACCACGCTTCTGCACGGCGTGCAGCTGTGGGTGGCCCTCCCGGCGGAGCACCGGAACACCGCCCGGGACTTCCAGCACCACGTCCCCGGGACCGTCCGCCTGGACGGGGCGGACCTCAGGGTCTTCCTCGGCTCGCTGGCCGGCGAGACCTCCCCGGTGCGGACCTTCACCCCCCTCCTCGGCGCCGAACTCGTCCTCGACCCGGGCGCGTCCGTCGTCCTCCCCGTGGACCCCGCCTTCGAACACGGCCTGCTCGTCGACCAGGGGGAGGTCCGCCTCGCCGAAACGCTCCTGAGCCCCGCCGAACTGGGCTACGCGGCCCCCGGAACCGACGCGCTGACCCTGGCCAACCTCTCGGACACCCCCGCCCGCGCGGTCCTGCTGGGCGGCCCGCCGTTCGGGGAGGAGATCGTCATGTGGTGGAACTTCGTCGCCCGATCCGGTGAGGAGATCGCGCAGGCGCGCAACGACTGGGAGAAGGGCTCGCGGTTCGGCGAGGTGCACGGCTACGACGGCGCCCCCCTGCCCGCCCCGGCCCTGCCCACCACCCCGCTGAAGCCGCGCGGGCGAGCGCACTGACCTGGGGAAATGCGGGGATGGGGCGGCGGTGCGGTCACCGGTGGCCGCCGTGCCGGGACCTCCGATCCGCTGCCTGGCCTGGCCTGGCCTGGGTTCGGGGGCGGGCGTCCGCCGGGTCCGGGGGGAGGGCGGCGAGTCGCGTCTTCGGATGTTCGTGACAAGGTTCGACCGGATCGATGCTGACCTTTTGCCGACTTTCCTGACGGCGCGTCAGGCGTGTCGTGCGGGAGTCGGCTCTCCTTCGTTCGATGGTGGTGCGGGCGATCCGGCATGCCTGGCCTGCGCTCCGGGGCAGTGTCGATCGTTACTGATCTTTTCGTTAGTTCCGTGTGTGACGGCCTCATTGAACCTCTTTCATCCTGTGCTGGAGGGTGAAAAGGGCTGGTCGGCAGGTGTGGTGACGAGACAGGGCCCCTCGTCGTCGGCGTGGTGATTCCACTCGTCACACCGGCGACCGAAAGGGCCCTGAGGGTTTCCGTATCCTGCCATGCTCGATGCCCCGTATGAGCTGGTTGAACATGTGTCCTGGCTGCTCCACGAGCACCGTCAGGCTCGGAACACCCGATGGCGCAAGCTCGGCTTCTTCCAACAGGCTCTCCTCACGCTGGTCCATCTGCGGAAGAACGAGACGTTCCCGCAGCTCGGAGCGGGTTTCGGGATATCGCAGGCCACCGCCTGGCGCTACGTCGACGAGACCCTGAACATCCTGGCCTGCTGGGCGCCCGGTCTCTACGAAGCGCTCGTCGACCTCGGTGAAGGCGACTACGTCATCGTCGACGGCACTCTGATCCCCATCGACCGCATCCGTGTGGACGAGCCGTACTGTCCGATGAAGCACTGCAAACACGGGATGAACGTTCAGGTCATTGCCCGGCCCGACGGCACACCGCTGTGGTTCTTACGCGCGACACCCGGACGCACCCATGGTCTGACCGCGGCCCGGGCCCACAGCCGTTGTCCGGGCCTGCCTCACCCGACAGATCCTCGTCCTCTCGGACGCGCCTACCAGGGTGCCTGCGCCGCCTTCCGCACCCCGTACTGACACCACCGCGGACAGCCTCCGCAATACCAGGAGTTCAACTACGACCACGCCAGACTCCGAGCCCCCGGCGAACGCGCCTTCGCGCAGCTGAAGTCCTGGCGACTACTCCCCCGAGCCAGATGTTCCACCCGCCGTATCAGCACCATCATCCAAGCCATTCACACGTTACTGAGCCCCTTTCATCCTGTGCTGGAGGGTGAAATGGGCTGGTCAGCGGGTGTGGTGACGAGGCAGGGCCCCTCGTCGTTGGCGTGGTGATCTCACTCATCACACCGGCGACCGAAGGGACCCTGTTGGTTCCGTATCCTGCCACGCTCGACGTCCCCTACGAGCTGGTCGAGCATGTCGCCTGGCTGCTGCACGAGCACCGCCGGGCCCGCAACACACGCCGGCGCAAGCTCGACTGCTTCAAGCAGGCACTGCTGGCCCTCGTCCATCTCCGTAAGAACGAGACGTTCTCGCAGCTCGGAGCAGGTTTCGGGATATCGCAGGCCACCGCCTGGCGGTGTGTCGACGAGACCCTGGACGTCCTGGCCGGCTGGGCGCCCGGTCTCCATGAAGCCCTCACCGGCCTCGGTGAAGGCGACCACGTCATCGTTGACGGCACCCTGATCCCCATCGACCGGATCGGTGCGGACGAGCCGTACTACTCGATGAAACACCGCAAGCACGGCATGAACGTGCAGGTCATTGTCCGGCCCGATGGCACACCACTCTGGTTCTCCCGCGCGACGCCGGGCCGGACCCACGACCTGACCGCGGCCCGGGCCCACGGCATCGTCCAGGCCTGCCTCACCCGGCAAATCCTCGTCCTCGCCGACCGCGCCTACCAGGGCGCCGGCGCCACCGTCCGCACCCCCTACTACCACCACCGCAAACAGCCCGAGCGCTACCAGCAGTTCAACCGCGACCACGCCCGACTCAGAGCCCCCCGGAGAACGCGCCTTCGCCCAGTTGAAAGCCTGGAGACTGCTACGGCGAGCCCGATGCTCCACCCGACGCATCAGCACCATCGTCCAAGCCGTCCACACGCTACTGACCTGCAACTATTCAGGATGAAAGAGGTTCAGTGGGTCACCATGCTGATCATCACCCGTGAGGGTGACCGTCGTTGCAAGCTCCGTCCGCCCCAGCGCGCGATGGTGGCACTGGTGTACCTGCGCGAGTACACCACTTTCGCGAGGATCGCCGTCGACTTCGGGATTAGCGAGTCCACCGCCCACGCCTACACGAACGCAGTCGTGGACCTGCTCGCCGAGCGTGCGCCGGGCCTGCTGAAGACACTGCGCGAATACGAACCCACTTCGTCCTGCTCGACGGCACTATCGCCGAATGCGACCGGGTCGGTGACGGCCATGCCGCCTATTCCCATAAGCGCCGGCGCCATAGTGTGAACGTGCAGGTGGTCACCGACCCCGGCGGCTGGCTGCTGTGGCTCTCGCCCGTCCTGCCCGGCCGCCTCCATGACCTGACTGCCGCCCGCGCTCACCGGAGCATCCGGATCTGCGAGCGCCAGGGCGTTCCCATCCTGACGGATCTTGCCTACCAAGGCGGCGGCCCTTGGCTGACCGCGGGCATCAAACGCAGACCCTTGCAAGACCTCAGCTCCACCGAGAAGACCGTCAACCGGGCCCTGGTCGCGGCACGGGCACCGGTCGAACGAGGTGTCGCCCGCCTGAAGCCCTCTCGGATCTTCCGCAGAGCCCACTGCAGCCCGAACCGCATGACACCAATCGTCAAAGCCGTCCTCACCCTGGAGCAGCAACGCTGAAAAAGCTCATCGGTTCCCCAGGGTGTTCAGGAAAGATCCACACCGTACCTCCATGCCGCAGTCGGCAGATGGGTCCTGCCCGAGGAGCAGGAGACATGATGGGGTTCCTGCTGGGCAGTCTCTTGGACTTCCCACCGTCGTCCGCAGTGCGGGAGGTGAGCTTCCGTTGGGCAAGCGATCAGACCGGTACGAGTGTCCGGGACCACCGGCCCTTCCACCGGCGTCATTGAGGCGACGGGCCGGGGCTGGTCTGCACCGCTGACAGCGGAACGTACGCCGTCGGCATCCAACAGCATCACAGACCCGCTCCTCTCCTGGGTTCGATGCTCTCCCTTACCGCTCGGTGTACTCCGGCTTTGCTGCCACTGGAGGGGACGTCAAGCACCGCACAAAGAAACCGAGCAGCTCCTATTTGCCTTTGCCCCGTGCACCGGTGAGTCCAGGATGTAGGACACAGGCTGGTCCCCCGGCAACATCCGCGATTTGACAGCACCTCTGATCGGGGCGGCCAGGAACTGTGGGCGAACCTCAACAGGCGAGGGCTCGACGCAAGGCTCCTGACCGCCGCCGACCTGCATGCAATTGAAGAATGGCGGGTTTGTCAGCTGATGGCCTGGATGGTGTTCCAGCTGCCGGTGCCGACCTCGATGCTCGGGCCGTCGACGGGGCCGTTGACGGAGGTGGAGCCCTTGTAGAACTTCAGGGTGCCGTCACCGGCGGTGGTCCACATGTCGGCGACGCCGTCCTGGTTGGCGTCGGCAGCGCCGGCGATCAGGGGCCGGAAGGCCGTGGTGTATCCGCTTCCGTACTGGGACCAGTTGCCAAAGGTTCCGTTGGCCTGCCCGCGGTAGAGGCGCAAGGCACCGTCACGGGTATCGCGGACCAACAGGTCGACCCGACCGTCCTTGTCGGCGTCACCGGGGGCAGTGATGGTCATCGGATTCCAGCTCCCGGTGCCGATCATGACGGGGGCGGAGACGGCCGGCGTGGGAGCGCTGGTGCCCATGTAGCGGTACAGCTTGTCGTCATAGGCGGCGACGAGGTCGGGCTGTTCGTCGAGGTTGATGTCCCCCACGCTGACGATCCGGGCGGCAGCGGGCATGGTGCCGATCTTGACCGAGGCGCCGAGAGTGCCATCACCGCGGTTGGGGTAGACGCGCAGTTCCCCGCCGACGACGGCGACGATGTCCTCCATGCCGTCACCGGTCCAGTCACCGCGGTGAGTCACAGAGGTGCCACCCCAGGAGCCGGTGCCGATCATGATCCTGGTGCCGAGTGCGCCGGTGCCGGTGCCGGGGTACAGCCACAGCTTGCCGTCGTTGTCGGTCGCTACCAAGTCGGGCTTGTTGTCACCGTTCATGTCGCCCGGACGCGCGAACGTCGTACTTGTGATCCAGGACTTCACATCGTCGGTGCGAGTGGCGACAGCTCCTGTCCGGGTCTCGGCGCGGTCGGTACCTAGACAGCCGCCCTGCCAGGACCTGCTGGTCACGGCGACCAGCTCTGTCGTGGTGCCGTTGGTGCGCAGGACGGGTCCGCCGGCGTCGCCCTGGCAGATGACGGCCTCATCGGTGGCGATCAGGGTCACGTCTGCCGAGGTGTCACCAGAGGCGGTGAACGAGGCGGTGTGCAGCTTGCTGGGAACCCATTCGGTCTTTGTGCGGCCGAAACCGGCCACCTGGACGCTTTGGTCGGTGGTCACGG
This sequence comes from Streptomyces sp. NPDC041191, assembly GCF_055591945.1. Taxonomy (NCBI): domain Bacteria; kingdom Bacillati; phylum Actinomycetota; class Actinomycetes; order Kitasatosporales; family Streptomycetaceae; genus Streptomyces; species Streptomyces sp. NPDC041191. The sequence continues at coordinate 8,051 of NZ_JBVIZC010000012.1, read as the reverse complement.
GGTTGGAAGCCAGGGTTACCGGCTTCACGCCGGCCACGCCGGCATTGAGCTTCACCAGGACCAGGTCGCGGCTGGAGTGCGGGATGAGTTGTGCCGCGGTCCGGGTGGCACCGGTAGCGGTCTGGTTCAGGTCGGTGCGGCCGACGGTGATGGTGGTGGCGACAGTGGGCTTGCCGCTCGTGGGGATGCCGGCGGCGGTGAAGCAACTGGCTCCGGTCAGGGCCCACTGGGGGGCGACGAGGACTGCGGTGCAAGCGCCAGTCTCTCCGATGCGGAGCTTTCCGACGAACGCGTAGGGATTGTTTTCGGTGGGCGGCGGGGTGACCGGGGTGCTGGTGCCGGTGACCTGCAGCTTCAGAAGGACAGCCTGTTGGGGGTCGGCAGGGTCGGCTTCGCCGAAACCCTTCGAGGTGTCCCGGGCGATGATCAGGTTCTCGGTAGTGCCGTCTATGGAGACGCTGGCCTTGATGTCCCGATCGTCGGTCTCGATCCGGTAGGCGCGAGGGATGCTGACGTTCAGGACGCCGGTGTTGGCGGCCGTGAAGCAGATCCGTGACTCGTCGGTCGGCAAGTTCCGCGCCCAGACCTTGATCTGGTGGGGTTCTGAACAGGGGATGAAGGTGATGTTGCCGTCGCCGGAGATCAGGTCCGCGCCGGTCAGCGCGAGAATGTCGGCTCGGTTGGGGTAGGAGCCGTCCTCGACTGTGGTCGGGGGGCTGGTGTCGGCCGGTGTCTCGCCGACTGCAGCGGCCAGCGGGGTGGGAATCCCCATGGTGACGGCTACCACGACAGCCGTCACAGGCATCGTTCTGCGTATACGCACTGCTGTTTTCGCTTTCCAGGACGGATCTCCTGCGGGTGCAGGAGGTTCAGGAGCAAAAGAGTGACCGGCCACGGGACACGGCAGGCGTGATCGCCTGGGGGCCACCGAGCAATATAGCCCCAAGATCGGCTTGCGGGCGCATCAATAATGCTTGGGGCCAAACTGGCAAAGCCGCAGGTCACGATGGGGTAACTACTGGCTGCAGGTGTACAACCCTGTGCGCTTCGCATGGATCTGCTGTGTGGATCATGATGAGGCCATGCCGGGTTTGAGGACCTGGATCAGGTCTGCCGCCTTCAACCTAGAGATGCCGAATCACAGAAGGCGGCAGGCTGGCTTGACATGCATCCGTTGTGAAACGAGCCGCTTACTGCTCCTAGGAGCCCACACGGGCCCCTAGGACACCCAGACCATCGAGGGAATCCAAGACAGTGCGTCAACGTATAGGCCACCGGCTTCAAGGAAGCGGATGGCGACTGGTTGGAAGATCAGCCCGGGGCCTGCTGCCCCTGACTCTTTTGGCCACACTCATCTCAGCGGCCCCGGCCGGTGCTGAAGACCCCTCCACCCCGCCGCTCTCCGACCGCGGACGGGTGCTGCAGTCCTGGAAGCTGGGAGGCCCGGCAACCAGAGCCTCGGCCGAGGCAGCCCTCACGGGCACCGACGAGCAGATCGGGCAGTACCTGAGCGAGGGCCAAAAAGCAGCGGAAGACCTTGACCTGAGAGAAGCTGCCCTCACGCTCGTCACCGAGGCGGGACCCGGAGTGAGCGAGGCCGCGGCCAATGCCCTTAGAGGGACCCCGCAAGACCTAGCCACGTTCATGAAGGACGGCTGGCGGCGGCCCCTGGAGGACGACCAGCGGGTGGCCGCAGCACGCGCCACCGAAGCCGGTGGGGCCGGCGTCCGCGAGGCTGGCGACGCGGCGATGAACGGAACCATCGACGATGTCCGCGCCTTCCTGAACGAAGGCCAGCACAAGCAGCGGGACGACGACGCCCGGGTCCGCGTCACACAGATCGAGATGACCGGAGGTCCCGCTACCAAGCGGGCTGCTGCTGCCGCGCTGAGCGCGGGTATCGGCGAGATACGCGATTTCCTCGCCTACGGGCAGCACATCGCCCGCGCCCAGGACAAGGAATACGCCAGCGTTAGCGACCTGGCCAAACAGACCACCGACGCTGCCAAAGCAGCCGACAAAGCCAAGTCGAACGCCGAAGAGCAGGCTAAGAAGGCCAAGACCGCCGCCAGTCTGGCGAAGACGGAAGCGGCCATCGCCGCCAACGAAACCCGCCTGGCGAAGAACGACGCCGACAAGGCCGAGGACGCAGCCCGCCGTGCGGCCGAGTCCTCCCGCCGTGCGGCTGAGGCCGCGAAGAGCGCCATCTCGGCAGCTCGCGCCGCCAATGCTGCCGCACAAACAGCAATCATCGCCGCCGCCAATGCTTCCGCCGCAGCCCAGCGCGCCTCTCAGGCCGCCAGTAACGCCTGGGCAGCAGCAGCGTCAGGCAAGGTCAACGAGCAGGCAGCCGCTGACGCTCTGCAGACTGCCACGGATGCGGAGAAGATCGCCAACACCCTCACCGCGATGGTGAAGACCGCCACAGCCGCAAAAGAGGCGCTGACCGCGTCCCTCGCTGCCATTGACGACATGAATGCGGCCGCGGCGAGCGCCAACGAAGCCGCAGGCCACGCGGCCCAGGCCGGCGGCCACGCCGGGCAGGCCAAGGCCGCTGCCGCTGCGGCACAGCGCCACGCTGCCGAGGCACGGCGTGCTTCCCTGGCAGCGCAAAGCTATGCCGATGACGCCGTCAACGCCGCGATCGAAGCTCGCGACGCCGCGTTTTCCTCCGCCTCCCACGCACGCAAAGCCGCAGAAGCGGCGCGCAAGGCCAACGAACACGCCGGTGACGCCCAAGCGGCGGCCAACCAGGCAAAGATCAACGCCGGCGAAGCAATGCAGGCAGCCCATACGGCTGCTGCCGCGGTCACCAAGGCGCAGCAAATCCAGGACACCACCCGCAAGGGCGAGGCCCAGGAGATCACCACCCGCACCGCTTTGCTGGTCAACGAAGCCCGCGACGCCAAGGAAGCCGTCGACGCTACCAAGGCAGAGATCACCAGGGCCAAGGCAGAAGCCCTCAATCTCCAGGCAGGCTTCGACGCCCTCGCCACCCAGGCTGCCAACCCGGACGCCGACCCTGCCCACGTGGCCGCAGCCGGCCGCAAGATGGCAATGGTGGCACTGCAGATCCGCGGCCCCTGGAGCCGCGCCGCCGCCGAAGCAGCCCTCACAGGGGATGACGACGCCGTCATCGCCTACGCCCGCACCAGTTGGAAGCAGGCCGAGGAGGAGGACGAACGAGAAGCTATCAACGTCCTCGCCGAACAGTCTCCCTACGAAGACGTCCGGATCGCAGCCACCCAGGCACTCTCAGGCACTCCCGCCCAGGCCCATGCCTTCTTCGAGGCCGGCCAGTACCAGGCCGCAGCACCCGACAACCGCATCGAAGTCGCCCGCCTCGCCGAAGCTGGCGGAGTAGGGGTCAAGGAAGCCGCCCAAGCAGCCCTGAACGACCCCGACCCCAAGGCCCTCGACGCCTTCCTCACCCAGGGACAGCACCAGGCCCGGCTCGAGGATTATCGTGTCGAAGCAGCCCGACTCGCCGAAGGCGGGACCCCCGAACTCAAGACAGCGGCCGAAGTCGCCCTCGCCAGCCCCGACACCCACCTGATCACCTTCATCACCTCAGGCCAGCACAAGGCCATCCGGCGCGACCAACTCAACGTTGCCCACATTGAGCAGATCCAGGGCATCATCGCCAAGGCTGCCGAAACCGCTGCCCGGGCCTACAAGTCCGCTTACGACGCTGCGGCGGCGGCCGAAACCGCACAAGGCCACGCGGACACCGCAACTGGCCACGCTCAAAAGGCCACCGAGTACGCCAACGAGGCCGCCAACCATGCCAACCGAGCCCTAGAAGCTGCCACCCGTGCCGAAGCCTCGGCCCGCTCTGCAGCTAATTCCGCCGCTACCGCGCGAAAGGCCGAGGCCCAGGCGGCCAGCAGCGCCCGTAAGGCTAGGAACGCGGCCATATCCGCCGAAGCCAGCTACGGCGCCGCTCAGGGTTACGCCGCAAGCGCCTTCCAAGCAGCCGAACAAGCACGCCAGTCCGCCCTCAACGCCGGACAAAGCGCTGCCGACGCCTACGTCAAACACCGCTCGACTGTCGTCCGCTACCAGACAGAGCGCTACACCGCAGAGCAGCAGGCGCTCCTTAACAAGAGACTGGCTGAGCACGAAACCGCGCTCACGCTGGAAGCCGAAGCAGGTGGATCTTCTGAACTGCTCACCTTGCTCCAGGGCCTCATTGGCAATGATATTCCGCCAGGTATGAGCCTCAAAGATTTTATTCAGCTCAAACTGGATATGCTCGGCTTGGTCCCCGTTATCGGTGAGCCAGCCGACGCGGCCAACTGCATTGCCTATACAGTGGAATCCAATCTCGCCGACAAGTACGGCATAGGCGAAAAAGATGCATGGAAGGATGCCGTACTCTCCTGTGCATCCATGATCCCATTCGCAGGCTGGGCTGCCGTAGGGGGCAAGGCCATGCGATGGTCGGGGAAGTACGGTGATGAAATCGGTGGGATCTTCGAGACAATCGGGAACCTCTTCAGGAAGAATCCATGCAGTCCAAAGCACAGCTTTCCTGCGGGAACGCGTGTGCTCATGGCGGACGGATCAACCCTTTCCATCGAGCGCGTCAGCACCGGGGACCTGGTGCAGTCTGCCGATCCCGCCACGGGGAAGATGAGCCCCCGCCGGGTCCTCGACACCATCTACACTCCAGACGACCGGGACTTCACAGGAATCACCCTCCGCGGAACCGGCAAGCAGGACGTGCTTTCGGCTACCGACCACCACCCTTTCTGGAACAAGAAAGAGCAGCGCTGGACGGATGCGGGAAAGCTTGCGGTTGGTGACACCCTGCAGACTGCAGAAGGCCGCTCTGCAGAGATCACCCACGTGGTGCGCTGGAAGAAGCTCCAGCCGGCATACAACCTGACAGTCGCGGAACTTCATACGTATTTCGTCCTGGCAGGCAATTCGCCAGTCCTGGTGCACAATGCCATTTGCCCGAAGGAACTTGATGAGTACTGGCATCGTGGAACTCATCCGGATACCGCAACGACCTTCAAGAAGCACTACGAAAAGCACGGCGTTCCCTATGGGAAAACGCCCGAACAGTACTTGAGGGACTCGCGGGAGTGGCTGGCGTCAAACCCCGGAGGGCGAGGGTACAACGTAGTCGGCGAAAAATGGGGACCGGGTCAATACGCCAAGAAGTACACGAGTACTGCCCCGGGCGGCGGTCCAGGGGGTTGGGTGAGTCCCGACGGAAAGATCTTGACCTTCTGGTATAAGTAGCCATTTCTTAAGTGGCTCGCGACCTAAAAAGTGTTACAGGAAGTCGTGTCCCAGGCAGGTCAGAGCCGGGTTCGGTGCTGGCCTGGCCTGGCCATGAGGCGAGGGCGAGGTTGTGTATGTGGGCGACGGCCTGGACTGCGTGGTGGAGTTCGCTGCCATGCTGTCGGCAGTCTTCAGAGGATGTTGTTGCGCTTCATCCGGGCGAAGGCATGCTCGGCACGGGCCCGCATCCGCCGGTGCTCGGCGTTGTCCTCCTTCTCGCCCGGCAGCAAGGCCCGGTTGGAGCGTTTGCGGTGCGGGACCAGTAGGCTGGTGTTGATGTACGCACCGTCCCCCAGCACGGTCGCGCCCTCGCAGATGGTAGTCAGGCCGGAGTCCCGCCAGCCCTTCGCGTCCGCGGTGGTTCCGTCCACGATCCACAGCCGCTCGACTGCGTCGTCGGGGCGAGTGGCTGGCTCGATCGCCGGCGGCGGACGCAGCCGCTGGATGACTCGGCGCGCCGTCGTCGGCGAGACTTCGCACAGCGGAGCGAGCTGCCGCAGGGTGAGGTTCGTGCGGTAGTAGACGGCCACCAGTAGGACCCGGCCCACGAGCGGCAGGCACCATGGTCGGCCACCGCCAGTACCGTCCCCGCACGACCTTCAGTGGACGTTCGAACTGTCGCATCCTCAGACCCGTGAACGTCTCAATCCATAACGGCTCAGCCTTCAAAACCCCACTCATAGAGAAAAAATATCCGGGTCAGATACTTCTGCAAAAAGCTTTACTCCCGTGTCTCTGGCGGATCTGAAGTCGGTAGGGACGCTTAACCGAGTCCTAGGGTGCCATTCGATTTCATCGCGCCCATGAGGCAGAATAGAAGGCATGATGGAAACGAAACTAGAGAGACTGTCACGCCTGTACGCCGAGTACGGGCCCTGGCCGTTCCCTCCCGGGTTTACCACTCGTGATCCCGGAGGCCACTGCATGGCGATGATGGATACAATGGTTTCTGGTTGTATCGCATCGGCCATTGACGGGCCCTTGGATGACTGGCGTCGCGATGTCTTGGCGGCCCGTACCCGGATCCTTGCGGAAGTGCTGCCGACTATAAGTGACGACGAGTACGCGACGAAGTACTTCTCTCACCTCTACGCGATGGCTGTGCTGGCTGCAGAAATTGATGGCGCCAGGGAGAGCCATTAATAAGTATTTTGGGAGTGGTCACCGATCGGGTGACGGCCAGGGGTGGAGGGCAGTCGGGGCCTTCGGTCAGTGGTTCGAGATGTCTGACGTCTCAACCGCTGCGACCGGAGGCCTCGTTGGTCATCTATCCTGCCGCACTCGACCTGCCGCATGCGATCGTGGAGTGGGTCACGATGTTGATCGTCACCCGTGAGGGCGACCGTCGGTGCAAGCTGCGGCTCTCGCAACGTGCCATCATCGCCCTGGTCCACCTGCGCGAGCACGCCACCTACGCGAAGCTCGCCGCGGGCTTCCGGATCAGCGAAGGTACCGCCCACACCTACGTACAGAGCGTGAGCAAACTCCTCGCCGCGAGAGCACCCTCGCTGACTCGGGCACTGCGCCGAGCTCGCCCCGAGTACGGTCCTGGTGGACGGCACCATCGCCGGGTGCGACCGGGTTGGCGACCATGAAAAGGACTACTCAGGCAAGGCTCGGCGGCACGGCGTGAACATCCAGGCCGTCACCGACCCCGCGGGCCAGTTGCTCTTGTACTCCCCCGCGCCCTGGTCGCACGGTCGACATCACCGCTGCTCGCACCCACCGCATCATCACCATCTGTGGACGACTGTGGATCCCCGTCCTCGCCGACAATGCCTACGCCGACGCCGGTGAAACCTTTCAGGCCCCGTTCAAGCGCCACCTCGCAAGACCTCACCACCAGGCAGGTAGCCGTCAAACGAGCACATGCCTGGCCCTGCTTCCCCGTCGAGCGGGCCTTTGCCCGTCTCAAGGCCTGGCGGATCTTCCGCAAAGCACGGATCAGGCCCAACCGGCTCACGTCAATCACCAAGGCTGTCCTCACCCTCGAGAGACGATGCTGAAGACCCTTGGTGAGTCGAGGTGTCGCAGGGAGCCGGCGCTGAGGTCGCGCCGGCCGGCCTTCCACTCGGTGACGTACTGCTCGAACCGCATCGGTCCGTACTTCTGGATGCGTTCGGCCTTGCGCTGATTCTGCGGGTTGTTCTTCCGGGCCTGGTACACCTCGGCGAGGCGGGCCTTGGCCTTTTCCTGGGTGGAGAAGCCGGATTCCTCGGCCTGCTGTCCGGCCGCGTTGCGGTAGCGGATCTTGTACTCGTGCGGACACCTCGGCCACCGGCTCCCGGTGTGCTCGCACTCCTTGAAGAAGCTTCCCATGCCGCGGACGAGGTTGATGGTGGCCATGTTTGTCTACTCCCGGGCGCCTTGCTGACCTCTTGCTGGCCCCGGATGGTCGATCAAGCCCCTGAGCTGGGAGAAAACGGTAAACCCGTGCTGTGGTGGAACGTCGTCGCCCGGTCCGGTGACGAGATCGTGCGGGCGCGGAACGGCTGGGAGAGCGGCTCGTGGTTCGGCGAGGTGCACGGCTACGACGGCGCCCCCCTGCCTGTTCCGGCACTGCCCACCACCCCGCTGAAGCCGCGCGGGCGAGCGCGCTGAGCTGCCGCCCCTCCCTGCGGGGGCGACGCCGGACGGTCACCCACCGGTGGAGCCGCCGGGCAGTGAGCTTTTTCAGCGTTGACGCTCCAGAGTGAGGATGGCTGCGGCGATGGCGGTCATCCGGTTGGGGCTGCAGCGGGCTTTGCGGAAGATGC